>CBESNA010000004.1:0-141283 GCA_965530755.1 uncultured Acidimicrobiia bacterium | reverse complement strand
CAGATGCCGACTCCCGTCACGGTGTCGATCAAGAAGAAGCAGCACTGACCAAGACCGAACCCGAGGCAATCACCCCCGATTCTGTGGGGTGTAAACCTCGGGTTTGAGCCCCACAAATCCGGGGGTCAGAGCCTCAGGTTGGTCCGCTCTCTTCCGTTCGACCGAGGTTTCGAGCGGTGGCTGACAGCTCGACTTCGCGCCGATCGGGCATCGTCTGAAACAGTCGGTCCCCGTTGCGGGAGGTCACCCCGAGCCAGTAGTGCTCGTTGCGATAGTGGTGTAGCCGGTGGTGGCGCTCCAACGCGCCGTAGTACCTCGTGCGGCAGCGGTAGCGGGTGTGGACCAAGAGGTGGACCCACTCGTAGTGGAGCAGGCCAACAGCGGCTGCCGACCACGCAGTGGCGAACGTGGCAAGCTGATCGGCGTCGAGCAGCACTGCGGTCGGGATTGCGAATAGTGCTCCCAGCACGCCGAGGGTCATGCTGAAGACAGCGGCATCTCGCCAGCACAGCATCAACCATTGGAGCTCGGCCGGGTCCTTGTGGTGCTCGACATGGCCCTTGCCCGTTCCCAACGTCTTCATGCGAGCCGAGTCGGCCGGTGCGTGCAGGAGGAAGCGGTGGACCAGCCACTCGAAGGGGCCGACGAGAGCGACCGTCACCGCGACCAGCACGAGGTCGGCAACGGCGAGCGGCCCGAGCAACGACCGGAACACCAGCAACGAGACGACGATGGCGAGCAGCACTCGGCCGGAGGGCTGGGCAACGAAGGCTCGCGCCGCCTCGGCCTTGGTGCCGATCTGGTCAGCTCTGCTGGCGCTCGGAGGAGCCGCTGTGGTCATGGCCGGTGACCGCTCACGCGAGGGGTTCCCGATCCCACATCTGCGTCTCGGCCGGATCACCGAACAGGAGCGCAGCAGGGCTCTGCTTTTCGATGTTGCCGGTCAGCCCCCGGTACATGCCGAGCCCACAGAGCTGGCGCAGTTCAGGCGAGAACGATGCGAGCACCTCGGTCGGAATACCGAGCTGCTGATTCTCCTGCTGCCGTATGAAGCCGGCGCAATAGTTCATTGCCACACCGATCCGGACCTTGTCACTGGTGTTGGCGCCGCCACCGTGCCAGCTGCTGCCATCCCACACGAGGACGCTTCCCTTGGGCATCTCGGCTGCGACCGTGTCGGTCTGGTGGTCATCCCTCGTGTAGTCGGGATTGGCCCAACGATGACTGCCGGGCACGATGCGGGTGGCGCCGTTGGCCTCGGTGAAATCGGTGAGCGCCCACATCGAGTTGGCGACGGTGGCGACATGTGGTTTCTCGAGCGGCATCGCCTGATCGTCGGCATGGAGGACTTGCGCCGACTCGTCGGGGGCGAGCGAGATCGATGCCAGCGACGACACCAGGCACTCGGCACCCAACACGCCCTGGATCAGTTCCAGCACCTGCGGTTGGACCGGAACCTGCTGCCAGATGTCGCCGTGGGCGAGCAGGTTGTAGGTGCGGGTCGTGTGGGCACCCTCGAACCGATTGTTGGCCGGCGCGCTGGCCCGCTCCCGTTCGAGACGATGGACGTCGTCGAGCAATGCATCGACGAACTCGTCTGGGATCAGGCGTTCCAGGATGGTGTAGCCGTCTCGGTCGAGGTCGTCGTGGTGGCGCCGCAGGTCCATGGTCAACCTGTTCAGTCCTTGCGGCGGTCACCGGTCGGGAACGTGGCTTCGTAGTCACGCATGGATGCCTTCACGACCTCGAGGGCCTGCTCACGGCCGTAGCTGCCGATGACCTCGATCGCATTCGCCTTGTCGCCCGTCATCTGCTGCTTGTAGGTGCCGAAGTAGTGCACGATCCGGTTCACCACCGCCTCGGGCAGATGCTTGATGTCGGTCGCGTAGTCGAAGACGGTGTCGCTGTTGAGTACGGCGATGATCTTGTCGTCCGCCTCGCCGTCGTCGAGCAGGGCGATGCCGCCGACCACCCTGGCCGGCACGATGATCTCGGCCCGGTCGATTCGCTGCTGGGACAACACACAGATGTCGAGCGGATCCCCGTCCCCCTCCGTGGCTCGAGGAGTGAGTGATGCGACCTCATCGCCACAGTAGGTCTGGGGGACGAAGCCGTAGAGCGTCGGCGGCAACGCACTGCTTCCCTGAGGCCGATCGACCCGGAGGTAGCCGGAGAGCTTGTCGATCTCGTATTTGACCGCATCGAACGGAGTGATCTCGATGTACGCATCGACGAGGTCCGGAGCGCCGGAACCGGCGCTGAGGCCGTGCCACGGGTGGGGTCGGAAGCGGTCGAACGACGAGGTCATCGCACCATCGTAGAGCCCCGGCTTCTACGGTTGGGATGCATGCTCCTGACCGAGGCCGACCGGGCCATGCTCGATGGTGCCGATGGCCCAGCGGTCGCCCTGTCGATGCGGGTGATTCTCCGTCTTGCGCACGTCACGGGCGCCACCGAGCTCCTCGACATCAGTGGTGCCCACATCGATTCCTGTCTCTTCCACGGCACTGCAGGGCTCGACTTCGCCAGGACCCTGGCTGAGGGTGGAGGCCGCGTGCGAGTACCGACCACGCTGAACGTGTCATCGCTGGACCTCCTCCACCCCGAGCTCTACCGAGGTGATCCCGACACCGCCGCCGATGCCAGGCGTCTCATGGACCACTACGAGGAGATGGGCTGCATCCCGACGTGGACGTGCGCTCCCTATCAACGCTCGGTCCGCCCCGGCCTCGGCGAGCACGTGGCGTGGGCCGAGTCGAATGCCATTGTCTTCGCCAACTCGGTCCTCGGTGCCAGGACGGGCCGCTACGGCGACTTCGTTGACATCTGCGCCGCGATCACCGGGCGAGCCCCGGCCAGCAGCTTCCACCTCGACGAACACCGCCATGCCCGCATCGTGTTCGACGTGACCGCAATCGGTGAGCGTGTCGCCGGAGGAGCTGGGCCGGCTCTGCTCGGACACGTGATTGGACGCCGATCCGGCACGACCGTGCCCGTCATCGTCGGCTGCCCAGGCCTCGACGAGGATCAACTCAAGACCCTCGGTTCCGCCGCTGCATCGTCGGGTTCGGTCGCAATGTTCCACGTCGTCGGGTCGACCCCCGAAGCTTCCACCATCGATGAAGCCACGGGTGGCGCTGCGATCGACACGCTCCCCCACATCATCGTGACATCGGCCGACCTCCGCTCCGCCTGGGACGAGTTGTCGACCGTCACCACTGGCGCCGCGACCGACGTTGCCATCGGCGCCGTGAGCCTCGGCACTCCGCACTACTCGATCAGAGAGTTCGCTGTTCTCGTCGAACTCGTGAGGGCGGCCCAGCGCGATGGCCGCCGATTCCGTGTCCCGTTCTACGTGTCGACCGGGCGAGAAGTCCTCACCGAGCTCGACCTTCGGGGTTGGGTCGCGGTGGTGGAGGAGGCAGGCATCCAGCTGGTGACCGATACGTGCACCTACATCACCCCGGTCATGGCCCCGTTCGACGGACCGGCCATGACCGACTCGCCGAAGTGGGCCTACTACGCCCCTGGGAATCTGGGCATCGAGGTCGCGTTCGGAACGGTCGACGACTGCGTGCAGTCGGCCATCGAGGGCCGTGTCGTCCGCTCGGGGGACGACTGGTGATCGATCTCGACGGCACATACGTCCAACCCGAGGCTGTGACCCCCGATTCTGTGGGGCTCAAACCCGAGGTTTGCAGCCCCCATTCTCGGGGGTCACAGCCTCGGGTTGGGGTTGAGACATGATCGAACTCGACGGCGTGACGCTCGATGCGAGCATGCATTGGCTCGTTGGTGGACAAGCAGAAGGACCGACCCTCGTCCTGGCCGAACCGCTGAGCTTCTGGGGCGGTTTCGACTCACACACGGGGGCCATCATCGACCGCCATCACCCCCAGTTCGGAGCCGTCCTCACCGGACACGTCGTGGTGATGCAGGCCGGGCGTGGGTCGAGCTCGGCCAGCAGCGTCATTGCCGAGGCCATTCGTATCGGCACGGCACCGGCGGCGATCGTGTTGCACGAGCCAGATGAGATCGTGGCGCTCGGGGCCATCGTTGCCGATGAGTTGTATGGCATCGCCATGCCGATCGTGGTGGTCGACGACCAGACCTTCCAGGCAATGAAGCAAGCCAGCCTCGCCTCGATCGCGGGCACGATCGCGGGCTATACCTGAGGTCGACCGGCCGTCGACAGGGGATCTCATTGGCAACGTTCATCGAGCGGCTCAAGACGTTGGCGCCGATCGCCACGCGCTACGCCGGGTCGACCTACCGACCGTCGGATCCGCTCGTCGCAGACCTGGTTGCCGTGCTCTCGCGTGATCGGGTCCGGAACGACGGTGCCGAGCGAGCACTGCTGAGCCATGACGCGTCGGTGTTCGACGGCGGTGTCGCCGGACCGATCGTGTTCCCGGAGTCGACCGAAGAGGTGCAGGCGGTCATGGAGGTCGCCACCCGGCATGAGCGTGCGGTCGTACCTCGCGGCGCCGGTACCGGCCTCGCCGGAGGCGCAATTCCCCTCGGCGCCCCGGTTGTCGTCGCGATGACCAAGATGAACCGGATTCTCGAGGTGGACATCGACAACAGAATCGCGTGGGTCGAGCCCGGAGTCATCAACCTCGACCTCAGCAAGCACGTACGCCCCATGGGGTTCCATTTCGCCCCAGACCCATCGAGTCAGCAGGTCTGCACCATCGGCGGCAACGTCGCCAACAACGCTGGTGGACCGCATTGTCTCGCCTACGGGGTCACCGATGCCCATGTTGCCGCCATCGAGGTCGTGCTCGTCACCGGCGAGCGCGTGCTGGTCGGCGAGATCGGTCCGGATGAATCGGGACTCGATCTCCGTGGTGCGTTCGTCGGCAGCGAAGGCACGCTCGGTATCGCAACGAAGGTCGCTGTCCGCCTCACCAAGAACCCCCCGGCCGTTCGCACACTGCTGCTGTCGTTCGACACCGTGGCCGCTGCGGCCAACACGGTGAGCGGGGTCATCGCCGCCGGGATCGTTCCCGCCGCCATGGAGGTCATGGACCAGAAGATCACGGTTGCGGTCGAGAACTTCGTCCACGCCGGTTACCCACTCGATGCCGCGGCGGTGCTGCTGGCCGAGGTCGAGGGGCTCGACGACGGCGCAGACGCCGACGCCCATCGGATCGGCGAGATCGGCCGGAGCCATGGCGCCACTGATGTTCGCCTCGCCCAGAGCGAGGAGGAGCGGGCGCTGCTGTGGAAGGGACGCAAGACGGCGTTCGGCGCCATCGCCCAGATCCGGCCGGACTATTACCTGCACGACACCGTGGTGCCACGAGCCAAGCTGGCGGAGGTCCTGGAGAAGATCTACTGCATCGCCGATGCCCATGACCTGATCGTGATGAACGTCTTTCATGCGGGCGACGGGAACCTGCACCCCCTGATCCTGTTCGACCGTCGCAACGAAGGCGAGTTGGAACGGGTTCATGCGGCAGGCGAGCTCATCGTGCAGGCCTCGCTCGACGCAGGCGGCGTCCTGTCCGGCGAACACGGGATCGGCATCGAGAAGCAGAAGTACATGGACCGACTCTTCAGCGACGACGATCTCGATCATCAGAACCGCTTGCGGACATCGTTCGATCCGAGCTGTCGGGCCAACCCCGGCAAGGTGCTGCCCATGGGCCATTCCTGTGCCGACATCCAAGCCCTGCGGTCGGTCCCAGACGATGTTTGGGGTTGAACTCCGTGGTTGACGCCGCACTCCAGATCCTCGATCCCGTCCTGCACGAGTTCGCCGCCGTCATTGGCTCCGAGGGGCCGTTCGCGGTTCGGGGCGGGGGAACCCGATGGGAACACGGCGGAGCCGCCGACGAGGCGGCCCGGGTCGTGCGCGCCCCTGTAGGGATGGTCGATCATCTCGCGGCTGAGATGACGGTGCAGGTTCGGGCCGGTACCCTCGTGGCCGATCTCGAGGCTGCCCTCGGCGAGCAAGGCCAACGGTCGGCTCTCCCGATGCGAGGTGGCACCGTCGGTGGAGCCGTTGCCGTTGGTGAGAACCATCTCGAAGTCCTCGGCCGTGGTCGAGTCAGGGACAGTGTGCTCCAGGTCCGCTACGTCTCGGCGGAAGGACGACTGGTCACCGCCGGTGGACCGGTGGTCAAGAACGTCAGCGGATTCAACCTGCCCAAGCTCATCACCGGATCACTCGGGACGTTCGGTGCCATCGCCGAGCTCGTGCTGCGAACCAATCCGATCCCGGCCGAGTCCGTGTGGCTCCGATCCGACGATGCGGACCCGTTCTCGATTCCTGACGTCCTCCTGCGACCGTCGGCGATGCTCCACGATCGCAAGGCCACGTGGGTCCTCATCGAGGGACACCCGTCTGACGTTGCCGCCGAGCGACGCCGCCTCGAGGCACTCGGACACTTCACCGACACCGACGGTCCGCCCGAACTCCCCGTCCACCGATGGTCGATGCGGCCCTCCGATCTGCGAACCCTCGGCGCTCATGCCACCGGGCCAGCCGTGTTGTCGATCGGTGTGGGCGTGGCGTGGGCATCGAATCCAGCCCCGGTCCGCTCCCCCGACCCCGTGGTCGATCTCATCTCGAGCCGATTGAAGGCGGCGTTCGATCCGACCGGTCGCTGCAATCCAGGACGGAGACTCTGATGGATCTGCGCATCGATGCCGAGGAGCTGAACGCCTGCGTGCAGTGCGGGCTCTGCCTCCCTCATTGCCCCACGTATCGCGTGACCGGTGACGAGACCATGTCACCACGTGGGCGCATCCAGCTGATGCGCGAGGTGCAGGATCACGATGCGCCGGTCACCGACGAAGTGCTGCACTCGTTCGAGACATGCGTGCAGTGTCGCGGCTGCGAGACAGCGTGCCCCAGCGGCGTCAACTTCGGGCACCTGATGGAGGCAACACGCGAAACCCTCGCCGATGACGGTGCGATCGCGCCACGCTGGCAGCGGTGGGCCATGGCTCCACTCGCAAAGCCCTCACTGCTGGCCCTTGGCTCGTCTGCACTCGCCGTGGCCAACCGGCTGTCGCTCGTGCCGGGGCGGCTCGGGCTCCCCAAGGACATTCCGTTCCGGCAGGAGCCGCTCGTGGCGTCCGGCGACGACGTGTACCTCTTCACCGGATGCGTCATGGACGCCTGGCAGCGCAACGTCCACGCCGCCGGCCAGCGCGTCCTGGAAGCAGCGGGGTTCGGTGTGCGGCCGACCGGCCGTGCGGCGCCGTGCTGTGGTGCCCTGCACACTCATGCGGGGCTCGCGGGTGACGCCAGAGAGATGGCATCGTCGATGATCGAGGCGCTCGACGATCGCCCCATCGTGGTCGACTCGGCGGGGTGCGGCGCAGCGATGAAGGACTATGGCCATCTGCTCGACACCGACGAGGCGGCCGCCTTCGGGTCCCGAGTGTTCGACATCTCCGAGTTCCTCAGCGAGCACCTCGATGCGCTTCCGGCCGTCGAGCCGTTGGATCTCGTTGTGGCGGTGCAGGATCCCTGCCATCTCCGCCACGTCCAGAAAGTCCACCAGGCCACGCGGACAATCCTGGCGCCGTTTGTTCGCACCATCGTCGAGCTCGACGACGAGGGGCTCTGCTGTGGCGCAGGCGGCGCGTTCTCGGTCATGCATCCCGAGTTGGCAGGCGACATCCGCGACCGGAAGGTGGCCGCCATCGATCGGGCGGCCCCCGATGTCGTGGCCAGCGCCAACCCAGGGTGTTCCCTCCATCTCGCCGGCGCCGGTGTCCTCACCGTCCATCCAATGCAGCTGATCGACGCCGCGATCAACGGCACACCGCTCGACCTCCCGAGAGCCCAATGACCATCGATCACCCATCGGACTACGTCGACGTCGGAGGCCTGTCGGTCGACGCCGAGCTGCACGCGTTCGTCGAGACCGAGGCGCTGCCGGGCACCGGCATTGATCCCTCGGAGTTGTGGTCGGGCCTGGCTCGTTTGATCAACGAACGAGGACCGGAGAACCGACGCATGCTCGAGACCCGGGCCGAGATGCAGGCTGCGATCGACCACTGGCACCGCAACAATCCGGACCACGACCCGGCTGCCTACCGGTCGTTTCTCGAGGACCTGGGCTATCTCCTCCCCGAAGGTGCTCCCTTCGCAGTCGAGACCGAGGGTGTCGACCCGGAGCTGGCCACGATCGCGGGACCCCAACTCGTTGTTCCGGTGATGAATGCCCGCTATGCCATCAACGCCGCCAACGCCCGTTGGGGATCGCTCTACGACGCTCTCTACGGCACAGATGCCCTCGGTGACCAGCCGCCGGCCGGTCCTTACGATCCCGATCGCGGAACTCGGGTGATCGCCTGGGGCCGTCGCTTCCTCGACGACGTGACCCCCCTCGCCCACGGGCACTCGCACGCCGTGGCAACCGGCTACACGGTCGTCGATGGCGCGTTGGCTGTGGCCTGCGGCGATGCCGCATCAGTCGGACTTCTCGAGGCCGGCCAGTTCGTCGGTCGCATCGGACCGGCCACGCAACCGTCGTCGATCCTGCTGCGGAACCACGGCCTGCACATCGAACTCGTGATTGACAGCACGCATCCCATCGGGTCAACCGATCCCGCCGGTGTGGCCGATGTCCTGCTCGAATCGGCGGTCACAGCGATCATGGACTGCGAGGACTCCATCGCCGCTGTCGACGGCGCCGACAAGACCGTCACCTATCGCAACTGGCTCGGTCTCCTTCGCGGCGATCTCACCGCTCAGGTCACCAAGGGCGGGTCCACATTCACGCGGTCGATGGCGACAGACCGAATCTTCGTCGGCCCAGATGGAAACGAGTTCTCCCTGCCGGGACGGGCCACGATGCTGGTGCGCAACGTAGGTCATCTCATGACAACCCCGGCGATCCTGGACGCCGCCGGCAACGAAGCGCCGGAAGGGCTGGTCGACGCCATGATGACCGCCCTAGCAGCCACGCACGACCTCACCAAGAGCGACGGGACGAGAAACTCACGAACCGGATCGATCTACGTCGTGAAGCCGAAGATGCACGGCCCCGATGAGGTCGCCTTCGCCGATCAGGTCTTCGCCGACGTCGAGGACGTTCTCGGCCTGACAAGGAACACGATCAAGATCGGGGTGATGGACGAAGAGCGGCGGACGACGCTGAACCTCCACGAATGCATCCGCGCCGCCCGCCAACGCATCGTGTTCATCAACACGGGGTTTCTCGACCGGACCGGCGATGAGATGCACACCTCGATGGAGGCCGGCCCGATGGTCCGGAAGTCGGACATGAAGGCGCAGCGATGGATCCGGGCCTACGAGGACTGGAACGTCGACGTGGGCCTCCGCTGCGGCCTGCAGGGACGAGCGCAGATCGGCAAGGGCATGTGGGCCGCCCCTGATCTGATGGCGTCGATGCTGGACGAGAAGATCGCACATCCCCGAGCGGGGGCCACGTGCGCTTGGGTGCCATCGCCGACGGCCGCCACGCTGCATGCCACGCATTACCACCGTGTCGACGTCGCGGCCAGGCAGGACGAGCTGCTCACAGGCGGGCCGCGAGCGACGATCGATGACCTGCTCCGCATCCCCGTCGAAACAGACCCGAAGTGGATCAATGCCGAGATCCAAGCAGAGCTCGACAACAACGCCCAGGGCATCCTGGGTTACGTCGTTCGATGGGTCGACCAGGGCATCGGCTGCTCGAAGGTGCCGGACATCCACGACATCGGATTGATGGAGGACCGGGCCACCTGCCGTATCTCGAGCCAGCACATGGCCAATTGGCTCCATCACGGCATCGTCGACGCCGACCGCGTTCGGACGACCATGGAGAAGATGGCGCAGGTCGTCGATCGGCAGAACGCAGACGATCCCGCCTACGAGCCGATGAGCCCGGCATTCGACGGGCCGGCGTTCCGGGCCGCCTGCGACTTGGTCTTCAGCGGCGTCGAACAACCATCGGGTTACACCGAACCGATCCTCCATGCCAGACGGCAGGAGAAGAAGCGTCAGCAGGTCACCACGACCGGAAAAGGAACGACCACATGAAGAGTCACGTCAGCGTCACCCTCGATGCCGCTCGCACCATCATCGCCCAGGCACTGACGAAAGGTGTCGAGGACCAGATGGCTCCGTTGGCCGTGGTCGTGCTCGATGCCGGTGGACGACTCAAGGCGTTCGAGCGCCAGGACGGAGCGTCGTTCGGTCGTTTCGAGGTCGGCCACGGGAAGGCATACGGAGCTATCGCACTCGGAATGGGGAGTCGATTGCTCGACGGGGCGGCCGAGGTTCGGCCGCACTTCGTGCAGGGGGTCGTCGGTGCACTCGGTGGCTCCGTGGTTCCCGTGCCGGGAGGGGTGCTGATCGCCGACGGCGAGACGATCATCGGCGCCGTCGGGGTGTCCGGCGACAACTCCGACAACGACGAAGCGTGTGCCGTCGCCGGCATCACGGCAGCGGGACTCACGCCGATCACGGGCTGACGCTCACCGACATCGCTCTTCCCAACCGTTCAGGCGTTGGGCGTCACCAGGAACTTCTCGCCGGTGGCCTGTTTGGCATAGGCAGCCGCGATCTCCGGATCGACCACCTCACCGAGCGTGATCTCCCGGGTGTAGGTGCTGGCGAAGGTCGTGTGCATCTCCTCCACGACGCGGGCCCGGAGGCGATCGCCGACCTCTTGGCCGACGGCAGCAAGGAAGTACGGGAGGAGCCAACCGCCGATGCTCCATGCCATGCCGAAGGTGCGATCGAGCGTCGTTGGGCTGCGATCGAGCCCACCGTAGATGTACACCTGCTTGTGGGTAGTGGAGCCGTAGCGGGAGTAGGCGGCGGGGTCGTTGGCCACGGCGGCCCGCTCCATACCGGTCAGGATCTGCCCGGCGAGGGATCCACCCCCAGTGGCGTCGAACGCGATCGTGGCCCCCGTCATGGTGAGCGCTGCGACCAGGTCCTCGATGAACGAGTCGGCGGACGAGTCGACGACGTGGGTGGCACCGATCGATCGCAGGAGCTCGGCCTGGCTTTCGCGACGCACGATGTTCACCAGTTCGATGCCATCGGCAATACAGATCTTGTTCAGCATCTGGCCGAGGTTCGAGGCGGCCGCCGTGTGGACCAGCGCGGTGTGACCTTCGAGTCGCATGGTCTCGGTCATGCCGAGCGCGGTCAGCGGATTCACGAACATCGAGGCGCCGGCCCGAGGATCGGTTCCCTCCGGTAGCACCAGAACGCTCTCCACCGGCACGGAGCGGTACTCGGCATACATGGCCCCTCCGAGGACGGAGACCGTTCTGCCGAGGAGCGCCTGCGCCTCGGCCGAGGAACCAGCCTCGACGACCACACCAGCGCTCTCGTTGCCGACCGGGAGCGACTGGCCCACGCGTGCGCCGAGACCGGCCATGACGCCGGGCGGGATGTCTGCCTCGATGGCTGGCACCCCCGGCGACCCGACCGAACGGAGCGTGTCGAGGTTCGCCCCACCAAGGAGCAGGCCCAGGTCGGAAGGATTGATCGGGGTTGCTCGAACCTCGACCAGGACCTCGTTGTCGCCCGGTACGGGTCGATCGACCTCGTCGACCGACACGCGCAGCGTGCCGCTGTCGGTCACCAGTGAGCGGAGTTGGCGCATGTGTGTGGTCATGTGAGCTTCCAGTTCGGGGATCAGCGGGAGTTTCAGCGGGGAGTGTGGCAGAAGTCGACGATGCGTCTGCAGCCCTCGGCCAAGCGGACATCGTCAATGGTGAACGAGATGCGGACCCAGCCGTCGGCGCGACCACCGAAGTTGGCCGCGTCGAGCACCGAGACGCGCTGCTCGTCGAACAGCTTCCGGGAGAAATCGGCGCTCGTCAGGCCGGTGCCGCGGACATCGGCCAGGACGAACATGCCCGCCTCGGGAACGAGCAATTCGAGTCCGGGTGCGTCAGCCAGCATGAAGGTAGTGAGGTCGCGTCGTCGTTGATAGATCGCCCGCATGTCGTCGACATCGGGTGCGTGGTCTTCGAGGGCAGCGACCGCTGCCTCCTGGATGAACGGCGGCAAGCCGTAGTTCATCGCCAGGGCGACCGTCGTCATGTGTTTGATCAGACTGGGCGGGCCGACCGCCCAGCCGAGCCGCCAACCCGTCATGGCGTGGGACTTCGACACTGCGCCGATCACAACAGTGCGTTCGGCCATGCCGGCGCAGGCAGCAATCGAGTGATGTTCACGGTTCGTTTCGTCGGCGAAGACCAACTCGGCGTAGACCTCGTCCGAGATCACCCAGAGGTCGTTCTCTAGCGCAATGGCGGCGATGGACGACAGCTCGTCCGGTGTGGCAACGACACCGGTGGGATTGGCGGGAGAATTCACCATGATCGCCTTGGTCCGCGCCGTGACTGCCTTCCTGATCGCCTCGGGATCGAGCCGGAACCGATCGTCGAGGAGGGCGGGGACGAGCGTCGCACCGCCAAGGCGCAGCGTCGCCTCGTAGGTCAGATACGCGGGGTCAGCCACGATGACTTCGTCGCCGGTCTCGAGCAGGCACAACGAGGTGTTGAACAGGGCGTTCTGGGTTCCAGCGCACACGATCGCGTTCGATCCGCCGTAGTGCACGCCGGTGAGTCGGCTGACGTAGTCGGCGATGGCCGAGCGGAGGCGGGGACGCCCTGGGATGTCGGAATAGTGGGTGTCACCGTCGTCGAGTGCTTTGATCGCTCGGTCGACGATGCCGGCGGGAGTCCCGAAATCGGGATCGCCGACGCTGAGGACGACGACGTCCTCGCCCCGAGCCTCAGCCTGACGGGCGGCAAAGTGGACCGCCCAGCCCTCGGCGCCCTTGCCCCCCGCTCGATCGACCAGTGAGGAGAACTCAGGCATTGCCGGTTTCGGTGTTGAATTCCGCAGGACGCTTCTCGACGAAGGCAGCGATGCCTTCCTTGCCGTCTGGCCGACCCATCGAGCGAGTGATCATGTGCATCTCACGCTCGCCCGTCTCCTCCAAGGACGAATCGAAGCCCTCGTAGATCAGTCGCTTCGCATTGCCGACGGCGAACGCCGATCCGGCGGCCAGTTCCGTGGCGAGCGCCAATGCGGCGGCGTCTGCCTCTCCCTTCGGGACCACTCGATTGACCAGTCCCCACCCTTCCGCCTCGTCGGCGGACAACACGCGGTTGGTGAGGGTCAGGTCGAGTGCCCGCCGCAACCCGACATGGCGGGCCAGGAAGTAGGTCGACGTTCCATCCGGTGTCACCCCGGCCCTGGTGTAGGCCATGGTGAACTTGGCATTCTCGGCCGCCACCACCAGGTCGAAGGCGCACATGAGCGAGAGCCCAGCTCCCCCGGCCGCGCCGCCGACTGACGCAACCGTCGGCTTGGTCATGCGATGCATCCGGTAGATCGCCCCGTGGAAGTCGGTGAGCATGTCGGATGCGACGCTCGGGAGGGCATCGCCGGCGTCATTGAACTCGACGAGATCGCCGCCGGCACAGAACACCTTGCCCTCGGCGGTCACCAACAGGACGCGGACATCGTCGTCGTAGTGCGCAGCCAACGTGGCGGCACGGAGGTCCTTCGCGAACTGGACGCTGACAGCGTTGGCGCCCTCGGGACGGGTGAAACGAATGGTCGCGATGTGGTCGCTGACCGAGTAGGTCATGGTCTCGTACTCGACGGTGTCGGTCATGAAGGCTCCTGTGCTGGGTTGAGAGATGGTCGCAGACCGTTCAGCCGCGGGCTTTCGAGAACCTACTTCGAACCCTCCCGTTCCGCGGAACGCGGACAAGACCGAGGGTCTGGTGACGCAGAACAGCGTGCTTGGGTCGCGGGGTCGCGGGATCACGGTGCGGCAGCCCGAGCCGCGTCGATCTTTGCCGTGGTGAGTCTGGGTGCGGCGAAGGCGAGCAGCACCAGCTGCCCGGCACCGGCAACGATCCAGGGAAGGCGCAGTGCCATCTCTCTCGACCAGACGACCTCGGCCACGAGGATGATCGCGCCGCCGATGAGAGCCCCGATCGGCATCATGCCCCATGCGAAGAATCGGTAGACGCTGTTGACCCGGCCCAGGAGATGATCGGGGATGATCGTCTGTCGAAGTGACACAGTGATCACGTTCCACAGCACCGCCACGAACATGAACAGGGCGAACATCACCCAGACGACCGGCCACAGCGAAGTGAGGCCGGTGATGAGCGACGTCGTTCCGCCGACGATCAACGTGACCCAGAGGGATGGGCCCGATCCGAGGCGTTTGGCAACCCACGAGGCAGTCCAACCGCCGGCAATGCCGCCGACGGCACCGGCAGTCGACAGGACGGCGAACTCGATGGTCGACGTTCCGAGCACTTCCTGGGCGTAGAGCACGAGAGTCGCCCCCGACAGAGTCCCCAGCAGATTGAGGAGACCGAGGATGACGGCCAAGGGGCGCAGGAGCTCGTGTTGCCAGAGCCAGCGGAAGCCCTCCGACAACTCGCTTTTCCAGGGTTTGCGGTCCGTGGTGTTTCGTGGCGTGGAAGATTTCGGGACAAGGAAGATCAGGAATGCGGAGAGGGCGAAGGAGAACGCGTCGAACAGGAACGGCATCGAGAAGGTGACCGCCAACAGGAAGGCGCCGAGCGCCGGACCCATGATCGTGTTGGTGACCTGCTCAGCACTCCAGAGGCGGCCGTTGGCCTTCTCGAGCTGAGACTCGTCGACCAGCGAAGGCATGATCGTCTGCGCCGTGTTGTCGTACAGGACCTCGGCCGTGCCCAGCACCATCGTCGCCAGCAGAATGACGAGGTACAGCCCGACGTTGGTGTCGATCACGAGTGAGGTGTCGTCGAGTCGATCCGGCGACGGAAGCCCGCTGCCCTGGCCGAGCACCAACAGCGCGACTCCCAACGTCACCACGGCACGTGATGCGTTGGACAGCACCATGAGCATTCGGCGCTCGTGGCGATCGGTGATCACGCCGGCGGGGAGGCTGAACACCAACCACGGCAGCCGTTGAGCGACCGCGATCAGGGCAACCAACATCGGGTTTCGGGTGACGGCCGAGGCCAGCCAGGGATACGCCAGCTGGCCGACGCCGTCACCCAGGTTCGAGACGGTGCTGGCCCCGAAAAGCTTCTGGTAGGACCGGCCGAGGGGAGCCTTGGCATCGGGCATGTCAGCTCCTCCGTACGAGAGGTTTGTTCTGAAGTCAGTAGATCTCGATGAGCCCGGCGGCGCCCTGACCTCCGCCGATGCACATGGTCACGACGCCGTACTTGGCACCCCGACGCTTTCCTTCCTGGAGGATGTGTCCTGCGCAGCGAGTGCCGGTCATGCCGAACGGATGGCCGATGGCGATCGAGCCGCCGTTGACGTTGTACTTGTCCGGGTCAATTCCGAGCGTGTCACGGCTGTAGAGGCACTGGCTGGCGAAGGCCTCGTTGAGCTCCCAGATGTCGATGTCGTCGACCGTGAGGCCGTGACGCTTCAGCAGTTTCGGCACGGCGTAGATCGGACCGATGCCCATCTCGTCCGGCTCGCATCCGGCGACGGCCCAACCTTTGAAGGCGCCCATGGGCTCGATGTCGCGGCGGCTTGCTTCTTCGTCTGACATCATCACCACGGCTGCGGCGCCGTCGGAGAGCTGACTGGCATTGCCGGCGGTGACATAGTTGCCCTCGCCCCGCACCGGACCGAGCTTGGCGAGTCCCTCGAGCGTGGTCGTCGGCCGGTTGCACTCGTCGCCGTCGACGATGTAGTCGACGATCGTTTCTTCCTTGGTCTCGCGGTCGACGATCTTCATCTTGGTCTCCATGGGAACGATCTCGTCTTCGAAGAGACCGTTCTCCTGGGCAGCCGCCATACGCATCTGGGAGTTGTACGAGTACTCGTCCTGATACTCACGCGAGACGTTGTAGCGATCGGCCACGATGTCGGCCGTTTCGATCATGGCCATGTAGACGGCCGGATACATCTCGGCGAGTGCCGGATCCATGTTGGCAGCCCCGCCCATGCCGGGGCTCGGCATCGTGATCGACTCGACGCCGCCGGCCACGGCGACATCGACCTGATCGACCTTGATGTGGTTGGCGGCGACAGCGATGGAGTTGAGGCCGGACGAGCAGTGGCGCTGGATCGTGTTGCCACCGACGTTGACCGGCAACCCTGCGAGCAGTCCGGCGAGACGACCGAGATTTCCAGCGCCGTGCGCACCGTTGCCGAGAGCGACGTCTTCGACGGCCTCGGGCTCGACGCCAGACTTGGCGACTGCGTGCTTGATCGCATGGGCGGCCATCGACATGGCCGGCGTCATGTTGAAGCCACCGCGCCCGGCCTTGGCCAGTCCGGTGCGGGCGTAGGAAACGAAGACAGCTTCGCGCATCGAGAACTCCTCGGTGATGGTCTCGAACGAGGATCGCTCGATGACGGGTTCGGTCGTCGACGCTAGTCGTGGGTGTCGGACAGGAGAAGTTGGGGATCGGCCGACGGTCCCGACTCCTGGCGTGCTGCCGCTCTCGACCAGATACGACGAGCGCTCCGATCGATCACCATCGAGACGACGACGAGAACGATGGCCACGATGCTGTCCAGCCACCAATGGTGACCAGTCGCCGAGACCACGAAGAACGTGATCGGCAGATGGGCGGCGAACAGCCATTTCCATCGGCTCGCGCCGGCGGCGACGATCGCGAAACCGATGACCGCCGCCCAAGCCACGTGAATGGACGGCATGGCGACGAACTGTCCGGAGACACCGGAACCGACCGGCCCGTAGACCGAGAGGTTGTGGATTTCGGAGAGGTCCTGGTAGCCGAGATCGACGAGAAAGCGGGGCGGAGCCACTCGCCAGAACCGGATCACCAGACAGCCAAGGGTTGTGAGGGCTAGAACGTTACGCCACGGCTTGAAGGCGTCCCGATGTCGCCAGAACAACCAAATGAGGAACGCGAAGATGCTCGGAACGTGCATTCCGGCGTAGTAGGCGGCCGAGAGCCATCCAAGCGTGTCGTGTCCGAGGACCCATTGCTGAACGCTGAGTTCGGTCGGTAGACCGATGGCATTCTGGAAATCCACGATGTCGCGCGCTCGCTCCATCGCTCCCTCCGACTGGGCGAGCGGCAGCTTCCGAGCCGTTCGCCAGAACCCGTAGAGGCCGGTGAGCACGATCAGCTCGTAGACGGCCGGCAGCACCGCTTCGGTGAGCCTCGTGGGTCGTTGTCGGCGGAGTATCACGTACGCGATGCCGAGCGCGACCGATGCGGCCCATGCTTGCTGCCAGGTCGGCCACGGAACGATCGCTGCGAACACTGTCCGCGAATGTACCAATCGGTGTCGGTCGGCAGAGTCGCCCGGTCGGCACGGTCGCTCACTTGGGACAGGTGGCGCGCCGGCTTCGATTGGGCAACGATCAGGCGATGACCGACCCGCAGAACTTTTCTCTGATCGACGGGGAACTCGCCGTGAGCGTCGACTCGGCCCACGTCGCGACACTCGAGCTGCGCCGACCACCGAACAACTTCTTCGACACTGCGCTGGTCGAAGCGATCGCCAATGCCCTCGATCGTGTGCTCGAGGTCGGAGCTCGGTGCGTCATTCTGTGCAGCCAGGGCAAGCACTTCACCGCCGGTGCCGATTTCAACGGTTCGAATGGCGATCAAGCGTTGCCAGGCGACCTCTACGCCCAGGCCGGACGCATCTTCGCTCAACCTCTGCCGGTGGTGGCCGCCGTGCAGGGCGCGGCCATCGGCGGTGGTTTGGGACTGGCCATGGCTGCCGACTTCCGTGTCGGATGCGAGGAAGCCCGGTTCTCGGCCAATTTCGCCCAGCTCGGCTTCCACCAGGGATTCGCACTCTCGGTCACTCTGCCCCGTGTCATCGGTCAGCAGAAGGCACAGGAGATGCTCTTCACCGGACGCCGCTACACCGGCGAGGAAGCGTTCGACATCGGTCTCATCGATTGCCTCGTCCATCAGAATCAGCTGCGATCGCGGGCTCGCGAGATGGCGCTCGAGATTGCGAGTTCAGCGCCCCTCGCCGTTGCCTCGATTCGTGCCACCCTCCGCGCCGGGCTGGCCGATGCAGCGATCGGGGCCATGGCTCACGAACTCGATGAACAGACGAAGCTCCGCCAGACGGCGGACTGGCGGGAGGGTGTGGCAGCAATGGCGGAGCGACGGTCTCCGAAGTTCCTCGGCCAGTGAGGAGAACTGGGCCTGAAACCTTCGGTGGCGACCTTCGTCGCACGTTCGATCAGTCCTCCGGCATTTACCACGCAGCACGCCCTCGCTATCCGGCGGTGCTCTTCGATCGATTGTTCGAACTGCTCCCCGAGGAGCCGTGCGTCCTCGAAGTAGGCCCGGGCACCGGCGTCGCCACCGACCCGATGCTCGAACGGAGTGCCGAGGTCCGCGCCATCGAGCTCGGGCCGAGCCTGGCAGCGTGCTTGTCCGCTCGTCTGGCGGAGCCAGTCGCAGCTGGGCAACTGCAGGTGGAAGTCGGCGACTTCGAGGCGGTGGCGATCGAACCGTCGAGCGTCGACGCCGTGGTGTCGGCAACTGCCTACCACTGGATCACTCGGGCCCAACAGCTGCACCGCCCAGCGCAGTGGCTCCGGCCCCAGGGTCGATTGGCGGTGATCGACACGATCCAGGTTGCCAGCGACGTCGACGCCGGATTCTTCGAGGCGGCTCGTCCGATCTACGCCCGGTTTGGGCAGGAAGGGAGAGGATCGACCCCGAGCCCGGAGGCTGCCGTCCCTGACATTCATGCTCGGATGGAGGACGATCACCGCTGTCGCGATCTGACACTGGATCGGTATCGGTGGGACCAGACGTACTCGGCCGAGGCCTACGAGAAGTTGCTGCTCACCTTCAGCGGACCCCTTTCGATGGCCGTCGATCAACGGACGGCGATGGTGAAGGAACTCGGGGCGCTCGTTGCGTACATGGGCGGATCGGTCGTGCGCCCTCTCGTCATGACTTTGGCCACATGCCGTTTCGAGGTCGCCGCCCGATATTGACAAGGCGAGTTGTCAATATCACACTGCCCATCGTGATGGACCTTCAGGTGATCGACGACATCGAGTCTGCGGTCGCCATGCTCGACCCCCTTCGGGTCAGGATCCTCACCACTCTCGAGCAGCCGGGCTCGGCATCGAGTCTGGCCCCGATCCTGGACGAGCCTCGGCAGAAGCTCAACTATCACCTTCGGACGCTCGAAGGTCTCGGCCTCGTCGACCTCGTCGAGGAGCGGCCAAGGCGCGGCCTCACCGAACGCGTTCTCCAGGCGTCGGCCCGTGGCTACGTGCTGTCGCCGAGGGTGCTCGGAGTCATCGCCGCCGATCCCGACCGGATCGACCGTCTGTCGACCTCGTACCTGCTGGCCTCAGCCTCGCAACTGATCGAGGAGGTCGGAGCGATGGCAATGGCCGCTGACGCCGCCGGACAGCCCCTCGCCACCCTCACCATCGACACGTCGATACGGTTCGGCTCTGCCGAATCGAGGGCGGCCTTCACAGAAGAGCTCGCGTCTGCAGTCGCAGAGTTGGCCGCTCGCCATCACGACGAGGGCGCGGCCGGCGGACGCTGGCACCGGCTTCTCGTGGCCGCTCATCCTGCTGCTCTCCCACCGACCCGAGAGGATCAAACATGACCACCGACACCACCGAGACTCCCGAACCGGATCCTGTTCCCCGGTCCATCGAGATGCAGATCGAGGTGCCAGGTTCTGTCGAGGAGGTATGGCAGGCGATCGCAACCGGTCCCGGGATCTCGTCGTGGTACGTCCCCCATCGGGTCGAGGAGCGTGAGGGCGGCGCAGCAACGGCGTCGTTCGGACCCGGGCCCGAGATGCAGGTCGATGGCAAGGTGGCAGCGTGGGAGCCACCGCACCGCGTCGTGTTCAGCGGCGAGACAGAGGGTGAGGGTCTTGCCTTCGAGTGGTTGGTGGAAGCGAAGGAAGGCGGGACCTGCATCGTGCGTCTCGTGAACTCCGGTTTCGGCGACGGCGGCGAGTGGGATGCGCAGTACGACGCAATGACCGAGGGCTGGGCCATCTTCCTGACCAACCTCCGTCTGCATCTGGAGTACTTCGCTCCCGAACCGGCGACGGCGATGCTCCCGACGGCCATGTGGCCGATCGACGCCGCCAGCGCCTGGAAAGCGCTGACCGATCGCCTGGGCGTGCCGAACGACGCCGACGGCGGGGACCGCATCACGGTTCACGACTCCTCCGGTGCACCGCCCATGTCCGGTCTCGTGGTGCAGGCCACGCCGACCCGGTACACCCTGCTCATCGACACGCCGGCCTCTGGCACCGGGTTCGTCGCGGCCGAAGGACACGGTGATCAGACGATGGTGTCGGTCTGGCTCTATCTCTATGGAGCTGAAGGCGCAAGTGCAGCCGAACGGGACGACCCCCTCTGGAGAGCATGGTTCGAGGACGGCGGACCGTCGGCCTGATCTGCGTCTCGTACGGTCGCTCTATCCTGGCTCGGTGACCGACGTAGGCGATCTCCATGGCTGGCTCGAAGAGGTCGAAGGCGACGATGCCCTCAGGTGGGTGCGATCGCAGAACCATCGAACACTGACCGAACTCCAAGCCGATCGGCGTTTCGACGGCTTCCATGCAGCTGCCCTCGAGGTCGCCACGTCAGCAGATCGGATTCCATACGGCACCGTCCGAGACGGCGTGGTCTACAACTTCTGGCAGGACGACGAGCACGTCAGAGGACTTTGGCGTCGCGTCTCGCTCGAGAGCTATGCGACCGACGAGCCGGAATGGGAAACCGTGTTGGACGTCGATGCGCTGGCCGCAGCGGAGGAAGCGAACTGGGTCTTCAAGGGTGCGAATGTGCATCGGACGCACGGCTCCTCCCGGTGGCGCTGCATGGTGTCGCTGTCCGATGGTGGCAAGGACGCTGTTGTTCAGCGCGAGTTCGACATCGACCGGCGCGATTTCGTGGATGGCGGCTTCATCACACCCGAGGCAAAGCAGGGGCTGAGCTGGGTCGACGACGACACCGTGTTGCTCGCCACCGACTGGGGCGAGGGAACCGTCACTGAGTCCGGCTATCCAGCGGTGGTCAAACAGTGGTCGAGGGGCACACCGATGGCCGATGCGGTCGAGATGACCCGCGGACGGTCAACCGATGTTGGTGTGTGGCCGTTCACGCTCGAGACCGAGGACGGCACGATGCTCACCGGAGCGGTGCAGTCCGACACCTTCTTCACTTCCACCTACTGGTTGTTCACCGACGATGGACCGATCCAGTGGCCGATCCCGCCGAAGTCGACGCCGAACGGGATCTACCGAGGTCGCTTCGTCTTCTCTCTGGAACAGGACTGGAAAGCCGGTGATACCGCGTTCGAGTCTGGTGATCTCGTGGCGTTCGACCTCGACTCGTTCCTGGCCGACCACGCACTGCCCCTGGTCGAGCTCGTGTTCCGGCCCGGTGAGCGCCAAGCCGTGAACGGCATCGCCGTCGCTCGAGGTGCCTGCCTGCTGTCGATCAACGACAACGTCGTTGCCAAGATCCTGCGGATCGAGCCGCGGTCGTTCGGCGAGACAGGTGACGGCTGGGCCACCACACCGGTCGACCTTCCTGGGACCGGGCAGGCCGCCATCGCCTTCGCCGACAAGGACGAGCCGACGGTCTTCTTCAACTACGAGGACTTCCTCACCCCGAGCTCGCTCCTGACCTTCGACCTCGCCACTGGCGAGGTCAGTCCGGTCAAGACGCTGCCTGCGACATTCGAGACCGACGGCCTGATGATCGAGCAACTGTCGGCGACGTCGACCGATGGCACGGTCGTTCCGTACTTCGTCGTCCGACGCAGCGATGTGCCATTCGACGGGTCGACGCCGACGCTGCTCTACGGCTACGGCGGCTTCCAGATCTCACTTGGTCCGACCTACAGCGGCACCATCGGACGGTTGTGGCTCGAACAAGGCGGCGCGTATGTCCTGGCCAACATCCGTGGCGGTGGCGAGTTCGGCCCAGAGTGGCACCAGGCCGGCCTCAAGGGAAAGCGCCAGCGGGTCTACGACGACTTCGTTGCCGTGGCCGAGTCGGTGATCGCGAGTGACCTGACGACGCCAGAGCACCTGGGCATCATGGGCGGTTCGAACGGGGGGCTCCTGATGGGTGTGATGCTCAATCAGCGACCCGACCTGTGGGAGGCCGTCGTTGTCCAGGTTCCCCTGCTCGACATGCTGCGTTTCCATCTGCTGCTGGCCGGAGCTTCCTGGGTCGACGAGTACGGGTCGCCCGAGACGCCGGACGAGCGGGCCTTCCTCGAGACGATCTCGCCGTACCACAACGTCGACCCGTCGAAGCCGTATCCCGTT
Source organism: uncultured Acidimicrobiia bacterium (assembly GCA_965530755.1). GTDB lineage: Bacteria > Actinomycetota > Acidimicrobiia > Acidimicrobiales > SZUA-35 > SZUA-35. The sequence continues at coordinate 119,022 of CBESNA010000004.1, read as the reverse complement.
CCGTTCTTCGTGACCTCGACCAAGGACGACCGTGTGCATCCCGGACATGCGAGGAAGATGGCGAAACGGTTCGAGGACGATGGCCTGGCGTTCCTCTACTACGAGAACATCGATGGCGGACACTCTGCAGCGGCGAACCAGCGCGAGGCCGCCAAGCGATCGGCGCTCGAGTTCACCTATCTGGCTCGTCGGCTGTTCTGAGCAGTGAGAACGTCTGAGCTCAGTGGGCCATGGCCATGGCCGCGTAGAGCGCGACGCCGCTCGCCAGCTTCGTCTCGCTGATGCGCATGAGATTGGAGTGGTTGGGGGCGGCCGTTGACGGGTCGATTTCCTCCGGACAGACTCCGAGGAACGCCATCGCACCGGGAACGTGCTGCAGCACGTAGCTGAAGTCTTCGGCCCCGAGCACAGCGCGCGGCATCTCGACGACGCTGTCGGTCCCGAGCAGCTCCGCTGCCACCGCCAGGGTGCGATCGGCCTCTCCCTGATGGTTGATCGTGACCGGGTAGCCGGGGATGATTTCGGCGGTGCATGAGCAGCCGTGGGCTGCAGCCGTGCCCTCGGCAACACGGGTCAGTCCGGCGTGCAACGTTTCTCGAGTGCCCTCGTCGAGCGCCCGTATCGTCCCCTCCATGAATGCGTTCGGGGGAATGACGTTGTTCGTGGTGCCGGCTTCGATGTGCGCCACCGTCACGAGACCACTCCGGGCAGGGTCGACCGACCGACTGACCATTGTGTGGAGACCGGTGATCGTTGCCGCCGCTGCCGGGATCGGATCGACGCACTGGTGAGGAGCAGATGCGTGTCCTCCCTCGCCGTGGACCGTGATCTCGAAGCGGTCGGCGCTCGCCATCAGCGAACCGCCCCTCGTGGCGATCAGGCCGTTCTTGACGGTGGCGAAGACATGGATTGCGAAGGCTCGGTCGATGCCGTCGAGCACACCCTCCTCGATCATGTACTTGGCCCCGTGATAACCCTCTTCGCCGGGCTGGAACATGAACCGAATCTTCCCCGAGAACTCGTTGCGGTTCTCGCTCAGCAGCCGTGCGGCGCTGGCGAGCATGGCCACATGGGAGTCGTGGCCGCATGCGTGCATGGCTCCGTCGATCTTCGACCGGAACGGTGTGTCGTGGTCCTCCTGCAATGGCAGGGCGTCCATGTCACCACGAAGGAGGATGGTGGGTCCGGGTTTCCCGCTGTCGAGATCGGCCACGACCGATGTGGTCGACTCGCCCAGGGTGATGTCGAGCCCGAGGCCTGTCAGGGAATCGAGGATGCGCTGCTGGGTCCGAGGCAGTTGGAGGCCGATCTCGGGGTCGGCGTGGATGCTGCGACGAAGCTCGATCGTCTCGGTATCGAGGGAGTGCGATGCGGAGAGGAGATCGGACGCGGGAGCTGTGTCGGCCATCTCCGGACCCTACTCCGAGCTCCGCTCATGGACCCGAAAAGGGGAGGGCGCGCGATGGCGTCTCGCGACGCAGGTGGAGGTTCACGCCTACAGTCTCCTGGTGACCGCATCGACCTCATCCTCTTTCCGATGGAATGACCACGCTGGCATCCTGTTCGACCTCGATGGCGTGATCACACCGACCGCCGAAATCCATGAGCATGCGTGGTCAGAGTTGTTCGCCCCATGGGACTTCACCCAGGCCGACTACATCCACTATGTCGATGGCAAGCCCCGCTACGACGGTGTCAAGTCGTTCCTCGACGCCCGAGGAGTGGACCTGCCATTCGGAGATCCTTCCGATGCGCCCGGCGATGGCTCGGTGTGTGCGATGGGGAACAGGAAGAACGTGCTGTTCAACGAGATCCTCGAACGCGACGGGATCGCTCCATACCCGGGCTCGGCGGCAACCCTCGACCTGCTGGCGGCCCTCGGGGTACCCAGCGCCATCGTCTCGTCGTCCCGCAATGCCGTGCCGGTGCTTCATGCCGCCGGTCTCGCCGAACGGTTCGACGTGGTCGTCGACGGAATCGTGGCCGCTGAAGCCGGGCTCGCCGGCAAGCCGGCACCCGACAGCTACCTGTTGGGGGCCGCCCGGTTGGGAGTCGATCCGGCGAGAACCGTGGTCGTCGAAGATGCGACGTCGGGCGTTGCTGCCGGGGCCGCCGGCCACTTCGGTGTGGTGATCGGGGTCGATCGCGGAGCCGGGGCAGGCACCTTGATCGAAAACGGGGCGACGTTCGTGGTGGACGATTTGGCCGACCTTCTGCCGATCGCTGGTGATGACGATGCTTCTGCCGACGAGAACAAGGCATGAGGAGCAACGCGTGAATCGACGTCCCACACCAACGGGCCTTCCCGGTCATCGTTTCCCGGTCGAGCCCTGGCGCCTCGTCGAGACGGAATACCACACCGAGGATCTCGGTCACACGGAGACGATCTTCGCCGTGGGCAACGGCTATCTCGGCATGCGGGCCAACCCGGAGGAGGGCCGCGACGCGCACAGCCATGGCACCTACGTCAACGGCTTCCACGAGACCTGGCCGATCCAACACGCCGAGAACGCCTACGGCTTCGCCACCACCGGGCAGACCATCGTCAATGCTCCCGATGCGAAACTGCTCAAGCTCTACGTCGATGACGAGCCGTTGCTGCTCTCCGACGCCGACCTTCTCGAGTACGAGCGAGCGGTCGACTTCCGTGCCGGTCATCTGACCCGTGAGCTGATCTGGTTGACCCCGGCGGGCAAGAAGGTCAAGGTCTCGTCGTCGCGCATGGTGAGCTTCGCTCACCGGCATCTTGCCGTGATGACCTTCGACGTCACGCTGCTCGACGCTGCCGCGCCGATCGTCATCTCGTCACAACTCATGAATCGCCAGGACGGCGAGGACGAATACCACGTCCGGTCCGCCGCGCTCGGCGAGGGTATGGATCCGCGGCAGGCGAGCAAGTTCAATCATCGCGTGCTCCAGCCCAAGCTGAGGCGAGGTGGAGTCGAGCGCGACGATGCCGTCATCCTCGGCTACCGCGCCACGAACAGCCGGATGACTCTGGCGTGCGGATTCCGGCATGTGATCAGTACCGCTTGTGAATACGAGGTGGAGACGAGCGTCGTGAATGACCTCGCGAAATCCGTGATCACGGTGCAGGGCAGGCCGGGCGAGACCATACGGATCACGAAGCTGGTGTCATATCACTCGTCGACCGGAGTCCCGGCTGAAGAACTCGCTGATCGATGTGAACGAACCATCCATCGAGCCGCGAATGCCGGTCTGGAGTCGCTGCGTTCCGAACAACGCGAGTGGCTCGATGACTTCTGGGACGATGCCGACATCGAGCTGCGGGGTGACGAACAGGCCCAGCAGGCCCTGCGCTGGAACCTCTTCCAGCTGGCGCAGGCCACCGGGCGCACCCAGGAGCAGGGTGTCGCCGCCAAAGCGGTCACTGCCGGCGGTTACGACGGGCACTATTTCTGGGACACCGAGGTCTACGTCGCCCCGTTCCTCTCCTACACCAATCCCGAGGCAGCACGAAAGGTCATTCGTTTCCGTTGGAAGATGCTCGATGCAGCTCGGGAACGGGCCAAGATGCTGAGCGAGAACGGCGCCTTGTACCCGTGGCGAACGATCAACGGCGAGGAAGCGTCCGCCTACTACGCCGCAGGTACCGCGCAGTACCACATCAACGCCGCCATCGTCTTCGCGCTGCGCCGCTATCTCGACGCCTCGGGTGACATCGACTTCCTCGCTCATGAGGGCGCCGAAATCCTGGTCGAGACCGCTCGTATGTGGGCCGACCTCGGCTTCTACGCAACCGATGGGTCCGAGACATTCCACATCCACCGGGTGACCGGGCCGGACGAGTACACGACGGTCGTCAACGACAACGCCTACACCAACATCATGGCCAGATTCAATCTGCGCTACGCCGCACGCACGGTTCGCTTCTTGGCGGAGTGGAACGCCGAGATGTTCGCCTTCGTCCAACGTTCGACCAACCTCGATCTCGGTGAACTCGATGCCTGGGACCACGCGGCCGATGCCATGTACATCCCATTCGACGACGAGCTCGAGATCCACCCCCAGGACGCTGAGTTCCTCGACCTCGAGCCGTGGGACTGGGCCGGGACGCCGAGCGACAAGTATCCGCTGCTCCTCAACTACCACCCGCTCGTGATCTACCGCCATCAGGTTCTCAAGCAGGCCGATGTCGTGCTGGCCATGTTCCTTCGCGGCGAGCAGTTCTCCGAGGACCAGAAGCGACGCAACTTCGACTACTACGACCCGATCACGACCGGTGATTCATCACTGTCGGCGTGCGTGCAGGCGATCGTCGCCGCCGCTGTCGGCTACGAGGAGCAGGCGGTCGACTACTTCCACCGCTCGCTCTATCTCGACCTGGCGGACGATCACGGCAATACGTCTGACGGTGTGCACATTGCGTCGGCAGGTGGCGTGTGGGCTGGCGTCGTGCACGGCTTCGCCGGCATGGTCGAACGCGGCGACCGCCTCGAGTTCACTCCCCGATTGCCCGCGGTGTGGGACGGGATCACATTCTGGCTCCGCCGCCACGGCATGAAGCTGAAGGTCGAACTCGACCACGACGGAGCGACGTTGACCGTCGTCGACGGCGTGGGTGTGCCCATTGGCCTCGGCGAGGAACGGCTCCTTGTCACTCCGGACGCCCCCCTGCGTATCCCCCGCCGTTGACCCTCCCGGTTGGGTGGATTCGGGGGTGTGGTGAGGCGGTTCAGGGTCAGACAGGGAGATCGCCGGTGGCGGTCCTCGTCGTCCCGTGGTCTTTGTAGGCCGCGATCGTCCGCTGGGCGATGCGCATCTGGTGGATCTCGTCTGCGCCGTCGGCGAATCGAGCCCAACGAGCGTGCTGGGACATGTGGGCCAGCGGCGTGTCGGTTGAGTAACCGAGTGCACCATGGACCTGGATCGAGCGGTCGATGATCCTGCCGAGCGCGTTCGCCACGAAGTGTTTGGTCATGCTCACCTCGCTCTTGAAGTCTGCGCCGGCGTCGATCTTCGATGCTGCATGCAGCACCATCAATTTCGACTGGTAGAGCTCCATCGCCGAGTCGGCGATCATCCACTGGACGCCCTGCTTTTCCGCGAGGATCGAACCGTGGCTGAACCGGTCGAGCGATCGAGCGACCATCATGTCGAGCGCCGTTTCGGCCTGGGCGATCCACCGCATGCAATGGGCCAAGCGTGCGGGTCCAAGTCGGTACTGACCGAGCAGGTGGCCCTGCCCGCGACCGCCGAGCATCTGCCGCTCATGAACTCGAAGGTCCTCGATCAGGATCTCTGAATGGCCGGTGGATCCGTGCATGGTCTCGATCTGGCGAACCTCGGTCCAGCCGTCGTGCGGAAGGTCGATGATGAAGGCGGTGTTGCCAGCCTGCGGAAGGTTGGGATCGTCCTCGGTGCGAGCGATCAGGATCGCGAAGTTGGCTCGGTTCGCATTCGAGATGAACCACTTGTGACCGTTCAGGACCCACTCCTCACCGTCCTGGTACCCATTGGTGCGAATGAGCGTGGGATCTGATCCGGCCACCTCGGGTTCGGTCATGGCGAAACACGACCAAGTCTTGCCCTCGCACAGAGGGCGAAGATACTTTTCCTTCTGCTCATCGGTCGCCCAGTGGAGCATGGTGTGCATGTTGCCCTCGTCCGGGGCCTGACAGTTGAACACCCAGGGACCCAACCGGCTCTTCGCTGCCTCGGCCTGGACCATGGCGAGGGCGACGTGTCCGAGGCCCATGCCACCCCATTCCTCGGGCATGTGAGGCAGCCAGATGCCCTCGGCGTGCGCCCTCTTGCGCAGTGCAATCAGCGCCGCGACGTAGGCCTTGCGGTCGTTCTCCTGCACCTTCTCGGCCTCGAGGCGGGCCTCCTCAGGGGCGATGTGGTCCTCGACGAACGCTCGAACCCGAGACCGAATCTCCTCGTGCGCTGGCGAGAGTGTGAAGTCGATGGCCATAGTGATCCCCCTGGGACTGGACAAGTTCCCCGAGTGTGCAGGAGTTCGCCGATGTCATCCAATCCCGCCGGCAGTGCCGGGCCGATGTCGATGTTCGACCTGACCGACCGCGTCGCCGTGATCACCGGTGGGAGCCGCGGACTGGGTCGATCCATGGCGGAGGCGTTCGCACTGCAGGGCGCGACCGTGGTGATCGCCAGCAGGAAAGGTGGGGCCTGCGAGCTCGCAGCGCGACAGATCAGTGAGTCGACCGGCGCCGAAACGCTCGGTATCCAGTGCCATGTCGGTGACTGGGACGCCTGTACGGCCCTTGTCGAGAAGGTCATCGAGCGCTTCGGCCGGATCGACGTCTTCGTCAACAACGCCGGGATGTCGCCGCTGTACGAGTCGCTCGGTTCGGTCAGCGAATTGCTCTTCGACAAGGTGATCGACGTGAATCTGAAGGGTCCGTTCCGCTTGTCGGCGCTCGTCGCCGAGCACATGGCTGCAGGTCGGGGCGGCTCGATCATCAACGTCAGCTCGGTCGCCGCCTCGCAGCCGTCATCGGCCGAGATCCCGTACGCGGCAGCGAAGGCGGGCCTCAACTCGATGACGATCGGGCTTGCCCACATGTTCGGTCCGAAGGTCAGAGCGAACGTGATCCAGCCGGGACCGTTCCTCACCGACATCTCGAAGGCCTGGGACCTCGATGCCTTCGACGCTCAGGCCAAGCAATCGATCCCGCTTCAGCGTGGCGGCCAGCCGGACGAGATCATCGGCGCTGCGCTCTACCTCGCCAGCGATGCGTCGAGCTACACGACGGGCAGTATCGTGAAGGTCGACGGCGGCATGACCTGGTAGCCCCGCCCCCCAAATGGAGTTGATGGTCGGCAGCGGGACGAACTAGGACTGTCCACCAGTGCCTGACCCCGATCCTGAACCTCCCCGACCCGGCGGGCGCAACTCGCCGGGCTGGCATCTGCTGGTCGATGCGCTGAAGCCACAGCGGATGGGCCTCTTCGTCGGCATGCTGGTGGCGCTCGGGTGGACCGCTGCCCGCGTCTCTGTTCCCCGTCTCGTCCAGCTCGGCATCGACCGGAGCATCCAGGGCGAGGATCCGCTCTGGCGTTGGGCGCTGCTCGTTGCAGTGGCCGGGGCGGTGTCCGGCGTGTTCCTGGGGCTTCGACGGTACGTCGCCTTCCGCAACGCGAGAGCGGTCGAGGCGCAGATGCGTGACCGCCTCTTCGCTCACATTCAACGGCTCCACAGCGCGTACCACGACCGCGTTGCCACTGGTGAGCTGATGAGTCGGGTCAACACCGATCTGAATCAGTTCCAGAACGTCGTCACGATGGTTCCGATCACCACCGGAAACGCGCTGATCGTGATCTCGGCCGCCGCCATCATGTTCATCCTGCAACCGACGCTGGCCCTGCTCGCTGTCGTCGGTTTGCCCTTGGTCAACGTGCTCGGTCGCCGCTTCTCCCAGCAGCTCCACGAACCCCTGGTCGCGGTGCAGGAACAATCCGCCGAGGTCGCCGGCGTGGTCGAGGAGACGCTTTCGGGCATGAGGGTCGTCAAGGGATTCGGTTTCGAGTCGACGCAGGACGCGAAGCTGGCAAGGGCTGCCGATGAACTCTTCGAGCAGTCGCTGAAGACATCCGGGGTGCGAGCTCGCTTCCTGCCGGCCCTCGAGCTCGTGCCCAACCTCGGCCTCGTCGCCGTGTTGGCGTACGGAGGCCACCTGGCGATCGAACGGGAACTGACCGTCGGCGAGCTCGTCGGTTTCAACCTGTATGTCGTGATGCTCATCCAGCCCCTCCGGATGCTCGGCATGGTCGTCGCTCAGGGGCAACGAGCCATCGCTGCGGGCGAACGAATCGACGAAGTCCTGGCCACGGCTCCGGCCATTGTCGATCCGGCACACCCGAAGCACCTGCCGCCTCGCTCCCGCCAGACCGGTTCGGTCGAGTTTCGGAACGTGTCGTTCCACTACGAGAACGAAGGCCCTCCCCTGCCGGTCCTCGACGATCTGGATCTCCGGATCGACGCCGGCGAGTCTGTCGCCATCGTGGGAGCAACGGGTTGCGGCAAGAGTACGGTGGCGCGGCTCCTGCCCCGGTTCTACGACGTCACGAACGGTGCGGTTCTGCTCGACGGGGTCGACGTCCGAGATCTCCGGCGCCACGAACTCAGACGAGCCGTGGCGCTCGTGTTCGAGGACACGTTCCTGTTCTCGGGGAGCGTCTACGACAACATCGCCTTCGCTGACCCGTCGGCGCTCGAGGTCGATGTTCGTCGTGCTGCCCACCTCGCCGGCGCGGCCGATTTCATCGAACAGCTCGACCGCGGTTTCGACACGCCACTCGGCGAACGTGGCTATTCGCTGTCCGGGGGACAACGCCAAAGAATCGCGATCGCGCGGGCTGTACTCGCCGATCCTCGAGTGCTGATCCTCGACGATGCGACCTCGGCCGTCGATCCGTCGAAGGAGCACGAGATCCGCGAGGCGATGGCAGAGGTGATGGACGGACGGACGACCATCGTGATCGCTCACCGACCGGCCACGATCGCTCTGGCCGACCGGGTCGTGTTGCTCGACGAAGGACGCATCGTCGCCCAGGGTTCGCACGAGGACCTGCTGGCTGCCAGCGAGCGGTATCGGCAGGTTCTGGCCAGCGCCGACCCAGCGATCGCAGCGGCCGGCGCCGACGTTGCCGAGGCAACGGGAGGCAACTGATGGGTTGGCTCCAGGGTGGAGTGGACGAGGGCGAGAAGCTCGATCTCACCGCGACCACCAAAGTGCTGCGCCGAACGGCCGCACGGATCGCTCCGTACCGACGGGGCGCGTTCACTGCGCTTGCGCTTCTCGTTGCATGGACCGCCACCATTCTCGCTGGGCCGTTCCTCGTGCGAAGAGCCATCGACGACGGCATCCGCACCAGTGATCGTTTCGTCCTGAACACGAGCGTCGCCGGATACCTCGTGGCCGCTGGACTCGGGTACGTGCTGTACCGGGCAGCCATTTTGAAGCTGGCCACCGTCGGAGAGCACTTTCTGCGTGATTTGCGCCGAACGGTCTTCGATCGGCTGTTGAAGCAGTCAATGGCGTTCTTCGACCGGGAGAAGACCGGTGTCCTGGTGTCGAGGATGACCTCCGACATCGATTCGCTCTCCGAGCTGGTGCAGTTCGGTCTGCTGATGTTCACAGCCGCTGCGCTCCAGCTGATCGGAACGACTGTGGCGCTCTTCCTGCTCAGCTGGCAACTGATGCTCATCTGCCTCGTTTCGATTCCCGTTGTCGCATTGGCGTCGGTCAAGTTCCAGCGGGACTCGAACCGGGCCTACCTCGATGTCCGGGACGGCATTGGTTCGACCCTGTCTGCGCTCCAGGAAGGCATCAGCGGTGTCCGTATCGTCCAGGCCTTCGCCCGTGAGGACGTGCAGGCCGATCGGTTCGCCGAAACCAATCAGGATCTCTACCGGGCACACATGAAGTCCGTGAAGGTCGCCGCCTGGTACCTCCCGATCATCGAGTTCGCAGGCACGGCCACCACCGCTGTGTCGATCGGGGTCGGCGGCTGGTTCGTGAGCGAGGGGCGGTTGTCGATCGGCACCGTGGTCGCGTTCATCCTGCTGCTCCAGGGTCTGTTCGAACCGGTGCAACAGCTCAGCCAGCTCTTCAACCTCGTCCAATCCGCGACCGCGTCGCTTTCCAAACTCTTCGGCTTGATCGATGAGCCGGTCGACGTCGCTGATCCGGCGTCGCCGATTGCACTCCCCAGTTCCGGCGACCTCGTGCTCGAAGGCGTGCGGTTCTCCTATGGCTCAGGCCCGGAGGTCATTTCGGGGGTCGACCTGACGATCGCTGACGGCGAGCGAATCGCCTTCGTCGGACCGACCGGTGCCGGCAAGTCCACGTTGGCCAAGTTGGCGGTCCGCTTCTACGACCCGACCGCCGGCACGGTCTCCTATGGCGGCGTCGACCTTCGTGATGCGTCGCTTGCCGATCTCCGTTCGCGGATCTTGGTGGTGCCCCAGGAAGGTCACCTCTTCTCGGGCACGATCGGCCAGAACATCGCCATTGCCAGACCAGGAACGGGCGAGGCTGAGGTGCTCCGGGCTCTGGAGGGGATCGGCCTTCTCCGCTGGCTCGAGCAGTTCCCCGACGGCCTCGACACCGAGGTTCGCGAGGGCGGGAGCCGTCTGTCCGCCGGCGAGCGACAGATCGTCTCATTGGCTCGGGCCGCTCTCATGAATCCAGCAGTGCTGGTCCTGGACGAGGCGACGTCGAGCCTCGATCCAGGAACCGAGAAGGTGATCGAGGGTGCCATGGAGTCGCTGATGCGGGACCGGACGGTCATCGCCATCGCCCATCGGCTCTCGACGTCCCAGCGGTGCGACCGGGTCGCCGTCGTGGCCGACGGTGGCGTGGCCGAGCTCGGCACCCATGACCAGCTGGTCGCCCGTGGCGGACAGTACGCGGGGCTCTTCGATGCGTGGCAGCGGGGCCTCGCCGGCATGGGCTCGTCTGCACCGGAAAGGACCGAGTAGGTTCCCGTCCATGGGAGTCCAACTGGCCAAGCCGTCCATCGATCTCGGCATCGTGATCACCGACAGTGAGAAGGCGTTGGCCTTCTACCGGGACCTTCTCGGCTTCGAACACGTCGCCGACACGCCGATGCCCATCGGTGGTGGTGGGACGATGCATCGCCTGATGTGCGGGGACAGCATGATCAAACTCGTGAAGTTGAACACCGACCCACCCACGGGCCCGCACGGCGGCATCGTCGGTGCCACGGGCATTCGCTATTTCACGATGCAGGTGACCAACCTGGGCGAGATGCTCGCAGCATGCGCTGCGGCCGGCATCACGATCACGGTGCCGGAATCCGAGATCCGTCCAGGGGTGTCGATCGGCATGATCGAGGATCCTGACGGGAACTGGGTCGAGTTCGTCCAGCAGAGCTGAACTGGTGACGTAACGCCGGGCTCCCGCAGGTCTAGCATCCCGTCATGTCGAGGCAAATCGTCTGCCCGAAGTGCCGTCGCTTGCTCGGGCCAGCACTTGCCGTGCTCCTGGTCAGTGCAGGCTGTTCGAGCGGTGGGGACGACAGCGCCGGATCAGTGACGTCCACGTCCGTGGCACAAACGACCGCCGAGCCGACGACCGGCGTGATGGACGGACCGCTCGGCGCCTGCCCGAATCTCCCGACTGGTTCGAGTTCCGCCGATTTCAGCGACGATGGCACCTTCGCTGTCACGATCGAGTCGTTCGATGGCGTCGAGAAGACCGCATCGGTCGACGTCGTGCAGTGGCTCATCGGGCAGGACGCCGCCGATGCCTACGAGGCCGACACCGGCGACGACCAGGGACCGCCGAACGACTACTACGTCCTGAACGAGAACCCACAGCTGCGTGAGGTGAGCGTCACAGACGACGCTGTGGTGCGTCTGGTCAGGCTGAGTGTCGACGGGTCGGCCGATGTCTCCGTTGGCACCCTCGCAGAGCTGCCCGACTATCTCGTCGAAGGATTCTCCAGCACCATCTGGTGGGCCACCCTCACCGATGGCGTCGTCGTCGAGCTCTGCGAGCAGTACGTCCCCTGACCGATGTGCGAGCACGTCGAGGTTCGCTGGAGACGGAGTCGTGGAATGCCCATTCGAGGGCGAGTGTTCGATCGTCCATGACCACAGCAACGTTCCAAGGCACCGTCATCGCTCAATCAGACGACACCGTCGTCGTCGAGGGCAACCACTACTTTCCTGCAGCGTCCGTCGTGTGGGACCACCTCACGAAAACCGACCGGACCACCGATTGCCCATGGAAGGGCACCGCGTCGTACTACACGATCTCGGTTGACGCCGAGACCGCCGACAACGCCGCCTGGACCTACCGGGAACCGAAAGAGGCTGCGGCCGAGATCAAGGATCACGTCGCCTTCTATCCCGCGGTGTCAGTGACCACTTCCTAGCTCGAGCTGGGGCGTGGCACACTCTCCCGGTGCTCCTCAGACCTCTGCCCGTCACGCGACGACCCCTCGAGCGACGACCTCATCTGTTGCGAGTGGCCCTCATCGCCCTTTCGGCGCTGCTCCTGATCGGCGCAACGCAAACGACGCCCGCAGCGGCCCAGGACGAGCGTCAGACCATGACGTTCGACGACGTCGCTGCGATCGACGAGTTGCATGATGGGCACGCCCGGGTGCTGCGACTGTACTGGACCTTCTTCGACCGCCGACCCGATGCCGGCGGCGCTCTCTTCTGGCTCGATCAGTACGAGCGCTGCCAGTCGATCCAGCGCATCGCGGAACATTTCAACGCGAGTTCGGAGTTCGTCGACACATATGGAGCCCTCGACGATGCCGACTTCGTCGATCGCGTGTACCGAAACACCCTCGATCGCGCTCCGGATGCAGCTGGCCGCCGGTACTGGATCGGGCGCCTCGCCGACGATCTCTCGCGGCCCGAGCTCATGGTCCACTTCTCCTATTCGGACGAGTTCGTCGAGAGCCGCCCACTTCCCTCTGACGGTGTGCCGATCCGGTCCTGCCGCGATCTGGGACCGGTCGAGGGTGGACAGCCACGGGCATTCGCCATCACCGCCTGGCCAGTGTTCGGGACGGTCGGCGACATCGAGCTTCGCCAGCCGTCGGCGGCGGTCGAGCTGATCGGGTTCCATCAGTCGAATCACGACGGAGCTCAGGGCATCGTCACCGCACACGGAGCGGCCTCGTCGTTCACGATGTCATCTCGCAACCGGGACACCAATAGGCGCGGCGCAGCCGACATCGCCGCCCATCCGCTCGTCGAGGTGCGGGCGCCGGTGACAGGCACCGTCGTTCGCGGTGGTGGGTACGTCCTCTACTGCCGATACGCAGACGACTACCTGGTGATCGAGCCGGACGGCCACCCCGGAATCGAGGTGAAGGTCCTCCACATCCTGGGCCTCCACGTCCGCACGGGTGACCGGGTCGAGGCCGGCGTCACCGTCATCGCCGACCACCCCAATCAGCTGCCCTTCCGATCGCAGATCGACGGCTTCACCGGGAGCCCGGCCTGGCCTCACGTGCACGTCGAGGTCGTGGACACGTCGATCCCGGATCGCCCGAGCGCCGGTGGAGGATGCTGATCAGCTTCAGCGTTGGATGAGGCCAAGCTCTGCCGCCAGCGTTTCGTAGGCATCGATTCGGCTCCGAATGACATCGAGGCTGGCAGTCCAGAACGTCGTATCGGTGATGTCGAGATCGAACGCGGCCCCGAGATCCTCCGCTGAGTCCATTCCCACCCGAGAAAGCAGATCGTCGTACTTCACGCGGAACACGTCTGCATCCTCGCGGTACTTCGCGAACAATCCGAGACCGAAGAGGTGTCCGAAGGTGTATGGCCAGTTGTAGAAGTGGGCGCCGTAGTAGTGGCCCTTCAACAGCCACATCCACGGATGGGCTGTGGATTGATCGATGCCGTCGCCGAATGCGTCGAGCTGCGCCTGGCCCATGATCTCGCACAGCTCGCTCGCTCCGAGCAGGCGGCTCTGCCTGCGGGCGAAGACCTCGGTCTCGAACAGGATTCGCGAGCGGATGTCGACGACGACCTGATTGGCTCCCGCAAGATCGGCGTCGAGCAGCGCAAGGCGGTCGAGCCCATCGAGGGTTTGGAGACCGTGGTCGACGGTGAGCGTCTCGCAGAAGATGCTCGCCGTTTCGGCCAACGCCATCGGGAGCCTGCGCTGGAGCGGCGTGCGACCGGCCAGGGCCACGTTGTGGTAGGCGTGGCCGAGCTCATGGGCCGTGGTCTGCGCAGCATCGATCGAACCGGACCAGTTGAGCAACACGAGCGAACGATCACCGACGAACGGCATGCAGAAGGCGCCACCGACCTTGCCGTCGGCCGGGGGTGCATCGATCCATCGCTCGTCGAGTGCTCGACGGACCAGGCCACCGAGGGGACCGCCGTACGAGCTGAACGCCTGGTCGACGATCTCGATGCCATCGGACCACGAGAGCTCGCTGTCGACCCCCGGCAGTGGCGCGATCATGTTCCACCAGGCGAGCCCGCCGCCCTCGCGGGGCTCGTGCATCTCGGCCTTGATTCGCAGCCAGCGACGAAAGTCCGGCAGAGCGGCGTCAACCGCGGCGGTCAGGGCGTCGTAGGTCTTCCGGCTGACGCTGTTGGCGTAGAGCGACGCATCGAGCGGACTGGGCCATGCGCGTCGCCGATTGACGGTGTTGGCGTCCCCCTTGATGGCGTTCAGCGCTGATGAAATGGGCGTCGCGATGGATGCCCATGCGACGACCTCTGCCTCGTAGCCGGCCTGTCTCGCGGCCTCGTCAGGCGCTGTTGCCATGCCCCGCACCGCGTTGATCGGAAGCGACTCGCCGTCGATCGTGGCCCTGAGCTGCGACGTGAGATCGGTGTGCAGCCGATCCCAAGCTCCGGGCCCCGTGGTCGAGAGTTCGGCGTAGAGCCCTTCCTCGGCCTCGTTCATCTGGTGTGCGGTGCGGGCCGCGAGGCGCAGGAGGGGGCCTCGATGCTCGGCGGCCTCGGGACTGACAGAAACGAGCTCGTTGACACCGAGCGATGACACCCATTCGGCAAGTCGGGCGACGAGCGGTGAGGCTTTCGCTGCGAGGTCCTCGATGGAGCCCATGATGGCCTGGGCGGGCTGGTTCCTGGTGTCGGTCGCGAGGTAAGAATACACGTATGCCTCGAGCTCCTCGAGCGTCGCGAGCACGGCGTTGTGTTGCGCCAGGACCCGGTCGGCTGCTTCCCCGTCAGACGCCGTGACCGGTCGTGGCTCGGTTCGGCGGATCTCGAGTTCGTCGTACGTGGCGATGAGGCGATCGACGTCTGCGTGGAGCTGCTCTTGCGCTGCTTTGAAGCTGCGCGAATCGAGCGACGGGTGGACGTCAGCGACGCTCCAACGGGGCAATGTTTCGCCGGCAGATGAGTTCATCCGTCGATCGTAGGACGGTGCGCTCGACGGCAGCGAACTTTATGCGAGTCTTCTTTACAACGCCTTTTCGACCGTTCGTTCACCATGTACTCCTCGACTCGGAGGAAGCATGCACGAAGGATCAAGCGAACCACTGCCCATGGCCTCGCAGGCCACCACCCCTCCAGCTTTCGGCCTACCTCAGAGTCCCCCGATCGCCCCGCCAGCCGACCCCCGCCCGGGTCTCTCCGCCGCTGGCGAGAGCGGGCCCCGACCAGCAACGGCACCGCCCACCGCTGCTGCGTCGGGGTCACGACCTTCTGCATCCAAACCGCGGCGCCGGGCCCGCACGATGTTGGCGTTCCTGGCCGGCGCCGGCATCGCCGCCGGTAGCTTCGGTCTCGGTGCCGTCCTCACCGACGACGAGTCGGCTCCCCTGGTGGCCATCGACTCGCCGACTCCGGTCAGTGGCGGCCTCAGCGAGGACACCGCGGCGCCGACCTTGGTGCCCCAGGCGCAGTCGACCGATCCGGTGGCTGCGGTTGCAGCGGGCCTCGGGCCGTCGGTCATCCAGGTCGAGACCGATCTCGGGCTCGGATCCGGCGTTGTCTACGCCGAAGGTTTGATCCTCACCAATCACCATGTCATCGACGGTGCACAACAGATCCGGGTTCGGACCTCGGACGGTCGTACTCTCGACGCCGAGCTCCTCGGCAGTGACGAACGTAATGACATCGCCGTCCTCTCCGTGGCCCCCGGATCCGATCTCCCCGTCGCTTTGATCGGATCGAGCGACGACTTGTCGGTCGGTCAGCTGGCCGTGGCCATCGGTAGCCCATTCGAACTCTCGCAGACCGTCACCGCCGGCATCGTCTCCGCACTCCACCGGCCTGTGGTGAACACGACAGGTGGGTTCAATGCCATGATCCAGACCGACGCTCCGATCAATCCGGGGAACTCGGGAGGTGCGCTCGCCAATGGGGCGGGCGAAGTGATCGGCATCAACACCTCCATCCGCACGGACGGCACCAGCAACGGAAACCTCGGGATCGGCTTCGCCGTCCCGATCGACACGGCCATCAGCGTCGCCGAACGCATCACCAGCGGAGCGTCCCTCGAACCAGGGGTGCTCGGTGTCACGAACTCGACCGAGGTCGACAACGAGGTCGGTGTCGTGCTCGGTGAGGTCGTCGTCGGTGGAGCGGCCGAGCGAGCCGGCATCGAGACCGGCGATCGAGTGCTCACGATCGACGGAGCGCCGGTCACGAACTTCGGTGAGGTCGTCGGACTCGTACAGAGCAAGTTCGCCGGCGGCGAGATCCTGCTCGAGATCGTACGCAGCGGTCAGACGCTGAGCGTGTCGGCCGTGCTCGACTGAGCCCTCCGGCACCTCAATCGAGCTGAGCCGTCAAGGCAGTGTTGTCCGAGGGGACCGGCGTCTGTGTCATGTCGAGATGCAGGCGACCGCCGTGGTCGGTGTAAGGGTGGGCGGCGATCACCTCGTCGTTGAGCTCGACACCGAGACCCGGCGCCGTCGGGGGCAGCACATAGCCGTCTTCCCAGACGAGCGGTTCGCGAACCACCGCATCGTGAAAGGCGGTCTGGATCGTTTCCAATATCAAGAAGTTCGGGCAACTGAATCCGACGTGGGCTGCTGCCGCATGGGCGATCGGGCCGCAATAGATGTGGGGCGCGATGTGTGCGTTGTAGGTCTCGGCCATGGCTGCGATCTTCTTCGTCTCCCAGATCCCTCCGGAACGGCCAACGTCAGGCTGGAGAATGCTGACGCCGACATCCAAGGCCTGTCGGAACTCGATTCTCGTGGTCAATCGTTCGCCGGTCGCGATCGGAATCGACGTCGCCGCCGCCACCCGCCCGAGCGCTTCCATCTGATCCGGCGGGCACGGTTCTTCGAACCAGAGCGGGTCGTAGGGTTCCAGCCGTTTGGCCAGGCGACGGGCCGACGAGGTGGTCATCTGGCCATGCGTACCGAAGAGGATGTCCGCTCGGTTGCCAACGGCTTCGCGAATGGCCCGCACATTCGCCTCACTTCGCTCCAACTCCACCAGCGAGAGCTCTCGGCCGCCTTGGATCGTGTACGGGCCGGTGGGATCCTGCTTGACGGCAGTGAAACCATGCTCGACGTAGTGCACCGCCCGCTCGGCTGCAGCATCGGGATCGTGGTAGGGATCGGGCTTTTCATCGGCCGGGGCGGGTGCGCCAAGCGCTCGGTGTGCACTCTCCGGGTACAGGTACGTGTAAGTGCGGAGCCGATCGTGGAATGCCCCGCCCAGGAGGTTGTAGACCGGCTGCCCGGCTGCCTTGCCGAGGATGTCCCAGACCGCGATCTCGATACCGCTGAAGACGCTCATGAGTGTTGGATCTGGGCGTTGGGTGAATCCGGCGGAATAGACGCGGCGAAACATCGTCTCGACATCCGTGGCGGCACAACCGGCGATGTATCGCTCGAACGTGTCCTCCACCATCGAACAGGCGATGTCGGCCGAGAAGGGGATGCCGTAGCACTCGCCGACGCCGGTCACGCCATCATCAGTCGTGACTCGCACGAGCACCCAGAACGAACCGCCGATCCCCGTCGGGGGAACGGTGGCGAACGTTTCGATGTCTTCCAGCAGCACGGGCGAAACGTACCACTCGGAGAACCGTCGGGAGCGGCTGCGTTGGTAAGGTCCGGCTGTGACTGACTCTGCGATCATCTACACCAAGACCGACGAAGCACCGGCACTCGCCACCTACTCGCTTCTGCCCATCATCGCGGCATACGCCGGCGCAGCCGGAGTGGCGGTCGAGACCCGGGACATCTCGCTCGCGGCGCGGACCCTGGCCAGCTTCCCCGAGACCCTCTCCGACGATGAGCGAGTCAGCGACGATCTGGCCGAGCTCGGTGATCTGGCGAAAACACCGAAGGCCAACATCGTCAAACTGCCGAATATCAGCGCCTCGATGCCGCAGCTGCGTGAAGCCATTGCCGAGCTCCAGGCGAAGGGGCACGCCCTCCCGGAGTACCCGGATGCTCCGTCGACCGACGCCGAGCGCGACATCAAGGCCCGCTATGACCGGGTGAAGGGCAGCGCCGTCAACCCCGTCCTGCGTGAGGGCAATTCCGACCGTCGTGCGCCCAACGCAGTCAAGGAATACGCCCGCAAGAACCCCCACTCGATGGGCGCCTGGTCGCCGGACTCGAAGACGACCGTCGCAACCATGAGCAAAGGCGACTTCTTCCACAACGAGCAAGCGGTCACGATGAGTGCGGCCGACACGCTTCGAGTGGAACACACCGATACCGACGGCAATGTCACCGTGCTCGCCGAATCGATTCCCGTACTCGCCGGAGAGGTCGTCGACGCCACGTTCATGAGCAAGCGTGCGCTCGTTGCCTTCCTCGCCGAGCAGGTGCAGGTGGCCAAGGCTCGAGGCGTGCTGTTCTCCCTGCACCTGAAGGCGACAATGATGAAGGTGTCAGACCCGATCATCTTCGGTCACGCCGTGAAGGTCTTCTTCGCTGACGTCTTCGAGAAGTACGGCGACGTCATCGATGCCTCGGGTGCCAACGTCAACAACGGACTCGGTGGCCTGCTGGGCGCCATCGGTTCGATCGACGGCGGCGACGCCATCTCCGCTGCGATCACCAAGGCCTACGAAGACGGTCCGGACCTCGCCATGGTCGACTCCGACAACGGCATCACCAATCTCCACGTCCCGAGCGACGTCATCATCGACGCCTCTATGCCGGCGATGATTCGAACCTCTGGTCAGATGTGGAATGCCGCTGGTGAACCACAGGACACCCTGGCGGTGATCCCCGACAGCAGCTACGCCGGCCTCTATCGGGCCACGATCGACTTCTGTCGCAAGAACGGGGCGTTCGATCCAACGACAATGGGCACTGTGCCGAACGTCGGGCTCATGGCGCAGAAGGCCGAAGAGTACGGCTCGCACGACAAGACGTTCGAGATCCCTGCAGACGGCACGGTGCGCGTGCTCGACAGCGCCGGAACCACCCTCATGGAAAGCACCGTGGAGGCCGGCGACATCTGGCGCGGTTGCCAGGTCAAGGACGCACCTGTCCAGGACTGGGTGAAGCTGGCCGTGAACCGGGCCAGGGCCACGGGTTGGCCTGCGATCTTCTGGTTGGACGCGAACCGGGCCCACGACGCCCAGCTCATCACCAAGGTCACCACCTATCTCGCCGACCACGACACCGACGGGCTGACGATCGAGATCATGCCCGTGGCCGAGGCCACGACCTACACCCTCGAACGGACCAAGGCAGGCGAGAACACGATCTCGGTCACCGGCAACGTGCTGCGCGATTACCTGACCGATCTCTTCCCGATCCTCGAGTTGGGCACCAGCGCCAAGATGCTGTCGATCGTCCCCCTGATGAACGGCGGCGGGTTGTTCGAGACCGGGGCTGGGGGTTCGGCGCCGAAGCACGTGCAGCAATTCGAAAAGGAGAACCATCTCCGATGGGATTCGCTCGGAGAGTTCCTCGCGCTGGCCGTCTCGCTCGACCACTACGGCGAGGTGACCGGTAACGCATCAGCCCGGATCCTCGGTGATGCTCTCGACAAGGCGACATCGAAATTCCTCGACGAGGGACGATCCCCGTCACGAAAGGTGAACCAACTCGACAACCGTGGCAGTCACTTCTATCTCGCCATGTACTGGGCCGAGGCACTGGCGTCACAGACGGCGGACCCGGCATTGGCGGAGCGAATGCGGGCAGTCCACGAGGCACTGACGGCCAATGAGGAAACGATCATCGCTGAGCTCAACGGGGCTCAGGGTGTTCCCATGGACATTGGCGGCTACTACGCACCAGACGAGGCCTTGGCCGCGGCGGCGATGCGGCCGAGCAGCACGCTCAATGCGATCATCGACGCTGTCTGAGCCACGACCATGACCATCGGTGCCCGCCTGGCCGTCGCCAGACGTGATCTCGACGCTCACATCGCTCGAATCGAGGCCGAGGCGAGGGCCAACGGTTCGGCCTCGATCTCGTTCGGAAAGCGGATCGGCGACGGCACGAGTGTCGCCGTCGAGCGGCTCAACGAGATCGCCATCCTCGAGAGGCTGACGAAACAACGACGGATGGTCGTGAGAGCGCAGGCGAAGCTGGACGAGGGTTCGTATGGCACCTGCGATGCGTGCGCCTCGACGATCAGCGATGCTCGGATCGAGGCCCTTGCGTGGGCCATTCACTGTCTCGAGTGCGCCGACCTCGAAGCCGTGCCGGAAGCGAGGCACCAGCCAGGTCCCTCAGCCGCAGCTCAGGGGCCGACGCCGGCCACCACAGACACTGGATCGCCATGGGACTCGGTTCGGTGGACCGACTGAACACTCGCCGACCGGCGCAGGTCGGTCGGCAGGCGTAGTGTCGGCCCTCGCCGCTTCATCTCGAGTGGCCGAACGACCAGAAAGGCTTGTGATGGAGCCGACCGAGGGTGCCCGCACGTTCCTCCTCAGTGGTGAGGCCTATGACGGATTCATGGGTCGCTATTCCCGACCGTTGGCCCGGGTGTTCGTCGACGCCAGCGACGTCGTCGGAGCACAACGGGTGCTCGATGTCGGCTGTGGCCCTGGCGCGTTGACCGGCGAGCTGGTGTCGAGGCTCGGAAGCGACGCAGTCTTCGCGGTCGATCCTTCTCCTCCATTCGCCGCCGCGTGTCGAGAGCGGCACCCCGGTGTCGATGTGCGGACAGGGCGGGCCGAAGAACTTCCGTTCGAGACGGACAGCTTCGACATCGCGCTCTCGCAGCTCGTGTTCCACTTCGTGAGCGATCCTGACGCAGTCGTTGCCGAACTCGGGAGAGTGGTGCGTCCTGGTGGCTCCGTCGGCGCGTGCGTCTGGGACTTCGACGAGGGCATGGAGATGCTTCGGACCTTCTGGGATGCCGCCCTCGACGTCGATCCGACCGCCCCGGACGAAGCGAGGACGTTGCGCTTCAGCCGCGAAGGAGAGATCGCTGAGCTGTTGAACGATGCCGGTTTCGAATCGGTGACCGAGCGCACCCTGACATGCTCATCCCGATACGCGAGCTTCGACGAACTCTGGGAGGGTTTCCTGGCCGGCATCGGACCAGCCGGGTCGTACTGTGTCTCGCTCTCGCTCGATGACCGTGCAGCAGTGCGGGCAGCCATGTTCGAACGCCTGGGCTCGCCATCGGGCCCCTTGACGCTCGGAGCAGTCGCCCGCAGTGCTCACGCCACGATCCCCCGCTGAGGTCTCCGCTCTCAAGCAGGCTGGGTACGGTGCCGACACCATTTCCATGGAGCCTTCACCAGTCCCCCAGACCTGCATCGACTACTTGCAGAAGCTCAGCAGCCACGTGGAGGGCCGCCCGGTGCTCTATGCGACCAAGTTTCATCGCCCGGAAGGAAAGTTGAAGGGCACCTCGACCGTCGCCGTGGCGAAGTTCGCGGCCAATGCCGCGTTGAAGGCGGCCAGTCGCGCGATTGCCAGCGGTATCCCGGGCGACGGTTGGCTGATCGCTACGCCGGCGGGTATCGCCGTGTTCAAGAAAAGTCTGATCGGCGGGGTCGGCAAGCACCTGGGAACTCTCACCGCCGACGCGATCGCCGGTGTTTCCGTGGCTCACGGCAAGAAGGCCACCCGAACCCAGATCACGATCACAATGGCCGACCAGTCCTACGCCACGGTGTGGGTGAAGACGGCCGAGACCTATCCGGCGCTCTCGCCGTGGATCCGAGGCCAGAGCGCGGCCCAGGCCGACGCGCAGTCGCCACTGAAGGCGGCGCCAGGCACGGTCCTGTTCGATCCTGACCAGCTGCTGAACTCGTTGCCAGGTCACTGAGGTCACTGGGTCGCTGAGTACGCGGACCGATCCCCCAAGCAAAACGCAAAAGGCCCCGGCTACTGCCGGGGCCAATGGCGTGCACTGGGGAATCAGCGCTTCTTCTTGGCCGCGAGGAGCCACTCCTTCATCGGAGCCGAGGTGCTCAGCTTGACCGAGCGGCTCTTCTTGATCTTGATGGATTCGCCGGTCTGCGGATTACGCCCGGTCCGGGGAGCGCGCTCGCCCATCGAGAACGTTCCGAACCCTGGCCATGCGACCTTCGCGCCGGACTTGACCTCTTCTGCAGTGTGATCGAAGAAGGCTCCGAGGACGGCCTCGGCGCTCTTCTTGTCGGTTCCGGCGCGTTCCGCGACGGCCTGGATCATTTCTGCCTTGGTTGCCATGTGCAACAACTCCCGCTTGTTTGTTGGTGGGTGAATGGAACGCTTAGAGCACCAGAAACGGCGGCGGAAGTGGGGGATGCTGGTCAACTCTTCGCCTGACCTCGCGACGAGTACCCTCACCACAGCGAAAGGGGGTGTGCGATGGATGACCGACCGACGCGTCTCACGCAGTTCAGTCACGGCGCTGGTTGAAGCTGCAAGCTCGCGCCCAGCGCGTTGGCTCACGTCGTGAGCCACCTCCCAACACCATCGAATGCCGCCCTCCTCGTGGGTCCGGCCACCGGCGACGATGCCGCAATCTGGCGTCTCGACGAGCATCGGAGTCTCGTCTCCACGGTCGACTTCATCACCCCTGTCGTCGACGACCCGCGCACCTGGGGCCGAGTAGCAGCAGCCAACAGTGTTTCTGATGTGTATGCCATGGGCGGGCGACCGTTGTTCGCGCTGAATCTCGTCGGTTGGAACGTCGAGGCTCTGTCGACCGAGCTACTCAGCGAGGTGCTCAGCGGTGGACAGGACATCGCAGACGAGGCCGGATTCGTGATCGCCGGTGGTCATACGATCGATGACCCAGAGCCGAAATACGGAATGGCGGTCACCGGTGAGGTGGCCACCGATCGCTATCTGACGAACGCCGGGCTGCGGCCGGGGCAGGACCTCATCCTCACCAAACCGCTGGGAATCGGCGTGATCACCACGGCGATCAAAGCCGATCTCGTCGCGCCAGACGTCGCCGCTGCGGCGGTCGCGTCGATGATCAGGCTCAACGATGTTGCAGCCCGTGTCGCACTGGCGGCTGGCGCAACGGGGTGTACCGATGTCACCGGTTTCGGCCTCACGGGCCACCTCGGTCGGATGGCCCAACAGAGCAGGCTCACGGCTCATGTCGATGTGGCGGCGGTTCCGTTCATCGAAGGCGCTCGCGAGTTGGCAGCCGAAGGCATCATCCCCGGCGGAAGTCGGCGCAATCTCGACTGGGCCTCCGAGTTCACTGATCCGACCACCCATGACGAACTGACCCAGGTGCTGATCGCCGATGCCCAGACGTCTGGAGGGCTCGTCTTCGGCGTGGATCCCAGCGAGACCGAGGGTGTCCTGGCCGAACTCGCTTCGACTGGCCATCGTGCGGCCTCGATCGGCTGGACAGAGTCTGCTTCGGGTCACGCCATCATCCTGGACTGAGCGAGGCAGCGGTACGACGAGATCAGGAGCGCTCGCTCACGAACACCGGGATCTCCCGATCGGTCTTCACCTGATAGTCGGCGTAGCTCGCAAAGACGGCAACAGCCCGCTCCCACCACGTAGCCCGTTCGTCCCCTGTGACGAGGCGAACCGTCGCTGCGAACGGCTCGGGGCCGTCCTGTACCGTGACGTTCGGGTCCGCAGCGAGGTTGTGGTACCACCCCGGATGACTGGGGGCGCCGCCTTTGGAGGCGATGATGGCGTAGTCGCCGTCATGTTCGACCCGCATGAGTGGGACCTTGCGGACCTTTCCGCTCTTGTGGCCCTTGCAGGTCATCACGATGATCGGGATACCGGTGTCCCGCAGCGTGTTCGCTTCGGTGCCGCCCGAACGTTCGAAGGCCTCGACTTGTTCGGTGACCCAGTCCCAGGTGCCCGGTTCGTACTCGCCTTGGATCGCCATGACGTGAGCCTACGTCACCAGGTTGAGCCAATGGTTGGGGTCAGCCGACGTGGCCGACATGCGCGACTCGTCGTCGGCCCGCAGCACCGGCGAAGACGAAAGCGAAGACGAACACGACGGCACCGGCCAGCACGATCACAGGTCCCGAAGCGACGTCGAGGTGATAGCTCGCATTCATGCCGACGAACCCGGTTGCGGCACCGATCACCGTCGCAGACCAGAGCATGGTGGAGAAGGTCGACGTGAGCAGCCGCGCCACCACTGCGGGCAGCACGAGTGCCGCGGCAATCAGCGTCACACCCATGACGTTCATCGTGGCGAGAATGGCCGCCGCCAGCAGACCCATGAGGACCCCGTCGGTGACGGCGACATTCACCCCGCTGACCTCGGCGACATCGGGGTCGAAGGTGACGAACAGCAGTCTGCGGTAGCCGGCGGCGATCACGGCCACGGTGAGCGTGGTGACGGTAAGGATGACCCACACATCGGTGGTCGAGACGCCGAGAACATTGCCGAAGAGCGCCGCGTCGGCATTCTGTCCTGTACTGCCGAACACCTGGATCAGCGCGAGTCCGAGCGCGAAGGACGCCGTCGTGACCACACCGATTGCAGCGTCTGATCCCACAGGGCGTCGACGCGTGATCCCGCCAATGAGCAGTGCGGAGGCCAGACCCCACACTCCGGCGCCGAGGAACACGTTGACACCGAGGAGTGAGGAAACGGCAAATCCACCGAAGATCGAGTGAGCGAGCCCGTGCCCGATGTAGCTCATTGATCTCAACACGACGTAACAGCCGATCAAACCACAGAGGGCGCCGGCGATCGTGGCGACGAGCAGACCGTTCCGGAAGAACTCGAACTCGTACGGACGGAAGACGTCCGAGAGCAGCGAGGCGATGATCATCAGCCCACCACATCCGAGGTGACGGACCGGAGATCGATCGGGTTCGGGCCGCTCGCGCTGTCGAAGGAGTCGAGCGGTCGCCGCGCGTCGACCACGACGGGCATACCGGCGTGGAGGAGCACTTCCATCGGTGAGCCGAAGGTGGCCTCGAGAATCTCCGGAGTCAGCACGTCCACGGGGGCGCCGGAGCCGATCACGCGGACGTTGAGGCAGAGTACGGCAGGCAGGTGCGCTGCGATTCCGTTGAGGTCGTGGGTGGTCACGACGATTGCGAGCCCGTCGTTTCGGAGTTCGTCGAGCAGATGGAGCACCTCGTGCCGGGTTTGGACGTCGAGCCCGCTCGTCGGCTCGTCGAGCAACAACACATCGGCTTCGGTCATGAGCGCACGAGCCAGGAACATGCGCTGCTGCTGTCCGCCACTGAGAGCGCGAATGTGACGATCAGCCAGGCCGCCGAGGCCGAGGCGGTCGAGCACAGCATCGAGTTGACGACGCTCGGCCCGCCGCTCGCTCGCAGACGACCAGAAACGTTTCACCGGCCGGGTGCGGGCCATGAGGACGCACTCGGCCACCGTCACCGGAAAGTCCCAGTTGACCTGCTCGAGTTGAGGAACGAAACCGAACCGAAGTCCTCTCGTGCGTTCGACCGTACCGGCAGTGGAAGCGACGCTCCCGGAAAGCGCCCTCAGCAACGTCGTCTTGCCAGAGCCCGAGGGACCGACGATCCCGAGGAAGTCGCCGCCCGCCACATCGAGCGACACGTCCTCGAGAACGAGGTCGTGTTCGTAGGCATGGGAGACGCCTCGCACCCGGATCAAGGGCTCGGTCGGTTCTGTCCTGGCAGCTCGGTCGAGATGGCTCATTGCGGGTACTCAGCTTCGTCCTGGGCGACACTGCGGGGAACGAGATTCTCGAGGGCCGCAGGATCGCCGCCGAGTGCGGAGGTCATGGTGATGTAGTTGCTGCGCATCAGTCCCACCCACGAGTGGTCAGCGTCTCCGGGAGCCCCCGGCAGGTCGTCGTCCCGCAGCGTGTCGACGAACGTTCCGCCGGCCTCGCTCGAGATCTGGTCGAGGATGGGGGAAGGGAACACCTCGGAGCCGAAGATGGCGGGCACCCCGGTGTCGCGAACCTGATCGATGAGTGCGGCCACTTCTCGAGGCGAGGGCTCGCCGAAGTCGGCCGGCTGAATTGCCCCGATGACGGTGAAGCCGTAGTTGTCGGCGAAATAGGCGTAGGCGTCGTGGTAGGTGAGCAACACCCGATTGGCTTCGGGAATGGTGGCGAAGCTCGTGACCATGGCTTCGTCGAGTTCGGCGACGATGGCGGCGAAGTCGTCGTAGTTCCGCCGATAGTCGTCGGCTCCGTCCGGGTCGATCTCGGTCATGGTGGCTCGGATGATCTCGCCGTACGCCAGGGCGTAGTCCGGGTCGGTCCACAGGTGGGGGTTCGGCTTGCCCTCGTCCTCTGGGAACGAGAAGTCGTACTTGTACTCCGATGGCGAGAGCGACTCGTTGCCCAGCTCGACCAGCGGGGCGGCCTCGGGCTTGTTGGCGAGTGCCAGCTCCTTCGTCGGCTCCTCGAGGACCAGTCCGTTGATGAAGATGGCGTCGGCGCCGGAGAACAGCTCGGCCGCCCTCGGCGAGGGTTCGAAGGTGTGGGAGTTGGTGCCCTCCGGCACGATGCCGACGATCTCGGCTCGATCACCGATGATGCCGGCGGCGATCGAGGTGATCGGGGCGACCGTGGTGACGACGGTCCGTCCCGCAGCCGACGAATCGTCGGCATCGGTGTCGGCTCCGCATGCAGCGGCCAGCATGGCGACGACGGTCAGCAGCGTGAGAAGGCGGTTCGTCGACACGCCGCCACTGTAGAACTGTTGCAACCAGGTCGCAGTACCGGGCGGCTCCGGAATTTCGATGCCTCCGGTCGGTGAAGCGACCTACTTCCGAGGCTCGCGAGGGAGCCCGAGCACCCGCTCCCCCAAGATGTTGCGCATGATGTCGGAGGTACCGCCCATGATCGTGTAGCCGGGTGCGTAGGCGAGCCCTTTGCCGACATCATCGAACAGCATTGCATCGGCGCCGAAGACCTTCGCCACGAACTGTGCGACCCGCCACTCGTGTTCGGTGCAGAAACACTTCGTGGCGGCACTGAAACCGGCCGGTGCCTGGCGGAGGACCTCCCGGTACACGAGGAGGCGGCCGACCCGGTAGCCGGTCTCGAGTCTCGCGATCTCGTCTCTGACCACCGGATCGGTCGTGTCGGCTCGTTCGAGCGCCAACTCATACAACGCCTTGTTGGACACCAGCCGGTCGATGCCACCCCGCTCGTGTTCGAGCTGCTTCATCGTCTGCTTGAAGGCGTTTCCCTCGAGGCCCACGAGATTGACGATCGGGACTCTGACGTCGGTGAAATAGACCTCGCAGAAGTGGCGATTCGTGGTCATGTCGGTGATCGGGCGAACCTCGATGCCGGGCGTGTCCATGGGAACGACGACTTCTGAGATTCCCTGGTGAGGTGGCCCGTCGGTGGCGGTACGACAGATCAAGTAGCAGTAGTCGGCGACCTCGCCGAAGCTGGTCCAGATCTTCTGCCCGTTGATCACGAAGTCGTCGCCTTCACGGACGGCTGAGGTCTTGAGTGCGGCGAGATCGGATCCGGCATCCGGCTCACTCATGCCGATGCACCAAGTGGATGCGCCACTCAACATCGCTGGGAGGTATTCCGCCTGCTGGTCGGCGGTGCCGTAGGCGATGAGGGTTGGCCCCATTTGGCGGTCGGCGAACCACATCGCTGCGATCGGAGCACCGGCGGCGATCATCTCCTCCGCCACGATCACCCGCTCGATCGGCGGCCGTTCCTGTCCGCCGTGGGCCCTCGGCCAACCCATGCCGATCCAGCCTTCGTCCGCCATGACCTGCGCGAATTCCTTGGAGAATCCGTTGATCCACGAGTCGTTGTGTCGACCGAAACGGCGGACGCCGTCTGCGGCGACGTCCCGTGCACGCTTCTGGAGCGCTTCGAGTTCGTGATTCAGGCGGAAGTCGAGCACATGGCCTCCAGGTCGGGTGCGCGTATTGTTTCACACCCCTGTCCGAGCACCAGATCCAGTCACACGATGGTTTCCCGTAGTCACTCACTCCGCGGCGATCGTGTGCCACATTGGCACCATGACGATCTGTGCATTTCTCGGTCTCGGGACCATGGGTTATCCGATGGCAGGCCACCTCGCGTCCTCAGGGCACGACGTACGGGTGTTCAACCGGACGTCGGCTAAGGGTGAAGATTGGGCCGCTCAACATGGCGGCGTGGCCTGCGCCAGCCCCCGGGAGGCAGCTGACGGCGCAGATTTCGTCATGGTTTGCGTCGGCGGTGACGACGACGTTCGCGCCGTGTTGTATGGCGACCAAGGAGCGCTGGGTGCTCTCGCAACGGGTGCCGTCGTGATCGATCACACCACAGCGTCTGCGGTGCTGGCCGAGGAACTGGCGGTCGCCTGTGCAGAGGGAGGTGTCGGCTTCATCGACGGCCCGATCTCTGGCGGACAGGTCGGAGCCGAGAATGGGGTGCTCAGCGTTATGTGTGGTGGTGAGCCCGAGCACTTCGCCGCTGCTCAGCCGGTGCTCGAGGCCTATTCCTCCACGATCACGCTCGTCGGCCCTGCCGGCTCGGGCCAGCGCACCAAGATGGTCAATCAGATCCTGTGTGCAGGAGCGATCCAGGGAGCAGCGGAGGCCCTCGCGTTCGGGATGAAGGCCGGTCTCGACATGGACCGAGTACTGAGTGCAGTGACCAAGGGGGCTGCGGGTTCGTGGTACCTGACCAATCGAGGCGAGACCATGGTCGCCGATGCCTTCGACTTCGGGTTCGCGGTCGACTGGCTCGCGAAGGACCTCGGCCTGGTCCGCGACGAGGCGGCCAAGCTCGGGAGCGCCACTCCACTGACCGAGTTGACTGCGCGTTACCTGGCCGAGCAGCAGGATGCGGGCGACAACCGCCTCGACGCAACGTCGATCATCCGCCGCTATCGCTGACCGGGCTCTGGCTCGTTTCGTTCATCGAGCCCGTGTTCGCGCGGGTCAAGTCGCACGGTGTTCACGTGCCGGTGAAGGTGGGCTTGCGCTTCTCGACGAACGCCGCTGCGGCTTCCTTGTGATCTGCTGTACCCATCGATCGCACCATGGCAGCGGCCTCGGCGTCGAGCGCAGTGGCTAGATCGGTGTGGAGTGCCCGATTCAGGTTCTCCTTCATGTAGCGAAGCGCGATCGGTGCTCGCTCGGCCATCGTCTGGCACCAGCCGAGCGCGGCATCGGCGAATCCGTCGTCCGGTAGCACCTGGTTCACGATCCCGAGCTCGAGGGCCTCGGCCGATGTGAGGCGAGGAGAGGTGAAGTAGAGCTCCTTGGCCTTGGCCGTTCCGACCAACTGAGTGAGGAACCAGGAGCCGCCGAAGTCACCGCTGGCGCCGACGTTGGCGAAGGCGGTGACAATGATGGCCCGTTCGGCTGCGAGGCGGATGTCGGCGGCCAACGCGATCGACAGCCCGGCACCAGCGGCTGCTCCGGGCAGTGCCGCCACCACCGGCTTGGGAAACTCGTGGAGCGCCAGGGACACCTCGCGTTGCCGTCGGCGGAGGAAGGCGATTCGATCCTCGTGGCTGGCAGGTTGGCCAGCGCGCGATGACCCGCTGCTGTTGGCCTCGTGCATGCCCTTCACATCACCGCCGGCGCAGAACGCTCCCCCGTTGCCGGTGATCATCACGACTCGCACGTCTGGATCGGCAGCCATCTCCGGGAGGGCAATGGCGAAGCCGGAATAGATGCCGTTCGACAGGGCGTTGCGGCGCTCTGGCCGATTGAAGGTGATCACACCGACGTTGCCCTCGATCGATGCGAGGAGATCCTCGGTGGTGGTGTCGATGGTGCGTCCCATCGTGGCAGCCTGCCACTTCGGACGGCGGTCGATCAAAGAATGGTCACTGCTGCTGTTGATGTTGCGCCTCGGCCTCAGCGTTGCGGAGCCGGACATCGCCTTCGGCAATCGTGGTGAAATCCGTTCCGTCGTCACTGAACGACGCCGATCGTCGGCGAATCTGCACCGCAGCGGTGACGTCGGACGTCTCCGGACCGACGAACGTTCCCCGGAACGGCATCACGGCGTCGTAATCGGCGCCATGGCCGATCTTCACGTGGCGTTCGGTGGGGATCAGTCCGTTCGTCGGATCCATGGCCATCCACCGCTGGCCGGGGATGGCGACCTCGACCCACGCGTGGGTCTGCACCGTGACCAGATCGTCATCGGTGTCGGAGCCGTCTGCGTCGGCTTGGGCGAAGAAGTAGCCCGAGACGTAGCGGGCCGGCAATCCGGCGGATCGGGCCAGCGTCACCATCAGATGGGCGTAGTCCTGGCAGACCCCGGCACCCCCCTCGAACGCTTCCGCAGCGCTGGTGTTGACGGTCGTGGCGCCGGGTTGATAGCTCAAGTGATTCCGAACCTCGTTCTGCAGGTCGGTGGCCAGCCCGAGGACGTGGTGGCAGTTGGCACGACTCGTGCGGGCCAGATCGGACATTGGCGCCGAAGGCCGTGTCGACGAGGTCTCCATGAGATACTCGAAGTGATCATCGACGAAAGCGGGATCGTCCAGTTGTTCGACACCGACGAGGGTCGTGAGCTCCTCGGGAGCGCTGGTCTCAACAGTCGCCTCGGCCATCACTTCCATGGCGATGTGTGGAAGACGGACGCCGAACGAATCGACGATCGTTCCCCAACCATCGACGAACGAACGCATTGTCGCCGGCGGCGAGACATGGAGCTCGTAGTCGAGCACCTGCTGATACGGCGTCGTGGCCGGACATGCCCTGACCTCGTTGTGAGAGTCGACGGCGAGGGCGTTGTACGTGAACAACGTGCGGTAGCGAACGTCGAATCTCATGCCGGTGACTCCAAGGAGTCAGCGGCGCCGAGTCGGAGAGAACGCAGACCGTTCTCGAGCGGCAACAGGAAGAACTCGGCGGCAAGCGAAGCGCCGAACCGACGAAGGTCTCGCTCGACGTCAGCCAGTGTCTCCCCGAGGTCGCCGGCGGCGGGGTCGAAGGCATCACCGAACCGAAGACTCGCCCGGAGGCTGCCGATCACCCGTTTCGATCGGGATTTCGGTTCGGCTCCGAGCATGTCGATGGACTCATCGAGGTAACGAACGCAGAAGTGGACCGACCTCGGAGCGGCATCGCTGTACAGCAGGAGGTCGATGATCGTCCGCGGGTCGTGGAACCCGGCGTACTGACGTCGGTGGGCTTGGAGGGCGGTGCAACACCGCAGGGTCATCGCCCACTCGTGGGGTTTCTCGGGGAGGTGGTGACGGTGCCGTGCTTGCAGCATCATCGTGGTGAGGAGCGCTCGTTCGGTGAGCCGGCCGATGGTGAAGTACGTCCAGGCGTCTGATCGCAGCCACGTCGCGTCTGCGGTGCCAACGATGCTTTGGCAGCGCCGACGAAGCATCGAGCACAGCTCGCTGGCATCAATGGGTCCCCCGTCGTGGCGGAACTCGAGCCAGAGGCGGTTGATCTCCTCCCAGAGTTCGATCGGCAGGTACTCCCGGTTGCCCCGGCTGTTCTCCCGCAGCCGGCGGACACCGTCGAGTGCCGACCCTCTCTTGGCGCCGACCAGACAGTGGGCGGCGAGCGTGTCGTTGTCGAGACCGACCTTCTCGATCGTCTCCGCCGGGAACCCCGTCATGGCGAGCACATCGGTCCAACAGACCTCCCGCTCGGCTTCGGGACTCTCGAGAAGACGGTGGTAGACCACGTCGATCACTCTGGCCATGTGTTCTGACCGTTCGAGATAGCGGCCTAGCCAATACAGGTCCTCGGCCGATCGGGCCAGCATCACCATTTGGTTGCCTCATCATCGAGATTGTCGACGTCGTCGGTCAGGACCCAGGTGTCCTTCGAGCCTCCGCCTTGGGACGAATTGACCACCAATGACCCCTTGCGCAGGGCGACCCTGGTCAGTCCGCCGGGAAGAACGTGAGTGTCGGCTCCGGACAGGACGAACGGACGCAGATCGATGTGCCGAGCTTCAAGCGAGCCGTTGATCAGGCATGGGTGGCGACTGAGGCTCAGGACCTCCTGGGCGATGTAGTTGCGAGGATCAGCCTCGATCTTCGAGGCCACTTCGATCAGTTCGGCTTCGGTCGCCGTCGGTCCGATCACGAGGCCGTAACCACCGGCCTCGGCCACCGGCTTCACCACCAACTCATCCAGCCTGCTCAGCACCATCTTTCGTTGGTCAGGATCAGTGAGCAGGTAGGTGTCGACGTTGGCGATGACCGGCTCCTCCCCGAGGTAGTAGCGGATCATCTCCGGCACGTAGGCGTAGACCGCCTTGTCATCGGCGATGCCGTTACCGACGGAGTTGGCGATGGTCAGGTTGCCGGATCGCGCCGCACTCATCATTCCGGCGACGCCGAGTGTCGAGTCAGGGCGGAAGACAACCGGATCCAAGAAGTCGTCGTCGATCCGGCGATAGACCACGTCGACTCGCCGCAGACCACGAGTGGTCCGGACGTACAGGACGTGATCTTCCACGACGAGGTCGCGTCCTTCGACGAGATCGACGCCCATCTGTGTCGCCAGGAAGACGTGCTCGAAGTACGCCGAGTTGAATACGCCGGGCGTGAGGACGACCACGTAAGGGCTGGAACCGGCGGCCGGTGGCGCTGTTGCCTGCAGTGCTGAGAGCAGGAGGTCGCCGTAGTTCGAGACCGGTCGGACCCTGCTGTCTCGGAACAGCTTGGGGAGCAGCCGAGCCATCGCCTGACGATTCTCGACGACATAGCTGACGCCGCTCGGCGACCGGAGATTGTCCTCCAGGACTCGATAGGTGCCATCGATGTCACGAATGAGGTCGATGCCGGCGACCAGGCAGCGGGCGCCCGTCGGAACCACGATCCCGACCGCCTCCGGGCGGTAGCCCTCGGCGCTCATCACCAATCGGCGAGGAATGACGCCGTCATGGATGATCTGTGCTCCACCGGCGTAGATGTCGTCGAGGAACGCATTGAGAGCAGCAGTCCGCTGAATCAAGCCTCGCTCGATGGTGGCCCATTCCTTACCGGGAATGATCCTCGGGACGAGGTCCATCGGGAAGGTCCGTTCCACGCCGTCGTCGTCGCCATAGACGGTGAAAGTGATGCCTTGGCGAAGGAACTGCGCGTCGATCTGTCCGACGGCTCGGTGCAGATCCCCCGCTGCGAACTGCCCGAGACGATGGAGGAGTTGCTCGTAATGGGTGCGGGGCGCCCCGGACTCGTCGACGGCTTCGTCGAAGAAACCCTCGTGCTCGTAGCCCGCTGTCAGGTCCGCCAAGGTTTCCATGTCCTCTCGAGTCAACTCACCGTAGAAGCACAGAGCAAATGGCGCTGAGAACTGAACGCAATCTGAAACGTTTCCCGCAGGAGTTCACGCTGACGAGACACCCAGCGCGACCCCATTTGGTCAGCCGAGGCCGGCGATGAACTCGCCGATCGCAGTCGGCTCCGCCTGCGGGGCGAAGCGTTTGATGACGTTGCCGTCGGGGCCGATGAGGAACTTGGTGAAGTTCCAGGCGATGTCCGCTTTGCCCTCGTCGTCGGCGGCTTGGGCCTTGAGCAGCGTGTAGAGCTCTGCTTCGTGGTCACCGTTGACGTCGATCTTCGAGAACATCGGAAAGGTGACGTCGAACGTGCTGGTTGCGAATTCCAGGATCTCGGCGTCGGTGCCGGGTTCCTGATCGGCGAATTGGTTGCACGGGAAACCCAGGACCGTGAGTCCGTCGTTCTCTTCATGAAGCGTACGCAGACCTGCGTACTGGGGCGTGAGGCCTCATTTCGAGGCGACGTTCACCACCAACGCCATCTGGTCACGAAAGGTGCTGAAGTCGACGTCCTCGCCGGTGATCGAGGTCATGTGTAGATCGTGGAAGTGGTCCATCAGCGCAGAGTAGCGATTCTTCGGTCGAGCGTCGGCGATCA
Organism: uncultured Acidimicrobiia bacterium; assembly: GCA_965530755.1. Classification (GTDB taxonomy): domain Bacteria; phylum Actinomycetota; class Acidimicrobiia; order Acidimicrobiales; family SZUA-35; genus SZUA-35. The sequence goes on along the minus strand of CBESNA010000004.1, from coordinate 85,383 downwards.
GCGGACTTCGACGAGCGGAATCAGATCCTCGATGTCGCCAAGCGAGCACAGTTCGGTGCCTTGCGACATCACGGTTGCCGAGCCGCATGCGATCCCTAGAGCGACCGAATCGACCAACGAATCGCCGCGCCGAAGCCCGACAGCGATGCCGGCGACGAGCGAATCGCCCGCGCCCACCGCACTTCGTACCTGCACGGACGGGGCTCGGAAACGGACGACGGCGTCCTCGGTACAGAGAAAAGCACCGCCGGCCCCGATCGACACCAGCAGGGCGCCGACGGGCGAGTTGGCCAGTACCTCACGTGCGGCGGCCTCGATGGCTCGTTCGTCGCCGAGGTTGCGCCCGACCACGGCGGCCAGCTCACGAGCACTCGGCTTCACCATTGCCGCCGACGATCCGAGAGCGTCGAGCAGCGCCGACCCGGACGTGTCGATGATCAATTTCGTCTCGCCGAGCAGTCTCACAAGTTGGTCGATCGAACCCTTCGGGAGTTCCGGCATCGACCCGGACATGACCGCAACAGGGCTGTCGATCGCAACCTCGGCCATCAACTGTCCGGCCTGAGCGAAGTGAACCTCATCGGTCGCAGGTCCGGGAAAGACGAACCGATACTGCTGGCCGGTGGTTGTTTCGTTGACGGTGAAACTCTCCCTGGTCTCACCCTCGATCGGCAGGGCGATGAACGGAATCAGCTCGCTGGCCAGGAGCCGCCCGAAGCGGTCGCCGACCGCTCCGCCGACCGCAGCGATGGCGACAGTGTCTTCGCCGAGTCGCTGACACACGCGGCTGACATTGATGCCGCCTCCACCGGGTTCGGTTGACGGGGCGGCGCAGCGAAGCTTGTGCATTGGCGCTACGAATTCGACGCTCGAGGAGATGTCGAGCGCCGGATTGAGGGTGAGGGTGACGATCGGGCCACTCATGCGTCTGCCCCCGCTTCGGCTCCGGGTGCCCGCAGCATCAAGGCAGACCGGACGGCTCGACAGGTCAGCGTGCCGTGTTGGTTGAACCCCCGATGTTCGAACTCGACGATTCCCTGGTTCGGTCGGGAGGAGGACGGCCGGCTCGACCGCACTTCGGTCTCCACCCGCAGTGTGTCGCCATGGAACATCGGGGCGGGGAAGACGGTCTCGGCGAAGCCGAGGTTCGCAACGGTGGTGCCCAACGTCGTCTCGTGGACCGAGATGCCGACGACCATGGCGATCGTGAGCATGGAGTTCACCAACGGTTTACCGAATTCCGTCTCGTTCTCTGCGTAGTCGAAATCGAGATGCAGCCACGCCGGATTCATGGTCATCGATGTGAACATCACGTTGTCGGATTCGGTGATCGTGCGGCGGATCGCATGGTGGATCACGAGGCCGGGCGTGAGCTCTTCGAGCCACTTGCCCGTGACGGGTCGCGGGTCTGGCGTGGTCATGTCGGCTCCTCGGCTCTGGCGAGTGTGTTGCGGGCTTGGGCAGCAAGCGGTTCGTCGACCATCTGCCCTTCGAAATCGATGGCGGCTACACCGTTCGCCGACGCTTCGTCGTAGGCGGCCAGAAGGCGTCTGGCACGATCGAGATCGTCCACGCTCGGAACGAAGGCAGCGTTGGCGATCTGGACCTGGGACGGGTGGATACACAACTTCCCTACATATCCGAGATTGCGGGCCGATTCCGCCTCTCCCCGAAACACAACCTCGTTGCGGAAGTCCGTGACGACCTGATCGACGATCGGGACTCCGGCAAGACGAGCGGCGAGCACGGTCCTGGATCTGGCGTAGGCCACCTCGAGGTTGGACGTCGTGCGGACGCCTCCCATGTCGGCGATGTAGTCCTCGGCTCCGAAGTACGCGCCGACGACGCGAGGGTGGGCCAGGAGCGATCGGCAATCAGCTACGCCCAAAGCCGTTTCGAAGCCGGCGAAGATACCGACGTGGTCGAGCCTGGCTCGATTCATGGCTGCCGCGGCACGATCCAGGTCGCTGAAATTGTCGACCTTGGGGATCACGACAGCAGATGCCTCGGGGGCAACTCCGGTTGCGATGTCGTCGTCGAACCAGGCCGAGGCGATCGCGTTGACACGGACGATCACCGCGCATCCGGCGGCAACGAGGTCAGGGACAGCGGTCCGAGCCGTCGCCCGTGCTTCGGCCTTGGCGTTGGCGGGTACGGCGTCCTCGCAATCGACGAAAAGCAGATCGGCGCCCCGAGCGGGGAGCTTGGCCAAGAAATCGGGCCGAACAGCGGGGGCAATGAGCACGGAGCGCATGCGGCCGAGCGAAGTGAGGGGTACGGGCATCGCCCCATCGTTCCAGACCCCGGGGGTCGGCACGAGTACGGTTCGAGAATGAGCGTAAAGACTACTCGGACACCGCCACGAACGGCCCTGGTCACGGGGGCATCGAGCGGCATCGGAGCGGCGACCACACGAGTGCTCGCCGGCGCCGGGTGGCACGTCGTTGCCGCCGCCCGTCGGAGGGACCGCCTCGAGGCGTTGGCCGAGGAAACCGGCTGCGTGCCCATCACCCTCGACGTCACGGACGCGGGAGCGGTTCGCACCGTTGGTCAGTCCGAACCGTTCGACCTGGTCGTGAACAACGCCGGACTCGGCCGGGCGATGGGGGCGATCTGGGAGGCGTCGGACGACGATGTCGAGCGGACGATCGAAACGAACGTGACCGGGTTGGTGAACATGACTCGCGCCGTACTGCCCGGCATGATCGAGCGGGGACGGGGCCACATCGTCAATGTCAGTTCGGTCCTTGCGCTCTACCCAGGGCCTGCCGCGCTCTACGGCGCAACGAAGGGTGCGGTTCGGTTGTTGTCACAGGATCTCCGCCAGGAGTTGCGAGGCACAGGGATCCGCATCACCGAGATCTGCCCCGGCCGTGTGGCCACCGAGTTCTACGACGTGGCGCTGGACGATCCCGCTGCTGTGGCTGCGGCGAAGGACACCGGGATCCAGGACATCACGCCTGACGATGTTGCGCAGGCGATCCTCTACGCCGTCAGTGCGCCGTGGCGGGTGAACGTGAGCACGATCGAGATCGTGCCAACCGAACAAACCTACGGCGGCGCCCAATTCACCCCCGTTCATGGGGTCGGCGCGACGCGAACGGTCGGCTGGACAACCTAACGATCGTTCGGTAGGTTGCGCTCGATGTCACTCGCCTCCGACACCGACCACGAACCGATCGGGCGGGTTCGCATCCTCGACGAGGCGGCACAGCTCTTTCTGCGTCATGGGTACGCCGCCACCTCGCTCCGTGACATCGCCTCCTCCTCGGGGATGCAGGCCGGTTCGGTCTATTACCACTTCGGCTCGAAGGACGAGATTCTCGAAGAGATCCTTCGCCGCGGCATCGTCGCCGTCGATGATGTCTTCCTCACCGTCGCTGCGTCGCACTCGGCGGAGCTCACCCCCGTGGAACGGCTGCGACGTCATGTCCGAGCCCACCTTGCGGCCCTGTTCGAGCACGGCGCCTACACCGCCGCTCACGTCACCGTGTTCCACTCGGCTCCCCCGTCAGTTCGGGCCGCATCGATACCGGTAAGAGACGCCTACGAGCAGCGCTGGCAGACATTGCTGCGCGAGGTGGCTCCGTATACCGATGCGGATCTGACACTCGTCAGACTGCTTCTGCTCGGCGCAATGAGTTCGGCCCTGGAGTGGTTCACGCCCACCGGCGCTCGCACTCTCGACGACGTCGCCGACACCATCGTCCGCCAGACCGTCAGCGGTCTCGGCATCGCCAACCCCCGACCTGGGAGGACCCCATGACGGCAATCAACACGATTGCATCCCGCCTCGATCTCGGCAGTTCCACTGCCAAGGAGAACCTCGAGACCAATCGAGCACTGGCCCAGACACTGACCGAGCGGATGCAGTGGGCGATCGACGGAGGTCCGCGGCGCGATCGGGCGATCGAGCGCCATCATTCGCGTGGGAAGGTCATGGTCCGAGACCGCATCGACCTCGTCATCGACCAGGGCACGTCGTTCCTCGAACTGTCGACTCTTGCCGGATGGGGCCAGTACGACGACTCGGCCCCGGGGGCCGGCATCGTCACCGGGATCGGCATCGTTCACGGCGTCCCCTGGATGTTCATCGCCAACGACGCCACGGTGAAGGGTGGCTCGCTGATGCCCGTGTCGATCAAGAAGCACGTGCGGGCGCAGGAGATCGCAGAGGAGAACGACCTCGGCTGCATCTACCTCGTTGATTCCGGCGGAGCGTTCTTGCCGATGCAGGACGAAGTCTTCCCTGACAAAGACCACTTCGGGGGCACCTTCTACCGGCAGGCCAGGATGTCGGCGATGGGGCTGCCGCAGCTGTCTGTCGTGCTCGGCGGCTGCACGGCGGGTGGGGCCTACGTGCCGGCACTGTCTGACGAGGTGATCATGGTGGAGGGCATCGGTCGGATCTTCCTCGGCGGACCCCCGATCGTGAAGGCTGCGCTTGGTGAGGTCGTCGATCCTGACGAACTCGGCGGAGCCACCTTGCACACCAAGGTGTCCGGTGTCAGTGACCACCGCGTCGACGACGAACGAGAGGCCTACGCAAAGCTGCGCGAGATCTGCAGCACTGCGAATCGTCGTCGTATCGACCACCCACAGGAGTGGGCCGCCCCCTCCCCCGTCGAGCCGCCCAACTTCGACCTTGACGAGCTGCACGCCGTGGTCAGTGCCGACGCCCGTATCCCCTTCGACATCTCCGAGATCATCATCCGCCTGACAGACGGCTCACGCTTCGCCCCGTTCAAACCAGAATGGGGCGAGACGATTGTTTGCGGCTTCGCCCGGTTGTGGGGTCATCAGGTCGGCATCATCGGCAACAACGGGATCATCTTCTCGGAGGCTGCGCTGAAGGCGACCCATTTCATCGAACTCTGCGAGCAGCGTCAGGTGCCGCTCGTGTTCCTGCAGAATACGACCGGCTACATGGTCGGCAAGGACTCCGAAGCCGCCGGCATCGCCAAACATGGCGCCAAGATGGTCGCAGCCGTCGCTAATGCGAGCGTCCCGAAGTTCACGGTGCTCGTGGGGGGTTCCTACGGCGCCGGAAACTACGGCATGTGCGGGCGCGGGTTCGCTCCCCGGTTCCTGTTCGCGTGGCCGACCAGTCGGATCGCCACCATGTCGGCCGAGACAGCGCAGACCGTGCTGGTCGACATCCGTCTCGCCGGAATGTCGGCAGACGACACGACCGACGAGGACGTCGCCCGGCTTCGAGCCGAGGTCGCCGATCAGTACGAGACGCAGTCGGACCCGTATTACGCCACGTCTCGCTTGTGGGACGACGGCCTCATCGATCCCGTTCACACCCGCGACGTGCTGGGGCTTTGCCTTGGTCTCGCCGCACGACAGGACGCTCCCGCCAGCGGCGGCATCGTCTACCGGATGTAGTCATGCGTATTCTCATCGCCAACCGAGGCGAAATCGCCCGTCGGATCATTCGCACTGCGCATCGCCTGGGCCACCAGACCGTCGCCGTGTACGCCGAACCGGATGCGGCATCGCCCCACGTCGCAGAGGCAACGTCTGCGGTCTGCATCGGCCCCGCCGATCTGGCCGCCTCGTACCTGTCGGCCGAAGCCATCCTGCATGCGGCAGAGCTGAGCGGAGCGGACGCCGTGCATCCCGGGTACGGATTCCTTTCCGAACAAGCTGCCTTCGCCCGTGCCGTCGTCGACAGCGGTCGAATCTGGATCGGCCCGCACCCTGACGCCATCGATCGCATGGGGTCCAAGATCGAGGCTCGGCGCCTCGCCGCCGGTGCCGGAGTGCCGATCATCCCCGGGTACGACGAGTCCCAGGATCCCGCAGTGCTAGCCGAGCAGGCAGCGAAGATCGGCTTCCCGGTTCTGGTGAAGGCGTCTGCCGGTGGCGGGGGCCGGGGTATCAGGATCGCATACGAACCGGACGACTTCGCCGAGGCCCTCAAGTCGGCGACCGACGAGGCCAGGCTGGCCTTCGGCGACGATCGGGTGATCGTCGAGCGCTACGTCACCCGTCCCCGACACGTCGAAGTCCAGATCGTCGGCGACAAACACGGCAACGTGGTGCATCTCGGCACACGGGAATGTTCGGTGCAACGCCGTTACCAGAAGCTTCTCGAAGAAGCCCCGGCCCCGAATCTGCCCGAGGCGACCCGAACGGGCTTGTGTCGGGCGGCAATCGCTCTGGCCTCGTCCATCGGCTACGACTCGGCTGGCACTGTCGAGTACGTGGTCGACGACACCAACGGCGACTATTTCTTCCTGGAGATGAACACGCGACTCCAGGTGGAACACCCCGTCACCGAGGAAGTCACCGGGCTCGACCTGGTCGAACTCATGATCCGTTCGGCCGAAGGCGCCGCCCTCCCGATCGAGCAGGATCAGATCGCCTTCTCCGGCCATTCGTTCGAAGCCAGGATCACGGCTGAAGACGCAAGTCAGGAGTTCCGGCCGGACACCGGGACCGTCCATCAGATCAGCGTTCCCGAGGGCATCCGGTGGGAAAGCGCCGTCGAGGCCGGATCGATGGTGTCACCGCACTACGACCCGATGATCGCGAAGCTCATCGTCCATGCGGCGGACCGCGAGTCGGCACTCGCCGGGCTCCGTCGAGCGCTCGACGAGCTCATCATCGACGGGCTTCCGTCAACGGCACCCTTCCATCGTTGGCTGATCGACCAGCCCCCCGTCGTTGCCGGGCGAGTCACGACTCGATTCCTCGACGAGCACGAGTTTCCACACTTGGATCCATCGATCCACCCGGCCCGAGTGGCTGCGATGGCATGGACAGTGGCCGCGAGAGCGCGGGCTGCGGACAATCCGTGGTCGGCGCTCGACAGTTTCCGGACCACCCCGCACCGGAGTCCGACCACCATCGGGCTGGGTGCCAAGGATGGCTCTGTGGTCGAGGTGGCCCTCGACGATGCGCAGATCGTGGGCGCAACCCTCCGCGGATCGCGGTTCGACTGGGTCGACACCGACGGCGTCAGACGTGCGGCTCCGGTGGTCATCGACGTCGAGTTGGGTCGGGTTGCCATCAACGTCGACGGAGGCACCCACGGGTACGCCGTCGTCTCCCGCAGTCAGCGGTGGTCAGCCGCCGCTGGAGTGGGCCACGCCGTCGACGGCGCCCTGGTCGCTCCATTCCCCGGAGCAATTGCCGAGGTCAACGTGGCTGCCGGTGACGTCGTCGAAGTCGGCCAGACCCTCGTGGTTCTCGAGGCCATGAAGATGTTGCATCCACTCGTGGCCGACGGCAACGGAACGGTGGCCGAGGTGCGGGCGGTCGTCGGAACCCAAGTCGAGAGCCACGCCGTGCTCATCACGTTCGTTCCGTCCGAGTCCCCCTCCTGACCAACGTCGACCACAAGACCCCAGAGCCGAGGAGCGCCACCATGGCCAACCGAAACATCTACATGACAGACGAACTCCAGGCGATCTACGACCAGACGGTCGCCTTCGTCTCGAAAGAGGTCACACCACACGGAGACGCATGGGAGGAGGCAGGAAAGGTCCCACGAGAGGTCCTCCGCTCGATGGGGTCGCTCGGAATGCTCAGTCTGCGGGTACCAGAAGAGCACGGAGGAATCGGCCTCGGCATGCTGGCCTCGGCGGTCTTCTCCGAAGCGCTCGGCTCCTCGACCTTCGCCGGTTTCGATGTGACCGTCCTCGTCCACACGGACATGTCCGGTCCTCACCTGATCAACTCGGGTAGCGATCAGCAGTTGGACCAGTGGCTCCCGGGAATGCTCTCCGGTGAGAAGATCCTGTCGATCGCCGTCACTGAGGCAGACGCCGGATCTGACGTCGCCGGCATCCGCTCGAACGCCGTGAAGGACGGTGATGGCTGGCGAATCAACGGTACGAAGATGTTCATCACCAATGCCGTCTACGGGGATCTCACGATCGTCGCCGCCAGAACCGACCCGGACAACAAGTACGGCATCTCGATGTTCCTCGTACCGGCCGGCACGGAAGGCTTCACGGTGGCCACCAAGCTCGACAAGCACGGTTGGCGTTGCTCCGACACCGCCGAGTTGGTGCTCGACAATGTCTGGGTGTCAGACGCGCAGTTGCTCGGCACCGTCCATCGGGGCTTCTACGAGACGATGGCCAACTTCCAGAATGAACGGCTGGTGTTGGTCGGTATGGGAACTGGCGCAGCCCAGGCCGCCATCGATCAGACCCTGGCGCACTGCCAGGGTCGGCCGGCGTTCGGTGGCAATCTGTACGACCTGGGAGCGATCCGGCAACGCATGGCGATGAACCAGGCGAAGCTCGACGCGGTTCGGGCGTCGATGTACCACGCAGCCTGGATGCACGACGACGGTCAGGACAACGTGAAAGCGATGAGCGGTGTGAAGGCGTTCGGCTGCGAAGCGATCAATCAGATCATGTACGACTGCGTGCAGTTCCACGGCGGCATGGGTTACATGACCGAGACGCCGGTCGAGCGGATGTACCGCGACGCTCGCATCCTTCCGATCGGTGGAGGTGCGACCGAAGTCATGCTCGAGGAAGTGGCCAAACGGTCATACGTCAAGTGAACTGCACTCCATGAACGCAGGTTTCTCGGTGGACCCCGGGGTCCTGCTCGCCGGAGTGCTGCTCCTGGTCGGTGTCATCGCCACCGGGGCGGCGTCCCGCTACCGGGTCCCCAGTCTTCTGCTGTTCCTTGGCCTGGGAGCGCTGGTGGCCGACGACGGGCTTGCACTCGTTCGTTTCGACGACGCACAGCTGGCGCAGAACATCGCGACGCTGGCACTGGTCATCATCCTGTTCGAAGGAGGTCTCGGAACAGAACCAGCTGCCTTCCGCGATGTCGGTCTGCAGGCGGGACTGCTGGCGACCATCGGCGTCGCCGCCACTGCGGGAGTCGTCGGTCTCGCCGCTTGGGGCCTGATGGGGCTGCCCGGCACCACGGCCCTCATCGGTGACTGGGTCTGGTTCCTGACCACCCAGCTCGGCGTCGGCCTCGTCGCCGGGCTCGTGGTGGGGTGGTTCGGTCGTTGGCTCACGGATCGAGTGACGGGCTCGTCTGCGGCCCCGCTCGGTGTGATCACCCTGGCGTTGGCCGCTATCTCCTATGGAGTGGCGGCGGCTGCCGGGGGCTCTGGGTTCTTGGCCGTGTATCTCACCGGTGCTGTGATCGCGAGTTCTCGCCGGTCCGTTCGTCGCGTGATGTATTTTCACGAAGGCCTCGCTGCGACTGCACAAGCGGTGCTCTTCCTGCTGCTCGGCATCCTCGTGTTCCCGGGGGATCTCGTCCCCGAACTCGGTTTGGCAATCGTCGTCGGCGCAACGCTGGTCCTCGTGGCGCGACCGGTCGCCGTAGCCACCGTGCTCTCGATCTTCGCCGTGCCCTGGCGACACATGGTTGTGGTGTCCTGGGGCGGTCTACGCGGAGCAGTGCCCGTGGTGCTCGCCACTGTCCCGTTCACGGCTGGTCATCCGGATGGGGCGCTGATCTTCGATGTCGCGTTCGTGGTTGTCGTGTTGTCGGTCGCTCTCCAGGCGCCGACGGTCGGGCTGCTTGCTCGGCGTCTCGGCGTGCTTGCCGCCGAGCAGACCACGGTGCGCCCGGAGATCATCGCTGTCGATGCCCTCGAGGCCGATCTGGTGGAGATCACAATCCCAGACGGATCGCGTATGCAGGGTGTCAGTCTGCGGTCGTCGGCTGAACTGCCGCGATGATCGAAGGCTTCGTCGACATCGTGACGACAGACGGACAGATGAATTCATTCATCGTCCATCCCGAGGAAGGCGGCCCGCATCCCGTGGTTCTCTTCCTGATGGACGCGCCGGGCATGCGGGAGGAGATCCGCGACATGAGCCGGCGTTTGGCGACGAGCGGCTACTACGTGGTCGCCCCTCAGCTCTACTACCGCGACGTTCGGGAGTACAACGTCTTCGAATCCGGCGACCGGGATCGGATGTTCGAGCTCATGGGCAACCTCAGCAATGCCAAGGTCGTCGACGACGCGATGGCGATGATCGGCCACGCCGAAGCAGACGCGGCTGCGGACGCATCGAGCGTGGGAACCGTCGGCTACTGCATGAGCGGGCCGTTCACCGTTGCGATCGCCGCTGCGTTCCCCGACCAGGTGAAGGCAGCCGCATCGTTCCACGGCGTCGCTCTCGTGACCGAGGCTGACGACTCGCCACACCGACTCCTGGAGCAGTCGTCAGCCGAGATATACGTCGGTGCGGCAGAAGTCGACAGCTATGCGCCGCCCGAGATGATCGATGCCTTCGAGGCGGCGCTCGATGCCTCGCCGTGCCGCGGTCGAGTCGAGTGGTACCCGGGCACCGAGCACGGGTTCACCTTCCGTGAACGACCCCAGTACGTGAAGGATGCCTCCGAACGCCACTGGGAACGCCTCCACGACCTCATGCGACGTAATCTTGGCTGAGCACGACATCGGCGCCGGGTCCGTTGGCAGGGCTTCGACTCGGGTAGAACTGCGCCAATGAACACAGCAACCACCGCCATCGATTTCGACCGCCAGACCGTCGACGTCAGCGATGAACGTCTCGGCAGGCTCCGCCTTTTCAACCTCGTCATGGGGCTCCTCCACCTGGCCTCCGGTGCCTTGATGGTGGTGCTCGGGAACGATTTCGAGCTGGACATCAGCACCTTCGCTCTCGACGGACCTCCGGGAACCCCCCTTTCGGATGGTTCCATCAACCAGGTGTGGGGTCTTCCCTTGGCCTGGGCAACGGCGTCGTTTCTCCTCCTGTCTGCCTTCTTCCACTTCCTCATCGCGTCGCCGCTCGCCTTCGGTACGTATGCAGCTGAGTTGCGACGCAATCGGAATCGCTTTCGGTGGGTCGAGTACGCCCTCTCTTCGACGCTGATGATCGTTCTGATCTCCCTTGTCACCGGAATCACCGACCTGGCTGCACTGATCGCCATCGCGTTCGTGAATGCCTCGATGATTCTCTTCGGTTGGCTCATGGAGATGACGAACCATTTCGACCGTCGGACCTGGTGGACGCCCTTCTGGTTCGGCTGTGTCGCCGGCGTAGGCCCGTGGCTGGCGATCGCCGCCTACCTCTATGTCAACGTCAGCCGTGACGGTGGCCAGGGACCTCCCGGGTTCGTCTACGGCATCATCTTCACGATCTTTTTCTTCTTCAACACGTTCGCCATCAACCAGTACCTGCAGTACCGCAAGGTCGGGGGATGGTCTGACTACCTCAGGGGCGAGACCACGTACATCGTGTTGAGCCTCGTTGCCAAGAGCGCGTTGGCGTGGCAGATCTTCGCCAACACCCTCATCGACTGACCCAGAACCCCGCAACTGGGTGCTGCTTTGGTCTCCATGATGATCATTCCCGCACCCGGTTCCAAGGGTTTGGAGGGTGAGGGCTAGCGTCGGGGGCCATGCCAGACGATGACGTTGCCGACCACATCGATGTCCTGATCATCGGGGCCGGGATCTCCGGAATCGGGGCCGCCTACCACCTCCAGGCCGACTGCCCCGACCGTAACTACGCCATTCTCGAGGCCCGTCGCGCTCTGGGCGGGACCTGGGATCTCTTCCGGTATCCCGGCGTCCGCTCCGACAGCGACATGCACACGCTGGGCTTCAGCTTCAAACCGTGGACGGAGCGCAAGGCGATCGCCGACGGGCCTTCGATCCTCGCCTACCTGAAGGAGACCGCAGCCGAGTTCGGCATCGACCAGCACATTCGTTACGGGCATCTCGTCACATCGGCTTCGTGGTCGTCCGCCGACGCTCGCTGGACGATCACGGCCACCGAGTCCGCAGCTGACGGAAGCACCAGCACCCATGCCATGACCTGCGACGTCCTGCTGATGTGTTCCGGGTACTACAGCTACAAGGGCGGGTATGAGCCTGAGTTCGACGGTCGTGATGATTTCGCCGGCACGATCGTCCACCCACAGAAGTGGCCCGATGATCTCGACTACGCAGGCAAGCGTGTGGTCGTGATCGGGTCCGGGGCAACGGCCGTCACCCTCGTGCCGGCCATGGCCGAGAAGGCGGCCCATGTCACCATGCTCCAGCGGTCGCCGACCTACGTCGTTGCGGCCCCTGACGTCGACGTCATTTCGCAGGGGCTTCGAAAGGCCCTCCCCGAGCGTCTGGCGTACGCCATCACCCGTCGGAAGAACGTGTTCCGGACCGAGCTCGTCTACAAGAAATCCAGGACTCATCCGGAGAAGGTCAAGAGGATGCTCCTCGATCTGGTCCGAAAGGAACTGGGAGACGACGAGACCGCACAGCACTTCACGCCGTCGTACAACCCGTGGGACCAGCGGCTCTGCCTCGTGCCGAACGGCGATCTGTTCGACGCACTCAAGTCGGACAGGGCTTCGGTGGTCACGGCGGCGATCGACTGCTTCGTTCCGAACGGCATCCGGTTGGAGGATGGCTCGACGCTGGAGGCGGACGTCATCGTCACCGCAACGGGGCTCCAGCTGGTGACGGTCGGGGACATGGACTTCGACGTCGACGGCTCCCCCGTTGATTTCGCCAACACCTGGACGTACAAGGGACTCGCCTATTCGGATGTGCCGAATTTGGTATCGACATTCGGGTACATCAACGCGTCCTGGACGCTGAGGGCCGACCTCGTGGCCGAGTACACGTGCCGCCTGCTCAACCACATGACGGAGACGGGTACTCGTGCGTTCACGCCGACACTCAGACCCAGCGATGCGAACATGCCGCGTCGACCCTGGATCGACGACTTCTCGTCCGGCTACATGCAACGCATGATGCCAATGCTCCCTAAGCAGGGTGACCGCGAGCCATGGCTCAACACGCAGCGCTACTCAGCAGATCGAAAACTGCTCCGCAAGGGTCCCGTTGACGATGGTGTGATGCAGTTCTCGAACCCGGCGCTCGTTGCGGTGAGCTGAATTCGAGTTCGCCCGTTGCTGCTCGCTGAATTGAGTGGCTTCAGGCGGTGAGGGCGTCGGCGATACGGGGTTGTGCTGCCTGGAGAGCTGCTTCCGCCTTGGCGATGACGCTCGAAAGCTTGGAACCGTCCTCGTCGGAGAATGCGGTGCCTACGGTGATCGAGAGGCCCATGGCGCTCTCATCATGGTGGCTGAGCGCATCGACGACGAGCATGCTGATCCGGCGGGCGACCAAGGCGGTCTGCTCGCGGTCGGCGCCCCACAGCACCAGAGTGAACTCAGACTCCCCGATTCGGGCGAAGACGTCGCCAGGTCGAATGCTGTCGCGGACGATCTCGCTGAACTCGGACAGTCGAGCATCGGCGGCGGCGGAGCCGGACTCGGCCTCGATCTGTCGATAGCCGTCGACCGAGACACGGAGCACGCCCGCTGCCGCACTGAACGCGTCCTCGGCGTGAGCCTGGAGCGCCCGTTTGCTGACACAGTGCGTCACCGGATCGGTCTCTCGCCTCCTGGCCGACTCCGAATCCGAGGTCGGCGTTCCGGCCGGCTCGGCTGCCAGATGCACGACGCCCATCGTCAGACGCTCACCGGTTGCGGTCAGGAAGGTGGCGGATTCGGTCAACCTGCTCGACCACATCGGCAGCGCCGGCCTGAGGAGATCAACGGCGTGGCTCGAGGCATCAGCTGCATCTGAGCCCCGGCCGACAATGCTTTCGCTGCGAACGTGGAACAGCGTCTCGAAGGCTCGGTTCACGTAGACGTATCGATCGGATCCATCCTTGACGAAGACCGGCATCGGCATGGCATCCACCATGTGGCGCAGCAACTGATCAGAGAGCATTCGGAGTCCTTTCCGCTTCTCCCCAGTTTCGTCGTCCCGGCGACGAGCCCGCTTTATGAAAATGGTCCGTGCGCACTACCCGCTCCTCGTCTTGCGCCGATCCGGCTCCGACCCGAGACTGTCGCCCATGAGTGAGCCCGCCGTCCTGTACGAGAGCACCGACGACCACATCGTCACCCTCACGATCAACCGTCCGGAGTCCCGTAACGCCGTCAACGGCGACGTCGCCAGACAAATGGAGGAAGGCCTGGACCGCTTCGAAGCCGACCCCGAGGCTCGAGTGGCGATCATCACCGGAACCGGCTCGGCATTCTGTGCCGGAGCCGACCTCAAGGAAGTGGCCTCTGGCAATGCTCGCTCGATCTCGACCAAGAAGGGCGGCTTCGCCGGGATCGTCCTTCGGGAGCGGGTCAAACCCGTGATCGCCGCCGTGAACGGGACGGCGGTCGCCGGCGGTTGCGAGATCATGCTTGCCTGCGACATGGCCGTGGTGGCCGAGGGCATCAGCATCGGTGTGCCAGAGGTGAAACGAAGCTTGGTTGCAGCGGCCGGGGCTCTGTGGCGACTCCCACGAGCAGTCGGACCGGCTCGAGCTGCCGAGATGGCCCTCACCGGCGATCCGGTCACCGCAGACGAGGCGCTGGCTGCCGGTCTGGTGAACGCGGTCGTGCCTGCTGAGGAGGTCATGAACGCAGCAAGGGCATTGGCCGCCAGGGTGTGTGCCAACGCTCCCTTGGCTGTGCAGGCCAGCCGAACGGTGCTCTCCAAGGCATTCGAGGCCTCCCAAGCCGATCTCCATCGACTGAGCGTCGAAGCCATCGCATCGCTGGTGGACACCGAGGACTACGAAGAGGGCCCGCGCGCTTTCATCGAGAAGCGCCCGCCCGTGTGGAAGGGACGCTGAGATGAAGCACGCACCGACCGAGGCACCGCTCCCGGCGACTCGCCTTCTCGACCCCGTGTGGTGGCAGAGCAATCCCCAGGAGTCATACCGACGGCTGCTTTCCCATGAGGGCCTGTGGCGAGACGAAGGCAGCGGAGTCTGGGCGGTTGCCCGACATGCAGACGTGCTGGCAGTGGAACGGGACCCGGTCACCTTCGTCAGTCGCCTCGATGACGCTGGGCACTATCGGGCCCAGCCATCGGAGTTCGAGGCCACGATGATCAGCAAGAACGATCCAGATCACCTCCAGCAGCGTCGCCTCATCAATCGACGTTTCACGCCAGGTGCGGTCCGTAAACACACCGAGCACTATCGACATCTGGTCACGGTGCTCATCGATGCCGCCGTCGTCGAGCAGGAGGAAAGGGGATCTGTCGAAGTGGTCGATGCCTGGGCCGCCCAGCTGCCGTGTCGGGTCACCGCCGAGCTGCTCGGGTTCGGCGCGGAGCGTTGGCCCGAGGTGAAGAGTTGGTCGGAGCGACAGATGCGCATTGATCGACGGTTCGCCGAGCCTGAGCTCTACCAGGACCTGCACAACAGCATCCAGGAATGGGCGTCGGTCATGGCCGAGATCCTCCCCGAGCGGGCACGCATTCCGCAGGATGACCTGTTCAGCGACTGGCTCCGGGCCGGGATGGATCCTGGCACGATGGTGCAGGAAACAGGGCTGATGATCGCAGGCGGGGCCGAGACCACCCGAACGGTGATCGCACACGGGCTTCGAGTCTTGTGTGATCACCCAGTCGAGTGGGATCGCCTCGCCGAGCAGCCCGAGGCGGTCGACGACGCCGTCGAGGAGCTGATCCGCTGGGTCACGCCCCTCAACAACATGTTCAGGACCGCAGCCGTCGACACCGAGGTTGCGGGAACAGCGATCGCAGCCGGCGACCGGATGGCCCTCGTCTACCCGGCAGCAAACAGGGATCCAGCCGTGTTCATCGATCCCGATCGTTTCGACATCACTCGCTCGCCGAACCAGCACGTCGCTTTCGGTCACGGCACGCACTTCTGCCTCGGCGCGAACATGGCGAGAGCCGAGTTGCGGATGCTCTTCGGTGAGTTGTCCAGACGCATCACCGACCTCCGGGTGGTGAGCGAGCCTGTCGTCGAGGCGAACATCTTCGCCAGGGCGGTCCGGGAGTTCGAGATCGCGTTCACGATCCGATGAGCCTGGCGATGGTCCGACCGATTCGACGGTGTCGACCCGCTTTGGGAGACTCCCCCGACACGCACATAGGGGGTCGAGGCTGATCATGGCAACCATCTACGACGAGACGCACGAACTGTTCCGTCAGAGCTTCCGATCCTTCGCCGACACCGAACTGGTGCCTCGAATCGATGAATTCGAGACAGCCGGCATCATGGACCGCAATGTGTACGCCGAGGCCGGCAAACACGGGTTCACCGGTTTCAACGTCCCCGAGCAGTGGGGTGGAGGAGGCACGAAGGACTTTCGATTCAACGCCGTGATCGGCGAGGAAGTCGCGGCAATCGGGCTCGGAGGCGGAGGTCTCGGTCTCACGCTGCACAACGACATCACCACTCCCTACTTCGTCGAGTACTGCAACGAGGAGCAGGCGGCGCGCTGGCTGCCAGGGATTGCCGCCGGCGAGCTCATCACGGCGATCGCCATGACCGAACCGGGGACCGGCTCCGACCTGGCCGGTATCGCCACCACTGCCGTGCGCGACGGCGACGAATACGTCGTCAACGGGGCCAAGACCTTCATCACGAACGGCATCAACTCCGACCTCGTGATCGTGGTGTGCAAGACCAACGCGGAGGGAGGCCGCAATGGCATGTCGTTGTTGGTCGTCGAACGCGGCATGGCTGGCTTCGAACGAGGCCGCAACCTCGACAAGATCGGGCAGCACTCTGCTGACACCGCGGAGCTGTTCCTGACCGATGTCCGTGTCCCTGTGGCGAACGTGCTCGGCGACGAGGGCAAGGCGATGGAGTACCTCACCTTCAATCTCGCTCAGGAGCGGCTGTCGCTCGGCATCTTCGGGCTCGCGTCTGCACGGGCAGCGATGGGATGGACAGTCGAGTACGTCAAGGACCGAACGGCTTTCGGTACATCGATCGCCTCGTTCCAGAACACCAAGTTCGTCCTGGCCGACGTCGCAACCCAGATCGAGGTGACGACACCGTTCATGCAGCAGTGCATCGAGAAACTCAACGCCGGCGAGCTGACGGGAGCCGAGGCGGCGATGGCCAAGCTCTGGGGCACCGAGCTACAGGGTCGGGTGACAGACGCCTGCCTCCAACTGTTCGGCGGCTACGGCTTCATGACCGAGTACCCGATCGCTCGGGCCTACACAGATGCCCGGGTGTGCAGGATCTACGGAGGCACTTCCGAGATCATGAAGACGATCATCTCCAAAGCTGTTCTCGCCTGACCTGGGGGTTGAGCCGTCTCAGGACTTGGAGATCGATTCCTTCCACGAGCCCTTGTCGGCCCGTGGTTCCTTCGGCAGCCCCAAGACACGCTCGCCGATGATGTTGCGCTGGACCTGCGACGTCCCGGCGTAGATCGTGCCGGAGCGGGCGATCAGCGCACTGCTGACGATGTTGGCCGGTGTCGCCGGGGTCCCGGCCGGCCACGAGCCAAGGCCGCCGCGTGTGGCCTCGCCCCAGTCGACGAGTGCATCGGGGCCGAGCAGGTCGACCATGTCGTTGGTCATCGCCGTGTGGTACTCGCTCCAGAAGAGCTTGCCGATCGACGATTCTGGACCCGGTGCCTTGCCCGCCAGGAAACGGGTCAAGGCCTGCATCCCGCGGAACCGCATGATCTCGGACTTGGTGTGGTGTGTCGCCAGCTTCTGCCGGACGATGGGATCGCTCGTCAGGCCACGCTCCTTCAGCACCTCGATCATGGCGTCGAGTTCGGCCCGGAAGCCAAGCGGCTGGATCGTCGCCCCGGCCCCCCGTTCGAAGCCGAGCAAGGTGTTGGCGACCGCCCACCCGTTGTTGATCCCACCGAGGACGTTGTCCTTGGGTGCCTTGGCATCGGAATAGAAGACCTCGTTGAAATGGCTGTCACCGGCAACGTTGACGATCGGGCGAACCTCGACGCCGGGTTGATCCATGGGCACGAGCAGGAACGAGATGCCGGCGTGTTTGGTGACGTCTGGATCGGTCCGGCAGAGCGTGAAGATCATGTTGGCGTGGCTGGCGGCTGACGTCCAGATCTTCTGACCGTTGATGACCCACTCGTCTCCGTCCAACTCAGCCTTGCAGCCGAGTCCGGCGAGATCGCTTCCGGCATCAGGCTCGGAGTAGCCCTGACACCACAGGTCGGATCCGTCGAGGATCCTCGGAATGAAGTACGCCTTCTGCTCTTCGCTCCCCCACTGCAGGATCGTGTTGCCGACCATCGTGATGGAGAAGGCATCGTTGGGTCCCGATGTGGGCGCGCCTCGCTTGGTGAACTCCTCGGCCAGCGCCACGTACTCGGTGTGACTCAGGCCTGCACCGCCGTACTCGGTCGGCCATGTCGGTGCCAGCAGTTTGTTCGCAGAGAGGATCTCGCGCCAGCGGGTGTGCCACGCGTGACGTTCTTCAGGCGGGATGGCGCCGTAGCCCTTCCAATCGTCCGGCAGGTTCTGATCGAGAAACGAGCGAACGGTGTGGCGGTAGGCCTCGGTCTCGGCGGGATACGACAGATCCATGATGTCCTCCTCGGGTGCTGCGCCACGCTACGTCGGCTGACCCTCAGACTTCCAAACGAGGACCGCGAGGATCTGGCCGCCCGCAGCTGGTTCGTTCCCCCTGAATGCTCCGTCACGTCCGCCCCAATGGAATATGCCCTCTGCTGCTGAGGTTGCGACGCCCGGGACACAGTCGACTTGACCATCTACTCGCCAAGGAATCCAATGACACTCTCGGACAAACTGACCGAGCAGAAAGCCCAGTTCGTGGCCAAGGCTCCGGCGGAGGTTGCAACGGTCTTCGATGCTGGCGTCGCTGCGCTCGAAGCTTCCGGTCTCGCGAGCCGAGCTCTCGGCCTCGGCGCCGTTGCGCCGTCATTCACCTTGCAGGGCGCGACCGGATCGGCGGTGAGCCTCGAATCTTTGCTGGCAAGCGGCCCCCTCGTGCTGACCTTCTACCGCGGCGGTTGGTGTCCCTATTGCAATCTCGAGCTCCGGGCCTTGCAAGGCGTGCTCGGTGATCTCACCGATGCCGGGGCCTCGCTGGTCGCCATCTCTCCTCAGATCCCCGACGAGTCGCTCTCGACCGCAGAGAAGGCCGAACTCGACTTCGAAGTGCTGTCGGACCCCGACAACGAACTTGCTCGGCGTTTCGGCATCGTCTTCACGATCGACGACGCCACAAAGGAGATCTACGCGAAGTCCAACCACCCGATCGAGCGGGTGAACGGCTCCGGCTCGTGGGAACTCCCCATCCCCGCGACCTATATCATCGACCGGGACGGAACCATCGCCTACGCGTTCGTCGATCCCGACTACCGCAAGCGAGCCGAGCCTGCCGACATCCTCGCCTCGCTGCTTGGGCTCGCAACGGGCGACGGTAGCTGAGTCCAAACCCGCCGCTGGTCGAGGCCCTCGTTGACGATCGAACCGTCGTCATCATGGCCAGATGTCGCCGATTGTGTAGCCGTTCGGGAAGGGGTCGGTGGGATCGAGGACATAGTTGGCAAAGCCGGTGATCCACGCCTGGCCCGAAACCTCTGGCACGATGGCGTCGTACCGCCCGACGGTCGTCGTGTCGACGATCCGGCCGGTGAAGGTCGTGTCGAGCGGACCCTGGTGGACGAAATCCTCGCCGACGCCCAGCAGCCCTCGAGCGTGCATGGCCGCCATCTTCGCCGATGTGCCCGTCCCGCACGGACAACGGTCGAGAGCACCGGTCCAGGTCGAGGGGCGATCCCAATCGAACGACCCTGAGGACACGGTCACCGCGTTCCGTCGATGCGCCCCGAGGACGGTGGGTGCGCCGGACAACTGCGAGATCGTGGGACCGGTCAGTTCGGGCAGCTCCGGATGGATGACGGGCAACTGCTCGAGCGCTGACGCTCTGATCATCTCGCCCGCCCGCACGATCTCGGCACCGTTGGCGCCGTCGAGGGCGATGCCCAGCTCGTCGCCGTCAGCAATGACGTAGAACATGCCTCCCCACACGATGTCGACGGGGATCTCGCCGAGTTCGGGGACAACCAGCGGTGCATCGAGGTGGATGGCGAATGAGGGGACGTTCCGGAAGGTGACGGCGGTGACCTTTCCGTCCACACAGCTGGCGCGGACATCCACCAGACCGGCGGGCGCTTCGAGGGTCAGTTCGGTGACCGGCTCCACCATCGTGAGGGCACCAGTCTCGAGCAACGCGGTCACGACACACATCGTGTTGCTGCCGGACATCGGTGCGTATTCGCTCTGTTCCATGATGATGAAACCGGCGTCGGCGGCCTCGGTAGTCGGCGGCACCACGATGTTGCAGCACAGGCCCGGATACCCCCGCGGTTCGCGAAGCATTCGCAAGCGAATGTGGTCGGCGTTCTCTTGGAGCCACAGCATCTTGGCCAACATCGTGTCGCCCGGAATCGGCGGCACCCCGGCCGTGATGACCCTGCCCGGCTCGCCTTCAGCGTGGACATCGACGGCGGTCAGCATGCTGGAGAAGCGCATGGAACGACCCTAGGTCAGAGCAACGTCGGGCGAGTCGGCAGCTTTCTCCGCGTATGGATGAATCGAGACTGGTTCTCAGTAGCATTCCAGCGTGTCCCCGTTCGTCCTGGCATTGGTCATGCTCTCGCTGTCACTGCTCGGTGGTGCTGTGCCGCTTCTCGTCGGTCGGCAAACCGACGGTTCCGCAATGCGACGCCTCACGTCGGTGTCTGGCGGCGTGCTCCTCGGTAGTGCGCTTCTGATCATCGTTCCCGAGGGTTTCCACATCGCTGAGGCGTCATCGGATCGCCCGTCAGAGGTATTGCTCGGAGGAGCGTTTCTTCTCGGCTTCCTCGTGATGGTCGTCCTCGAAGGTTGGGGCCTCGGGCACAGCATCCACGAAGAACACCACGATCATGCCGCCACCCACGGTCACGGGCACGTACATCACCCGGCGGCGAGTGCCACGTTGCCGATCGGACTGTCGGTCCACGCCATCGCCGACGGTCTCGCCATTGGTGCTGCCGCAGCGGGAGCCGAGGCCGGCGCGGCAACACTGATCGCCGTCGCCGTGTTGTTGCACAAAGTTCCCGCCGCCTTCAGCCTCGGCGTCTTCAGTCTCCACGAGCGAGCGAGCAGAACCCGAGCGCTGCTCGACGTCGTCGTGTTCTCGGTTCTGACCCCCTCCGTGCTCCTGGTGGCCGGGCAGTCTCTCGACGCTGACTCACGATGGATCGTGTTGATCTTGATGTTCAGCGCCGGAACGTTCCTCTACGTCGCGACGATCGATGCTCTGCCGTCGATCCACTCATCCGAGTCCGGGCGACGAACGGCCCTCGATGTGATCTGGGGCGCAATCGCCTTCGCCGGCACGTTCGCGCTGCTCGATGTGCTCGGCGTCATCGGCGAGTTCCACTGAGACGTGCAGATCGGTGGCTCGCCGAACGGTGAACTGCCGAGCGGGTGTCGGCTCCTACGCCTTCTTCGCCATGATCTGGGCGGCGAGCTCGGCAAAACGCTCCCGATAGATCGCGACCCGCTCCAACTTGAGGCTCTCGAAACCACGAACCAGGTCGGGGAGATTGGCCAACTCGATCAGCGATTCAACCGACTCCGATTCGGCCTGTTCGAACACGCGACGCATGGTGGATTCGAACTCATCGACCATTGTCCGTTCGAGGCGCCGCATCTCGGTGCGCCCGAAGGGGTCGAGGGCGGTGCCTCGTAGCCGCTTCCCCTTGGCCAGGAGAACGAACATGGGCCGTGTCGAGGGTCCGAACCGGATCTTCTGCCTGACGCCGAGTGAGGCCAGGGCCGGCGGATGAAGATGCCAGCGCGTCGTGTCCTCGTCACCGCCATCGACTGCTCGAACCGCGGCCAGCCCGTCGACGGCCAGCATCAAGCGCGCCACCTCGTACTCGTCTTTGTAGGCCATCAGCTTGTGGAACGACCGAGCTACGGCGACGGTCAGTGCCGATGATCCAACCCGCCCGGCGGCGGCAACGAGATCGAGGTACCGCAGGGCCCACGCCTCGTTCTGGTAGGCGATCAGATCGGCGCTGAGCATCGTGATCAATTCGGAGTCGGCCGGCTCGAGGCCGAGCCCACCGACGCGTTCGATCACCTCCGTTGGCGCAGGTGGGACGATCATCGTCGGCGCAGATAGTTGATCGGAGACAAGAGCAGCGACCTCAGCCGGAGCAACGGCCCAGCGCCGCCCCCACTCCAGTGCCTCCAGGTTCGACTCGACGGCGACACCGTTGAGCCCGATTGCTCGCCGAACGGCATCGAGCCCGACAGGAATCACCCCCAGCTGGAGCGCAGCCCCGAGGACGAAGACGTTCGCTCCGCCAGCGGACCCGGTGAGCACTCGGGACGCCTCGACGGCATCGACCGTCAGCACATCGGCGGCGGTCGCATCCTGGAGACGTGAGGTGAGGTCGCTCGGCCTCGGGCCACCGATCGACGGATCGGCAACCTGTCGCCCAGTCGGCGTCGAGGCGGTCGATGCCAGAATCGTCGACGTCTCGCCGACGCCGTCGAGCACACTGTCACCGCCGGCCACCAGCTGGTCGAAGGCGAGCACGACATCGACCTGCCGCTCACCGGCCACGTTGGAGCGCGCAGCCGATCCTCGGTACAGCGTGACATCGCTGACGACTGGTCCGGCCTTCTGCGACAGGCCGGTCTGGTCGAGGCCCACCACCTCGAACCCGTCGAGCATTCCCGCCGTACCGAGTATCTGGGCGACCGTGACAACCCCCGTGCCCCCAATGCCGGCGAGGCGGACGACGGTGGCCGGCCGGTCAGGCACGACCGGGTCGGCAACGGGGAATTCGTCCAACGTCGTGCGAGGTGGCGGAGTGATACTGCGTAGCTCGTCAGAGACCTCGATCGTCATGAATGCAGGGCAGTCCCCGTCCAGGCACGAGAAGTCGAGATTGCAGCTGTCCTGATCGATCGTGGTTTTCCGGCCAAGCGGCGTGTCGATCGGCTGCACCGACAGGCAGTTGCTGACGTCTCCACAGTCGCCGCAGCCTTCGCATATCCGATGGTTGATGACGACGCGAGTGGTTGGCGTCGGCAGGAGACCACGTTTACGAGCTCGCCGGTTCTCCGCAGCACACTCCTGGTCGTGGATCAGCACCGTCACTCCGGTGATCGCCGCCAGCTCCTCCTGCACTGCCACGATCGAGCGACGGTTGACCACCCGCACCCCCTTCGGGAGGTCGACCTTGCGGTACCGACCCGGGTCCTCGGCGGTGATGACGACTTTCGCGACACCGTGATGCAACAGGATGGCGGCGAGAGCCGCTGGGTCGACGTGATGGGACGCCTCCTGCCCGCCGGTCATCGCCACCGTGTGGTTGTAGAGGATCTTGAACGTGACGTTCGCTCCGGCCCCGATCGCGGCCTGTACCGCGAGCTGGCCGGAGTGGAAGTACGTGCCGTCTCCGAAGTTCTGGAACACGTGCTCGGTGTCGACGAACGGCGCCATGCCCAACCACTGAGCGCCTTCGTTGCCCATCGCTGTGATCCCGATGCTGTCACCAACTCGCTCTTCATCCATGAGGAGCGTCATCCCATGGCACCCGGTACCCATTCCCACCACCGACCCCTCCGGAACCTTGGTCCCCCAGTTGTGGGGGCACCCGGAACAGAAGTAGGGCGCACGCTGCACGGTCAGCGCAATGCGCTCACGCGGTGCCGGCACCTCCGGGGCGAGTCGATCGGCCAGTCGAGGCGTGAGACGGTCTCGAAGCGAAGCGATGATGTGGTCGGCATCGAGCCTTCCGAATGAGGGCAGCGGCGAAGTGGTTCGGTCGGTCTTCCCGATGACCCTGGGGCGCGAGGTGGCGTCGTAGAGGGCATCGCGGACGAGCCGCTCGAGCGTGGGGTTCTTCTCCTCGACAACGAAGATCTCCTCGAGTCCGGTTGCGAAGCGCCGCACCAGGTCCTGGTCGAAGGGCACTGGCATTCGCAGGTTGAGGAGCCTGATCCCGGCTGCTGCGATCGAATCGAGTGTCGGGAATCCCAGCCGGCGGAAGGCCTCGACCACCTCGCCGAATGTGAAACCTGTGGCGATGACACCCAACCATGCATCTCCGGGGTCGGCCGGCAGCTGGTTGAGTGCGTTGATCTGGCCGTATCGAAGGGCCAGCCCGGTGCGGATCTCGTGGAACTCCCGCTCGACCTCGACCATGCGCGGACCGAGGAACTGCGCCGATGGTCGTGGCCGCCACTGAACGCCGTCGATGTCGATCGTGGGACGCTCGGGCTCGCGGTCCAGTACCGGGAGGTGGATCGTGCCGTTGCCGTCGGCGACTGCAGTGACGATCTTCAGAGCAGACCACAAGCCGGTGGAGCGCGACATAGCGATGCCGTGGAGGCCGAGTTCGAGGCATTCAGCGGGGCTCGCCGGATAGAGGATCGGCATGTGCAGGTCGACCAGTGCCGCGTCCGAGGAGGAGGGCATCGTCGACGACTTCGCCGACGGATCGTCGCCAACGAGAGCCAGGGCTCCTCCCCCGCTGCTCGAACCCGCGAACACACCGTGGCGCAGTGCATCGGTGGCTCGGTCCAAGCCAGGGGCCTTGCCGTACCAGATTCCGACGACGCCGTCATAACGAGCGTCTGCCCGCTCGGAGGCGAGCTGGGAGCCCATCACGGCGCTTGCTCCGAGCTCCTCGTTGACAGCGGGAAGATGCTCGATCGGCAGATCGCTTCCAACGACGCGCAGCGCTCTGGCCATCTCGAGATCGAAGCCGCCGAGCGGCGAACCGGGGTAGCCGGAGATGAAGGCAGCCGTGTTACGACCTGCCAGTCGATCGCGCCTGAGCTGCTCGATCGGGATGCGGACGAGCGCCTGCACGCCGGAGCAGTGGATGACGCCGTCCTTCGCTTCGTAGCGATCAGAAAGTCGATAGTCGCGAGAGACATCCATGTTCGAACAGTAGCCACCTGGCAACGACAGCCTCTGGCACGTCATCCGCGTGCAGCTCGAAGAGCGTCAGCGGAACGTCACACCCTCGAATCTGCCGCTTGTCCTCCACTCGTCGATGTAGTCGAAATACGCCACTGGGCCATCCGGGAAACCCATCGAGTTCCGCAGCCCGCGCTGGTCGCGTGTCCGGCCCTCGTTGTTGTAGTAGCCGGGCGTGCACGTCGGATCACCGCCGAAGCTGCGCCCGCCGGCTTCCAACCGGGCAACCCAGGCCGTCTCCGCATCATGTGTGGCCTCGACCACGGACGCATCGGCAGCCTCGGCAGCAACCACGACCGAAGCGATGGTTTCTCCTGCCTCGATGAGGTTGTGTGGGATGTTCGAGATGAGATTCGCCGCCTGCGTCGGTCCCACGATGAACGCGTTGGGGAAGCCGTGGACGTGCATGCCGTGCAACGTCGACATGCCGTCTGACCAATGGTCGGAGAGCCGCTCGCCGTCGCGGCCCTCCATGTCGAAACCGGCACGGCGGTGGAAGTCGGTTCCGACCTCGAAGCCTGACGCGTAGATGATGCAGTCGAGGTCGTAGTGTTCACCGCTCACGACGACGCCGGTCGCGTCGATCTCGGTGACCCCTCGGCCGTCGGTGTCGATCAGCGTCGTACTGCCCTGGTTGAACGCATCGAGGTACTCGTCGTGGAAGCACGGCCGCTTGCAGAGTTGGCGGAACCAGGGCTTGAGGGCCTCTGCTGCCTCGGGATCCTGCACGATCTGGTCGACCCGGGCCCGGATCTCCGCCATCTTCTCGTCATCACTCTCGTGGTAAGCGTGTAGAAGTCCCTCTGGGCTGAAGTCCTGATCGGGATCGGCCAGCGCCTTGTCGCGAATCCGTTGTGCGATGTCGGTCCAGCCGTCCATCACGAGGTCCTCGTCTGCGAGACCACCGGTCTGCAGGATGGTGAAGTTCTCGAGCCACTTCTTCTGCCATCCCGGCTCGAGGGTGGCAAACCACTCCGGGTCGATCGGATGGTTGTTGCGAACGTCGATCGACGATGGCGTTCGTTGGAACACGAAGAGTTCCTTCGCCGATCGGGCGAGGTGAGGCACACATTGGACTGCTGTGGCGCCGGTGCCGATGATGCCGACCCGCTTGTCGGCCAGACCGGTCATGGGGGCACCGCCGGGATCGCCGCCGGTGTAGTCGTAGTCCCAACGGCTCGTGTGGAAGCTGTGACCGGTGAACGACTCGATTCCAGGGACGCCCGGCAGCTTCGGGCGATGCAGTGGGCCGGTTCCGATACCGATGTATTTCGCACGAATTCGGTCGCCACGGTTCGTGCCGATGATCCAGCGACACGATGCCTCGTCCCAACACAGTGACGTGACCGCGGTGGAGAAGAGTGCGTTGTCGTACAGCTCGAAGTGGCGGCCGATCCGACGACAGTGTTCGAGGATCTCCGGCGCGTGTGTGTACTTCTCAGTAGGCATGTGCCCGGTTTCCTCGAGCAGCGGGAGATAGATGAAGGCGGCCGTGTCACATTGGGCGCCCGGATAGCGGTTCCAGTACCAGGCACCGCCGAAGTCGCCGCCCTTCTCGATGATGTGCACATCGTCGATGCCGGCTTCTGTCAACTTCGCTCCGGCAAGGAGGCCGGCGAAGCCCCCGCCGACAAAGGCGAAGGTGACCTCGTCAGTCAGCGGTTCGCGAGGAGTGACCTCGGTGTTGGGGTCGTCGGCGTAGTGAGAGAAGACGCCCTCGATCTCGATGTACTGATCGTTGCCGTCCGGACGCAGGCGCTTGTCCCGCTCGCTCAGGTACCGATCGAGCACGGCGTCCCGGTCGATCGTCACCTTGGACTCCGGTCCACGACGCCACTCACCTCGCCATACCGAAGAACTCGTCGTTCGGGCGCATCGAGGTCAGATTGGCGAGGCGGTTGGACATGGCGAAGAAGGCCGTGATCGCCCCGACGTCCCAGATCTCGTCATTGTCCAGCCCGTCGTTTCGAAGCTGCTGGAGGTCGTCGTCGGTGATTGAACCCGAGTCATCGACCATCCGGAGGGCGAAGTCGATGATCACACGTTCGCGGGTAGTCAGGTCGGCCTTCCACGGGTTGATCGCCAACTGGTCGGCGATCAGTGGGTTTTTGGCCCTGATCCGAAGGATCGCACCGTGGGCGACCACGCAGTAGAGGCAGTCGTTGATGGCACTGGTGGCCACGACGATCATTTCTCGCTCGGCCTTCGAGAGCCCCTCGCTCTTGTCCATCAGTGCGTCGTGAGCGGCAAAGAAGGCCCGGAACTCTGCCGGTCGATGGGCGAGGGCGAGGAACACGTTCGGGATGAATCCCGACTTCTCCTGCACGGTCTCGATCATGGCTCGGATGTCGTCCGGCAGCTGGTCGAGAGAAGGAACGGGGAAACGTGAGATCGATGCGCTCATGTTGGCACGATGCCAGTCGAGCGGGCGGCGCACAAACTCAGCGCGGGCGGTCGCCCTTGACGGTGATTCGACGCACGTGCCGACGATGACCTGCGTAGTCGTGCAACGCATGGTGCTGCACGCTGCGGTTGTCCCACATGACAAGGGTCCCGGGTTCCCAACGGACGCGGCAGGTGAAGGCCTCCCGTACGGCGTGGCGGAAGAGGAAGTCGAGGAGAGCGTTCGACTCGTCGCGCCGCATCTCGTTGATGTGCATCGTGAAGGCGGGGTTCACATAAAGGCCCTTCCGCCCCGACTCGGGGTGCGTGCGAACCACCGGATGCTCGACCTGCTCGAGTGCAGCCGCGGTGTTCTTGGTGCTGATCGCCTTGGATTTCGTCGACTGACCATCGTCGCCGTACTGCCGCGCTGCGGAATGGGTGGCGGTCAGCCCATGGAGCATCCGCTTCATCGTCTCGCTCAGAGCCTCGTACGCCGCGTGCTGGCCGGCGAAGAGTGTGTCGCCGCCGAAGGGAGGAATCTCCACGCCGTAGAGAATCGAACCGAGGTCCGGTTCGGGCAGGAACGTGACATCGGTGTGCCATCCACCTCCGAAGTTCGCCCGGTCGTCCGGTTCGGTGACAATGTCGATGACCTCGGGATGCGTCGGCGAACCATCGACGAACGGGTGCGTGTCCAGGTCTCCGAAGAGCCGACCGAACACGATCTGCTCCTCTGGCGACAGCGCTTGCCGCCTCACGACGACGACGTGATGCTCGACCAACATGGCACGAAACGCCGCAGCATCATCGGCATCGAATGTCGTGACGTCGACATCGGTCAGTTCGATCCCGACGGCTCCGGCGAGTTTGCGGCCCTGGAACATGACCGGATCCTAGGGCGCATTGCTCTGCGTATTCCAGAGCCCAGACCCATCGGGGAACAGCAAGCAAACGGCTCCTCCACGCGGTATCACTACGACCTGGACTACCGGTCCCCCACCAACGCAGGAGTGTGCACATGAATCTCGGCATCTTCGGATCCTCGAACACGATCGACGGACTTCGAACAGACATCGAAGCAGCAGCTGCCGCTGGGTTCCGGTCGTACTGGACACCACAGATCTTCGACCTTGACGCCCTCACGGCATTCGCAGTCATCGCATCGGACGTGCCGGACATCCGACTCGGCACCGCTGTGGTGCCGACCTATCCCCGTCATCCGATGGCCCTCGCCCAGCAGGCGCTGACGGTGAACCAGGTCGCCGGGGGGCGGCTGGACCTGGGAATCGGTCTGTCGCACAAGCCGGTGGTGGAAGGAATGTGGGGCTTGTCGTTCGACCGGCCGGTGAAGCACATGAGTGACTATCTCAAGGTCCTGATGCCGCTTTTGAGGGATCAGACGGTGTCACATGGCGGCGAACTCGTCACGGGACGTGGCGAACTGGGACTTCGGGCCGAAGCACCGCCGGTGTATGTGGCCGCCCTCGGCGAGCAGATGCTGAAGCTCGCCGGCAAACTCGCCGACGGCACCGTCACCTGGATGACCGGGCCGAAAACCGTGGCCGATCTCACCGCACCGACCATCAATGCGGCGGCGTCCCAGGCGGGCCGACCGACTCCGGCGGTCATCGCCGCAGTTCCGGTTTGTCTGACCGGCGATGTCGAGGCGGCGAGGTCTCGCGCTGCGAAGGAGTACGTCATTTACGGACAGCTTCCGTCGTACCGTGCCATGCTCGACCACGAAGGTCTTGGCGGCCCAGAAGACCTGGCCCTCATTGGCGACATCGACACGATCGCCGCCGGTCTCCAGCGATTCGCCGATGCCGGAGCGACGACCGTCGTGGCCAATCCCTTCGGTTCCAGGGCGGAGGTCGACGCAACTCGCGCAGCCGTCGCCGAGTTGATCGGCTGAGACGCATCGAGGCAGACCGCCCAGGCCGCCACGTGGTTGATGATGTCGATCAGGCCATCGTGAGTCCGCCGGACACCGACAGTGTCTGGCCGGTCACGAATCCCGCCTCTTCTGAAGCGAAGTACGCCACGGCCGATGCGACCTCCGCAGGCTGGCCAACGCGTTTCATCGGCACGGCCCGCGCCATTGCTCCGATCACCCGCTCGCCATCATCGCTGGCGGCCACGATGCCAGCCAGCAGTGGCGTGTCGGTCGGTCCGGGGCACACCACATTGGCGGTGACCCCGCTCTTGGCCGTCTCGCGGGCCAGTGTCTTGGTGAAAGAGATGACACCACCTTTTGCGCCCGAGTACACCGCTTCGAGGGAGGAGCCGACGCGGGCCGCGTCGGAACCGATGTTCACGATGCGCCCCCAACCGCCCTCAACCATCGACGGCAAGCAGGCCTGAACTGTTCGCAACGATCCCTTGAAGTTGATGTCGATGACCTTGTCCCAGAACTCCTCGTTCGTGTCGAGGAACGGCATAAGGACATCCCAACCTGCACAATTCACGAGGATCTCGATCGGACCCAGCTCGTCGACGGTCCGGAGGCAGGCATCTCTGACGTCGGCCGAGGATCTGACGTCGGCGGAGACCGCGATGGCGCGACCACCCGCATCGACGACGAGTTCGGCGGTTTCCTTTGCCCCATCGACGTCGACGTCGGCCACCGCGACCTTGCGGCCATCGCCGGCCAAAGCCACGCAGATGGCTCGGCCGATACCGCTGGCTCCCCCCGTCACGAACGCAACTCGATCGGCGCTCATTGTTGACTCCTGACTGCTCGAGCGACCTCGCCCCATCGGCCGAGAGCTGCGGCGTCGGTCCGCATCTCGTTCTCGCCGAGGTACATCACCGTTCGGGTTGCCGTGCCCGCGTACCGGTCACGGAGTCGGTCAGCCAGTTCGTCCCACGGTGCAACGAGCGCGAAGTGATCGAGCATCTCGTCAGTGATTTGGTCTGCCATACCGGCGAGGTCACCCGCCTTCATCCTTTCTCGGACTCGATCTGTGGTCCCGTCGAACCCGAGATCGTCGAACTGGAAGGCGTAGTTCGGCGTGCTGCCGTAGAACGCGATCTGTTGCTTGGCCCGTGCCACGTACGGCTCTCGGTCCTCCGGGGAGTCACCCGGGCATGCGAAGACCGGAATGATCAGGTCGATGTCGTCGACGGACCGGCCTGACCGTTCGGCACCGAGAGCGATGTCTCGCAGGAGACGGTGCTCGATGTAGTGCATCGAGTGCAACGGGTGGACGTGAATGCCGTCTGCGACCTCACCAGCGACCTTGGTCATCAAGGGACCGACCGCCGACATGTCGACCTTCATCGGATGGCCGTGAGGACGAGGTGCCCACTCGTTCGGAAGCAGGCTCAGCTGGTAGAACTCACCGTCGTGCTGGAGCCGCTCTTCGCGATCGAAGGCTCGGAAGCAGGCCTTGACTGCCAGGACGTAGTCACGCATGCGCGCTGCCGGCCGATCGAATTCAGTGCTGTATCGCCTCGTGACGTGCGCTCTCACCTGGCTACCGAGCCCCAGCCGGAAGCGTCCCCCGGTGTTGCCGGCGATTTCGTGCGCCACCGCTGCAGACACCATCGGGCTTCGGGGAAAAGCGACCGCAATGCCGGTTGTGAAGAACAGGGACGGAGCCGCCATCGACGCAGCTGCGATCTGCATCCATGGCACCTGACTGGTCTCGGTGTAGAGCATCCCGGAGAATCCTGCACCCTCCAGCTTGCGGGCCAGATCGGCTGCCTCACTCCACGTCGACGCGCCAGTCATGAGATCGATGTCCATCGACGGGACACTACGCGGCGTGAGCCCCGAGGTTCGAACTCACGCCGGTTCTCGCCGACGAGGTTCCAGACCGCCGACAACCCGAGAGGTCGCGGCCGACGGACCCGGGCTCATCACTCCCTGACAGCAGCGGCGAGTTGACGGAGACCGGCGAGATCGTTGATCACCACTCCCGAGAGCGGTCGTCCGCCGGCTTCCTGCGCCTCGTGAACGAGCCGCAGCTGTACGTCGAGCAACTCGAAGCCATCGTCGGCAAATGTGATCGAGGCAGGCTCGACCCCAACCGTCTCGATCGCCAACACGATCGGTACGTCACTGGCCATCTCGTCGGCAATCAGGTCAACGATCCCACCCTCGCCGAGTGCTCGATCCCGATAGGCCATCACGACGTACGAGACCCCACCATGATCTGCGTCGACCAGATGAGCGAACGGCGAGGCCGTCCTACCGTCGATCTCGATCAATGGTGCTTCCCCATTCGTGCCGTCGAACCAATAGGGCACGAGGAATGCGAGTTGGACCTTCTCGCCGGGTAGCCGATCTCGATGAGCCACGACGTGTTCGATGAACGAGACAAAGTCGATCGACCATTGCTCTCGTCGGGAGGACCATTCGGTCAGCGACCAGGGCTCGGCGTCGATGTGGAGGGAATCCACGCTGGTCCCTGGAGCGAGCCGGAGATTCACGTCGGCGACGAGATCGAGCACGGCCGACGCGTCGACGAGGCCTTCTGGCGTCGGCCACCAGGGATCGCCGGCAAGCCCCGCAATTCTGATGTCGCTCCGTTCCGCCATGGCAACGAGCGCCAGCAGGTCGTCGATCAGGTCCTGGCGTTCACCGACGTCGGCGACAGCGGCCGCGGTCAAGTCGACATGCACCGTGCTGACACAGAGCTGGACCGCGGCGTCGACCAGATCTCGCTGCGCCTTCGGCGACCGCCAGGCATCCTCACGCCACTCATAGACCGACGTCGGCTGCCCCCCGATCGAGCACGGTTGCGAGGTGTTCCGCACGGCGAGCGCCACCGCTGCCCCGATCGAGATCGCGATCAGAGGCAAAACCAGAACCAGGCGTCGCCGAGCGAGAAGGGAACCAAGAGGCGACACGACACTCCATCGGCACCGGCGAGCCTGATCTGACGCCCGAAAACGACGAAGGCCGCCGCTCCGAAGAGCGGCGGCCTCCTGTCAGAAGCGGGTTCTCAGACCGCGCGGACGTTCTGCGCTTCTTCGCCCTTGCGACCAGGAGCAACGTCGAACTCGACGAGCTGGCCTTCATCGAGGGACTTGTAACCATCACCGGCGATGTTGGAGTAATGGACGAACACGTCGTCCGCTCCTTCGCGGGAGATGAAGCCGAAGCCCTTTTCAGCATTGAAAAACTTGACGGTGCCTTGCATTGGTATCTTCTTTCGATTCAGGCGGCCAACGTGGCGAACCCATCAATGATACTAGAGGAAATCTGGCGCCCTCACACACACATCGACATCGAGCCAGATTCGGAGGTCAGACGACGACATCGCTCTGGCATAGAGCCAGCCCTGGAGATTGCCGCAACCAACCTCTCGGAGAACGTCTGCCTGCTCCTGTGTTTCGACACCCTCGGCGACCGTGGTCATGCCGAAGTGCTCGGCCAGGTCACGGACTACTCGAACGAGTGCCTGATCGTGAGGAAGCTGATCGACAAGGCTCTTGTCGATCTTCAACTCGTCGATCGGGAGTCGTTTCAGCTGGGAGATCGAGGTGAAGCCGGTCCCGAAATCATCGACCGACACCCGAACGCCGAGTGACCTCAATTCGTCGAGATGTAATGCAGCACGATCGAGGTCGGCCACGAGCGCGGTCTCGGTGACCTCGACGATCAGCCGTGCTGGATCGATTCCGCTGTTCTCGATGGCCTCGACCACATGACGGACGAAGTCGGCATGGAGAAGGTGGCGCCCGGACACATTCACCGCAACGCTGAGCGCGGGCGCAACGCCCATCCTCATCAGCTCGGCGATGTCCTTCGTCGCCCGCCCCATCACGAAGCGGTCGATCTCGATCACCAGATCCGAGGTCTCGGCTACCGGAATGAAGACATCAGGTCCGATCGAGTCTGGCCCAGTCCAGCGGACAAGCGCTTCGACCTGGTCGATCTCGAGTGATCCGGCGTCGAGAATGGGTTGATAGTGGACCTCGAAGTCGCCACCAGCCAAGGCCACACGCATGCGTTGCTCGAGCGATGCCCGTTCGGAGACTTCTGCGGACAGCTGCTCGTCGAACACTGCGAGGCGGTCGTCTGACGCCTTCGCTCGGTACAACGCTGCGTCGGCCTGAGCGAGGAACGCGAGGGCTTCGATGGAGCCACCCGTGGCGAGGGCTGCCCCGGCGGAGGCAGCGGTGACGAGCCCGCCGGCCGTCGGCTCCTCGAGTGGTCGTTTCGTGCTGTTCACGACGCGGCGTCCGAGACCCATCAGCCCGTCGAGGGTCGGGTCGTCGTCGACGACGATCAGGAACTCGTCACCACCGAGCCTTGCAACGAGGTCGTTCGGCCGGCATTCCGCCCGGAGTCGCTCGGCTACCTCGACCAGAACGAGGTCTCCAGTCCGATGACCGAAGAGATCGTTCGCTCGTTTGAAGTCGTCGAGATCGACGAAGAGCAGCCCGACCGTGTGCTCCTCGCTACGAGCGAGGGCTGTACCGAGTCGATAAAGCGCCGCTGCTCGGTTGGACAGGCCGGTCAACGAATCGTGTGTCGCCTCGCGGACGAGTCGCGTCTGCAGGTCTGCCCGGTCGGCCACCGAGGCTGACAGTGTGTCGACCGAACGGGACAAGGTCTCACCCAGGCGTCCGGGGAGCCGCTCGTCCAGCACCGGGTCGTCGAGATCGGCACGGGCTAGTGCACCGAGTTTGCTCTCCAGCGAGTCGAGGTTGGCCGCGACATCGTTCAGCGCTGCCGCGACGTCTCGAAGCTCGCGTGGTCCGCTGAGAGGCAGAGGGCGCTGTTCGATACGACCGCTTCGCAGCTCGCGGGTGCGCTCGGCCACCGCGAGCATCGGGCCTGAGATCGACGCGGCGAGTCGCCACGACAACAGGATCGACAGGGCGACCGCTGCCCCACCTGCGAGTAGTGCAACCCGAAAGCTGCGAGCCGCACTCGTGTCGATACGCGACGCCGTTGCCTCCACATCATTGGTCGCTGCGTCGAAGATGGTCGTGAGCGCGTCACCTCGCTCGAACGACGCACCGAAGACCTCGATCGCATACGGTAATGAACTGAACGAGGTGCCCACCGGCGATTCCAGTTCGCCGGCCAGTGCAATGAGGACAGCGTCGGTCATCTGCTGGTCCCCGGACTCCACAGCTACCAGGAGGTCAGGCGGAATCCGATCGGTGTCCAACTCTGCAAATGCCATCTGAAACCGCGCGGTCGCGAACCCGAGTTCTGACACAGCGGCCTGACGCGTCTCGGGAGGTCCGAACCACGCTCCGGCCAACCGGGTCGTCTGGTTCGACGCCGCCGATGACGATCGAATGGCAGCCTCCAGCTGCGCCAGCACGTCAGCAAGGTCCGCATCGGCCGTGGCGAGTCCGGTTTCCTGCATCGAACGGACCACGCCGATGACTTCGGCGACGATGCGATCGTCGAGCGCCTGGTACGAATCGATGGCGATCGGATCCAGCAGCGCCCGCTCTTCGCGGGCTGACTCGAGATCGGTCACGATGTCAACGCGGCGTTCCACCGATGCCGTGATGGCGGCATCAGTCACTGCGAACGTGGTTTCTGTGTCCGGTAAGCCCAACAGGCCGGCCCCGAGGCGGGCAGGGATGCCGAACGAGGCCGATCGAAACTCGAGTTCGACCGCTCCTCGCTCGCTTGCGAGAGCGGCCTTCAGCTCGATGAGGGCTCGCAGCCCGTCGACCTGTCCCTCGACCACCTCGGCGGCCGAGCTCTCGAGTTGGCGGTCGTGAGCGACCACCCCTACAGCCGCGGCGACGACGGCCAAGGGCAGCAGAACGAGGAGAACCAGCCGATTCTTCACACTCCATCCGGTCACGCCCGGCTCGCGCGATTGCATTCCACTACTATCGGCAACGCCCGGGTCAAACGTTACGGCAGAATGTTCCGGAGCGTTCCAGCCCCTTCCCCGGCGGGCAAGTGGCGGCCACCCGGGATCGGACAGCGCCCGGCGGCTACCGTGGGCTGGTGCCCCTTTCGTCCGCCCGCGTTCGACAGCAGCAAGCCGTATCTCGTCCATTGCCAGAAACATCGGTGTCCAATGCCGAGCTGCTGCAGAGGTTCGTCGATGGCGACCAAGCTGCCTGGGACGCCATTGTCTGCAGGTTCGAACGGCTCGTGTATTCGGTCCCGCTTCATTGCGGACTCGGCCCGGACGATGCCGCCGACGTGACTCAGGCGACGTTTGCCGCTCTCATCAACCAGAGTCGGACGATTCGCCAACCGGATCGCCTCGGTTCGTGGCTCTCCACGGTGGCCCGGCGCCTGACGTGGCGGCAGCTCGAATGTCGTCGTCGCGAGGCTCCAGTTGGCGAACACCTCGAGAGCATGGTCGATCTCGACCGGGTCAGTGATTCAGACCATGCGGAACGCCTGGCGTTCGATGCAGAGGTGTACGACGCCCTCAACCGCCTCTCTCCCAGGTGTCGAGACCTGATCACCCACCTCTTCCTCGACGGCGATGAGCCGACGTACGCGGAGGTCGGTGTTCGCCTCGACCGCCCGGTTGGCAGTATCGGACCGACCCGTCAACGATGCCTCGATCGGCTACGCGATGTGATCGAGGAGCTTCGAGCATGAGCGCCGACGGGTCGACACGCGATGACGTGGCCCTCACGCTGCGCAGGCTGGCCAGCGTGTTTCGAGACAGAACCGTTCCCCATGACCTCCGGAAGGCGCTGCGAAGTCTTCCGGAAACTGCTGGGACCGAAGGCCACGAAGCACTTCAGGTCGTGTCTGACTCTCGGTTCACGGAGGATCGCACGCTGGTCAGAGGGGCCACTCTCTCGGGCTCGCGCCTCCTGACGCTCTCGGCCTCCACCATCGACCTCGCCATCGACGTTCTTCCTGACGAGCACACGCGTAGAGCCTCGATCCGAGGCGTCGTACTGCCCATCGACGAGCTGGCTCTGCTGACGATCTCGATCGGCCTGTGTCGCGTGCAGTGTGACGAACATGGCCAGTTCCGGATCGACGACATAGCGTTCGGTTCATTTGCGGGAACGGTCGAGACCGGAATCGCGATCTCGCCGGACAGCGGTCGCTCCGAGCAGCCTCGCTTGTTGGCACGCTTCACCCTGATCGTCAACTGAACGCGCATGACATCGGAGACGATCTCGGATCCACCGCTTCGCGCCGACCTCGCTGAGGCGATTGCCGAACTCTCTCGAAACTTGCCCGAGGTCA
Organism: uncultured Acidimicrobiia bacterium; assembly: GCA_965530755.1. Lineage (GTDB taxonomy): Bacteria > Actinomycetota > Acidimicrobiia > Acidimicrobiales > SZUA-35 > SZUA-35. The sequence continues at coordinate 49,077 of CBESNA010000004.1, read as the reverse complement.
CCGGCACCGGGCGCCGACGAATCGGGGAGCTGGTCGAACGAGCTGTCGCTTTAGGCGATCAGCGGCTCGAGGCCGCCGCCACGTATCACCTGGCGCGAGCGTTGATCGAGGCTGGACATTTCGCCGAGGCCGGCGAACGCCTCGACCACGCCCGGGCGCTCTTCGACTTCGTTGACGATGACCTCGAGTCGATCAGGGTCGCCCTCGGCGAGATCGCGCTCTACTGCCTGACGGGTGAACCACGCCGGGCGATCGAGGTCGGTCGAGCCGCCATCGAACGGCTCACATCGTCGATCGATTGCGGTGCGGAGCCCGAGCAAGCCCGGCGAGCCTCGCTGCTTCTCGCATCGATGCGCGCCAACCTCAGCATGGCTCTCGTCAGCGTCGGTGAGTACCAAGAGGCGCTCGACCATTCCGATGCCGTCGTTGCCATTGCCGACACGCTCGCTGCCGGACACCGCGGCTTGCTGTTCTCGAATCGCGGGTATCTCCTCATCGAGATGGGTCGCCCTCGATTGGGGCTGCCGTGGATCGAGCGTGGCTCTTCGATATTGAGCGACAGCGACGTTCCGGCACGGGTCGCCAGAAACCTGTCGTGGGGCGCCCGCGGCCACGCCATGCTCGGCAACTACGGCACCAGCCTTTCGATGCTACGTCGGGCGCAGAGCGACCTAGCGGATCTTCCCGACGCTCCGGACCATCACGCCATTCGCGTCGACATCGCTCGGGTCTTCTCCATGATCGGCCGTACCAGCGACGCCCTGGAGATCCTCGACGATGTCGTCCCGAAGATGGCCGGCAGCGTGCTTCTCAATGATCGATCGGCCGGCTTGCTGCTCGCCGGGGAACTCCTTGCCAGGGTGGACTCGGTCAGGTCCAGGGAACTCTTTCTGGAAGCACGAGATCTTCTCGGATCAGCCGGTCATCGTCGTGCCGCGGCGCAAGCGGCGTTGTCGCTCGCTGAATCGCTCCCTTGGTTCGATCACGACGATCTCGTCCTCGTGACCGAGGCCATCGACCACCTGGAGGCCTTCGGGACGACGATTGATCGCGTCCGTTGGCGAGTCGTCGCCGTCGAGATCGGCTTGATCGACGACCCGACCGAGATTCGAACGACGATCGATTCAGCCGAGGCGATCGTCTCGGATCTCGTGGCGCCACACATCCAATGGAGGCTGGCGTACCAGCGCGGAAAGCTCGAGATGGATTGTGAGAACCTCCAAGAAGCACGACTCGCGCTGGCTTCAGCGACCGCGATCCTCCATCGACTTCGCTCGAACATCACCGACGAATTGCTCCGAAGTCACTTCCTGGCCGGTCGCCGAAGCGCCATCGACGCGCTGTGCACCGTCCTCCTCGAACTCGACCTGGCCAGCGAGGTGGTCGACCTGCTCGATGAGTCTTACGGCATCACGCTCGTCGAACGCGTGCAGGCTGACATGGCCGGAGATCCAAGTGAGGCGAAGGTCGAACTGGGCAGACTCTACGACGAGATGAACGGTGCCGATGGGCGACGGCTGGAGCTCATCCAACCGCGGTTGGCTGAGCTGGAGCACCGGACTCTCGTAGGTCACACCCTGGACTCATGGACAGATGAACCGTCGGACAGCGGAACGCAGGAGGACAGCAAGATCGACCCGGGTGCCACCGTCGCTGCGGCGCTGATCGTCTTCGGCGAACTCGACCACGAGATCTACGCTGTCGTGGTTGAACCGGGTGCACCCGCTCGCCTCGTCCGCCACCTCACCGACGTCAAACGGCTGCTCGACACTCGGGTCGACCTCTCGCTTCTCCATCGCCGCATCGCTGCCAAGGCGTTGTTTCACCGTCGAACGGCGTTCGACGCGCCGATGATCGATCTTCTCCGTGACATGTACGACCAGCTGTTGCGCCCGCTCGAACTCTCGGAGGCTCGAGCGACGGACCGGCTGGTCATCGTCCCGCCGCCGAGCGCCATCGACGTGCCCTTCGGCGCGCTACACGATGGAGTTCAGCACCTCCTCGAACGAACCACGATCACCCTGGCTCCGAGCCCGAGCGTCGCGTCGGCAATGTCGGTCAGACAACAGTTGTTCGCTCGCCGCGTCGACGCCGTGGGTGGACAGCCGAGGATCCTGGCCATCGGTGTCGGCGCAGAGGGAATTCCCTCCTCGGTGCTCGAGGCGGCCGAGATCGGAATGAGAACCGGAGGAACGTCGGTGTGCGGCGAAGACGCGACGGTCGAGCGGGTCTGCCAACTCATCCCTTCCCATGATGTGATCCACCTTGCAGCCCACTCGCTCTCGAGATCCTCCGACCCGTGGAACAGCGGCCTCCAGCTGGCCGATCGGTGGATCACTGCTGCCGAGATCAGCACGTGGAAACTCGATGGCCAAGTGGTGGTGCTCAGCGGATGCGACACCGGACTCCAGACGAACAGCGAGTTCGGCGGGTCCGGCACGTCTCTCGAGTTGCTCGGGCTGCCGCGAGCCTTTCTCGCTGCCGGTGCTTCCGGGGTCATCACAACGCTTTCGGATCTCGACGATGCCGGAGCGATCGAGTTCATGCGCCCACTCCACGATCACCTCCGGACGCTGCCGCCAGACGAAGCTGTTCGTCGCACGCAGCTCGAGATCCTCGACGCCAAGGGCTCCATTTCGACCTGGTCGAGCGTCGGCTTCGTCGGTGGGCCGTCCGTGCTCTGACCGATCGCGGCTGGGTCGGAGGTGGGCACAAGTCGTTTGCGCCCACCTCTGGCCCCTGCGTGCGGCCTCTCTCCTCACCGCGGTGAGGCTCTCTCCGCCAGCTGTCGGCCTTGGTACGGCGTCCGACACCAGACATGTGTCGCAGGGACCCCCGGAAAGTACATCGGGGTGAGAAAAGCTTCAGACGACCTTTCCTCGGAACTGGGATCCAGGCCGGACATCGTGACAGATTGTCCCTGGATCGAGAAGGGACCTCCATGAGCACGATGGCGAACACGACACCAGACGCGACTGATCGAGCGGTGTTGTCCGGCACCGAACCGCGCGGCGCCACATCCGTCGATGTTGCCGTGGTCGGTGCGGGATTCTCCGGGCTGTACCTCATGCACAGACTGGCGGCGCTCGGTATGTCGGCCATCGGCTTCGACACGGCCGAAGATGTCGGCGGCACCTGGTACTGGAATCGGTATCCCGGAGCCCGATGTGACGTCGAGAGCCTCGACTACTCCTACAGCTTCGACCCCGAGCTCGATAGGACCTGGGAGTGGTCGGAGCGGTACGCCACACAGTCCGAGATCCTGGCGTACCTCCAACACGTCGCCGTCCGTTTCGACCTCCGTCGTCATTTCCGGTTCGAGACCCGAATCGCATCTGCGGTGTGGAGCGACGAGACCGGGCGATGGACGCTGACGACCGACGCCGGTGACCTCGTCGTCTGTCGTTTCTACGTGATGGCCTCGGGGTGTCTCTCGCTTCCCAAGCAGCCGGACGTGCCCGGCGCAGGAACCTTCGAGGGTGAGGTGTACACCACCGGCCGTTGGCCTCATGAGCCGGTCGATCTCGACGGAAAGCGCGTCGCCGTCATCGGCACTGGTTCATCGGCGATCCAGTCGATACCGATCATCGCCGCGCATGCGGCCGAACTGACCGTCTTCCAGCGGACGCCGAATTTCAGTCTCCCGGCTCGGAACGGTCCTGTCGACGCGGCCAAGCGGGCCGAGATCGATGCCGACCGAGCCGCCTACCGCGAGCGTGCACGGTGGAGCGGTGCAGGAGTGCCCCGCGAAAGGAGCGAGATCAGCGCGCTCTCGGTCTCCGAGGAGGATCGTCGCGCTGCGTACGAGAAGGCATGGAACACCGGCGGTCTGTTCTCGCTCGGCAGCGCATTCAACGACCTTCTCGTCAACGAGGCCGCCAACCGGACGGTCGCAGAGTTCATCCGCGGGAAGATCGCGGGGATCGTCGACGATCCCGAGACCGCCGCCTCGCTCATGCCGGACAGTTATCCGTTCGGTACGAAGCGCCCGTGCCTCGACGACCACTACTTCGAGGTCTACAACCAACCTCACGTCCAACTGGTGGATCTCCGCAAAGAACCGATCTCCACGATCACGCGGACCGGGATCGAGACCGCCGAGCAGACGATCGAGATAGATGTCCTGGTCTATGCGACCGGCTTCGATGCAATGACGGGCGCGCTGGTCTCGGTCGACATCACTGGACGGAATGGCCTGACGCTCGCCCAGAAGTGGGCAGACGGGCCCAAGACCTATCTCGGCCTCACCACCGCCGACTTCCCCAACCTCTTCATGATCACCGGTCCGGGTAGCCCCTCGGTCCTTTCGAACATGGTCGTGTCGATAGAGCAGCACGTCGATTGGATCTGCGACTCGCTGGTGTTTCTCGGCGAGCACGGGATGGACCGCATCGAGCCGACCCTCGCGTCAGAAGAGGCGTGGGGCACACACGTCAACGACTTCGCAGCCCTCACGCTTTTTCCGCAGGCCAACTCGTGGTACATGGGCGCGAACGTTCCCGGCAAGCCCCGTGTCTTCCTTCCATACGTCGGAGGGGTGGACGGCTACCGACAGATCTGCAACGACGTCGTGGAGCGTGGCTACCTCGGGTTCCGTTTGGATGGCCCAGGAGGGGAGTCGTGCAACGACGGGGTGATCCGTCCGTTGAAACCCGACGTCGCGACGATGCTCCAGTTCATCGAAGACCTTGGCATGCCTCAGCTCGAGACTCTGTCAGTCGCCGATGCCCGCGCAATGTCGAACGCCGGACGGGAGCAGCGTCCGACCGGCCCTGACGTCGGAACGATCGAGGACGGCACCTACCCGGCGGCCACTGGGCAGCTCGACTACCGCCTGTACCGGCCGGCATCGCCAGGTCCGCATGGGCTGATCCTGTACCTCCACGGTGGTGGCTGGGTGCTCGGTGATGCAACGTCTGACGATCCCCTGTGTCGAGACCTGTGCGACCGGACCGATGCCATCGTCGTCTCGGTCGACTATCGGCACGCTCCCGAGGCGCGCTTCCCAGCCGCAGTCGACGATGCTCTGGCGGCGCTGGCGTGGGTGCGCTCTGAGGCAACAAGGCTCGGAGGGTCGCCAGATCGCATCGCCGTCGCGGGCTGGAGCGCCGGCGCCAATCTGGCAACGGTCGTCGCACAATCGGCACGAAACGATGGGGCTCCATCGTTGCGCTGCCAAGCCCTCCTCACTCCTGTGACCGACGGGAGCGCCGGCTATCCGTCGATGGACGAGAACGCTGACGGTTACATGCTCACTGCGTCGTTGCTGAACTGGTTCTGGGACCAGTACGCCACGTTGGAGGAGCGTGCAGATGCCCGCGCCTCGCCGATGTGCGCATCGGATCTCGCCGGCATGCCGCCGACCGTGCTCATGACCTGCGAGTTCGATCCCCTGCGCGACGAGGGCGCTGCGTATGCCGAAGCACTTGCGGCCGCCGGCAACGATGTCACGCACGTCATGGCCAAAGGTCAGATCCACACGTCCATCCCGGCCGTCGACGCACTTCCGACCGGTGCCCTCCACCGGGCCGCCATCGCCGACTTCCTCCACGCCCACCTCACCTGACCAACGATTGGGGTCAACGATTGGGGTCGGAGCTTCACATTCACAACTCACTGTCGAGCAGCGCTGAGACTTGCCCGTCAGTCGCGGAGCGTGCCCACCTTGAGGTCCTTGAAGGCCACGCCGCGATCGACCGAGATGTCGCGGGGCAGACCAAGGACTCGGTCGCCGATGATGTTGCGTTGGATCTCGTCTGTACCTCCGGCGATCGAGGAGGAGAACGAACCAACCGTGGATTTCTGCAGCTCGCCGCCGTCGTCGTCCCCCTGCTCCCAGGCCATCGATTCGGGGCCGGCGATGTTCATCAGGATCTCCCGCATGCGCCACTGGATGACCGACCCGAAGAGCTTGCCGAGTGAGCCGCCGGGGCCTGGTGTTTTGCCGGCCTTCATTTCTTCGCGGGTACGCATGGCTACGAGCGACTTGGCCGTCTCCATCGCGTAGATCTGGGCGAGGTCCTGACGCACCAGTGGATCGGCGAGCTTGCCCGATCGCTCGGCCGCCTGGCGAAGCACCCTGAAGTTGGGCGTGTTGATCTTGCCGGAGCCGATGGTGCCGATGGCGACTCGCTCGTACATGAGCATGGCCGTGGCCTGGTTCCAGCCGTTGTTGAGCTCGCCGAGAAGATTCCCCACCGGAACGCGAACGTCGGTGAAGAACACCTCGTTGAAGTGACTGCCGCCGTCGATCTGGTGAATGGGGCGGATCTCGACACCCTCAGTCCGCAGATCGAGGATGAACATCGAGATGCCGGCGTGCTTGACTGCCTCGGGGTCGGTACGGGCGATCAAGATGGCGTATTCCGAGACGTGGGCGAGCGTTGTCCAGACCTTCTGACCGTTGAGGATGAACTCGTCGCCGTCACGCTCGGCCTTGCTCTGCAGACTGGCGACATCGGAGCCTGCGCCGGGCTCGGAGAACATCTGACACCAGAGCGTCTCGCCTGAAATGTTGTCAGGGAGGTACTTCTTCTTCTGTTCCTCGCTACCGAAGTCGTTGAGCATCGGCTGACACATGCCGTGGCTGATGACGAAGTCGCTCGTCATGAACGGGAAGTTGACCACCTCTTCGCGGAAGATGGCGTCGTGCTTCTGGGTGAGCCCGGCGCCGCCGTACTCGGCCGAGATCGTCATTCCGGCGAGACCGGCTTCCGCCAGCTTGCCCATGTAGATCTTCTGGAGGTCGAGATTCCTGGCCGCCTTCGCATCGGTGTGCTCTTCGAGGAAGCTGCGGACCTTTGTTCGGAAGTCGGCGGCCTCGGTTTCGGTGAGCACATCGGACATGAGGATCTCCTCGGTTGGGAATGGATGATGGCGACCTCATCCGGACGACGTTTTGTCGTGGCGGGCTGCCGTGATTGTATAGTGCCAAACAGTCATGAGCGAAACTGTTGCTGGACATACTGCTGGCCCCACCTCGGGTCACGAGCTCGATGCGTCGCCGTGGATGCGGGTTGAGAGCACACTCATGGCCACGGCACGGCTCATCCGCGACGCCTATGACAACGCCCTCGACGGCCTCGACGTCAACCTGACCGAAGCGAGCCTTCTCGCCTACGTCGTCGAAAGTGGCCCCCTCAAGCAGACGTCGCTCGCCGACCACCTTGCGATCGGGCGGGCCGCCACCGGCAACGTCATTGATCGGCTCGAGCAACGGGGCCTGGTAGAACGCCGGAGCGACGAGTCTGACCGCAGAGTCTGGCTCGTGGCACCCACCGAACTCGGCAAGGATCTCGCCGCCCAGATCACCACCATTGACGTCGAACTGCGCCAGCGCCTGCGCCTCGGCATCGACCGGCACGAACGCCAGATGCTCGCCAGCCTCCTCGTCCGCCTCCAGCGCAATCTGGCGGCCACCCCGGCGGCACGATCCACATCAGCGACAGCAATTTCGGCAACGCAGCCATCGGCAACGCAGCCACCGTCGTCACACTCCGATCCATCAACCACAGACAGGAAACGCACATGAGAGAGGCAGTCATCGTCGACGCCGTCCGTACCCCTGGAGGTCGCCGCAACGGCCAACTCCAGGACTGGCACGCTGCCGAGCTCGGCGCACACGTGCTGAAAGCACTAGAGGAACGCACCGGCATCGATCCGGCCATCATCGACGACGTCATCATGGGCTGCGTCATGCAGGTCGGCGAACAGTCGCTCAACATCGGCCGCAACGCCGTCCTCACCGCAGGGTGGCCGGAGTCGGTTCCGGCGACCACAATCGATCGCCAGTGCGGCTCCTCGCAGCAGGCGCTGCACTTCGCTGCGCAGGGCGTGATGGCGGGCGCATACGACGTCGTCGTCGCTGCCGGCGTCGAGGTCATGACCCGAACCCCGATGGGCGCCTCCATCGTGAAGGACATGGGTTTCCCGTTCCCACAGGCGATGCTCGATCGCTACTCCGAAACCGGCCTCCCGCCTCAGGGCATCGGAGCCGACATGATCGCCGACGAGTACGGCATCACCCGTGAAGATCTCGATGCCTTCGGCGCCGAGAGCCAGCGCCGGGCCGCTCAGGCCACGGCCGAAGGTCGTTTCGAGCGCGAGATCGTGCCGGTTCCGATCACGATCGACGGCGAGACCGTGATGATGACCCGCGACGAGGGCATTCGCGAAGGCAGCACGGCCGAGAAGCTCGCCACCCTCAAGCCGGCGTTCAAGGAGGACGGCAAGATCACTGCGGGTAACTCGAGCCAGATCAGCGACGGAGCCTCTGCGGTGCTCGTGATGAGTGCTGAGAAGGCCAAGGAGCTCGGGCTCAAGCCGAGGGCGCGTTTCCACAGTTTCGCCGTCGTCGGCACCGATCCCGTCACCATGCTCAAGGGCCCGATCCCCGCGACGGCGAAGATTCTCGAACGCTCGGGTCTGACCATGGAGGACATCGACCTCTTCGAGGTCAACGAAGCCTTTGCATCGGTCGTGCTCGCATGGCAGAAAGAGCACAACGCCGATCTGTCGAAGACCAACGTCAACGGTGGCGCCATTGCGCTCGGCCATCCGCTCGGTTCCTCGGGGACCAAGCTGATGACCACCCTGCTCAACGAACTCGAACGCACCGGCGGCCGCTACGGCATGCAGACCATGTGTGAAGGTGGCGGACTCGCCAACGCCACGATCATCGAAAGGATCGAAGACTGATGCCACGTATGAACTTGGAGGGCTCGTCCTCCATCGTCACCGGCGGTGCCTCCGGCATCGGCGAAGCCAGCGCTCGGCAACTCGCTGCCGCCGGGTCCCGCGTCGTCATCGCCGACCTGAACGAGGAGAAGGGAGCCGCTGTTGCCTCCGAGCTCGGCGGCCTTTTCGTCAAGTGTGATGTGTCGAGCGTCGAGGACGCCCAAGCGGCAGTTGCCGCCGCGTCTGAGATGGGCCCCCTGCGGGCACTCGTCAACTCGGCGGGTCTCGGCTACGCCGGCCGCACCATCGACCGCAACAACGTTCCCATGGACCTCGAACGATTCTCGTTCGTGATCAAGGTGAACTTGATCGGGTCGTTCAACATGCTCAGTCAGAGCGCAGCAGCGATGGCTCAGACCGAGCCGCTCGACGCAGACGGCGCACGAGGCGCCATCGTCAACATGGCATCGGCCGCGGCCTTCGACGGCCAGATCGGCCAGTGCGCCTACTCGGCTTCGAAGGGTGGCGTCGTCGGCATGACCCTGCCGATCGCCCGCGACCTCTCGGCGGTCGGGATTCGCGTCAACACGGTCGCCCCCGGCCTCATCGACACACCGATCTACGGCGAGGGCGAGCAGAGCGATCAGTTCAAGGCTCACCTCGGACAGAGCGTGCTGTTCCCCAAACGTCTCGGCACCGGCGAGGAACTCGCCTTCGCCGTGATGGAGTGCATCACCAACCCGTACTTCAACGGCGAGACGATCCGTCTCGACGGTGGCATCCGGATGCCACCGAAGTGAGCAACGACTCAGCCGAGGAAGCACCCGCAGTTCTCACTGAGCAGCGGGGGCGAGTACTCATCATCACACTCAATCGTCCCGAGGCTCGTAACGCGATCAACGGCGCGTTGTCGCACGGGCTGTGGGATGCCACCCAACGCCTGAACGACGATCCTGGCCTCACTGCTGGAGTGTTGACCGGCAGCGGTGGCGGTTTCAGTTCGGGAATGGACCTCAAAGCGTTCTCGCGGGGCGAGGACATCGGCCCGATGATGACGTTCATCAAGGCCGGTGCCGAAAAGCCGCTGATCGGCGCCATCGAAGGGTTCGCCATCGCCGGCGGGCTCGAGTTGGCACTGTCGTGCGACCTGCTGGTCGCGGCGGCTGGAGCCAAGTTGGGAATCCGTGAGGTGAAGGTCGGCCTCTTCGCCGCAGGTGGTGGTGTTCTCCGGCTTCCAAGCCGCGTTGGGTACGCCAAGGCCATGGAGATGGCCATCACTGGCGACAACATCACCGCAGAGGAGGGCCTCCGATACGGGCTCATCTCCGAAGTGACAGCGCCGGGCGAGGCGCTCGATGCGGCGATTGCGCTGGCCGAGCGTGTGGCGCAGAACGCCCCTCTTGCCGTCGCTGCTTCCAAGAAGCTGGTGAAGGCGGCGAGTCAGGGGTACGACGAGGCCGAGCTCTGGAAGATGCAGGCCGAGCTCCAGGGTGCGGTCTTCATGTCGAGTGATGCCAAGGAAGGTCCCCGTGCGTTCGCCGAGAAGCGTGCGCCGGAGTGGACGGGTACCTGAAACTTCCTGCCGTTCTGCGGCACGAGGCCCGGCAGTAGTGCGGGCCGATGCCGCAGAACGGACAAGGTCGGCGAACGAATCGCGGTGCCGGTCTCGAAGTGTGAACTCCACTCGGGAACAAATCGGCCGATACTTGGGAGACGGAGGTCTTCCATGTCCCTCAACGCTCCCCCACCGCCACGATCACCTGTCTCCATCTTCACCGATGCCGACATGGACGCGCTGGCGTCGATCGTCGATCGGGATGTCGAGGAACTGACCGATGAGCTGCAGCGCCGACCCTGGCATCTGCATGATCTGCTGACTGAGCCGGGGACAACGTCGGCCGTGCTCGGCGGCGGGGATCACCCCGTGGTCTTCGTCTCACCGCTGCTCTTCTTCGCAGTTCTGGTGCATCGTGCCGCCGACGAAGTGGTGTCTGCTCAGTGGGTCGGCGAGTGGATGGGGCCAAAGAGCCGTCTGCCGGTGTTCGATGTCGCACCTCTCGTCGACTTCATCCAGCGACCGACGCGGTTGCTGCATCTCGCCCGGGTCCTGACCTCCTTTGCCGCTCCGTCGGCGTCCGATCTCCCGGTACCGGTTGATCTTCTCGACCTCGACGGGCTCGTCGACTGGCTGCGGTCGGTCGATCCGGACAAGCAGTCAGCGCTGCTCGAGCGCATGGGTGACGTGGCCCTGTTCCTGGCTGGTGTGTGCGCCGACAACACGGGTAGCCATGTACTGTCGGCAAGTGATGCGCACCGCCTCGGTCAGTCAGTCGGCCTGTCGGCCTCCGAGGTTCTCGACCTGATCGATCCCGGTTCGGTCAGCCCCGGCCTCGATGCGCTGGAGGCACTGAGCGCTCGCTGGTACTCAGCCGCTGCGATCCAGCCCGGATGTGCCCACCCGTCCCTCACGTTCGACCTGGCGAGGCACATACGCCCGGCGAGGCGGTTCCTCAATCACCTCGCCGACACGCATCTGCATCCAGAAAACGGAACGCTGGGTTTCGGCCTGCTCGCCTGAGCAGCATCGTCGCCCCTAGCCGCTCCCCTATGAACCCTGGTCATCCCCGATTCGGCTCTCGCAGATCGTTTCTAGTTTCTCCCTCAACACCTGGCGACCACGACGGGCGCCAACCACAGGGAGAAACCAACATGACGACCTACGAAACCACCGCATTCGATTCAACCGAAGTGGAGTCCAGCTGGACGGCTGACGCCATCGAGACCTGCGACGCCTTCTGGTCGACGGTCACCGACCACGACGGTCCCAGCGCCATCTCGTTCGACCGCTGCGTCGACTGGTTGCTCGACCTCTATCACGTCACCACCGACACGCAGCTCCGTTGCCTCATCACCGAAGTCCTCGACGATCTCCGGGCCATTGGTCCAGTGACCGGAGACTTCGAAGACGTTGTCCTCGGCGCCCTGGCCTCGGTCGAGGCCGCTTTCGAGATCGTTCACGGAACAGACGTCCGATGAGCAACCTCGCACTGGTCGATGACAGCAACAACGAGATCGCCGCGACCGCTCCGGTCGTCGAGCGTCCGGAGACGGATGCGACGGTCGAGATCACGATCACCGAACTGGTCGCCATCGAGGAGCGACTGGCACATCAGGCCCATCTCGGTGATCTGCATCCTGCTCACGCCCGACGCCTCGCCGCCGTCACGGCCGAACTCGATCGCCGCTGGTCCGCCTACGCCTGAGCGCAGAGATCGGCTTCCCACGAACGCCTCGTTCGGTCATTCTCCCAGACCGAGCGAGGCGTTCGCCGCGTCACTACGCCGCGTCACTACGCCCAAACCCGAGGTTTGAGCCCCCCAAAATCGGGGGCTCAAACCTCGGGTTTGCTCGTAAGTGGTGCTGTGGGGTCTGACTGGATGGTCAGATCTCCTTGAAGTCGCCGCCGCGACCCTTGCCTTCAGCGAATCGACGCGCCCCCTCGATGCCTTCGGCGGCCACCATGCCTCGGCTCCCATCCCATTCCTGCAAAAGCGCTTCACGCACGGGCAGTCCGTGCTGAGCAATCGCCGATCGACGGTCGGCCCGCATGCATTGCTGGGGAAATCGGGCAATGTCGACGGCGAGCGCCTCGGCCCGCTGCCGCGATTCCCCGTGGGGAACCACGTATTCGCACAACCCGATTCGCTCACACTCGTCCGCCATCACCTGTCGGCCGGTCAGAATCAGATCCATCGCCCGCCCCTGGCCAACCAAACGAGGAAGACGGACCGTGCCGCCGTCGATGAGCGGGACGCCCCACCGTCGGCAGTACACCCCCATGTAGGCCGTGTCCTCCATGACCCGGAGATCCGCCCACATTGCGAGCTCCATGCCACCAGCCACCGCCGGTCCGGCGATCGCAGCAATCACCGGTTTGGACAGCTCGAGACGACTCGGACCCATCGGTCCCCTCGCGTGCTCGTCGTGCTGTTCGGGGAAGACCAGCTGGTCGACGCCATTACCCCCATCGGACAACGAGGCCGCTTGTTTCAGATCCCAGCCTGCGCAGAACGCACCGCCCTCGCCCCAGAACACCGCGACCGAGGCGCTGTCGTCACGGTCGAACTCGACAAACGCCTCGAACAGCTCTCGAGCGCTAGTCGGGTCCATGGCGTTCCTGGCCTCGGGGCGGGAATGGATGATGGTCCACACCGGTCCGTTCTTCTCGACTCGCACCGTCATGTTCGCACCGTCGCAGTTGCTCCTGTCAGATCGTTCTCTCGTCGGCATACTGCCTCATCGAATCCGACTCCGACCACACCCCTCCCGACGCACGGGTCATTCGCGGCCCCGAGGACCGCTCGCCGCTGAGCCGCGCACTCTGGATGAGCGTCGGTTGGATCGCTGTCGCGCTCGGCGGCATCGGAGTCGTCGTACCCGGTCTGCCGACGACCGGGTTCATGGTGTTCGCTGCGTCATGCTTCGCAAAGTCCAGCCCCAGATTCGAGCGGTGGATTCTCGAACTCCCCGGCGTGGGCCCCCACGTACGCGCCTACCGAGACGGCGAGGGCATGCCACGACGGGCGAAGATCACGGCGTTGGCGATGATGACACTCGCCGTCGGGTTCGCATCCGGATTCGCCGTCCAGATCTTCTGGCTGCGGCTCGTGATCCTGGCTGCCGGAGTCATCGGATGGTGGTTCATTCTCGTGCGAGTCCCGACGAGCCCGCCGATCCCTGACCGAAGCTGAGATTCGAGGGTCCGATCCCGGTCCGAGTACGTTCGCACGATCGGAAGGACGTCAGATGCAGGACGAGGGGACCCACTCCATCGACATCGTGCGATCAGAGGAGACTCCACGCATCGTCGAGGTGGTGTTGAATCGTCCTGCGCGGCGAAACGCCCTCACGGGCCCGCTGGCACTCGAACTGGCGTCGGCGATGCGGGCAATCACCGCGGACGGCGAGACGACCGTCGTCATCCTCCGAGGAGCGGGCGGCGCGTTCTGCTCCGGCCTGGATCTGAAGGAGTTCAGCGCCGACCCACCGGCCGACTGGGTGGCCAGCTTCCCGACGATGTGGCGGGCAGCGCACGAAGCAATCTTTGAGCTCCCCTGCATCCTCGTCGGCGCGTTGGAGCGGGCAGCGATCAACGGTGGCGCGAGTTTGGCGCTCGCGTGCGATTTCCTTGTCGCCGGCGATCGGTCCTTCCTCCAGGTTGGCGAGATCCAACAGGGCATGGCGGCCCCGATGAACATGGCATGGTTGCGCCTACGACACAGCGAAGCGCTCGCAGCCCGGGTCGCATTGGTTGGCGACAGGATCTCCGGCCCCGAACTTCTGCAGCTGGGCCTCGCTCACACGGTCGTCGCCGACGACGATGTCCTGGCCGAAACATGGGCCTTGGCTGCTCGATTGGCCGAGCACGAACCTGAGGGCGTCCGCCGCATCAAGCTGAGCCTGCGGCGCAGCGGACCGGCGGCATCTGCCGCCGAGTGGTTCGATCGCGTGATCGGTGCGGACCCCGGCGGCACCGGAATCCGGTCACCTCGCGCTGCGACATAGAGGCACGCGCCGCGATCGGTTCGAAAATCGCCGCTACGAACCACCATGGCAGTGTTTGAACTTCTTGCCGGATCCGCACGGACAGGGTTGGTTGCGGCCCACGGACTCCATGGCGCCAAAGTCGTCAGCGACCGCCGTCCGGATGGTTGCGCCTCGTAGATCGCCCGTCGACGCTGCGCTCGCGATAGTCAGCTCGGCGAAGCCTGATTCAGTCGCAGACGGCGCGAGGAACATGGCACAGCTCCCGTCCTGTCGTGCATTGTCGATCCACGACGGCGACAGGTCGGGAACGGCGGCTTTGGCCAGACCCTCGCCGAGTGGATTCACCACCACGACGTCGTGCTTCCGCACCTGACACGTCCACCCGAGCGCATGGCCGAGATTGGATTCGATCAACCCATCGACTGACGGCCAGTCGGCTGGGAGGTCGGCATCGATCGTGACGACGAGACCGGCCCGCGGCGATGCGATCGTGCGCAAGAGGCTCGTTGCGATTGCGGGGCGGCCCGAGCCTGCCGGTCGAATATCGCTCCCGCCGCTTTGCGTCATCCAAGAGACCGTAGCGTCACTCCAAGCGACCTTCGGTCCAGTCCCGTGAATGCACGGACCGGCGACGTTCAGTTGCGTTCAGTCGTCGGATTCCTCGGGGATACGGCGACCGCTGATCTCCTCGACGTCGATCCGAACGAAGCGGTCCTTGCGGCCGCTGGCCCACGTCTCAACCGCCGTCGTCTCGGCTTCGAGGAGATCATCGAGGCGCTCGAGTTCGTGCGCGGTGCCGTGGATGACGACGCTCCAACCGTGGTGGACGTGCTCGTCGAACTCGTCGATCTCGAACGCGACGCCAGTTCCCAGTGTCGCTGCGGCCAGCTTCACACCGGGCGCCGTGCGGAGGAGCAGCCCTCGACCCACGACGCGATAGTTGACCGGAAAGATGTCGGGCCGGTTCTTGATCGACACCGCCATGCGACCGATCGATTTCGTCGCAGCGAGGGCCCAGCACTCCTCTTCGTCGATGATGTCCAGGCCTGTTCGCTCGATCATGTGTCCCATCGTGCCCAGGAGTGTCGTGGACTCGCAAGTGCCGAACGTCCTTAGCCGCCTTGCTCACGGCCGCCGTCCGATGGAAACTGCGGAGACCTGTCGACCTTTCGAGGAGTGTCATGCAGTACATCGGACCGGACGCCGTCGCCGCCGCACTTCCGTGGCCAACGCTGATCGAGGCCATCGAGACGACGCTGATCGATCCCGGCGCGTTCGCGCCCGAGCGAACGGTGCACAGCGTTCCGGTGGGAGACGGGCGGCCCAATGCATCACTGCTACTGAAGCCGGGATGGGTCGTCGGCGATGTCATCGCAGTCAAGGTCGCCACATATGTTCCGGACAATGGAGCATTCGGCCGCGCGACCGTCAACGCGGGCGTCCTGCTGCTCGATGGCGCCACGGGCGAATTGATCGGGGCGTGTGACGGCAACGAGCTCACAACCCGTCGAACAGCTGCAGCGTCGGCAGTCGCCGCCAAGCGACTGGCCAGACACGACGCTCGCAGATTGCTGGTGATCGGCACGGGAGCACTGGCTCCGATGGCGGCGCAGGCTCACGCCGCCGTTCGCTCTTACGACACCATCGAGATCTGGGGTCGATCAACAACCAAGGCTGCACAGGTGGTCGACGCGTTGCACGCCTCCGGGCTGGCGGCCGCCAGTGTGGCCGAGGACCTCGACCGAAGCGTTGCTGCGGCTGACGTGATCTCGGCCGTCACGGGTGCGACCGAGCCGTTGATCAGAGGCGAGCTGCTCCGGGCCGGCGCTCACGTCGACCTGATCGGAGGTTTCACACCGTCGATGCGCGAGGCGGACGACGACGTGATCAGACGGGCATCGATCTATGTTGACTCGCGAACCGATGGTGTCTTGGCCGGCGACCTCTCCCAACCGCTCGAGGCCGGGCTCATCACGATGGACGACATCATCGGCGATCTCGTTCAGCTCATCGACGGATCGAGCGTCGGCCGAGTCGACGAGACACAGATCACGATGTTCAAGTCGGCAGGCATCGCACTCGAGGATGTCGCCGCCGCTCGATTGGTCTTCGAGAACGACCGCCCTCAGACCACCGGTTGACAGGTCGTGACCACAGAGAGGTCCACTCCCTGCTTCACGGCGACGTAGTACGTGACGTCACCGGTACGCAGCGTGTCCTCGAATGCCGGCACCGACACTCGTCCCCGCCAGAAGCGGTCGCCGCCATCGACACTTCGGTAGACGATGTACTCAGTCTCGGCGTCGACTCCCGGCGCTTCCGGCCACGTCAAGGTCGCGTCGTTGCCGACTGCGGTCACTGCGCAGAACGCCACCGGCTCGATCGGTCCGTTGTTGTCGACCGTCGTACACGACGTCCGGACGCTGACCTGACCGGCATTCGTTCGTGAGGCGACGAGGTACACCAACGTGCCGGACCGGCTCGAGTCGGCGAACGAGGTCGAGGCGGTCCGCCCCCGCCAGTATTCCGGACCGCCGTCGACACTTCGATAGATGACGTACTCATCTGCACCATTGGCCACGGGCCACACGACATCGACGGTTCCGCCTTCGATGGTCGCTGTGCAGAGCGGCGGCGCCTCGAGCGGCGGCGTGACATCCTCGGTGACGCAGTCGACCGGCGCACTTCGGTCACCGTTGGCCGCTCGCGACTGCACTTGATACGCAAGCGTTCCCGATCGCGCGCTGTCGATGAACGGGGAGGTCGCCGACACGCCTCGCCAATAGATCGTGCCTCCGGCGACGGAACGCGAGATCACGTAGTCGTTTGCACCGGCCGCCGATGGCCAGGTGACCTCGACGGTCGCGCCGGAGATCTGGGCCTGACAGCTGCCCGGGGGGTTCAGGTCGTTCGGCGGGACGTAGCCCTCTTCGCACAACCGCACGAGGTCACGTCCCGCTGTCTGGTCCCCCGGGGGTCCGACAGCGTCGATGCCGCCGGCGATCCAGATGCATCCGTCACTGGCCTCGAGCACGCCCCAGCCGCCGCTGTCGCCGGCCATGTACGGCAGGAATGACTGGTCACGGGTCCCCGTGATCGAGTCGTAGGCGGCAGTCGAGCTGATCTGGCCGGTCGGGGTCCCGACCACGGTGGAGATGTCGAAGCTGTATCTCGGGGTGAAACCAACGCCGCTCGAGTGTGATCCCCAGCAGTGGCACGAGGCGTAGAGCGTGAGACCGTCGCTCGACATCTCGATGTCCTGGTAGTCACCGCCGCGACGAACGCTGCTCTCCTGGAAACGACTGTCATAGGACGTGACGTGACCAGCGATCTGTGCCCAGTCGTCCGCCTCGTCGTACAGATACGCACCATGCTGCTCGCCGACGGCGAACACCGTTCCGAACGGGGTGGCCTGGATGTCGTACATGTGATTGCAGCAGTTGAAGTTGAGGACGAAGGTGTCCCACACGACGACGTCAGCATCCGAACTGTCGAGTCCGACGACCGTCTGGCCGTTCTTCACGTTGTTCCAGCCGGCCAAGTACACGACGTTTTCCGTATAGGAACGGCTCACGCCCCAGATGGCGCCACCGTCGGTCGCGGGTACCCAGCTCCAGTCGATCGCTCCGGTGACCGGATCGAACCGAACCACGCTCTCGACAGGGCCAGGGTTTCCGTTGGCCGATGCGGTGGTGAAAGTCCCGGCGGCGTACATCCACCCGTCTGGACCCATGCTGAGATCACGAATCGCCGACGTCCCGCCGTAGATCCGTGTGGTGAACCCCGGCCACAGCTCGCCGGTCACTGGATTGATCTTGACCAATGCCCCGATGGTGGCGCCGTTCCACTCGTCCATCTCGCCACCGACGAAGAGCCCGCCGTCTGGAGACAGCTCGAGGGCGAGGACCGGGCCACCGACGATCGGCCGGATCGATGACACCCACGCTCCGGAGTCCAAGTCGAACGCCGCCAGGTGAGCCTGTGCCTGCACGTCCTGGCCGTTCGTCACTTCAAGGAACTTGCCACCGACATAGACGAAGCCACCTGCTTCTTCGACTGCCCAGCCGAGCGAGTCATATCGGTCGACCACGCGGGACGGACCCTCGGTCGCCAGCCCCCAACTGCTCTGCTGGACATCATCGATGTCGGCTCCAGCCGTTCCGGCCGCTCCGAGAAGAACGCACGATCCGAGGAGAACGAAGATCAAAGAACGCAACGCGGCATGACCGCAACGAGGTGAAAAGCTTTCCATCGGCTCATGCTCGCAGGCAGGCCCATGTCCTGAATGAGCGGATGTTCCGCTCCTCCTGGGCCTTCTGGCTCTGGACCAGGATGGGCAGATGTGTTCAGTCCTGCCCGTAGCTGGCAAGGAACTTCTCGAGGCGACCGATGGCCCACTCGAGATCGTCGACGCTCGGAAGGAAGACCACGCGGAAGTGATTGGGCTCGGGATAGTTGAAGCCGGTGCCCTGCACCATGAGGATCTGCTCGGATCGTAGGAAGTCGAGCACGAACTGCTCGTCATCGGAGATGTTGAACTTCGCCGTGTCGATCTTCGGGAACAGGTAAAGGGCGCCGTCCGGGAGGGTGCACGACAGGCCGTCGATCGAGTTGATCAGATCGTGGGCGACCCGCCGCTGCTCGTGCAGACGACCGCCGGGGGTCACGAACTCGCTGATGCTTTGGTAGCCGCCGAGCGACGATTGGATCGCGTGCTGGGCAGGCACGTTCGCGCAGAGCCGCATGGAGGTCAGCATCCGCAGCGCCTCGACATAGCCGGTCGCCCGTTCCTTCGCTCCGCTGATCGTCATCCAGCCAGAGCGGAAACCGGCGACCCGGTAGGTCTTCGAGAGGCCGTTGAGGGTCAGGAAGACGAGGTCGTCAGCGAGCGATGCGATCGATGTGTGTTGAGCGTCGTCGTACAGGATCTTGTCGTAGATCTCATCGGCCATGACGACGAGGTCATGTTCACGAGCGAGTTCGACGATCTCCTGTAGCAGCGCCCGGGAATACGATGCTCCGGTGGGATTGTTCGGGTTGATCACCACGATGGCCCGAGTGCGCTCAGTTATCTTCGAGCGCATGTCGGCGATGTCGGGGAACCAGCCCGCTTCCTCGTCACAGCGATAGTGCACGGGCCGGCCGCCGCTGAGGGTGGTGGCCGCCGTCCAAAGCGGATAGTCCGGACTCGGGATCAACACCTCGTCCCCGTTGTCGAGGAGCCCTTGCAAGGCGATGCCGATCAGCTCCGAGACGCCGTTGCCGATGTAGACATCGTCGATCTCAACGCCGGCGATGCCCATCCGCTGGTTGTATTGCATGACGGCCTTGCGGGCCGAATAGAGGCCCTGCGAATCGCAGTAGCCCTGCGCCGTCGGCAGATTCCGCACCATGTCGACGAGTACTTCGTCTGGGGCTTCGAATCCGAACGGAGCTGGATTGCCGATGTTGAGCTTGAAGATCCGGTGACCCTCCAGCTCGAGACGGTTGGCCTCATCGAGAATCGGGCCACGAATGTCGTAGAGGACGTTGTCCAATTTCTTGGACTTCTGGATGTCTCTTGGCACGAGCGACACTCTACGGCTCGGTAGATCCGAGGTCTCGGCTTTCTTCGTCGATCGATCGGTGGGCCGACCTGTGAAAGTGAAGCTCCGACCTCAATCGGAGGAGCACTACCGATCAGGT
Organism: uncultured Acidimicrobiia bacterium; assembly: GCA_965530755.1. GTDB lineage: Bacteria > Actinomycetota > Acidimicrobiia > Acidimicrobiales > SZUA-35 > SZUA-35. The sequence continues at coordinate 29,169 of CBESNA010000004.1, read as the reverse complement.
GCGACACTGCCATCTTTGCAATAATGGCGTCACACATCTCCAACCGACGGGACCCAAATGAAGCAGCTCACTGGTGTCGATCTCAGTTTCCTTCTGATGGAGACCGAGAACTCGTACGGCCACGTCAACGGGCTCAGCATCTATCAACGGCCCTCGGCCGACTTCGATCCGTTCGCCGAGGTCCGCAAACGCCTCGGCATCATGGTGGGTCATCTCGAGCCGCTCCGTCGCAAGGTCGTCGGGGTGCCCCTCGAACTGGACCGTCCCTACTGGGTCGAGGACGCCGATTTCGATCTCGACTACCACGTCCGTCGCATCGGACTCGCGGCGCCGGGCGCAGCCGACCAACTTGCCGAGCAGGTGGCGAGGATTGTCGGACGCAAGATGGACCGGTCGCGTCCACTGTGGGAGGCCTACGTGATCGATGGTCTGGCCGACGGACGCTGGGCGCTGCTCCAGAAGACCCATCACGCCACGATCGACGGAGCCTCGGGAGTGATCATGCTGCGGATGTTCACCGACCTGTCTCCCGATGCCGAATACGGCTACACCGAGCAACCCTGGGTCGGCGAGCAGCCGCCGAGTAATGCCGAGATGCTCCAGCGAGCCACCAAGAACATCGTCATGAACCCGTTCCGCGGCGCTCGTCTTTCGCTGGCGATGGTGAGAGACGTTGCTGACGCAGCGGGTGTGACTGGTGTTCGCGACGCGGCCTCGAAGGCTCGTGACGGTCTCGGTGCCCTCACACATCGAGGATCCGACGACTCCAACCCTCGACCGAGCCTGCCGCTCACACCTGCGCCCCCCACCCCGTGGAACAAGTCGATCAGCCCTCATCGCAGGTTCGCCATGCGGTCCGCTTCGCTCTCGAATCTGAAAGTCCTGAAGACCGCCACCGGCGGAACGCTCAACGACGTCGTGATGGCGATCTGCACCGGCGCGTTGCGTCAGTACCTGATCGAGCACGACGCACTCCCCGACGGTCCCTTGCGAGCGATGGTGCCGGTGTCGATCCGCACCGGCGACGAAGAGGATCCCTGGACGAATCGGGTCTCCAGCATCGTGGCGGAGCTGCCCACCAACTGCGCGGACCCACTCGAGCGAGTTGCGCTGTGCCGGGAAGCGATGAACGACGCCAAGCGACAGTTCGATCTCATGCCGGCCGAAGCGCTGGCCGAAGCCACCGACTACACGTCGCCAGTCGTTGCCGCTTCTGCGATTCGGCTCTTTGCCAGAGCCAAACTGGCGGATCGATTCAACACGCCGATCAACGTGGTCATCTCGAACGTGCCCGGACCGCGCGACCCGCTCTACTTCGCTGGAGCGAAGCTCGACTCCTACATACCTGTCTCGACGATCGCCGACGGTGTCGGGCTCAACATCACGGTACACAGCTACGAAGACAGCCTCGATTTCGGTCTGATCGCCGATCGATATCTCGTGCCGGATCTCTGGCATCTCGTCGATCTCCACATCGACGAAATCGCCCGCCTCTTCGAGGCAACTGGCGCCGAGTGGGCCACCCCGCAGCGTCCTCCGGCCATGCGCGTCGGCGGTGACGGCGTCGACCCGATCCCGCCCAGTTCAGAGGCGGTTCAGCAGATGATCGCGGTTCGCGCGGAAATGGAAGAGAATCTCCGCAACTCTGCGCTCAACGGAGGGCCGAAGCCAACGGGCTCCAAGAACGCCTCGGCCAAGAAGTCGAGCGCCAGGAAGTCGCCGAGGAAGGCGGCGCCAAAGAAGGCGGCGGCAAAGAAGGCGGCGGCAAAGAAATCGCCGCCGAAGCGAAAGACGACGCCGTCGACGAAGACGGCCGACTCGGCTGGTTGATGGACGCCGCCCCGGCCATTGGATTCATCGGCCTCGGAAACATGGGCGGCCCCATGTGTCGCCGTCTCGTCTGGGCCGGCTACGAAGTGACCGCGTTCGACCTCGATGACGACGCTCTCGGCGGGGCTGTCGAGGCCGGAGCGACGCAGGGTGCGAGCGCGGTCCAGTGTGCGGCGTCAGTTGACATTCTCCTGACGTCTCTGCCTCGACCGGACCATGTGCTCGCCGTCATGGACGGCTCTGACGGTGCGCTCGCCGCGATGGGGCCGGGATCGCTCTGGATCGATCTCACCACCAACTCGAAAGACGTCGTGGCGGCGTTGGCCGCCGCTGCTCCGGATGGCGTCAGTGTCGTCGACTCCCCCGTCACCGGTGCCGTCGACGGTGCACGAACAGGAACGCTGACTCTCTTCATCGGCGGTGATCCCGAGCCTGTTGCACGCGCTACCGCGTTGCTCGAACACCTCGGCACCGTGATCGTCTGCGGACCGCTCGGCACGGGGAATGTCGTGAAGCTCGTGACCAACCAGTTGTGGTTCATCGCTGCCGCCGCGATCGGGGAAGGTTTCGCCGTCGGCCTCGCCAACGGCGTCGACCTGGAAACGCTCTGGCACGCAATCAAGGAAAGCGTCGGGGACAGCTTCGTGGTCAGACACGACGCCCCGAGCATCTTCGCCGGACACTACGACCCGTCGTTCAGCCTCGGCCTGTGCCTCAAGGATCTGGGCCTTCTCAGTGCACTCGGCGCCAACGTTGGCGCACCGCTCCCCATGACCGACGCCGCGCATCAGGTCTTCCGGTCTGCCGGCGAACGGTACGGAACCGACGCCGGGGAGTTGCATGTCGCCAAGCTGATCGAGGACGACGCCGACCTCTCGATGCGCCTCGAGGGCGACTGGATCCCTCACTGGGAAAGGTGACTGTGACCGTCGTGCCGCTCGCCGATCTCATCGATCTCGGTCGCTATCCAATCCACGACGTGGCTGCGGCGGCCCGTCAGTCGGCGGTTGCCGAGGCGCACATCGGACTTCGAACACACGGCTGCGCAGTGGTGCGGGGATTCGTTCCTCCAGCGGCCGTCGCAACTCTCGGCGACGAGATCGTGGCGGCCAAGCCAACGACCCACTACTCCACTCAGCTGATGAACCCGTACTTCCACACTTCGATCGATTCAGCGTTTCCGCCTGATCATCCGGTCAACACGTTCATCGAGCGGTCCAGCGGCTTCATCCCGGGCGATAGCTGGGCTGATGGCTGCGCCATGGACACGCTCTTTCGGTCCGAGGCAGTGTCCAGCTTCCTGGCTGATTGCCTCGAGATACCGCATCTTCACTGCTACGCCGATCCACTCGCTGGACTCACGGCGAACATCCTCGATCCCGGCCAACAGTTCGCCTGGCACTTCGACACCAATGATTTCGCCGTCACCGTGCTCGTCGATGAGGCACGAGAGGGCGGCGCGTTCCAGTACGTGCCCGGTATACGGAACGCAAGCGACGAGGGCTTCGACCGCATCAAGCGAGTGCTGGGCGCCGGCGAGGGCGCCGGCGACCTCGACGAGGTTCACACTCTCGACCTCCGTCCCGGCGACCTCCAGATCTTCCGTGGCCGCCACTCACTACACCGTGTGCAGCGGGTGGCTTCAGACTCTTCGCCGCGACACGCAGCCATCTTCGCCTACACAGAACATCCTGGTGTGATCGGCCGAGTCGAGCGCACTCGTCAGCTCTTCGGGCGCATCCTGCCCGAACACGAGGCGGCGGAGCGAGCCCGTATTCGGTCTGATGAGCTCATCGACTGACCAGCCCGCCGGCGGCGGGTGACATCCACGCCGGCGATCCGAGCCCGATGGTCTCACTGGAGCACCGACGGATCGGCTAGACACACCGGGTGGAATCGAATGCCATAGCCGGGGCCGGCCTCGACGTCGGACTGCTGGCCGCCGAGGCGAGTTCGAAGCTCATCGAGCAGGAAACGGCCCTCGTGACGCTGCTGGCGATCGCCGCAGCCGTGGCGTTCCTCGCCAGACGAGCCAACTTCCCGGTCACAGTGGCGCTCGTCCTCGCCGGCTTCGTCGCTGCTGGTCTCGGCGAACTCGTGACGGTGGAGGCCAGCGCCGACCTGATTCTGGCACTGCTGGTCCCGCCCTTGCTCTTCGAAGCGACACTGAATCTGCCGTGGAAGAAGCTCAAGAACGACCTGTTCGGAATCTTGACCCTGGCGCTGGCCGGCACACTCATCGGGTCGCTGATGGTCGGCACCGTGGTGCACTATCTGCTCGACCTTCCGTGGGCGCTCAGCTTTGGGTTCGGCGCGCTCATCTCCGCCACCGATCCCGTGGCCGTGATCGCATTCTTCAAATCCTTGGGCACCCCAAAGCGGCTCAGCGTCCTGGTCGAAGGCGAGTCGCTCTTCAACGATGCCGTCGCCGTCGTGATGTTCGGCGTCGCTCTGGACGTCGCCGAGGGTGGGTCGTTCGCTCTCGGCGACGCGCTCACCGATTTCATCGTCGTGTCGGCCGGTGGCCTCGCGGTCGGACTCGTCCTCGGCTACATCGTGAGCGAAGTGATTCTGGCTTCCGTCGACGATGCGCTCATCGAGACCTCGACCACCCTCGCCATCGCGTTCGGAGCGTTCCTCGTGGCCGAAGAGTTCGGAGCTCTGATCGGCCGCGACGATTTGCACTTCTCTGGCATCCTCGCCGTGGTGGCCGCCGGGCTGATGGTCGGCACCCGCGGGATCGAGAACACGTCGCCCACGACTCGCCAGACCCTCGAGCACTTCTGGGAACTGCTCACGTTCCTCGTCAACTCGCTTGTGTTCCTGTTCATCGGACTCACGATCGGTTTGCGAGATCTGGTTGCCGAATGGTGGCCGGTCCTCCTCGCCGTGATCACCGTGCTTCTCGTCCGAGTGCTCCTCGTCTACGGGCTCACGTTCTTCACCGATCTGATTCGTCCGAGTCGACGCGTGCCTCTGGCATACAAACACGTGATGTTCTGGGGTGGGCTTCGGGGCGCCATCTCCCTCGCGTTGGCACTCATCATCCAGGACAACGAGGCACTGGCCGAGGTCGTCGGAGAGGATGCGATCCAGACCGTCGTGGTCATGACCTTCGGGGTTGTGGTCTTCACTCTCCTGGTTCAAGGTTTGTCGATCACGGGTCTGATCCGGCGCCTCGAACTGGCCGGACTCACTGCGGTCGAACTCGAGCAGCAGACTCGCCAGGCCGTCATCGCCACCCGCCGCGCCGGACAGGCCGCCATCGGGAAACTGGGGGCAGACGGAGTGATAGGCCACGACCTCGCCGACGCACTGTCAGCCATCTACGCCGAGGATGTCCATGCGGCGACGGTGGCGCTCCAGGAACACGTTGCTGATCACCCCGATCTCGGGGCCGAGATGTTGCTCCAGGCCAGGCGAGAAGCGTTGATTGCCGAGAAGTCGGCTGTTGGCGAGATCGTCAGAACCGGCCTCATCGAGGTCAGCGTCGCCGAGCACATCGCCGTCGAGCTCAATCATCGACTCGCAGCTCTGGAGATCCTCACCGAACGGTGGGCTGTGCCGATCGACGAGGAGCCGAACCGGTGATCGTGTATCTCTCCATCGGCGGTTCGGGAAGTACGGAAACACTCGAGCAGGCGGCGCTTCGAGCGATCGAGGCCGAGTGCCCACTCGTGTCCGCTGCGATCGTCGAAGACGCTCGATTCGGCGATGTCGACGCCACCACGATGTCGATGCTCGTCGAAGAGCTCGACTTCCTGCTACGGGCGCAGATTGCCGTCGTCAGTCGCCACGTTGGCCGCGATCTCGAGACCTCGGTGTCAGTCGTGCGTGGCGACGCTCGAGACGTCATCGAGAGGCTCCCGGCGAGCTCCTACCTCATCGGGGGGCCAATCGTGCCCGGCACCGCAGACATCAGCGAACTGATCAATGACCTCTCGCAGCTGACCGGTCGTCCCGTCGAGTTGCTCATCTGAGCGCGAAATGATTGTCGGAGGTCAGTCGACGATCGCTTGGTAAGTGAGCGTGCGCATGTCTCGATCTGGCAACTCGACGCCGGTCATGTACTGAGCCATGAACAGTCCAACGAGTTCTTCGGCTGGATCGACCCAGTAGTAGGTCTTCGCCGCGCCCGCCCAGCCGTACTCCCCCACCGAACCCTGCCCTGCACTCGATGCGACGTCCAACATCACGCGGGATCCGAGTCCAAACCCCAGTCCGCCCTGGACCCTGCCGAGCAGATCGAACGGAAGGAGCGTGGCCGGCAGGTGGTTGGAATGCATGAGTTCGAGCGTCTTGCGGCCGATGATTCGCATGCCGTCGAGTTCACCGTTGCCGAGCAACATCTGAGCGAAACGCAGGTAGTCGCCAGTAGTGGAGAACAGGCCAATCCCGCCGCGAGCGAAGACGTCCGGAGTGTCGACCGGATACGTGGCCGAGACGTCGATCCGTTCGTTGAATCCTTCGAGGGCAGCCATCACCAGTTTCGTTCCGGTCTGTCCCTCACCGACGAGATCGGGCAAGCCGTACATGGCAGAGAGACGGGACCGCTCGGTCTCGGCGACGCCGAAGGCGGTGTCTGCCATGCCGAGCGGTCCGAACAGTCGATCCTCGAGGAAACGCCCGAGCGGCTGGCCTGACAGCACCTCGATGAGCCTGGCAGCCACGTCGATTCCGACGCTGTAGTGCCAGCGGGCGCCAGGTTGTGAGGCCAGCGGCAGCTCCGCCAATGCATCGATCGTCTGCTCGAGCGTCCGCGTGGCGTCGTTCATGATACGCGCCTGGCGATACATCTCGCCAACGGGCGTGTCCTCCATGAAGTCGTACGTGAGACCGCTGGTGTGCGTCAGGAGGTCACGCACCTCCATCGGCCGGGCCTGCGGCTCGAGCGAACCGTCGGCGGCGAGGACCTGAACGGAACCGAACGCAGGGAGGTGCTTCGCCACTGGGTCCTCCAATCGGAAGCGACCCTCTTCGTGGAGGAGCATCAGCGCCGTGCAGACGATCGGCTTGGTCATCGAGTAGATCCGGAAGATCGTGTCTGATGTCATTTCGATACCGGCCTCGACGTCTCGATGGCCGAACTGCTCGGCGTGAACCACCTCGCCTCGCCGGCTCACGAGCGTGATGATGCCGGCGACGATGCCATCGTCGACATAGCGCTGCATGGCGACGTTGATCCGCTCGAGCCGCTCGGTGCTCATGCCGACTGCTTCAGGTGACGTGACACTGATACCCACGGTGAGACCCCTCGATCGAGATGAAGCGAGACGCTAACCGACCCGACCCCGAGCGGTCGATCCAGCTCAGCGCAGTCGGAGAGCGGTACGGGCCAGCACGAGGCAAACCAGGCCGAGGCTGCCGGCCACGAGGAACACCGGCGCGGCGCTTTGGTCGATGAAGGGGACGAACACCGCCGGACCGGCGGCGTGGCCGAGGAACCGAAATGACAGAAGGAACGACAATGCGCCGCCCCGGTTCTCCGGCATGATCGTCGCTCCAAGCGACTGGAACACAACGACGATGAAGGCCGCGGCGGCACCACCGACGATCCACAGGAGGCCCAGGGACCATCCGGTTGTGCCCAATGCGACCAGCATCGATGAAGCCGTCGCCGCCAAGACCACTGGCGTCACGATCCGGCGCGGTCCGTGGCGGTCGAGCAACCAGCCCCAGATCGGCCCGGCGACCATTGCCGCGACGGCTCCACCCAACAGGATGATGCCCGTCGCCGTCCCGCTGAGATCCAGAACGTCCCTTGCCGCAACCCCGACGAGTACCGCCAGCCCGATCGGACCGGCTGCAGCGAAGAAGAAGGCGCCTCCGAGCACCAGCATCGTTGGTGTCAGGAGCGGACGCAGCTGCGGTGCGGAGGTGCCTGGCCTGGGCTCGCCATCGGGCGGCATCAACGCCAACACCGAGGCCACCAGCGCAGTCCCCAGGAACGCTCCCTGCCACTGTGTATCGGCTGCCAGTCCCCCGGCGAGCGGCCCGAGTCCGGCTCCGACGGCCTGGAAGCTCGAGTAGACGCCAACCTCCCGGCCGAACCGTTCCGGTGGCACCATCTCTGCCAGCCCGGCCAGGAGCAGCGGGGTGACGAACGCATTGGCAACGCCTTGGACCGCCCGGGCGGTGACGAACCAAGCGAGCGACGGGGCAAGGGCTGCGGCAACGCTCGCCGCGGCATACAACAGATACGTGATGCGGACCGTACGTCGCCGTCCGAATCGCTCGCCGACGGTCCCCGAGAAGAGGAGGGCGATCGCAAACGGCACGAGGTAGAGGCTGAAGCCGAGACCGACCGCGCTCGACGACGCCCCAAACTCGTCGCGGAGCTCGGGAAACATCGGGACGATCACGACGGTGCCGAACGGCCCGAGGAATCCGCCAACGTAGAGCGCTAGACGACGCAGTGACACGAGGTGAGCCTCTCACGGCAGCCGACGGTCGACGAATGCGATCCAAGCGAGACGATGGGACGCCGCACGAGTGATTACGAGAGGCCATCCCGTTGCGACTAGACCACAGCGATGCAGAATCTTTCGGGTGGAACAGCCGTGATCACGGGCGCTGCGAGTGGTATCGGTCTCGAACTGGCCAAGCAGTTCGGCGCTGAAGGAATGAACCTGGTCCTGGCCGACGTCGAGACAGGCGCCCTCGAGGCCGCCAGCGAACTCCTGACGTCGATGGGCTACGAGGTGTTGTCCTTCCCGCTCGATGTTCGGAACCACGATGAACTGGTTGCACTCGAGACTGCTGCCACAGAACGCTTCGGGCCCATCCACGTGCTCTGCAACAACGCAGGCGTTGGTGCCGGCGGGCCAGTCGGCGATCCCACGAACCTCGAAGCGTGGCGATGGACGATCGACATCAACCTGTGGGGAGTCATCTATGGCTGCAAGATCTTCCTTCCGAACATGCTCGCCCACGGCGAGCCGTGCCACATCGTCAACACGGCGTCGATGGCCGGGCTCGGCGCGGGTCCGTTCATGGGTGCGTACAACGTGTCGAAATACGGCGTCGTCGCCCTCTCCGAGACCCTCGCGAAGGAGATGCAGATCACTGGTACGGCGGTCGGCGTGTCGGTGCTGTGTCCGGCCTTTGTCCAGACCGGGATCGCCACCAGCGATCGAAACATGCCGGACGACGTCCGCGCCACGATCCCAGAGCGCTCGTCTGTCCCGAGTGAGATGCAGGCCGCCATCGAAGGGATGGTGGCGGCTGGGATCGACGCCGCCGTCGTTGGTCGAGCCGTCGTCGACGCTGTGCTCACCAATGAGTTCTGGATCCTGACCCACGAGGAGACCAAGTCGGGGGTCCTCGAGCGTGCCCGGCAGATCGTTGATGGCGTGAACCCGTCGTTCGGTACGGGCCTGGATCTGTAGCCAAGCCCCGTGCCCCCGGACTGGTGACCTCGGTCCCTGGCTTCGGATGAACGGCGGTGCCACTGTGGGACCAAGATCGTGAAAAGGAGCCGTCGCGTGTCTGCGAAGAAGACAAGATCGACAAACGTCCGTTGTCCCTCGTGTGGAGCAACGAACCGGGTTCCCGATGCGGCGAAGGGTCGGCCAAGGTGCGGAACGTGCCATGCCGACCTTCCGTGGCTGTCCAACGTGACCGGCGGGGCCTTCGACGCCGTCATCGCCAAGTCGCCCCTCCCGACCCTCGTCGACCTCTGGGCTCCGTGGTGCGGACCGTGCCGTACGATCGCCCCGATCCTCGAACGGCTCGCGGTCGAACGAGCCGGACGGCTTCGGATCGTGAAAGTCAACGTCGATCTGGCACCGGAGGTCTCCGCTCGTCTCCGAGTGCAGGGAATTCCGACGATGGTGCTGTTCGACGGGGGCAAGGAGATCGCCCGCCAGGTCGGGGCCATGCCAGGAGCGAAGATCGGTCAGTGGCTCGACACTGCACTCAGCTGACGACGCAGCGCTCAGCGGGCGCTGACCGCAAGCACTCGCAGTGCTATCTCCGGTCGGTGGACGCCTCGGCCTCCGCCACGGCCTCGATGGTTCTGGCCACCGCGTCCGGAGTGACGCTGATCGAGTCGATTCCCTCGCTGACGAGAAACGCAGCGAAGTCCGGGTGATCCGATGGGCCTTGTCCACAGATCCCGATCTTGCGGCCGTGGGTTCGGGCCGTGGCGATCACCATCGCACAGGCCCGCTTCACCGCAGCGTTCTGCTCGTCGAACAGACCGGCCACGGATTCGGAATCGCGATCGACGCCGAGGATGAGCTGCGTCAGATCGTTCGACCCGATCGAGAAGCCATCGAAGATCTCGGCGAACGCTTCCGCCTCGAGCACGTTCGACGGGAGCTCCGCCATCACGTAGATCTCGAGTCCGTCTGGCTCTGTACTCGCCCGCCCGGCCCGATCGGTGGGTCTCTCCAGTCCGCACTCCGCCATGACGTCGATGACCCGCCGGCCCTCCTCTGGGGTTCGGCAGAAGGGAATCATCACCTTGAGATTGGTGAGCCCGAACTCCTCACGGACTCGGCGCACTGCCTGCACCTCCAGCTCGAAACCATCTCGGTAGTCGGGGTGGTAGTACCGGGATGCACCCCGCCAGCCGAGCATCGGGTTCGGTTCGGTCGGTTCGAAACCAGCGCCGCCGACGAGGCCCGCATACTCGTTGGTCTTGAAGTCGCTGAACCGGGCAATCACCGGTCGGGGCCAGAACGCAGCGGCGAGTGTCCCGATGCCACGTGCGAGCGTGTCCACCAGATACTCGGTGGGTTCGTCGTAGCCGGTGATGACGTCGTCGACCGCACGCCGGGTGACAGGATCGAGCGTGTCGTACCGAGTCAGTGCCAACGGGTGGACACGCACATGGCTGGCGAAGACGAACTCCATTCGCGCCAGACCGATGCCCGCTGTCGGAAGGCTCGCGTGCGTGTATGCGGATGACGGGTCGCCGATGTTCACCATGATCTCGGTGCGGATCGGGGGCAGCGTGGCGAAGTCGATCTCGTCGGTCTCCCATTCGAGGCGCCCTCGGTACACCCGTCCAACGGCGCCCTCTGCGCACGAAACGGTGGCGTCAGTCCCGAATGGCAACCCGGTCGCTGGTTCGCCGCAGCCGACGATGGCAGGGATCCCGAGCTCGCGTGCAACGATGGCCGCGTGGGAGGTTCGACCTCCGCGCTGTGTCACGAGCCCTGCCGCCCGCTTCAGAATGGGCTCCCAGTCCGGGTCGGTGATCTCGGTGACGAGAATGTCTCCATCGGCGAGTTGACTCATGTCTTTCGGGTCGGCGATGTGCCGAAGTGTCCCGGCAGCGATCCGGTCACCGACGGCGAGACCTTCGAGCAGGATCTCACCGGACTCGCTCAACCGATCGTGCCGGGACACGACTGCATCGGACCGCTGACTGTGCACGGTTTCCGGTCTCGCCTGAACGATGAACAGCTTTCCCGTTCGTCCGTCCTTGGCCCACTCGATGTCCATTGGGGTCGGTTCACCGCGTTTCTCGGAGTAGTGCTCCTCGATGACCAGGGACCATCTCGCCAACTGCAGGACGTCATCGTCTGACAGGCTGAAACGGTTCCGCTTCTCGACCGGGGTTGGGCGGTTGACGAGCCGACCGTCGACCGGGTCGTATGACATCGTGAGTTCCTTTGCCCCCAGATGGCGTCCCACGAGGGGTCGAAACCCGTTGCGCAATCGATCCTTGTGGACGAAGAAGCCGTCGGGCACGACCCTGCCCTGGACGATGTTTTCGCCCAGTCCCCATGAGGAGGTCAGGTAGACGACCCCATCGAAGCCGGAGTCGGTGTCGAGTGTGAAGATCACGCCGCTCGATGCGGAATCGGCCCGAACCATTGCCTGGATGCCGGCCGAGAGGGCGATGTCGAACTGATCGATCCCCATGTCCTCGCGATAGCTCACAGCTCGGGCCGTGAACAGGCTGGCGTAGCAGCGCCGCACCGCGTCGAGGACCTCTGCGATCCCCTGCACCATGAGAAACGTCTCTTGTTGGCCGGCGAACGACGCGTCCGGTAAGTCCTCGGCCGTTGCGCTCGACCGGACGGCCACCTCGATGCCGAGCGGGCTCCCGGCGTCGGCGGCGGACGACAGTTGCTCGTATGCGGCACCCACAGCGGCGACGAGAGTCGGGGGCAGCGTGCCACTCAGCACGAGTGATCGGATCGCTCCCGTCCGCTCAGCCAGGTCGTCGACGTCTGATCGCTTCCACCCTGCGAGCAGGCTTTCGATGTGGGCTTCGAAACCGTTGTGGTCGATGAACTCGCGATACGCAGCTGCCGTCGTGGCGAAGCCATTGGGCACCGCGACGCCCTGTCCGGCCAGCTCCCGGTACATCTCACCCAGGGATGCGTTCTTCCCCCCGACTGAAGCTATGTCCTCGATCCTGATGTCTTCGAACCATTCGATGCGCTTCATGGGGCCACCGTAGAAACCTCGGCGGGATCTGTCCCGGGACATTCGTCCCTGGTTCGGACGAAGGCTGCGGGCCACACTTCGCTCCATGCGAGAGGGCACTGCATTCTGGAAGGACGCTGTCGGCTATTGCGTCTATCTCCGCTCGTTCCAGGACAGCAACGATGACGGCGTCGGAGATCTCGACGGGCTGCGTCGTCGACTCGATCACCTGGTCGACCTCGGGATCGACATCGTCTGGGTCACACCGTTCCACCCCTCTCCCCTGGCCGATGGTGGGTACGACGTCGCAGACTTCCTTGCCGTCGATCCGGTCTACGGGGGCATGCCTGCCTTCGACAGACTGGTCGAAGCGGTCCATGGAGTCGGGCTTCGTCTGATCATGGATGTGGTGCCGAACCACACGAGCGAACAACACCCATGGTTCGTGGCCGAGCGGTCGCGACCGCCATCGCCCGATGATCGGTACGTCTGGGCAGATTCGTCTGTCGATGGCGGGCCACCGAACAACTGGGTCAGTCAGTTCGGAGGATCGGCATGGACCTACGACGACATCCGAGGCCAGTACTTTCTCCACCTCTTCCTGCCTCAGCAGCCCGATCTCGACTGGCGATCTGGCGCGGTGGTGGACGCGTTCGATCACATCCTCCACTTCTGGCTCGATCGGGGCGTCGACGGATTCCGGATCGACGCGGCGCAGTGCCTGATCAAGGACCAGGACCTCCGTTCGAACCCGCAACACCATGCCTGGAGCACGAACTCTCCCCGAGACGAGCAGTGGGCAGCATTCGACCATGTTCACGACATCGCTCAGCCGGAGTCCCACGATCTGTTCCGGCGATGGCGGGCCATCTGTGATGCCGCCGGTGCCTTCGTCGTTGGTGAGACGTCCATGCCGACTGGTCGAGAGGTTGCGGCGTTGATGCCCGGCGATGGCCTTCATGCCGGGTTCTGGCTGCCCGCCGCTCGCGGATGCTGGAACGCCGACGACATACGCCACATGCTCGCCGAACCGCTGAGAGCGGTTGGCGACCGATCTTGCATCGTGTGGGTCTCATCGACGCTCGACGAATCCCGCTCCGTGAGCAGGTTCGGCGGCGGAGAAATCGGCCGACGTCGAGCGCTCGCCTACACAACGGCACAGATGTGGCTGCCGGGTATCCCCTTCCTGTACCAGGGCCAAGAGCTCGGTTTGGAGGACGGCATCATCGAGCCGTCGCAACGACTCGACCCGGTCGGGGCCACAGCGGCCGAGAGCCGCGACGGCTGCCGGACCCCCATGCCGTGGGACGAACGGGGAGCTTCCTTCGGGTTCTCGACCGCCGATCACACCTGGCTTCCCGTCGGTGGACGACGGACGGAGGACACAGTGGCGTGGCAACGGGATCACTCGGGCAGCTGGCTCGACAGGCACATGGAGCTGATCCGAGTCAGACGGCGCCACATTGGCGCTGCAGGTGGAACCGTGACATGGCTCACCGACGTTCACGCTGACCTGGTGGGTTTCCGGAGGGGCCCGATCTGTGTGGTCCTCAACGCCGGCGAAAGATCGGTCGAGTTTCCTGCCGCCGCCGGCCAGAGAGTGATCTTCGACAGCTTCGCGTCCACTGCTCCACCTACACCCATCAGAGGTGTGGCCCCTGACCTGGCCCCCGATCAGGCGATGGTCCTCCAGATGACGTGAGGACATAGGTCCCTTCGCCTGGCGGAGAAGCTGGTTGACCCTGATGGCATGTTCAGGAACCGGACCGAAGCAGGTCGACGGCTGGGAGACCAACTGCATGACCTCGCGGCAGAGAACCCCGTCGTCGTTGGCGTGACCCGGGGTGGAGTACCCGTTGCCGCCGAGGTCGCTCGAGCGCTCGGAGCGCCCCTCGATGTCGTGATCGTTCGCAAACTCGGCGTTCCTCGTCAGCCCGAGGTGGGCTTCGGTGCGATCGGCGAGAACGGCGTCGAGGTTCTCGACGAGCAGGTGATGCGAGACGGTCGCATCACCGAAGTCGATCTGGCGGCGATCGAACGACATGAGCGGGCGCTCATCAAGCGACTCGCGGATCACCTGCACAGCGCAGGTGATCGGCTCGATCTCACTGGGCGAACGGTCGTGGTCGTCGACGACGGCATCGCCATAGGAACGACATCGATGGCAGCGTGCGAGGTCGTCCGGAAGGCGGGCGCCGGACGCATCGTGCTGGCCGTGCCGGTGATCTCTCCCGGAACCGTCGAACGCTTCGCCGAACGGGTCGACGACGTCGTCTTCCTCGTTCAGCCGGACCATTTCGTCGGCGTCGGCCAGGCCTACGAGGACTTCTCGCAGGTGAGCGATGACGAAGTCCTCGACCTGCTGACACGAAGCTGAACGGAGACCCGCTACCGGGTGGTGGCCAACGGCACCACGCTCGAGTACGTGACGAAGAGCTTCGAGCCCGACCGAGAGGTGTACATCGAGGCTCGCAACACGTTGTTGGCCTCCAAGGACCGGATTCGCGGTCCGATGCCGGACTTCGGAACCAACTCGACGCCGATTGAACGGGTCACCCCGGCTCCCATCGGCAACCATGGCGCCATGACCGCTTCTCCATTGCTGCATCCCGATGTCCGCCATCTCGCCTTCCTGCTCGGGCACTGGGCCGGTGGTGGCACGGGCCATTATCCGACGATCGCTGACTTCGAGTATCGGGAGCAGGTCTGGTTCGATCACGTCGGCAAGCCGTTCATCTCGTATCGCCAGGCAACCAAGGACGCGCACACCGGGCTCCCGCTCCATGCCGAGGTCGGCTACCTGCGCCCCGTTGGTACCGACCGTGTCGAACTCGTGGTCGCGCAGCCGAGCGGCATCGTCGAGCTGCACGAGGGTCTCGTCGACGGCACGACGATCCGGCTCGCGACGACGTCGGTCGTGACCACGGCCACCGCCAAGGACGTGTCTGCGGTCGAACGGAGCGTCGTCGTCACCGAAGACGAACTCAGCTACGACCTCTCGATGGCGGCGGTCGGGCTACCTCTACAGCACCATCTGTCCGCTCGCCTCATGCGCTCCTGAAAAGCGGCACCGGCTGCGGTCAACCGTCGAGCGGGGCATACCCGTCCGGAGCTACGGTGCCGCACCATGGAAGGTGACATCATTCTGGTCGGCGACGAGCACCGATTGGCCGCCGAAAGGATCGTCGATGCGATCGAAGGTCGGGTCGTGTCGAGCAGTCGTCGCTACACCATCACCGTTGCCGGCGAGTCAGGTAGCGGAAAGTCCGAGACCGGTCAGGCCCTGTTCGAGGAGTTCGGGAAGCGAGGCATTCCGGCCTTCGTTCTCCAACAGGACGATTACTACGTCCTCCCACCGAAGTTCAACGATGCGGCCCGCAGAGCAAACTTCGCCTGGGTCGGCACCACGGAGGTTCGCCTCGACCTTCTCGACGCGCATCTCGGCGCAGCTCAGGCCGGCGACGACACCATCGTCAAACCACTGGTGCACTACGCGGACAACTCCATCACCGAAGCGGACGCCTCGTTCTCTGGAATCGAGGTCGTCATCGCCGAGGGTGTCTACACGTCACTGTGCGAGCACGTCGACACCCGGGTCTTCATCGACCGGAACCGCCTCGAGACGATGGAACATCGAATGAAGCGTGGCCGCGAGGAGTTCGACCCCTTCATCGAGGAGGTCCTCACGACCGAACACGAGATCATCTCCCAGCACCGCTCCCGGGCGAACATCATCATCAGTCGGGAGTACGACGTAGAGGTCCTCGGCGAAGGATGAGCAGGACCGTCCCGGGAGAAGCCGGCTATGTGAGCGGAGTCTCCTCGTTCGCGGCCGGACTTCGGCCGTCGGATGCGGCCCGTCTGACCTGGCCAGACACGCTCGATCTGCTCCGGCGCCGGTTCGGCAATGCGGTGGACCTGGCGTTGTCCGAAGAGGCAACCGATCCCGCCGTGGAACCTGGCGAGCTCGTAGAAGAGATCCGATCCCCTCGCTCAGCGGCTGCGGATTCCTCGTGGTTGCGTCGGTCGAACATGGCCGGCATCAACGTCCGGACCGTCGGTGACTACACGGGAGTCGTCAAGTACGCCCTGACGTTGCCCTCGTTCGTCGATTCGATCCATCTCCTCCCGATCTGGGAGCCGGGCGCGGTCGGCAGCCTCTATGGGATCGCGAGCTGGAACCTCAACACCGAGTTCGTTTCGACCGAGATGAGCCAGCTCGCCTCGTACCTCGACACTCCCGACCGACAGTTGCGGGCCATTGCCAACCTGATCCACGTGATGGGCAAGTCGATCGGCATGGACGTGATCCCGCACACGGACCGGTTCTCCGAACCGACCCTCGCCAATCCCGAGCTGTTCGAGTGGATGCGGATCGAGGGACGCCAGATCGTTGATGTCGGCGATGCCGTGACCGGTGCCGCCATCGACGTCGTCCGCGATTGGTACGCGACGATGGGCCCGGCCGATCTCGGGGCCGTCTCGGTGAAGCCGTCGGCCATCGTCCCCGCTGCGGTCGACACTGCGGACCTGTTCGCAGTCGACGAGCCAACCAGGCTCATGGCGTTGTTCGGCGACCCTGCCGATCGGCAGGGTCGAATCGACCGTCGTGTCAGTCTTCTCCGCCACCTCAAGAGTGCTGGCCTCGAACCGGTCCCGGCCACGATGGGCGTCCCCTATCGTGGCATCCAGATCGACCCGGACCCCAACCATGTCGTGACCGACGATGGAGGCCTGGAATGGCCGGACTTCATCATGCTGGAGCCGGAACACATGTCCCGCGTGTTCTCACCGCTCACCCGCTTTCACCTCTACGAGGCGGCCGAGGGTTCGGTGTGGGAGCTCGACTTCGATCGGCCACGCCACCACGTGTGGGACTACGTCTGCCGGCGCTATGCCGATGCGCAGCGCATCGGTGCCTTCGATTTCATGCGGGGCGACATGTCCCACGTGCAGATGCGGCCGACAGGCGTTCCGGACACCATCGACAGTCACTACGACATCCTCGGTGCCGTGAAGCAGTACATCGCCACCGAGTCTGGCACTCCATGGTTCGGGTACTTCGCCGAGTCCTTCCTTCCCGCGCGCGATGTCTTCCAATACGGCGAGGAGTTGGACCACCTCGAAGCGTCGCAGGCCGACACCACGCTCGGCGACCTCCAGTCGACGCCGGTGGGGAGCCGCGAGTTTCTCCGCGTGTTCCGCCGCTACCTCGACGATCTCGGCACGAGGCGAACGGCGCCCTCCTACACGGTGATGACTGCGGACAAGGACGACCCTCGGTTCGACGAGTTCTACCTCGACGGAAACGAGGCTCGGATGTTCACGGCCCTCTTCCTTCCCGACATGCCGTCATACACCGGACTCGGCTTCGAGCTCCGCGACCGACGGACCGAACCGGCCGAGAACGAGCGGTACACGAAGCTCTTCGTCTTCGAGGAGTCCGGAGATTCGAACATCTACCCGTCGAAGGCCCGCTTCGGCGATGTGTACCAGTGGGGCTCGAACGATGAGCTCTTCTGGAGGCTCACGACGCTGAAGGTCTTCGCCGAAGGCATCCTGCCGTTGGTCGCCGAGCGTACGACCAGGTGGCTGATCCCGCCGGACGCAACCGGGTTACGGGGAACGGCGGCGTGGGTGCTCGACGCATCAGCTCGCGGCGAAGAGACCTTCGTCTTTGTCGTCAACTACGACCTCGGGCGGCCGTCCGGCTACTTCGGGCTGCCGGCGCTCGAAGCCGGCACGACCCTGTTTCCGGAGTTCTCGACCCTGGTCGCACCGATTGATCTCGAGCATGTAGAGCACAACGGCTTCTTCCACCGCATCGAGAATCTCGAGCCTGGCGAGGCCAGGGTCTACCGAATCGAAGCCGCTACGCGGGATCCGTAGGGGCGAAGAAACCCACACAGAGGGGGCCCAGTTCGATTTCGATGGACTGCGACTGACCGTGACTGGCCTCGGGTCGTGTCACGAGCGGACCGTCGACGATGCCACTCCCCCCGAATCGCACCTCGTCCGATTGCAGAAGGGGTGTCCACCCACCTGCGATCGGCACGCCGATGCGGTGGTGCCTCCGAGGGACGGGTGTGCAGTTCGCCACCACCAGGACTGGTCGCCGATCATCGGCCACACGCAGAAAGGCGAACACGCTGTTGACGTCGTCATCGCCGACCACCCACTGCAGGCCGTCGTCGCCGCAGTCCTTCTCGTGGAGGGCAGGCTCCGAGCGATACAACCGGTTCAGATCGCCGACCAGTTCGAGTACGCCGCGATGCCCCGGATCGGCGAGCAGACCCCAGTCCAGCTCGGTCTCGTGGTCCCACTGTTCGAGTTGGCCGAACTCGCCACCCATGAAGAGCAGCTTCTTTCCGGGTACGGCCCACTGATAGCCGAGGAGTAGACGGAGATTGGCCAACTGCTGCCAGCGATCGCCTGGCATGGCCGCCAGCAACGAACCCTTCCCGTGGACGACCTCATCGTGCGACAGCGGCAGCAGGTAGTTCTCCGAGCCCATGTAGACCGATCGGAACGTGAGCTCGCTGTGGTGGTGGCGTCGATGCACGGGATCCCGCTTGAAGTACTCGAGGGTGTCGTGCATCCACCCCATGTCCCACTTGTACCCGAAGCCGAGACCGCCCTGATCGACGGGCCTGGTGACGCCGGGCCATGCGGTCGACTCCTCGGCGATGACCTGGATCCCCGGATGGGCGGCGTACATCGACCGATTGAGCTCCTGCAGGAAGCTCACGGCTCCGAGATTCTCGTTCCCGCCGTGCTCGTTCGGGATCCACTCGCCCTCCTCGCGGGAGTAATCGAGATAGAGCATCGAAGCGACGGCATCGACACGCAGGCCGTCAACGTGATACTTCTCGGCCCAGAAGTGGGCGCTGGAGAGCAGGAAGCTCCGGACCTCGGCGCGGTCGTAGTTGAAGATGCAGCTGTCCCAGTCGGGATGATGCCCTTTTCGGGGATCGGCGTGTTCGAAGAGATGGGTGCCGTCGAAGGTGGCCAGGCCGAATGCGTCACCAGGGAAGTGTGATGGAACCCAGTCGAGAATGACCCCGATCCCAGCCTGATGGAGCTCGTCGATCATCGCCATGAGATCGGACGGCGATCCGTAGCGGGCTGTCGGAGCGAAGTAGCCGGTGGTCTGATAGCCCCAGGATCCGTAGAACGGGTGCTCGGTGATCGGCATCAGCTCGACATGGGTGAAACCGGCCTCCCCCAAGTAGTCGATGAGCTGTCGGCCGAGGGCCCGGTAGCCACCCGGTTCGTACCGCCACGAACCGAGGTGCACCTCGTAGATCGACACGGGCGCCGCGCAGTCGAGACGGTCGCCTCGGTCAGCCATCCAGGTGCTGTCTGCCCACGCATGCTCTAGCTCGGTGATCACCGATGCGGTGCGAGGAGGCTCCTCGTGGGCGAAACCGAACGGGTCGGCCTTGTCCAACGCTGGACCATGCTGCGGCGTGATCCGGAACTTGTAGCGCTGGCCGACCTCGGCCGCCATCGAGCCCCGCCACACCCCTGACGGATCAGGTTCGAGCTCGTGCTCTGCCAAAGGAGACCAGGCATTGAAGTCACCAACAACGGACACGGATCGCGCGCTCGGCGCCCAGACCCGAAAGGTTGTCCCGTCTGCTCCAGGGTGGGCGCCCATGACCTCGTAGGCCGAGATGTGGGTACCGCCGTTGAGTGACCATGCATCATCGGCTGTGAACGATCGACCGACAGCTGACATCCGAGTTCTCCCTCTTGCTCGACTGGATCTCGACACTACTCGGGCGAGTCCGGGCACGCCCTCGTCGTCTGAGCGACCGAATCCGTCTGACCGAACTACCGTCGCTCTCGTGACTCGGTCCCTCCTGACTCCATCCGAGGGCCGACCCTGTCCGGCCTGCGGTGGCCACGAACTCTGGCGAAGCGGGGACGAGGAACGGGTGCGGGCGGTCTGCGAGCAGTGCGGGACATGTTGGGATCGCGATCGCGAACCGTGGTCAGTCGTTGACTCGATTGCTTGTACCGGATGCGAGGAGTCTGGCGTGTGCGAATCGCGGCCCACATCGGCCGCCCGGTCACACTCACTCGAGGTCGAGGTCAGCGATGGCACGGCCGTGGTCATCCGGCTCCTCCTGCGCGGCGACCGGACAGAACTCCAACAGGCGTACGAACATCTCTCCGAGGCCTCGAAGCAGTTGCGCTTTTTCCTGCCGCCGAAACATCTGTCCAAGGCCCACCTCGCCTACCTCACCGACCTCGACTACGACCAGCGCTTCGCTCTCGCGGCCTACGAGCGGGACGATCCGAGCCACAGAGGCCTCGGGGTGGCGCGTTGGGTTCGGGACCACGACGAACCGTCGCGTGCCGAGGCAGCGGTCGTGGTCATCGACGAAATGCAGGGGCGAGGCATCGGCACGGTCCTGCTTCGGTCCCTCGTCCGCGAAGCCGTGGCCCACGGCATCACCACGTTCACCGCCGACATCCGATGGGACAACCGCAAACTGCTCGAAAAGCTGACGGGTCTCGGCGCCGCGATCCGTCCGGCTGAACCCGGAGTGGCCGACGTCGAGTTGCGATTGCCGATCACCGATGACGAACTCGGCGGCCCGGCCTTGCATCACCTCTTCCTGACGGCCGCCGGCCATGCCTGAGAGCGCCCGGCATCCGCTTCGAGTGTCGCCACGTCCTCTCGATCCGGAGGCTTCCCATTGGCTGGCCAAGTGACGAACGTGGCCGAGGTCAGTAGCTCGCAGCCACCTCTTCGTCATGAGACCCATGGAAGAGGCGGGTGACCACAGAAACGACGATGGCACCGACGATGAGGCCGAGGACGGCAGAGATGCCCGTGTTCACGAGCCACGCCAGCACACCACCGATACCGCCGACATCGTGAACCGACTCCTCGAGGTCATGTACGAAGTCGTAGGGGCCGTGCCAACCGAGTTCGTCTGTCCCGACCAAGATGATGTGGCCGCCGACCCAAAGCATCGCTGCAGTGCCGATGACAGACAGCCACGTCAGAAGTTTCGGCATGGCCGACACCATCAAGCGACCGAGTCGCTGTGACGACTCAGCCTCGCGGCTTGCCAACGAAAGCCCGATGTCGTCCATCTTCACGATCAGAGCCACAACGCCGTAGACGATGATCGTGATCACGAAAGCAACGACCACCATGATCACGGCCCGAGACAGGAATCCTTCATCGAGGACCTCCTTCAAGGCGATCACCATGATCTCGGCCGACAGGATGAGGTCGGTACGGATGGCGCCGGCGATCGTGGCCTCTTCAGCTTCGACGCCCTGCATTACGACCGGGACATCGTGGTCGTGATCGTCGCCCTTCAGCTTGTGATAGATCTTCTCGACTCCCTCGAAGCACAGGTACGTGCCGCCCGCCATCAGGATGATCTCCACGAGGATGGGAGCCACGGCGCTGAGGATGAGCGCAGCGGGAAGGATGAACACGAGCTTGTTTCGGAGCGATCCGGACGCAATCTTCTTGATGATCGGCAGCTCGCGGTCGGCGGCCAGACCCTGTACGTACGCCGGCGTCACTGCGGTGTCGTCGACCACGACCCCCGCCGCCTTGGCGCTGGCGCGGCCAGCAGCTGCCCCTACGTCGTCGATCGAGGCCGCAGCGAGCTTCGCCAGCGCAGCAACGTCATCGAGCAATCCGACCAGACCACCTGCCATGAACACACATCCTCTGAACACAGGCCCGTCGGCACGAGCGCTTCACCGTAGAACCGTCACCCAACTGCCAGCGTCATACGTACTCCTGGGTACGCGTGACGCTGGCAGTTGGGAGCCAGGGTACGTGAGAATGGACGAGACCTTCGGCCCTGACGATCGGGCCGTATTGGGCGGACAGTCGATGGGACACGACGGATGTAACAAAGGACACCTCATGGCTCAGTACCTCGGTTTGATCGAGTTCTCGACGGAAGAAGCTTCTCGAGCCCTTCGAGATGGACCGTCAGCGAGGCGGGATCACCTCGCTCTCCTGGTCGGCGAAGCAGGCGGCTCGCTGACCGACGCCTGGTACACGAACGTCGGTGACTGGGATCTCATCTGCATCATCCAGATGGAGGACGAGTCTCCGGTGACCGGTGCCGCAGCGACACTGGCCAGACGTGCAGCCGGTCTGACGACGACCGAACGGTGGATCGAACTCGCCGACATCGATGACGTCGATACGGCGCTGAAAGCGATGACCGGCACCGGCTGACGTTCCCGATCGCGGGAGTTGGGACCGAAGCCCCTTTGGGTTCGGGCGCTGACCCCGTACCTTTCGAGCGGTGACAACGGTCGAAAAGGGAACGCGACCCAGGCCAACCACGCCGAGGCGGCCGAACCAGAAGACGATCGGGGTGTCGGTCGCCCTCGTGTGGTTCTTCGCCGTCCTGATCATCGGCGACGTCGGCGGGCTGACCGTGCCGGCCAGCCGCATGCTCGCCATCTTCGGAGCCGCCGTCGCCCTCTGGGTGACAGAAGCCATCCCGCTGTCTGCGACCTCGATCGGCGTGATTCTCGCAGAGGTCCTGTTGATCTCGGATCAATCGATCTTCGGGCTCCCCGCCGATTTCGATGCTCCCCCCTATGCCTCGATCTACGCAACGCTCGCAAGTCCTGTCCTGATGCTGTTCCTCGGCGGCTTCGTGCTCGCGGATGCCGCCGCCAAGTTCGGGCTCGATCGAAACCTGGCCGGATTCCTGCTTCGCCCTTTCGGGACTCGCCCCACCGCGGTTCTCGCCGGCCTCATGGCCATTACGGCGCTGCTGTCGATGTTCGTGTCCAACACGGCCACGACGGCGGCCATGATGGCCGTGGTGCTGCCCGTGGCCGGAGGGCTCGCAGCCGACGATCGGTTCCGAGTCGCCCTCGTACTCTCGGTGCCCGTCGCCGCGAATCTCGGTGGCATCGGAACCCCGGTCGGCTCGCCACCCAACGCGATCGTCCTCGGTCGACTCAACGATCGCGGGATCCAGGTCGACTTCCTCACCTGGATGGGGTTCGCTCTCCCGATCACGCTCGTGCTCTTGGTCGCCGCCTGGCTCCTCCTCGTGCGGCGCTACCCGGCCGGTGCCGGGCAGATCGACGTGGACATCGGCGGAGCGTTCGATCGCAGACGCCATGCACAGATCTTGTACGTCACCTTCGGTTTGACGGTCCTCGGCTGGCTGACCGAACCGCTCCACGGCGTGCCTTCCTCGATCGTCGGCTTCGTCCCCGTGGTCGTGTTGCTGGCCGCCGGGGTCTTCACCGTCGACGATCTACGAAGCATCAATTGGCACATCCTGTGGTTGGTCGGGGGCGGGATCGCACTCGGCAACGGCGTGTCGACCACCGGTCTCGACCTGTGGCTGGTCGATCGCCTGGATTGGGGTGCGCTCCCCACCGTGGCACTCTCCGCCGCGTTGGCCGGTCTGGCGCTGATCCTCAGCACCATCATCTCCAACTCGGCAACCGCCAACTTGATGGCCCCGATCGGCATCAGCCTTGCCATCTCCGACGTGGTCGACCTGGATCCGCTGCTCGCGGGCCTTCTCATCGCCATGGCCTGCTCGCTTGCCATGGCGCTTCCCGTCAGCACTCCCCCGAATGCGGTTGCCTACGCCTCCGGGGCGATCGAGTCGAAGGACCTCGCCATCGTGGGCATCATGATCGGCACACTCGGGCTGGTGCTCGTTGTGTTCGTCATGCCACCGATCTGGCGAGCCCTCGGACTGTTGTGAGGAGCTGTCGATGACCGATCGAGCGAACTCCGAGCCTCTAGGCTCCGGTCCACGAATAACGGTCTTCGTCGTCGATGAGGACCCGGCCAGGGGCGCACAGCTGGAAGCCGACGTCCGCCGTGTGCTTCTGGATCTCGCCGAGGTCCGACTCGTCACCCACACCAACGCCGCTACTGATCTGGCGAAGGAACTGCATCGCTCCGGCGGCCTCGTCCCCGTGCTCTTCATCGACGGCGACAGCCACGGGGCCAGCCAGACGGCGATCACCCTCCATGACGTCCCCGAGCTTGAGCACAGTCGCTGTGTCCTTGTCACCTCGAGTCCATCTCTGGGCGGCGTCGACCTGGCACTCCGCCGAGGTGCCGTTCACGGGATGATCACTCGGCCATGGACCAGCGATGGTCTCACGGCTCAGCTGACCGCCAACCTGGCGACCTTTCTTCTGGAGCACGCACCGGATCGACTGGCCGACTTCGAGCCCATCCTCGACGTAGACACTCGTGATCGAGCTGCGCAACGTGTGGCCGAACACAATGCTGCGACCGCCTCTCCTACTCCGCGGACCCCGTTGTTGCTTGACGGTTCGATCTCGGATGAAGAGGTCGAACAGCGCATGATTCAGCTGCTCGACCGTGCTCTCGGCCATCCCCCGCGCATCCGAGTCGCCGCCGGAACTGTCATGATCGAATCTGGAGACGATGTGGGTGGGATCTACGTGGTGCTCGAAGGGTCTGTGCGACTCAGCTCGACCACACCGACGGGCGAACACATCCTGCATCAGCAGTCGACCGGCGCCATCATCGGTCTCCTCTCGCTCGCAAGCCATCGACGAGCCATGCTTCAGTGTCGTGCCGTGACCGACGTGCGGGCCCTGCCCATCACGTTGAACCAGTTGGCCCAGGCCCTGGAGTCCGAGCCGGAGCTCTCGAGTCTGCTGACCAGGGTCCTCGTCACCTCGCTCGCCAGACGGCTACGGCGCTCGGACGAGCTCCAGGTCGAACTCGACCACAGCCTCTCGGCGCTGTCGGAAGCTCGATCCCAGCTCGTTGCAGCCGCTCGATTTGCTGCCCTCGGAGAATTGGCTGCGGGGATGGCCCACGAGCTCAACAATCCGACCGCTGCCTTGGTTCGCTCGGCGGTGCACCTGAAGGCTGATCTCGAAGAGCTTCTCGACGACCCGACTCTCCGATCGATCATCGATCGTCGCCTCGACGAGACGACCCTCGCACCGTCGGCCGAGCGAGCCCTCCGCCGTGAGCTGGTCGAGGACGGCATCGACGCAGATCTCGTCCGCCAACTACTGGACGCCGGCTTCACCGATCCGGTCGAGATCCGCCTGGCTGCCGATCGGAATGGCCGGGACGCGGAGCGGGCAGTGGTGGCCAGCCGACTCGGCCGGTCCTTCCGCACGGTGGTCGACGCCGCGGGCCGTATCGAGGAGCTGGTCGGAAGCCTGCGCTCCTACGTTCGAGGCGAGGATGGTCGCGGGGCGGTCGAGCCCGGCGTCGACGTCGCTTCGACGATCGAGGATGCGCTGCGATTGGTCGCTCATCGCATCGGCCGGGTCGAGGTCGAGCGCCGTTTTGCGACGGTGCCTGGCATCAGCGGTCGACCCGGTGCGCTTCAACAAGTCTGGACCAACCTGATCACCAACTCGCTCGATGCACTCAGCGTCGCCGAAGCCGCGGAAAGCAGCCCGAGCCTGCATGCCGGAGGCGAGTTGACGATCACGGTCGATCCGACCGCAGATGCGATCCACGTGCACGTCATCGACAACGGGCCCGGGATCCCACCCGATCTCCAAGACCGCATCTTCGAACCTCGTTTCACCACCAAGCTCGGTCGTGTCCAGTTCGGCCTCGGTCTCGGGCTTTCCATCAGCCGACAGATCATCGAAGATCATGGAGGTCACATCGCTGTGACGAGCAAACCAGGCCACACCGATGTCCACGTGGTCCTTCCCATCGGAGGTGCATCGTGAACCAGCTCGTGATCCTGGTCGTCGAAGACGAACCGGAGGTTCGCTCGGCCCTCATACGGGATCTGTCGTCGCTCACCGGCCCGGTTCGAATCGACCAGGCAAGCGACGTCGACGACGCCAGGGCGGCGCTGTCGGAGGCGGCCGAAGCCGGTGACGTGGTCGGGCTCGTACTCGCCGACCACCGCTTGCCTGGCGAGTCCGGAGTCGACCTTCTCGTATCGTTGCACCGAACACCAGAGACCGAAGCCATTCGGACCGTGTTGGTCACCGGCCAAGCCGGCCATCAGGACACGATCCGCGCCATCAACGATGCTGGGCTGGACCGCTACTTTTCCAAACCTTGGGATAAAGAGGAGCTCGTGTCGGTGGCCCGTGATCAACTGACGACGTTCGTGATCGAGCAGGGCCTCGACCCGCTCCCGTTCGTGGCTGTCCTGGACGGCCCACGACTCCTCGATCACTACGCTCGTCGAGGCCGCGCCGACTGAGTTGCAAGGATCCGTCTGCGGGCAATGACCGGTCTGTCGGGAAGGGACTTGTGGCCGGCATTCGTTCGACCTCAGCGACGCGATCAGGCCGTGTCACGCACATGGAGGTCGTCGCAGAGCACCTCCACGCCGGCGGCATGGCTTGCCGCGCCGACGACAGCACGCTTCTCGAGATGGCTCTGCACCGATCCACGGAGTGTCACTGTGCGGTCATCGACCATCACGTCGATGTGGTCAGCCGCTCGGAGCGCCCGTCGTTCGAGCGCTGCCTCGATGCTCGCTCGGACATCGATCGGTGTCAGCGAGGAGTCGACGACGTCGAGCCGGTTCGTGACACCTCGTACCCCGAGTACGTGATTGACGACCCGTTCGGCTTCCTCGCGTTGACGGACGGTCGGCACCTCTCCCCCCAACGTCACCCATCCATCGACGACGTGATGAGTGATCTCATCGGCCGGCACCAGAGCGTCCCATTCGAGAAACTGTCCGAGGGCGTGCCCGATCTCGTCGTCCGATCGCGGGACCCCAGAGGGAGCGACGTCCACCTCGCTGACGATGTCGTGCACACCGTCGATCGACTCGATGGCGTCGAGCACGACGAGCTTGGCGGCAACGCTCGGCACCGAGCCGACCACCGTGACCACGCCATCGACCACGGAGACATCGAGCTGTGTCGCGTCGATCAACGCGTGCCAGCCGAACTCATCCATGATGGCGTCTCGCAGTGTGTGTCGTCTCTTCATACCATCAGGTTGGGTGTGGGACGGCAGGTGGCGCAGAGGCGTTGGTCCCGGATGCCCGTCGGGCAGCGCGATCAGGGGCTCTGCCGTCGCAGCGTGGCCGCTCCCAGGACCAGCGCGGCACCGGCCATAAGTGCGGTCACGGCAACGTCAGCGACGACGGCTCCATCGACGCCCGGCCGCTCCGCCACTCCGTGGAGCGCCTCGTAGGCATAGGTCAGCGGCAGAACCCCGGACAACAGCTCCAGCGGTCGCGCCATCGCATTGCGTTCCACGAGCAAGCCACACAGCAGGAATTGCGGCAAGAGAAACGCAGGCATGAACTGGATCGCCTGGAACTCGGTGTTGGCGAAGGCGCTGACGAACAGCCCGAGCGCCATACCGAGCAGAGCATTGACAAGGGCCACCGTCACAGCGAGCCAGGTCGGCCCAACGACATCGAGGCCCAGGACCCCGATGCCAACACCGATGGCGATGCTCGTCTGGACGACGGCCACCGCCGAGAAGGCGATGGCATAGCCGAGGAGCACGCCGAGCTTCGTGGTCGGAAGTGCCATGAGCCGTTCAAGGGTGCCTGATCGACGTTCGCGGAGCATGGCGATCGACGCCACCAGAAACATCGAGACCAACGGGAAGACGCCGATCAACGGCAAGCCGACCCGTTGGAAGACGAGCGGCCGCGCCTCGAAGGAGTACCGGACCAGGATGAGCAGCACCGTGGGAACGGCGAGCAGCATCGCCAGCGTGCGACGGTCACCCCGAAGCTGCCGAAGGACCCGGACTGCTGTGGCTCTCATCGTCCGGGCCATCATGACGCCGACCGCCCCCCGGCGATGAGAGCGAGGAATGCATCCTCGATGGTGGTCGTGGCGGTTCGTTCGAGCAGTTCGACCGGGCGACCAGTAGCAAGGATCGCTCCATCTCGAAGGAGGACCAACGAGTCACAGCGTCCCGCTTCGTCCATCACGTGGCTCGAGACGAGCAAGGTCGTTCCCTGTGCAGCCAGCGAGCTGAAGTGATCCCAGAGCTCATTCCGCAACACCGGGTCGAGCCCAACCGTGGGTTCGTCGAGCACCAGCAATGGCGGCTGATTCAACAAAGCAATGACGAGGGACAGCCGAGCTCGTTGGCCGCCGGACAGGTCGTCCACTCGCTGGCCCGCTGTGTCCTCGAGGCCGACTGTACGGAGCGTGGCGAGCGCGGCCCAGCCGTCGACATTCAACACGCGAGCGAAATACGCCACGTTGTCGGCCACGGAGAGATCGCCGTAGACCGCAGGATCCTGCGACACGTAGCCGATCTCACCGCGACGCGACGCCTCCCCTGCGGAGCGTCCGAGCACGCGCACCGACCCGGTCACGTGAGCTTGCACACCGACGATGGATCGGAGCAACGATGTCTTACCACTTCCGCTCGGTCCGATGAGTCCGACGATCTGCCCGGAGGGCACCGAGAGACTCAGGTTCTCGATGACGAGCCCCGAACCTCGGCGAATGGACACCTGGTCGAGTTCGATGACTGCGGCCGAACTCATCGAGTCACGGCCTTTGGCTCGGTTGGTCATCTGTCAAACCGTCCGATCGTCTCACCGGAACATGATGCACCACGACAAGACGCGAGCGTGATGAACAAAGAAGATTCGGTTTTCGGTAGGTTGATCGAACCGTATCCAGGAGACCCACTGCCATGACAGAACCCGCCGCAGAAGACGGCACGCTCGCCACCCATCTCAGCCATCTCGCTGCCACCGCTGACGACGTCATCACATTTCTGAGCCAGCCGCACGAAGAAGCTGAGATCAACCCGGTAGCGCTCGCCAAGTCAGAGCATCTGGCAACGAGCCTCCGGGAAGTGATCGATGCGCTTCGGCACCATGATCACCTGGCGATGACGAGCGACGATGTGTGGAAGACCTTGACGATGAAACATCAGGCGGCTGAGGACGGCACGCTCACCTGATCTGCTGTCACAGTTCGCGCGGTCACAGTTCGCGCGGTCACAGTTCGCGC
>CBESNA010000003.1:0-146349 GCA_965530755.1 uncultured Acidimicrobiia bacterium | reverse complement strand
CGGCAGCCGCCGCGCCGGCGCAGACAGCACCGCCGGCTACTGCGGCTCCTGTGACCACCGCTCCGCCTGCGACGGCGCCACCGGCCACCGCTCCGCCGGCGACCCCTGCTCCTGCACCACAGCCGACCCCGCCCCCGAGAAGCGACGCGAGCGGCTGACGTGAGGAGCCTCGAGTTTCGGGCAATGGGCAGTCCGTGCCGCATCGTCGTCGACGGCGGTCCGGACGATCTCCCGACGCTGGCTTGCGAACTCGCGCACGCGCTCGAGCGGAAGTGGAGCCGGTTCCTGCCCGACAGCGAGATCTGCCACGTCAACCGCGACGCTGGGAACGTCAGCATCGTCTCGCCGGAGACGTTCGCACTCCTCAGCCGAGCAGCTGATGCTCGGGAGTTGACCGACGGCCGTTTCAACCCGCTCATGCTCCACCAGCTCACCGAGCTCGGTTACGACACTCCGTGGGAGGAACGGGACTCCCTCGTCTCGCACGGAACGGACAGCGACCGTCCGAGCCCGGCGACCGACGAACCCATCGTGCTGTTCCACGAGATCAGCGCGGTCCAGTTGCCCGCAGGCGTTGGCTTCGACCCCGGCGGCATCGGCAAGGGTCTCGCAGCCGACCTGGTCACCGACTTCCTCATCGACAACGGCGCGACCTCGACGTCGGTCGAACTCGGTGGCGACCTTCGGGTCAGTGGCGAACCGTGGTACGCAACGTCGTGGGAGATCGGTGTGGCCAATCCGTTCGATCGAACCTCCGACATCGCCGCCTTCTCTCCCGAGTGCGGAGCTGTTGCGACCAGCAGCATCTTGCGGCGATGCTGGACGACCAACGGCGAGCAGCGCCACCACCTGCTCGACCCGACCACCGGCCGATCTGCAGAGACAGACCTGGTGTCGGTCACTGCATGCTCGACCATGGCCTGGTGGGCGGAGATCGCAGCCAAGGTTGCTCTGATGGCCGGGTCCGCGGATGCGGTCGAGCTGTTGCGTCGTTTCGGCACTCCAGGAGTCGTCGTGGCGGCCGATGGGAACGTGTACGCGACCAAAACAGCGGATCTGGCCTCGCCGGAATCCTCTGGGAAGGAACAGATCAGCGCATGAACGAACAAGTGTGGTGGTTCGCGGCGAGGTCCGGCGGCATCGTTGCCTGGGCACTCGTCACCATGTCGGTCTGCTGGGGACTCCTCCTGTCGACCAAGGCTGCCGCCAAGGCAAGTCAGCCGGCCAAGCTCCTCGATCTCCATCGTTTCCTCGGCGGGCTCTCGGTCACCTTCACTGCGATTCACATCGCAGGCTTGGTCGGCGACAGCTACGTCGAGTTCGGCTGGCTCGACATCCTCGTTCCCTGGGCGTCGGATTGGAAACCAACAGCGGTCGCATGGGGAGTCATCGCCTTCTGGCTCCTGCTCGCCGTGGAGCTCACCTCCCTGTTCATGAAGAAGCTGCCTCGCAAGGCGTGGCGGCACGTCCACCGCTCGAGCTTCGGGCTCTACATCTTCGCCACGGTCCACGGCGTCCAAGCCGGGAGCGACACGCTCAACGACTGGTACCGAATGGGGATGCTCGCCTCGGTCAACGTCGTGGCCTTCCTGACGATCCTCCTCGTCCTCGCCCACCACAAGAAGGCGAAGGCAGCGGCTCCGGTTGCCAAGGCGATCCCAGAGCGCCCCAAGGTCGGCTCGACGTCGACCTGAGCTCACAGAGTCATGCGCGATTGACCCCAATCGCGTAACGTTTGGCATCCGATCGATCGGAGGCACGCACATGACTCGCCCGTCACGCTTCGAAGGGAGCAGAGATGAGCCGACAATGACGAGTCTGTGCCCCCGATCTGGCAGCGATGCTGATGACGCACCTCCACAGTGACAACGTCACCGACATCAACGACGTGATCACCACCCGCTGGGTCATGACGTTCGAGGAGACACCGCTGACCATCGTTGGTCCGGTCGGGACCCAAGCACCATCGAACTCGGCGACGACCTGCACCGGCTCGACGTCGAACCCCGCTGACAGGCCCGCATCACCACTCCCAGCAAAAACCAGACCGCACCAACTGACCGGAGACACTCGTGAGATCACTTCGCACACCAGACGAACGCTTTGCCGACCTCGATGGTTACCCCTTCGCCCCGAACTACGTAGACGTCGATGATCTCGACGGCCGAACGCTGCGAGTCCACTATCTCGATGAGGGACCGTCTGACGGCCCGGTCGTGCTGTGCCTGCACGGCGAGCCCTCGTGGAGCTACCTCTACCGCAGGATGATCCCCCCGCTGGTCAGCGCCGGCTTGCGAGTCATCGCACCCGATCTGGTCGGGTTCGGCAAGAGCGACAAGCCGACAGAGAAGAGCGACTACACCTACGCCCGCCACGTCGCCTGGATGCAGGCAGCGATCATCGATCACCTCGACCTCGCCGACGTCACCTTCTTCGGACAGGACTGGGGCGGTTTGGTCGGCCTGCGGTTGGTCGCCGAGAACCCCGATCGTTTCGCTCGAGTCATCATCGGCAACACCGGCCTGCCCACGGGCGAACACGCTCCGAGCGATGCCTTCCTTGCGTGGCAGAAATTCAGTCAGCAGTCGCCGGTTTTTCCGATCGGCGATCTCATCCAGCGGGCCACCAACACCACGTTGTCAGACGCAGAGGTCGAGGCCTACGACGCGCCGTTCCCCGATGAGACGTTCAAGGAGGGGGCTCGGATCTTCCCGTCTCTCGTCCCGACGTCGGTGGACGATCCGGCGGTGCCGGCCAACCGCGCTGCATGGCGGGTCCTGACTGCGTGGGACAAGCCATTCATCTGCTGCTTCAGCGACGGCGACCCCGTCACCGCCGGCGGAGACAAGCCCTTCAAGTCGCTCGTTCCCGGGGCGCAAGGCCAACCACACACGACCATCGAGAACGCCAATCACTTCTTCCAGGAAGATGCGGCGCCCACGCTGTCGCAGCTGATCATCGACGCAGTCGGCTCGAAGTGAGCACAGCCGTGCGGTTGCTGGAGACGAAATGAGGATCGGTCAGGTCACCCGGTGATCTACGACGGATCCGCGTTGTAGAGCAGTTCGTAATAGTCGGTGAGCATCCGCTTCATTGCGAACGGCTCAGAGGTCGTGCGAATGCTCTCGCGCATCATCGCCTCCCACTTCTCGGGCTTGTCGTAGTAGGTCGGCAATACCTTGTCGAAGAGCACCTCGTACAGCGACGCGAGGTCGTGGGCGTCGAGTTCTTCCTCGGAATCGGACTCGAAGCCGTCGCCGATCTGCCAGCCGTTCTCGCCGTCGATGCAGGCTTCCGGCCACCAACCGTCGAGGATCGAGCAGTTGAGGACACCGTTCATCGATGCCTTCATTCCGCTGGTCCCGCTGGCTTCCTGCGGTCGGCGCGGATTGTTGAGCCAGACATCTGCACCGCGGGTCAGCATGCGACCGATCGTCATGTCGTAGTTCTCGAGGAAGACCACAGCGTTCGGGTAGGTCCGCATCATTGCCACGAGGTTGCTGACGATGCCCTTGCCACCGTCGTCGTACGGGTGGGCCTTGCCCGAGAAGACGATCTGGAGCTTGCCGCTCTCGAGATATGGCTCGATCTTCTCCATGTCGGAGAAGATGAAGTCGCTGCGCTTGTAGGTCGCCGCTCGGCGGCTGAATCCGAGCAGGATCCGGTCGGATCGGAGGCGTGCCCCGGTGCGGTCCTCGATGAAGTCGATCAGTTCGCCCTTGATCGTGTTGTGCACCGGGAGGAGTGGCAGTTCAGCGTCGTGGGCCGCCGTGATGCGGGGATCCACCCAGGTCGGCGTGTGGATGCAGTTCGTGATGCCGACGATCTCGCTGCGTCCTGCGACGTGGTGCCACATGTTGTTCGCCGTCTCGGCATGGAGCATGGCAACGGCGTTCGATTTCTTCGAGAGGCGAAGGGCAGCAACGGTCATGTTGAACGGGTCGCCACCGATCCGGGTCATCTCCTCGGCGTCGAGGCCGCGGAACGCTCCCATGAACTCCATGGTCCGAAGCTCGTGGCTCTCGTTTCCCTGGATGATCGGCGTGTGAGTGGTGAAGACGACTTGGGACTTGGTTGCCCGCCACGCCTCTTCGAAGCTGAGTCCACGTGACTTCTGCTCCTCGATCAGCTCGATACCGGCAAGGACGGCGTGCCCCTCGTTGAAGTGATAGATGTCGACACCGATGTCGAGTGCGCGCAGCGCCCGAATGCCGCCGACTCCGAGCACGATCTCTTGGGCCAGCCGTTCTTCCTTGAACCAGCCGTAGAGCTGCCCGCAGATCCAGCGATCGTCGCTCTGGTTCTCGTCGATGTCGGTGTCCAGCAGGTACAACGTCGAGTTGCCGTAGGCCTCGGTCTTCCAGACTTTGACGAACACCTCGTGTTCGCGAATAGTCACCGGAATTGTGACGCCGGTGTCCTCGAGGTCGTACGAGCGGTTGACGAACGAGTCGTAGGGGAATCCGTCGTCACCGATGAACTGGTCTGTGTAGCCCTGCTTCCACTTGATGCCGATACCGATGATCGGGAGATCCTCGTCTTTGGCTCCCTTGAGGTAGTCGCCGGCGAGAATTCCGAGACCGCCGGCATAGAGCTTGAAGTCGTTGTCCAGGCCGTACTCCATGCAGAAGTACGCGACGGTTGGCTGCTCATTGCTGGTCATCGGAACGTTCTCGGTTCTCTCGCTGGATCGGGGCCGCCTGGATCGGGGCCGCGTTGAGCCTAGGGGCATCTCAGTCTCGGCCGACCGGGCCGGGGTGTGCGGTTCTCGTCGAGATCGAGAAAGCTATTCGACGGCGGCGGCGAGGTTCTCGAGTGTCGTGAGCATGCCGGCGCGGTTGTGTTCGACGCGGTCGGCGACGCCGGAGATGGACGCACTCCGCTCGAGCGCAGCCTCCGGACGCAGATCCTGCCAGTACTCGGTCACGCGGGAGCCACCATCGATGGCCTCGATCCCGTATCCCCATTTGGCGAAGACGAAGTCTCGGGACAGACAGTCGAAGAAGAACCGTTCGTTGGGGACCAGCTCGACGATCCGAGCGTCTGTGGTCCACTCGTTGTCGCCGTGTCGATTGTGGCCGGTGTAGACGGCGCCGACCGAAGCCTCGGTGGCCCCGTCCTTCCACTCGGTTGCGAAGTTCTCGGGCGACCACTCACCCATGCGAGTGATGTCGGTGAGCGCTGCGAACACTGCTTCTGGGGAGGCGGCAATGTCGCGGGATACTTCGAGATCTGGTGTCATCAGCGCACCCTAGATGCTTGTTGGATCCGGCACCGTTTCGACCGCTTCAGCTGTCGTCGCTGGTCCGAGCGTTTCGCCGCCACGGGGCGCCAGAACGACGACCTTTGGGAGCGATACGGGGTGCCAATCCCGGAAGCTCCGTGCGGATTGGCCCGTGGTACTGCTCGTAGACGGGAGCATCGTCTGGGGTTCCACTCCAGACCACCACCTGGGGGAAGGCAATCGTGACCCCGTCGGCCATCAGGTTCTGATGTACGGCCAGGACGAGGTCGTGTCGAGCTGCCAACTCGGACGGGACGTCGCTGTCGTGCCAGTAGTAGATCGAGAAGTTGATGCTCGACTCGCCGAAATCGCGGAGCATCACCAAGGGGGCCGGTTCGTGGACGATGCGCTGCACCCGCGACACAGCGATGCCGAGGGCAGCGGTCGCAACGTCGAGGTCGGTGTTGTAGGCGACGCCGACCTCGAGCGTGCTTCGACGGACAGGGTCACGGGTGAGATTCACGATGTCGCCGTCGGTGACCTTCGCGTTCGGAATCCGGATTGTCGTCCCGTCGAG
The DNA here is from genome assembly GCA_965530755.1 of uncultured Acidimicrobiia bacterium. Taxonomy (GTDB): domain Bacteria; phylum Actinomycetota; class Acidimicrobiia; order Acidimicrobiales; family SZUA-35; genus SZUA-35. The sequence continues at coordinate 140,548 of CBESNA010000003.1, read as the reverse complement.
CGAACGCAGCACGGTGGTACGGGAGTCGATGTCGGTGACGAGTCCGAGGTGCTCGCCGAGCTGTACCGAGTCGCCGATCGTGAACGGACGGCGGGCCTGCAGAATCACTCCGGCGAAGAAGTTCTCCACCGGCTTCTGCAGCGCCAGGGCCAGAACCAGACCGCCGAGTCCGAGTGCGCCGAGAAGCGGCCCCACCTGAACGCCGAGACTGGTGAGCGCATAGATGAAACCCACCGTGAAGGCGACGTAGGACACCAGCCGGCTTGTGATCAGCCCTGCGGAGTCTCGTCCGATCCAGCGTCCCATCAAGTGACGGACGACGCGTCCGAGGAGAATGGCCCCGAGGATCGCTGCGATCACGGTGGCGCCGGCACGCAGCCAATCCGTACTGTTCAACGAGCGGTCGACGATCGGATTCGGGATGTCGACCCGAGCCAGCAACCGAGCGATCATTTGGCGCTCGGGGACGCGTGGTGGATGTCGGCGATGAACGGGCTCGGCGTCGGCATGGTGTGCACGCTAGTCAAGCCGGTGCGGATCAGCCGCGTGCGGATCAGCCGCGTGCCCATCAACCGAGTGCGGCTCTGGCAGCGGCGACGTGGGGTGCGTTCAGAGCGGACAGCCGGCGCGTTGCGCGGTTGGTGAACGCGAATGAAAGCTCGTCTGCGCTCATGCTGGCCAAGCCCGCGTAGTGCTGCGTCGACAGTTTGGTCGCTCCGCGGTCGGCGAGTTGAGCCATGACGCTCTGTCGTCCTTCTGATGAATAGGCGAAGACCGGTGTTCTGCGTTCGGTGCACGTGATGCCGAAGGTCGGGGCTCGGATCGTGAAGACCCGGTCGTCGCGAATGAGCTCCGGCATGACCTCGTCGATCAACGCGAGAAGAAGTGCCTTCGCGTGGACGCCATCGGCATTGGCGTCGGTGACAAGGATCACTCGGCCGAGCGGGACGTAGCCGGGGACCAGATGGGCTGATGGGCTGCCGACGATGCGGTGGTGCAACATCCGCACGCGATCGTTGGCCCAGATCGTCTTCTCCGAAGCCCGTACGACGTTCATGGGTTTGCCCTGGATCGGGTGGACGCGCTGGCTGGTCGGGTTGCACACGTGCTCGACGGCATCCGCCGCCGACTCGCCTTCGACGATGAACAACTCGTGTGTTGCGTCGTCGCCTCGGTCATCCATCGCGGTCAGCGTACGCACCGCGTCCTTCGCCTCGCCGAAACCGAAGAACGTCGCCGTTCGCCGGAGGCGAAGGAGGCGGTAGTGCCATCGGAGGGAGTCGAACCCCATAACCTTTGCGTAGTGCATCGGACCGCAACGCCGAACCCCGGCTGGCAGTGAATTACAGCGTACCCATCGGACGTTCGGCGAAACGCATGAGGTGTCGGTTGACACACGAGTTTTTGCTTGCTGGTGTCTCCCCATGTTCACGGTGCTCGATCTTCTCGAATCCTCCGCTTCGCTGCTCCACACATCGAGCGGCGATGTGGCCGGTCGTCGGCTGGCCGAGGAAGGTCGCCGGCTGGCAACAACCTGGGAGCGCGAAGGGCTGCGCTCCGGCGATCGGGTCGCTGTCTACGCCGACAACGGCCTGACCTACCTTCGCTGCATCGCTGCCGCTGCAGCAGGCCGATTCGTGCTGGTCTCGGTGAACCGTCGGTATTCGCCGGACGAGGCTCGTTCGCTCCTTGCCCGCTCGGGTTCGTCGCTCGTGATCACCGACTCCGACCCGGACGCAGTGCGTCCGGTCGAGGGGAAATCCTCGCTGAGGGTCGTCGAGGCGGGAGCTGTGGTCATCCCAGACGACGACGGTCGCATCAAGTCGGCGGAACCCGGGGACCCGTTCATCGTGTTCACAACTTCCGGTACGACCAGCCAGCCGAAGATGGTGCTGCATGATCAGCGATCGATCGCTCGTCACGCGGCCGACGCCGCATTTCGGTTCGGTTACTCCGCGGACGATCGTGTGCTCGTTGCCCTCCCACTCTGTGGCGTGTTCGGATTCGTGTCGTTGATGGCCGCCCTCGCAGCTGACAGCGAGGTGTGGCTCCCTGATCGGTTCAACGCCGAGGCGGTCGCCGACCTTGTGGCGTCGGAACTGATCACAGCGATGAACGGCTCGGATGACATGTTTCACCGAATGCTCCTGACCGATCGCGATCTGTCTTCTCTTCGCATTGGCGGCTACGGGCGGTTCAACTCCTCCCTCGATGGTGTGGTCGAGCTCGCTGCCGACCGTGGCGTCACCCTCACCGGCCTCTACGGCATGAGCGAGGTGCAGGCGTTGTTCGCTCTCCGGGACCCGCATGAGGACACGGCCGGACGCGAACGCGCCGGCGGCTCCGTGGCGTCGAAGGCTGCGGCATTCCGGATCGCCGACCCGGACACCGACGAACCGATGCCGGAGGGCAGCGACGGAGAGCTCATGCTCTCCGGGCCGAGTCTGTTCACCGGCTACCTGGCCGATGGGGGAGCCTCGATCGACATCCAACTCACTGCCGGCGCGCACTGCGAAGCTGAGGGACGGCGTTGGTTCCGTACCGGCGACCTCGCCAGAGCCGAAGAGGATGGAACCTTCACCTTCCTGACCCGCATCGGTGATGTCCTCCGTCTCGGAGGATTTCTCGTGAATCCGTCGGAGATCGAGGCAGTGGTGCTCGAGTTGGACGGCATCAGCGCGGCAGTCGCGGTGGCGCTGCCCCGACCGGAGGGCGTTCGGGCTGCCGTAGTCGTGATCGCCGACCATGACCCAGATCCGGAACTCGTGATCTCGTTTTGTCGCGCCCGCCTTGCTCGTTACAAGGTGCCGGTCGCAGTGGTCAGGGTTGACGAGTTTCCCACGACGCCGAGCGCGAACGGTACGAAGATTCGCGTTGGCGAGCTGCGGGCGATCGCCGATGCTGCGTTTTCCGCCGGTCGTTGATCTGGGTCGGCTGAGCCGACTCACGCCGCTGTGCGGCCGTCCGACACTCTCCGTGCACAGAAGGATCTGTGCGCAGAAGGATCTGCATCGGCCCCGCAGGGCCAACACCACGGAAGGTGTCCCCATGAACGAGATCACGGCTCGAGCATTGCTCGGCGTCCCCCCGTCGGCCGACGTCGACGAGATCAAGCGCGCCTTCCGGCGGATCGCTCGGACGGCGCACCCCGACCACGGTGGCAACGCCGGCGCGTTCCAGCGGCTGGTCGATGCTCAGTGCACCGCCCTCGCAGGTCGTCAGCAGCAACCATCGGCCGCTCGACGCACCCCGCAGCGGTCGTGGATCAGCAGCGGCGACATCGCGACACATCGAGTCTCGGTTGTCGACTGCGTTCGGACGCCTCGTCGAGCCGACTTCACCGAAGCCGCATCGCCCGACCGCAGCTTCGGTGAAATTCTGGCTCGAGAGGTCGCCGCAGCCTGAGCGCTCAGCGCCCCGGAGTCGCCGATCCGTACCGCCAGCCCCGCACGACGTGGCGACGGTTGGTCTGGGCGTGGCAAGGGAGCGACGGCGCCCGCTGCTCCAGCAGCCGCGACATGGCAGCCGTGCAGACCGGCTCGTCGTCGTAGGCCGAGCCGAGGATCGCCGAGAGCTGGAGTCGCTCGATCGGAGACGAGAGCGGCCGGAACGGAGAGGGAGCTCCGGATGGTCCCAGCGCTGATCCGATCATTGCGAGGTCATCGAGGAGTGCCTGAGGTCCATCGTGTTCGAGGACGAGGTGAATGACGTGGTCGACCAGGTCCTGCGTGTCATGGCTGGCGATGGCGGCGCCCGATTCGACTCGCTGTCGGTGATGCACGAGATTCCGTTGCCATTGATTCCAGAACAGGCGACCTCGGGGGCCATGGCGGGGATCGGCGGTTGCCGGGCCGAGCGAGACGGCCAGAAGCTCCAGCATCGTAGATGCGTCGCTCCAGCGGCGAGCATCGCGTTCGAGTTCGTCGACGATCCACGCCTGCATCCAGAGCTCGCCTGCCGACAGGGTCGAGGCCGTGCACAGGTCGGTGTGGAGCTGGCCGAGGCCGATGTGCCAGGCCTCCATGCCGAGGTGGGCCAGATTGTCGGCCGGCGTTCGGCCAGCGCTGCCGTACACGTGGGCCACCGTCGGACGGATTCCGAGAATGATCGCGCTCAGGCGGGTTTGATAGGTTGCACGCACCATGGGCTGTTCTCCTGACGTCAACGGTGTCACCGTTGAGGAGCATCGCGCCGGTGGGTACCGTCACGGTACGTGCTTGCTGGTTGTCGAAGCGTGGTGGGTGACGTGACCGGAAACAGGGGCGGCTCGCTCGACCGGGCGGCGTCTCACGTCGGACTGGTCGTGATGGAGTCCCCCAAGGGCTTCGAGGCCGATCGATTCCTGGCCGCGCTCGTCGACCGGCTCGACGATCCGGTCGAGATCGTCGATCCAGACGACATCGAAGGCAATCTCGAGCCTCGGGCCGCCATTCTGCGATCGCCGCTCCACGCCGGTCTTCGAGGGTGGCGGGACACCGTGGTCCAACGTTTTGATGCCGGCCGCTCCACCATCCTGGTCCTTCCCGTCGGCGTGTCCGGTGATGTCCTCATCGATGAACCGGTGCCCACGGTTCTGATCGACGGCGGAGCGCTCCGCATGACGGTGCCCGACGTGATCGAGATGGGCCGTCACCGGTGCGGCGATGCGGTGGTGGACGCGGGCGTGGCGGAGCTTCTCGTGCAGCTGAGCGACGGCTGGCCGGCCTGGCTGTTTGCATGCTGCGAGTTGATCGTCGATGAAGAGATTGGCGTCGATCAGTTGGTCGGATCGGTCGGTATGCCGCCGTTTCGACGGCGGATCGTGAAACGACTGATGACGCCGTTCAAGCCGGCCGATCGATACCGGATGGCCCAGCTGGCTCACTTCGATCGTTTCAGCGATGCGGCGGCCGTCGCGATCGGAGGAGTCGAGTTCGCCGAGACGGTCCTTCCTCACGCTCCGGGCATCTACCGCACTCGTTCTGGACAGCTCCGGTTCGTCGATCCGGTCCACCACGAGCTGATCGCCGACATCGCGCTCGACCCGGCAGCGGCCGAAGCGCTCGCTCCCGTGCTGGTCGCCGACGGTGAGCTGCTCGCAGCTTGCCGCGCGCTTCTCGATGGTGGCCTACAAGAACAGACGTGTCGGCTGCTCGAGGCGCTGCCCGGCCGAGTCATCGACATGAGCGACCAACGAGATCTGCTCGGAGTTTTTCGCGTTCTGGCCGGTCACGTCCCGGATCACCCGGGCCTGGCGCTGAAGCAGGCCCGAATCCACGCCAACCTCGCCGAGATCGCAGCCAGCGTCGAGGCATGTGAACTGGCACTCGAATCGAGCGTGGCTCACGACCACGTCCGGTTGGAAGCCTCGGTCGAGCTGCTCTTCTACCGACACCGAACCATCTCTCAGGAGGAGGCGGCCGACAAGCTCGCCGAGCTTCGTGCTGAGGTGGGGCACAGCGGACCGCTGCCGACGCGTCTGCGCGAGGTCGAAGCCGAAATCCTCGGACAGACCAGGGACAACCACATCGTGCAGGAAGCTGCCGATCGGTTTGTGGAGGTCGCCGCCGAATGGGAGTTCCAGCAGGAGAACCTGCGAGCGGCCAAGGCGCTTCGAGCATTGGCGGCCGGCCCGCTCTGGCACCTGGGTCACTACCGGGAGGCACAGACCCGCCTCGACAGGGCAGCCAAACTCGCCATCGCCCAGACCTTCGACTACGGCGTGACGCTGGTGTTCAAGGCCATGTTCGATGCTCGATGTTGTGATTGGGAGTCCCATCGACGCTCGCTGCAGCAGGCGAGTTTCGTGGTCGCCGGATCGGGCATTCGATGGCTCGAGGCCTACCTCCATCTCTCATCGGCCTACGAAGCAGCGAGTCGTCGCTCGATCTCCGAGCTGCGCTCAGAGGTACGAACCACGCGTGACCTCCTCGGTTCGCTTTGGACGACCGACACCGGCGTGCTGGTCGGATCCGAACTGGCGGTTCTCCTCGCCCAGGTCGGAGCGATCGACGAGGCGGTCAGCCTGCTGGAATCGCTGAAGGCGATGGACGACAGCAACCCGGTCGAGCTGGGTCTCGCCGACATCATCGTGCTCGCCCGCTCCGGCGACCGGCGCGGTGCCCTGGCGCGGTGGCAGGAGCTCGACCATATGGACATCGTGCCGAACGATCGACGTTGGCGGATCGAGCTCGAGCTTGCTCGGGCCGATGCGTTGGCCGGGGGCGACGTCGATGTCACCCAGGCCGAGAAGGACGCCAAGCGGCTGGATCTCACCGAGCTCCTGCCGGTGCTTGCGCCGGAGCTCTTCGGTGATGGTGTGGCCGCTGCGCCGTTGCGGGTGGATCTGTTCGGTGGGCTCGTGGTATCCGGCGCTCGAGGTCCGATCGAGTTGCCGGAAGGTCACGTACGTGAACTGGTGAAGTGGCTGGCCGTCAACGGCGGCATGGCGTCTGTGGAGTCGATTGTCGAGCTCCTGTGGCCAGGCACCGACCGCAAGCTGGGAACGCGACGGCTGAAGAACGTCATGGTCAAGGCGAGACAGTATCTCGGTACCGACGTGGTGGTCCGAGAGCCGACGACGGTGTCGTTCGGTGCTCATGTGGCCACCGACGTCATGGAGTTCGAATCCCGGATCGTCGAGGTCGACGCCAAACGGCGGACTCGTGCGACCGAGGCTCGCTCGGCCGCGATCGCGGCCCTCGAGATCTATCGGGGTCCACTCCTGCCAGGCGACGTGTTCAACGACGAGATGAATCAGCGACGCTTCGAGTTGAAGCGAAAAGCCGACTCGTTGCTCGGATTCCTCGAGACCGAACACCGGCCGAACGCGGCGTGGGTCTCAGCAGCCCTGCAGCGCGTCAACGCCGGCTGACGATTCTCAACTGCCAGCGTCATACGTACTCCTGGGTACGTGTGGCGCTGGCAGTTGAGATCGATTCAGGTCAGATGTGGTAGCCGCCGTTGGCCAGCTCGGCGCCGCCGGCCATCGTGAACGCGGCGAGAGCGGCGATGAGGGAAACGAGTGCGGAAGGAACGGCAATCTTCTTGAACATGGTGCTCTTCTCCTGGTTGACGGGAACTGAGCAACAGTCAAGAACATTCCGGTACCTCGGGGGCACCTCGCAGAGGTGGTACCGATCGAGAGGACGATCAGCTCACGAGATCAACCCATCGCGTTCTTGAAGGTGTCGAGGTAGGTGATCAATCCGACGGGGTCACGCTTGGCCGGTTTGAAGTCGGTACCGAGGGTGTAGGCAACGGGCAGCAGACCGGCCTGGCTCATGTGATCGGGAATGCCGAGCAGCTCGGCGGCCTCGGCCTCCAGGCCGAGATGCAGCGTCGTGTAGCAGCTGCCGAGTCCACGGCTTCGCAAAGCGAGCTGGAAGCTCCACACGGCGGGGATGATCGAACCGAGGAGTCCCGCCGCGGCGCCGGTGACGTTCTGACCTTCCGGGAGCTCGTCGAGCCGGCCGATGATCAGCGGGATCACCATGACCGGCACCTTCTCCAAGTTCTGAGCGAGGTAGTTGGCCGAATCCAGAACCCGGCCCGTTTGCGAACCGGTCTCGCTGTCGGCGGCGGCCGCCGCGAGGTACTCGCCACCGGCACGGCGGTACATGTCGGCCAGCGCCGCCTTCTTCTCGGCGTCGCGGATGACCATCCAACGCCAACCCTGACGGTTGGAGCCGGTCGGAGCCTGCACGGCCAGCTGGAGGCACTCGAGAATCACGTCATCTGGCACATCGCGTTCGAGATCGAGTCGCTTTCGAACGGCTCGTGTCGTCGAGAGGAGCGCATCGGTCTGTTCGAGGTCGAAGTCCATCCGGGCATGCTGCCTCTCTGAGCTGATCAGCGCCAGTCGCGCTGCCGTGCCTCAGCTCGTGAACGGTGTCAGTTCTTGAGGAGCTGCGAGAACGGTGTGTCCTTGTCGGGGCCGGGTTCGCGGGGAAGACCTAGCGCTCGTTCGCCAAGCGTGTTGCGCTGGATCTCGTCGGTGCCGCCGCCGAGGCTCATGCCTCGACAGTTCAGAAATTGGAAGGCGAAGTAGTCGGCGTCGCGGTCGCCCTCTTCCCATGCCGGCGACGTGGGAAAGGCGAGTTGTGCGGCAAGTTCAGCCGCTGCTCGGCCCTGGCGAGTTCGCCACAGCTTGCCGATCGACGGATGTATACCCGAACGAGCGCCCAGGACGGCAACGACGCGCTCCCCGGTGTGGAGCGTGGCCAGCTGTTGTCTGATCAGGGGATCGTCGATGCGCCGGCGCTCGCGAGCGAGATCGATCAGTTGGCCGACGGGAATCGGGACCCTGCCTGCCTTCGACCGTTGACCGGTCGACGAATTCATCGAGGCAGTTCCCGTCTGCACCCGCTCGTGGGCCAGCAGAGCAACGGCAGTCCGCCATCCTTCATTGACCTCGCCGATCACCCAGGTCCTCGGGATCCGTGCCTCGTCGATGAAGACCTCGTTGAACTCGGCCTCACCCGTGATCTGGACGAGCGGCCGAACGGTGACGCCGGGCTGTTCCATCGGCAACACGAACATCGTGATGCCGCGGTGCTTCGGCGCGTCGGGTTCGGTGCGGGCGATGAGGATGCCGAACTGCGAGTGTTGTGCCCCTGAGGTCCAGACCTTCTGACCGCTCACGATCCACTCGTCGCCGTCGAGCACGGCACGCGTGGTGAGCGACGCAAGATCAGACCCGGCCCCCGGCTCCGAGTACAGCTGACACCAGATCTCCTCGCCTCGCAGGCCCGGTCGAAGGAAGCGCTGCTTCATCTCGTCTGACCCGTGGTCGCGAATCGTGGGCAGCGCCATGCCGACACCGATGCCGAACACCGAACTCTCACGGGGCACCTGACCTCGGGACACGTCGGCAAACACGCTCACATGGTCGGCATCGAGGCCCCGTCCGCCGTACTCGACCGGATAGTCGATCGCCCCGAGACCGGCATCGAACAGCCGGCCTCGCCAAGCACGAGCCCGATCGACCGCGCCGACGCCGTCGTCACTCTCGACGTCTCGCTCCGACGAGAAGAAGACCTCTACCTCGGATCGGAACGCGTCTGGCGGGGTGACCATGCGAGGCAACGTACCCCTTCACCTGACGACGATCGAGCCCCGTTGGTCAGCGGGACCGCTTCATGGCAGCATCGGCATGAATCCACGAGCCTTGGAGTTCCGTGTCAAGCGAACCGATCGCGATGCAACCCGAGTTCATCCTGCCGCTGTCGGCGGGCGACCCTCACGGCGAGGCCGTGTGGACTCCGACGGCAACGCGGACATGGTTCGAGCTCGAGCGACGGGCCCGGCAGGTCGCGAATGGACTCAGGGAGGCAGGGCTCGAGGCGGGTGAGGCGTGGGGAATCCTCGCCGACAATTGCATCGAGTGGGCCGAGCTCATCACCGGCAACACCCGTGCCGGATGCAGGTACGTCCCCCTCAACTGGCACCTGACTGCTCCTGAGATCGCGGAGCTGCTGGTCGATTCCTCCGCCCGCTTCCTGTTGGTCGACGGAGCGCACGCAGAGGTCGGGAACGACGCAGCTCGAATCGCCGGCGTCGAGCGCATCATCACACTCGGACCAGACTACGACGAGTGGGTCGAGGGACAATCGGACGCCGTGCTGCCTGACGGTCCTGCCGGTGCACCGTTGCAGTACACCGGAGGTACGACCGGCAGATCCAAAGGAGTGCTCCGCTCCGACCAGGGCGGTCCGGTCAGCCAGTCAGCGAATCCGATGGTGCGATGGGGTGAATTGACGGGCATGCCGTCGAGTGGTCGGGCCATGCTCTGCACGCCGGCGTATCACGCGCTCGGCGGGGGCATGATTCGTTCGACCTTGGCTCGATCTCACACACTCTCCATCATCCCGAAATGGGATCCGATGCTGGTGTTGTCGACCATCGAAGAACGAGCGATCACCGCGACCGCAATGGTGCCGACGCAGTTCGTGCGCCTCCTCAAGATGTCCGAGGAGGATCGTGCACGCTGTGATGTGTCGAGCATCGAATGGGTGCTCCACACGGCCGCCCCCTGTCCTCCGTGGGCCAAACGTGCCATGATCGAATGGTTCGGGCCGGTGATCACCGAGCTCTACGGCTCGTCGGAGGGGACCGGCCCGGTCGTCTGCTCGTCCACCGAGTGGCTGGAGCGCCCTGGCACGGTCGGGCGATCCGACTTCCTTCAGCTGTCGATCGTCGACGATGACGGCAACGACCTTCCAACCGGGGAGATCGGCACGGTCTACGTGAAGCGCCCGGATGGAGCCCCTGAGTATCACGGAGATGCGGAGAAGAGCGACGCCATGCGGTTGCCGGACGGACGCTTCACCGTCGGCGACGTCGGCTGGCTCGACGACGACGGCTACTTGTTCCTGGCCGATCGCCGCGTCGATCTGATTCTGAGCGGAGGCACGAACATCTACCCAGCCGAGATCGAAGGTGTACTCAGCCAGTGTCCCGGGGTGGCCGACGTCGCCGTGTTCGGCATCCCACACCCCGAGTGGGGGCAGGAGATCAAGGCTGTGGTCGAGCCGATCGTCGGCAGCGGGATCGACAGCGATCACGTCATGGCCTTTGCTGTCGAACACCTCGCCAAGTTCAAGGTGCCGCGGTCGGTCGATCTGGTCGACGCGCTCCCGCGGGAGGCGAGCGGAAAGCTCAAGAAGCGGTTGTTGCGGGATGCGTATCTGACGTGACCGAAGACATCGAGCTCATCGACTCGACCCAGCCGCCGGTGGTTGCGCCGACCGAGCTCGTCACCGAACGCAGCTGGATGGCGATTGCGTTGGTCGTCGGGATGGCTGTTCTGGCTGCACTGGTGCTGACGTACGACGGCGACGACGAGTCCGGAGTGCCTCCGTCGGCCACCACGCCGAGGGCCGAGCGGATGGTCGACGTCACAGCGGGAGTCGAAGTCGGCGACGGCCCAGTGCTCGGACGAGTGAGCGGTCTGTCGTTGATGGTCGGTGGAAGCGGCACGCCGCTGCAGGTGCTCGACCTCGACTCCGGCGACCGCGTCATCAGCAACACGATTCTCGGCCCGAAGTTCATCGCCGGCTCGACCTTGATTTATCTATCGGACACTCTCACCTGGTCGTACGTGCCACTCGATGGCTTGCGGTCGTCGACGCTCGACGACATCATCGGCATCCGATTCGCCCCGATCGGCGGGCCGGCGCGGGTGGTTCCAGCGACCGAATTCGAGGTGTGGCTCACCTGGCCGACGACCGACGGTGCCCGTCGCTGGCAGCTCATCGAGTTGGCTACCTCCAACGTGCTGCGCGACATCGGCACCCCGGTCGAGGCACGTTTCCCGGGAGGAACCGACCCGTTCGTCGGGCCTGAGGTGATCGGATCCGAGACCGGCGGGGTCTTCGAGCTGCAACCGGATGACAGCTACCGGCAGGTGCTTCCAGGCGTACTCATCGCCGTCGGTGAGAGTGAGGTCTTGGTTCGTCAGTGCAGCGACAGCTTGGAGTGTTCAACTGCTTGGTTCGATCGCCGGACCTGGACTCGAACCGACACCCCGATTCCGAGCGCCGACTTGTCGATCGGCCGAGTCGTGGCCGGCGGCCGGCTGTTGGCCGGATCGGTGCCTCAGCCTGCTCTCGGTGGTGGTCTCTACGACATCGCAACCGGCGAGATCGTGCGATCACTGGGGCCCGCTTCGATCGGCGCCGCCGCCGTGTCGCCTGATGGCGCCTGGTTCGTGCGTCGTCTGCTCGGTCGGATCGAGGTCGTCGAGGTGGGAACCGGTACATCGACGGTTGTGCTGAACCTCTCGATCGGTCGAGGCGACTCGATCGTCTGGCTCGAGAACGACCGCTAACCGCCCGCTTTGCGCCACACCGAAACGTGAGCGGGTGACTCGCCGGTGAACTCCGCCCGGTGCCAGTCGGCCCACCGATGTTCGAGCTCCATCCCGGCGAGCTGCGCCATGAGGTCGAGCTCGGACGGCCAGACGTAGCGGAACGCGCCAGACACCGTGCGGGCTCGCTCGCCCTCGATGTAATAGTGATGCGAGACGGAGATCTGGTTGACGAAATCGATGTACTCGTCGAACCCCAGGTGATGGGGAGTCACGTCGAACGGATGGATGGTCTCGCCGGGAGGCAGCTGCCGGAGCTTTGGGACGCCGGTCTCGATCAGGAACCGGCCTCCGGGAGCGAGGTGGGCGGCCGCGTTACGAAAGCAGGCAACTTGCAGAACCTGGGTGCGCAGGTTCGTGATCGTATTGAAGACGAGGTAGACCAGCGCCGCGTCGGCGCACATCTGGGTCGAGGTCATGTCGCCGTGCACGAGTGAGAGCTGCTCGGCTCCGTCCTTCTTCCTCAGCTCGGCCAGCATCGGCTCGGAGAAGTCCATTCCGCTGACCGGGACTCCCGTCGCTGCAAGCGGCAAGGCAAGGCGCCCAGTTCCGACTGCGAACTCGACCGCAGAGCCGCCGTCGGCCAGATCGGCGAGAATTTCGACCGAGGTGTCGACCGCCTCGGGAGTGAAGCGGTCCGCGACTCCCTGATCGTACGAAGCGGCGATCAGCGGATCGAGATGTTGATCCGGGACATCGAATGGTTCATCCGCCATGCGCTCAGAGCCACCCGACCCCGATGGCGGCGAACGCCCCAGCCCCGATTGCCAATCGATACCAGCCGAAGACTTCGAAACCCCGGTCGTTGAGCCACGCCACCATCCAACGAACGGCGACCACAGCGGAGATGAAGGCCACGATGAGCCCGACGAGTGGCGTCAGGTAGCCGAAGTTGTCGATGAGCTCCTGGCCGTCCTTGAGCCCTGCAAACACTGTGGCGGCGCTCAGCGTGATCAGGCCGAGGAGGAACGAGAACTCCACCGCCGCACGCAGCGACAGGCCAACGAGCACGCCGGCGATGATCGTCACGAGCGAACGGGAGGTCCCCGGCCAGACGGCGAGTGCCTGCATCACGCCGATCAGGGCTGCCTGCTGCAGTGTGATCTGGGTCAGGTCGACGCCGGCTCGGTCGAAGAACCCGGACCGGCTGAGCGCGAGGATCACCAATCCGCCGACCAGCCACGCGGCGGCGATCGGCGTGACGCCGAAGAGTTGCTCGCGAACGAGGTCGAAGATCACGACGGCAATGAGGGCCGTCGGGACGAACGCGACGATCACGGCGAGGAGAATCTGCTTGCCCTCTTCGCTCCGACCCAGAAGCCCGTCGAACATCTGCTTGATCCGGTCGAGGTACACCACGAAGACGGCGAGAATGGCGCCGGCCTGGATGCAGATGGCGTAGGCCTCGAGCGATCGGTCAGCGCTCTCGGTACCGCCGAGTCCCAAGATCTGATTGGCGACGAGCAGGTGGCCGGTCGAGCTGATCGGGAGGTACTCGGTGATGCCCTCGACCAGTCCGAGGACGATCGCCGCGAACACAGAGAGTCCGGTGCCGTCCCCGGTCGTCTGCGCAGCGGCGGGGGTCATCCACCAGAGGATCACGAGAGCGAACGCGAGCGGGACGAGGATGGTGGCGCGCCGCTTGGCGGAGGCTCGGAGAACGGCGGGGTCTGGCACGGCCGAATGATCGCATGCCGAAGGCGGTCTGCTGTCGACCCCACCGCAGCTCGTGTTTCAATCGGCCCTGGCCGACCTCCGTCTCTTGGAATGAGAGTCGAGGCAATCGTCGATGACGGCGCCGACGACCGACTGGTACGTTCTGCCGGCGCGCCGGGTGTCGGCAGTGCGTGACACTCCACGAGAGCCGAGGCTGCATGTTCGAAGTCGACCACACCGACGGAGGCGCCGTGATCATGAACGGCCTCCGCCTGCGCGACCAGGTGATCGCTGAGCTCGCGGCCACGGTCGAGGCGGCCGGGAGCCCTGAGGTTTGCTTGGCGACCGTCCTCGTCGGCGACGACAAGCCCAGCCAGATCTACGTGAAATCGAAGAACAAGAAGGCGGTCGAGGCGGGCCTCCAGTCGAGACACGTTGGTCTCCCAGACGACATCAGCCAGTCCGATCTCGAAGCCGAAGTCCGGGCGCTGGTCGATGACCCGACCGTCCACGGCATTCTCGTGCAGTTGCCCCTGCCGGACGGCCTCGATCCCGAGCCCGTGCTGGATCTCATCCCTCCGGCCAAGGATGTCGACGGCCTGACCGAACGATCGATGGGTCGGCTCGTGCGGGGCAAGCCAGGGCATGCGCCGTGTACGCCCCTCGGTGTCATGCGGCTCCTGGAGCGCTACGGCGTGGCGACCAGCGGCAAGCGGGCGGTCGTCGTCGGTCGCTCGACCCTCGTCGGCCTGCCCCAAGTGCTGCTCTTGGGCCGCAAGGGCGTTGATGCCACCGTGACGCTGGCTCACTCCCGCACCTCCGACCTCGCGTCGGTGTGCCGTGAAGCCGACATCATCGTGGCGGCCGCCGGCATCGCCGGCATCATCACGGCAGACCACGTGAAACCGGGAGCGGCGGTGATCGACGTCGGCATCAGCCGCACGGCCGACGGCATCGTCGGCGACGTCGACTTCGACGCGGTCCAGGCAATCGCCGGAGCCATCACGCCGATGCCGGGCGGAACTGGTCCGATGACGATCGGCTGTCTCATGCAAAACACCTACGCCGCCTACAAGATGCTGAAGAACGAGGCATGAGCCCCACAACGGGCCTCCAGCCGTGAGGGCCGGTGGCGGCGAGAGAGCCGGTCGACGGCGAGGCGGGGCCGACGGCAAGCCCATCCGCAACCCGCTGCGTGATCAGGCTCCGTTCGGACAACCGACAATGCATCTCGAGCCGACCAAGGCTGTGTCGGATGACGAGCTGGAATCGATCCACCTCGCCTCGCTGCGCGTGCTCCGGGAAACTGGCATCGACTTCCTCAACGAGGAGGCGAGACGGATCCTGGCTGCGAATGGGGCCGACGTCGCCGGCGACAGGGTTCGGTTCGATCCAGAACTGATCGAACACGCCGTCGCGAAGGCGCCGGCACAGTTCCATCTCCACGCTCGGAACCCAGCCCACGATCTGGAGATCGGAGGCCGCCACGTCGCGTTCGGGTCCGTGGCGTCGGCGCCGAACGTTGCCGGGCTCGACGGACCGCGACGCACGGGGAATCGCGTCGACTACCAGAACCTCCTTCGGCTCTGCCAGACCTTCACGAGCATCCACCTCGTGCCCGGGTACCCGGTCGAACCGGTCGATGTGCACGCATCGGTTCGCCACCTGCATGCCACCCTCGACGCCTACACGCTCACCGACAAGGTGTTCCACGTCTATTCGCTCGGGCGTCAGCGCAATCTCGATGGGATCGAGATGACTCGCATCGTCCACGGTGTCGATCAGGCGACCTTCGACGAACGGCCATCGCTGACCACGATCATCAACGCGAGTTCGCCCCTCCGCTACGACGACGTGATGCTGCAGGGCGTCATCGAGATGTCGAGTCGGAACCAGGTCGTGGTCATCACGCCGTTCACGCTGGCCGGAGCGATGGCCCCGATCACGCTGGCCGGAGCACTCACCCTCCAGAACGCCGAGGCTCTGGCCGGCGTCGCGTTCACTCAGATGGTTCGGCCTGGCTCGCCGGTGATCTACGGCGGTTTCACCTCGAACGTCGACATGCGTTCGGGTGCCCCGGCCTTCGGCACGCCCGAGTATCTGCGAACGGCGATGGTCGGTGGGCAGCTGGCTCGCCGATACGGCCTGCCCTATCGATCGTCCAACGTGAACGCAGCCAATGCGGTCGACGCTCAAGCGGCCTACGAGAGTGTGTTCTCTCTGTGGGGTGCCGTGATGGGCGGCGTCAACTTCCTGATGCACGGCGCCGGTTGGATGGAAGGCGGACTCCATACCTCATACGAGAAGATGGCGATCGATGCCGACCTGCTCCACATGGTCGCTCGTTCCTTGCAACCGATCATCGTGGATGATGCGACCCTGGCGGTCGAGGCGATTGCCGAGGTCGGCCCGGCCGGTCATTTCTTCGGGACGCAACACACGCAGGATCGCTACCGGGGCGAGTTCTACGAACCCCTGATCTCGGACTGGCGAAACTTCGAGGCGTGGACCGATGCCGGCCAGCCGACCGCCTTCGACAAAGCCAACAAGCTCGTGAAGCAGGCGCTCGACGAGTTCGAGGCACCCGTGCTCGACGAGGCCATCGCCGCCGAGTTGACGGCGTTTGTCGATCGTCGGGTTGCCGAGGGCGGCGTGGAGACCGATTTCTGATGCGTTTCCAGCCGTGCGAGCGGACGACACCGAGAAGGATGGACCGTCGATGAAAAGCAGCGCGCAGGTCGTGGTGATCGGCGGTGGCGTGGTCGGGGCGTCGGTGCTCTACCACCTCACCAAAGCCGGATGGACCGACGTCGTCCTCGTTGAACGAAGCGAACTGACGCATGGGTCGACCTGGCATTCGGCCGGTGGGATGCACACGCTCAACGGCGATCCCAACGTGGCCAAGCTCCAACAATACACGATCGAGCTGTACAAGGAGATCGAGGAGGTGTCCGGCCAGAACTGCGGCATCCACATCACGGGTGGCGTGATGTTGGCCGACACCGAGGAGCGGATGGACTGGCTCCGTATGTCGCATGCCCGAGGTCGCTATCTCGGCATGGAGACCGAGCTGATCTCGGTGGCCGAAGCCAAACGCCTGATGCCGCTGCTCGAAGAGGAGTATTTCGTCGGCGCCATGTACGACGCTCACGAGGGTCACGTCGACCCGTCCGGAGTCACCAATGCGTACGCCATCGCCGCCAGGCGGGCCGGGGCCGAGATCTACCGCAAGACCTGGGCACGCGACATCACTCGTGCTTCGGATGGTGGTTGGAACGTCCACTTGATGAAGACCGAAGGCGACAAGCTCGGGGAGGTAGGCGAAGACCTCGGCACGATCCACTGCGAGCACGTCGTGAATGCCGGTGGGTTGTGGGCTCGCGAAGTGGGGCGCATGGTCGGTCTCGAGTCGCCGGTTCTGGCAATGGAACACATGTATCTCCTCACCGAGGACATCCCCGCAGTTGCCGAATACAACGCCGAACATGGCGAGGTCCTGCATTGCATCGACTTCGGGGGCGAGATCTACATGCGCCAGGAAGGTGGCGGCCTCCTTCTCGGCACCTACGAACGAAACGGCACGCCGTGGTCGACCAAGACCACGCCGTGGAACTTCGGTCAGAAGCTGTTGGCCCCCGATCTCGACCGGATAGCGGAATCGCTCGACGTCGGTTTCCGTCACTTCCCCGTGTTCGCCGAAGCAGGCATCAAGACGGTGATCAACGGTCCGTTCACCTTCTCGCCGGACGGCAACCCACTGCTCGGTCCCGTGCTCGGGTTGCCGGGGTACTGGAGCGCCTGCGCCGTCATGGCCGGGTTGAGCCAGGGCGGCGGTGTTGGTCTCGCGTTGGCCAACTGGATGACCGAGGGCGACCCCGGCTTCGACATCTGGGGCATGGACATCGCCCGCTACGGCGACTTCGCAACGCTCGGGTACACGAACGAGAAGGTCAGGGAGAACTACAGCCGCCGCTTCCGCATCACGTTCCCCAACGAGGTGTTGCCGGCAGCTCGCCCGCTGCAGACGTCACCGATCCACGATCGGCTCGTGGCTGCGAACGCTGTTTGGGGCACGTCGTTCGGACTGGAGACTCCGCTGTGGTTCCAGGAACCTGGCACCCCGCCGATGGAGGAGATCACGTTCAAGCGATCGAACTCGTGGGACCGGGTTCGGGAGGAGTCGTTCGCCGTTCGAGAGTCGGTCGGGCTCATGGAGACCACCGGGTTCGCCACGTTCGCGTTCGACGGCCCCGGGGCTCGCGCACTGCTCGACCGGCTGATCACCAACACTGTGCCGAAACCGGGCCGGATGGCGATGGCTCCCATGGTGAACAAAGCTGGAGGACTCATCGGTGACCTCACGGTCGCGTGTCTGCCGGCGGCGTCCGGTGATGCTCTCGGTGCCCGCGGCGGCGTGACAGGGGGAGCGACGGCGAACACGGCGGAGCTCGAGTCCTTCATGGTGTTCGGCTCGGGTGTCGCCGAGCGCTACTACGAGCGCTGGTTCGAACAGCAACAGGGGGCACATCTCAACGGCGGGGGAGCCCCGGTCACCTTCCGGGCGCTCGGCTACGAGATGTGCGGACTGTCGATCGCAGGTCCAGATGCGCGACGAGTGCTGGAAAAGGTGACTGACCACGACGTTTCTGCCGAGAACTTCGGCTTCATGCGCTTCCGGGCCATCGATCTCGGCCTCGCCCCCGTGTTGTGCGGCAAGGTCAGCTTCACTGGCGACCTCGGCTACGAGTTCTGGATGCCGGCGAGCTATCAACGCACCGTGTTCGATGCCCTCATGGAAGCCGGAGAAGAGTTCGGGATCCGACTGTTCGCCAGTCAGGCGCTCAACTCGCTTCGGCTCGAGAAGGGGTTCGGGTCCTGGGCGCGGGAGTACCGTCCGTTGTACAGCCCGTTCGAAGCAGGCTTCGATCGTTTCGTGAAGCTCGACCCGGCGATCAAAGGCGACTTCGTCGGTCGAGACGCTCTGGTCGCCAAGGCATCGGCGGGGCCGGACAAGATGCTCGTCACCTTCACGCTCGATGCCGGAACCGGCCCGGACGCAGCCGACGTGATCGGCGACGAGCCGGTGTGGTTCACGCCAGAGGGCACGGCGGAAGAAGAGGTGGTCGGCTGGGTGACGAGTGGCGGGTACGCCCACTGCTCTGGAGTGTCTGTGGCGATGGCGTACGTGCCGGCCGACCTCGCCGAGGCCGATGGATCCTTTGACATCGAGGTCCTTGGCGTGCGGCGGTCAGCGACGACGCAGCCCGAGCCGCTGTTCGATCCGTCCGGAACCCGGATGCGGGCGTGACCGGCTTGAATGAGTTGGTGAGCAACCCTTCTGTACAACCGCCGGTCGATCCGAACGACGTCTCGGTGACCGTCGACCGCCCGGCCGGGACGGTCACGGTCCAGTGGACTGATGGTCTGGTGGCCGAGTTCAACCTCGTCGAGGTGAGGCTCGGATGCCCGTGTGCCACCTGTCGCGTGTTTCGTGAGCAGGGCGAGGACGTCTGGCCACGGCCGGGAAGTCCTGTACCGCTCGCCATCGATGACGCCGAGATGCACGGAGCGTGGGGTTTGTCGTTCCTCTGGAACGACGGTCATACGACTGGCATCTATCCATTCGAGACGTTCCGTCGATGGGCCGAGGCTGACTGATCGCTCAGGTGGGTGTGTCGACTGGCACGTCTGATCGGTCTGTACCACCATGTCCAGGTGATCGAGCACTTCAAAGAAGCATGGAACGAACTGATCGCCCCTGGCAGTGGATTTGCCATGGTCGAAACCGAGGTCCGGGGCGTGCCGATGCGGGTCTTCGAACAGGGGCCGGCCGACATGCGGGCAGTGTGGGAGATGGCCACCTTCCACGGCGACAAGGACTACATCGTCTACGAAGACGAGCGCTACACGTTCACCGAGACCGCCGCGCTGGTAAGGGCCCTCGCTCATCACCTCGTGACCGACCATGGCGTTGAACGCGGCGACCGAGTGGCCATCGCGATGCGCAACTATCCGGAGTGGGTGATCAGCTACTGGGCGATCGCCTCGATCGGAGCGGCAGCCGTGGGCATGAACGCCTGGTGGACCGGACCCGAGATGGAATTCGCTCTCGACGACTCGCGGCCGAAGGTCCTCATCTGCGATCGGGAGCGTCTCGAACGGGTCATTCCCCATCTCGACGCACTTCGTGCGAACGCAGATCTCGCCATCATCGCCGTCCGCACCGAGACCGATCTCCCAGCGGATTCTGCGCACTGGAGCGACGTGATCGACCCGGCGTCGGCCCCGGACGCGCTGCCTGAGGTCGACATCGACCCGGATGACGACATCACGATCTTCTACACATCCGGTACCACCGGGACCCCGAAGGGGGCGCAGCTGACGCACCGCGGTTCGGTGCACAACCTGTTGAACATCGTGTTCATGGGCATGGTGTCGGCATTGGCGGGTGCCAAGGCCAAAGCGGCAGCGGGCGAGGTTTCAGACGAAGCTGTCGAAGAGCCGTTGCCTCCGTCGTACATGGCGCCGACGCCGCTGTTCCACGTCACGGCGTGCAACTGCCTCCTCCATCCAGCCACCATGGTCGGGGCCAAGCTCATCCTCACCTACAAGTGGGACCCGGCCCGAGCGCTCGAACTCATCGAGCGGGAGCAGGTCACCAACTTCTCCGGCGTCCCGACGATGAGTCGAGAGATGCTGCTGCATCCGGATTGGCAGACGCGCGACACCTCGTCATTGCAGGGCCTTGGCGGAGGCGGAGCACCGCTGCAGCCCGACCTCGTAAAGAAGATCGACGATGCCCTGCCGAAGGGTGCTCCGTCGACCGGCTATGGCCTCACGGAGACCCACGGTATTCTCACGGCCAACTCCAGCGTGATGTATGTGATGAAACCGGAGTCATGTGGTCCGCTGGTTCCCAACGTGGACGGCAAGGTCATCGACGAGGTGGGCAACGATCTGCCCCAGGGCGAGCGAGGCCAATTGCTGGTGAAGGGTCCCATCGTGATCAAGGGCTACATCAATCAGCCAGAGGCCACGGCCGAGTCCATCCAGGACGGTTGGTTCAACACCGGGGACATTGCCTTCATCGACGATGACGGATTCGTCCACATCGTCGACCGAGCAAAGGACATGGTGCTGCGGGGCGGCGAGAACGTCTACTGCTCCGAAGTCGAAACGGTGATCTACACCCATCCGGCCATCGCGGAGGCAGCCGTCTTCGGCATACCGGACGAGCGTCTCGGCGAAGATGTCGCCGCCGCCGTCGTGCTGCGCTCGGGTGCGTCCCTCACAGCCGATGAGCTGCGGGAGTTCCTCGCTCCGATGATGGCGAAACACAAGATCCCCGGCAACATCTGGTTCCGTACCGAACCACTCCCGCAGAACGCCAACGGGAAGTTCCTCAAACGCCAGCTCCGCGACGAGTACGTCTGATCGGACGTCGGAATCGCCCAGGTACGGTCTCGTAGCGTATTGCCAGCCCGACTGGCCCCGCCGCCCGACCCGGAGTACCGACATGTACGAACGACTCGCACGCTGGTGTTTCAACAACGCCAGAAAAGTCATCGCCGCGTGGGCAGTGGTGTTCCTCGTCATCGGCGTCCTTGTCCGAGCCATCGGTCCCGCCTACGACGGAAGTTTCGAGATCCCCGACTCCGACTCCGCGTCGGGCTTCGAGATCCTCGAGGGCTCCTTCGGTGGATCGGGCGGCGGTCTTCCTGGCACGATTGTGTTCGAGGCAGAGCAGGGAGTCGACGACCCTGACGTGGTGGCCGCAATGACAGGTCTGTTCGACGCCATTCGTGCCGACAGCGGTGAGGGTGCCACGTTCGATGAGCTGTCGCTGGTGAGTCCATACGATCCCGAAGGTTTGCGGAACATCGCCGGAGCGGGTGAGCGTTCCGGTGAGATCGCCTACGCCACCATCAATCTGCCCACCGGCACAGACCAGATCAAGGCCTCCGAGATGGGTGCCGCGATCGGGGAGCTGATCGAGTTGCAGCGACTGGAGGAAGTCGACGGACTGCGAGTCGAGATCGGGGGCGCCGCTTTCGGCGCGTTCGAACCGCCCGAGTCCGAAGTGCTCGGCCTTGCCTTCGCTGTCATGGTGCTCATCGTGGCCATGGGTTCGGTCGTGGCTATGGGCACCACCATTGGTGTCGCCGTACTGGGCGTGGCCATCGGGGCCATGCTGATCACCCTCCTCTCGAACGTCGTCGGCATCCCGGATTTCGCCACGACCATCGGCCTCATGATCGGTCTCGGTGTCGGCATCGACTACGCCCTGTTCATCGTCACCCGCTACCGCGAAGCGCTGGCCCAGGGCTTCGGTCCAGAAGATGCGACGGCGGTCGCCCTCGACACCGCCGGTCGCGCTGTGGTCTTCGCCGGCGCCACTGTCGTGGTCTCGCTGCTGGGCCTCCTCTTGATCGGCCTCGGGTTCATCACCGGGCTGGGAATCGGGGCCGCAACCACGGTCGCCATTGTGATGGCATCGTCGATCACACTGCTGCCGGCCGCGCTCGGCATCGTTCGTGAACGAGTGAATCTCACCCGCTACCGGGGCATGGCCGCCTCGGTCCTGATCTCGCTCGCTCTGCTCATGCTGGGGCTCGGTCTCGACCCGCTCCTGACCTCGCTCCCATTGGTCGGATTGGCGATCGCGGTCATGGTGGTCGGGTCGCTTCCGCTCTCGACAGCGCTCAAGAAGGCGCTACCCGCCCGTCGGGAAGTGCCGACCCGCGAGACCATCTGGTATCGACTCAGCCGCATCATCCAGTCCCGCCCATGGGTCTTTGCCATCGGCGGCGCAGCGTTCCTCCTGGTGCTTGCCTCACCGTTGCTCGACCTCCGCCTCGGGTTCTCGGACGAGGGCAACTTCCGCGAGGAGACCACCACCCGTCAGGCTTACGACCTCCTGGCCGAAGGATTCGGTCCTGGGGCCAACGGCCCGCTTGCTGTCGTCACCGAGCTGAACTCGCCCGCAGACCTCCAGGTGCTTGTCGCTCTTTCCGAGGAACTGAATCAGACCGAGGGTGTGGCGTTCGCCTCACCTCCGATCCCGAACGATCCGGACAACCCGAGCGCAGCGATCATCCAGTTGCAGCCGACGACTTCGCCCCAGGACGAGGCAACTGAGGAGCTCGTCCGGACCCTTCGCGACGACACTGTTCCCGGCGTCGTGGCTGACAGCGGACTGACTCCATATGTCACGGGGGCGACCGCTGCGAACATCGATTTCACCGGCTTCCTCGGCGGTCGCATCCTGCTGTTCTTCGGCGTGGTGCTGCTCGTGTCGTTCCTGTTGTTAATGGCGGTCTTCCGATCGATCATGGTGCCGCTGAAGGCGGTGGTGCTGAACATGCTCTCGATCGGTTCTGCCTACGGTGTTGTCGTTGCGATCTTCCAGTGGGGTTGGTTCGGGTCGATCTTCGGTATCGAGGGTGCGCCGATCGAGCCATTCATACCGATGATGATGTTCGCCATCGTCTTCGGCCTCTCGATGGACTATGAGGTGTTCCTGCTTTCCCGGGTGAAAGAGGAATACGAGCGCACCGGCGACCCCGTCAACTCGGTGGCCGACGGCCTCGCTATGACGGCGCGGGTCATCACCGCTGCTGCCGCGATCATGGTCGTGGTGTTCGGCAGCTTCCTGTTCGAGGATGATCGCATCATCAAACTGTTCGGTCTCGGTCTCTCCATGGCCGTGCTGATCGATGCCACCATCGTCCGCATGCTCCTGGTTCCTTCGACCATGCAGCTGCTCGGAGCTCGCAACTGGTGGCTGCCGGCGTGGCTCGACCGGATCCTTCCAGATCTCAATGTCGAGGGTGGCCACCACGAGCCTCCCTCGGCGATGAAGATCGACGAGACTCCGGGCGAAACCGTCACCGTCTGACCTTCTCGGCCTACGGTGCGGCGGTGACCACTTCGCCATCGTTTCGACTACGCGACGTGGTCGCCGGCCCGCCGGAGCATCCGATCCTGAACGGCATCACGGTCGACATCCCTGGCGAGGGGATCACTGCACTGGCCGGCCCTTCGGGATCGGGCAAGTCGACATTGCTGAGACTGCTCAATCGACTCGATGATCCGATCAGCGGCACGATCGCTTTGGACGGTGAGCCGCTGTCGTCCTTCGAGCCGAGCGATCTGCGCCGACGGGTCGGGATGGTCTTCCAGACGCCGCCGATCTTCGACGGCGATGTCCTCGACAATCTGCGTGTGGCCGACCCCAACGTGACGGCCGAGCGGGCGGGGCACGTGCTCGAACACGTCGGTCTGTCGGCCGAGTTGCTGGCCAGACAGGCCTCCGACCTCAGCGGTGGTGAGGCGCAGCGCATGTGTGTGGCTCGGGCCTTGCTGACAGGTCCGTCGTTTCTGCTGGCCGACGAACCAACGGCGGCACTCGACGGTGACGCGAGACGCACCATCGAGGAACTCGGACGCGAGATCGCCGACGGTGGTGTGCCCATCGTGTGGGTCACCCACGACACCGACCAACTCAGGCGGCTCGCCGACCACGTGATGGTGCTCGACGGCGGGCAGATGGTGGCGTTCGGCCACATCGGCGAGTTGTCAGACCACGACGACACGCGGGTCCGTCGGCTGATCGGAGAGGGCTGATGGCACGCACCGACATCGGGTTGCTCGGCATGGCGGCGTCGTCCATTCTCATCGCCGTCGCCATTGGGATCTCACTGTGGCGTCAGCTGGGCCTCGAACGCAGCGTGCTGTTCGCCTCGATTCGAGCCCTCGTGCAGCTCATCATCGTCGGGTACGCCTTGCAGCTCATCGTCGACCCGGGCGACCCTCTCGTGCTCTCGTTCGTTTGGTTGGCGTTCATGCTCGGGTTCGCTGCCTACACCACCCAGCAGCGGGCATCGGAGGTGCCGGACGTTCTGCCGTTGTCGCTGGTCGCCTATGCCGCAAGCGCAGTGGTCACTCTCGGTGTGCTCTTCGGGTTCGGTGTCTACGACATCGAGGGACGAACGATCGTGCCGCTCGCCGGCATCGTGGTCGGCAATTCGTTGTCGGCGACCGTGCTGGTCTCCAGGCAGCTCTTCACCGCAGCATCGAAACAGCGGATCGACATCGAGGGTCGCCTCGCACTCGGACTCAGCGCCTCGGCAGCCTTCCAGCCGCACTTGCGGCAAGCGTTGCGAACTGCGTTGGTGCCCCAGATCGAGTCGACGAAGGCCGTCGGCATCATCGCCCTACCTGGGGCGATGGTTGGCCTCATTCTCGCCGGTGTCGAACCGGTCGATGCTGTCCGTGTGCAGCTGTCGGTGATGTACCTCGTCCTCGGCAGCGTGGCGACGACCACGGCGGTGATGAGCCTGGGGATCTCCAGACGCCTGTTCACCGGGTCCGACCAGCTCCGACGGTTCGACGTGCCCGCTTGACCGTCAGCGATCCCGTTTGCGGACGGGGCGAGCCAGGACGGAGATGGCTGCGGTGGCGCGTGACGACAGCGGCACCCACGCCTCTTGCCGATCCATCGGAAGGGCGTCCTTGACCATGATCCGCCAGCCGATGTACGTGGCCATCAGAGCGTGTGCGGCGGCGATGAGATAGAAGAATGCGTCGTCGCTGACCGAGAATAAAACCGCGGCGGCCAGCGGTCCGAGGATGGCGCCCGTGCCGTTGATCATCACCAGTGACGAACTGGCCGCCACCCTCTGGGAGTCCGGTATCCAGTCGTTGGTGTAGGCAATCGCGAGCGAATAGAGAGGGAACATCGCACCGCCGAGCAGGAACATCGCTGCAGTTCCGGTGGTCGATGTGACGTCCAGTCGGGTGAGACCGAGCGCGATCACTGCGGCCGTCGTCGCCACGACCGCCAGCAGACCTCGACGGGGGACCCGGTCGGAGATGATCCCGAGGGGGAACTGGAACACCACCGCACCCAGAATCGGGGCGAACAGGAAGAGCGCCGTCTGATTCGATGTGAGGCCACTTCGAGTTGCGAACACGGGACCCATGCCGAAGAGGACGCCGGCCGAAACTCCGACGAACAACATGCTGATCATGCCCGTCGGGACGATGCGCACCATTTCAGAAAGCGACATGGGTTCTGGCGTCGCCTTTGTGGGCGCATGCGACGTGGACAGCGAAATCGGGATCACCGCCATCGAGATGAGCACCGAAGCGACGATGAAGAGCGTGACGTCGAGAGCGCTGGCGGTGACAAGCAGCGCTTGGCCGATCGCCACGCCGCCCATCGACACGACCATGTAGGCCGCAAGGATCCGACCCCGTGTCTCTGGCCTCGCGATGTCGTTGAGCCAGGATTCGGCGACGACATACAGACCGGCCATGCACATTCCGGTGATGAAACGGGTTGGGCCCCACACGAGCGGATGCACGGCAATCGCCTGCACCAAGGCGACCGTCGATGCCAACGATGCAAGCGCAGCGAAGACACGCACGTGGCCGACCTGGGCCAGCAACCGCATCGCCAGGCGGGATCCGATGAGGAACCCGCCGAAGTACGCAGCCATGATCGCACCGGTGGCGAGTGTGTTGAAGGCCTCGAGCTCGGCCCGGATACCGATGACGGAGCCCCCGAGGGCGTTGCCGACCATCAAGAGACCCATGCCGAGCAGCAGGGCCGAAGCAGCGGAGGCCGCGCCGACGTGCGCTTCGATCCACGGATCGTCCGTGGCAGCGGGGTTCGGGACGACGGCTGGGTCGTCGCCGAGCTCGGCGTTCATTTCTGTGACCATGGGGCGTGACGACCGGGTGGAGAAGGGACGACTGACGCGGGACGCTAGCAAATCAGGAGGTGATTCGAGACCCAGCTCGCCGAATGAGAGCTGGTCGTGGGTCACCTGGTCCGAACGGCCCAAAACGCCACACCCTGCCACCGAATCGGCCGTAGAACAGTGGTGCAACGAAGGCCGATCACCACACGCGTCGCGGGAACGATCTTGCTCGTGATCGCCGTGCTCAGTGGGACGGCGGGAGCCCAGGACGACGGCGTGGTGCCCGAAGGCATCGAGCTCCAGATCTCTGCGCTGGCGGCGATCGATTTCGACCCGTGGGAGCTGCAGGACGACGAGATCGAGGGTCGGCGTCTCCCCGTTGCCGAGTACGAGGTCCACACCAAGGGAGTGGCCGAGACGACGGCCGCTGCCCGGGTCGAGGTCGAGCGGGAGCTCGCAGATGCCGAGGATGTCCTCGACGCAGTCCGCGACCACCGAGCCGACATGGAAGAGGAGGTGGAGGGCTACTCGATCACGATGTGGGTCCTCGGCGATCTCGGCCTCCAGGAGATCTACGGAAGCGATGCGGAACGGGCGCGGCAGGCACAACCCGTCGTCGCCGTCACCGAGGCGCTCATCGCTCGGGTCGAAGCTGCGGATGCGGCAATCGCCGAAGCCGAGGCCGACGTCGAGGCCATCTCGATCGTCCTTGCCGAACGGGTGGCCGCCGACGACGTTGCCCAGCGAATCCACCGCAATGCAACGCAGATCTACGACCGCCTCGAGACGATGGTCGCAGCAAGAAGCGAGGCCATCGATCGTCTGACCCACGAGCTCCTGACCGAGGAGCGTCCGGAGGTCGACCTCGTCACGATCACGTCGGTGACCGTGCAGGTCCCGATTGGGCTGCCAGACGATCGGGGAGCGGCCGCCACCAGCGGTGACGGCGTGCAGGATGCCTCTGTGGCGGCCGGGCCCGTGACCGGCGGATCGGATACGCCCGCCGAAGCCGCTCCGGTGCCGACGGTGGCGACCACCGTCGCGATTCCCCCGATGGTCGTGAACGCACAGATCGCCGGGCAGGTGCAGGCACTGGTCGGAGCGGCCCGTTCCGATGGCATCGATCTCCATGGTGGCGGTTTTCGGCCACGCGAAGACCAGATCACCCTCCGCATCGCTCACTGCGGCACGAGCGGTTACGACATCTTCGAACGTCCCGCCGGGGAGTGTTCGCCTCCGACGGCACGCCCCGGGGCGTCACAGCACGAGCTCGGTCTTGCCATCGACTTCACCGAGAACGGAGCGATCCTCACTCCGGGCAGCGCCGGCTTCAACTGGATGGTCGCCAATGCCGGAAGCTTCGGGCTGATCAACCTCCCGAGCGAGGCGTGGCACTGGTCGACCACGGGCGGTTGACCTCGTCTCACCCCTAGAACGACATGTCGGGGAGGGGGACGACCCCGATTCGGCGCGGCGAAGTGGTTTCTAAGTTCGATGCATGGCAGCTCTCGTCTTTGCACCAGCAATCGACATCCGGTTGGTCGACCACTCGGCCATCGCCACCAATCCGGTCTACGGAGCCCGACCGCTCCTTCGGGGACGTTTCCATCAGCTCGGTGCCGTCGCCTCGTTTCCCGCCGGCGTCGTGCTCGTTCTGCGGTACGCCTCGCCGGAGGCTCGAGTGTCGGCTGTTGCGTACGCCCTCACCGGGTTCTTGATGTTCCTGACGAGTGCGAGCTACCACCGGTTGGCGGACAGTGTCATGGCCCGCTTCTGGATGCGACGTCTCGACCACTCGATGATCTTCTTCCACATGGCCGGAGCCACCACCCCGATCGCACTGATCGGCGTCGGCGGGGTTCGTGGAACGGTTCTCGTCGTGCTCTCGTGGGGAGGAGCGTTTGTCGGTGCGTTCCTGAAGCTCACGCAGCTCACGATCGATCGTGATCCCTGCCCATGGCTCTTTCCGGTTCTGGGATGGCTGCCTCTGCTGGCCATCCCGTCGCTCGATGCTCGGCTCGGCACGGGTGCGGTGACGCTGTTGCTCGGCTCCGCCCTGGTGTACGCCATCGGCGGCCTGTGCTTCAGCCGCAAGCACCCGAATCCGGTACCGACGGTGTTCGGCTACCACGAGATCTTCCATGTGTGCACGCTGGTGGCGGGAGCGGCGCAGTTCGCCCTCACCGCACGCCTGGTCGCTGCCTGATTCTGCCCTTCTTGGGTCCGATCTGCCCGCCCAAACCCACAAACCGCCCCGAACCTGGGCCGAGATTCACCGCCGTGCGGCGGATTCCGGCCCAGGCTGGTCGAGAGAGGGGGAGGAGGGGCCGGAGGGTTGCTGCGACATCGTTCGGTTGTTCCATCACGTGGCGATAGCTGAACCTCACGGGCTGGAATCCGGTGGCCAAGATGATGTGGTTCTGGCGTTCGATTTCTCGATGGAGCGCACTTGCGCTGGCATGTCGACGGCGGGCCCGGGTTGCTAGCAGGCGAGGGTGTCGGCCCGCCAGGCCTCGGTGGCCTCGACCTGGTTGAACGTGTACATGTGAACGCCGGTCACCCCGAGCTCGAGGTTCGCCTCGCTCAGCGGCAGCAGCAGGTCGTTCGGGTCGTAGTCGGCCGATGTCATCATCTTCGCGATCGCCGCACGATTCTTCTTGAGGTAGCCGAGCGACTGGCCGAGCCCGATCCGCATGCCGGTGCTGAGGAGTTTCGTCTTGTCGACCACACCGGAGATGCCCAGATGGATCGGCAGCGTGAGCCCTGCAGCCCGCTGGGCCCGCATCCATGCCTCGAGGACCTCGGCGTCGAAACACATCTGCGTGCTGCACCAACCGGCGATGCCGGCCTCCGCCAGCATCGTCTGCTTGGCGTGCAGAGCCGCGTGCAGATTCCCATCGGAAATGTAGGCGTGGTGATCCGGATAAGCGGTCACCCCGATCGCTTCGAGCCCGTGATCAGTGTCCAAGAAGTCACGCAGGAATTCGACTGCGTCGAAATAGCCACCTGGTGGGTCGGCGTCGCCACCGACCAGGAACACCTTCGACACTCCAGTTGAGCGGCACCACGCTGCGAGCTCTTGCGTATGGGCTCGATCGCGCACCATGCGGGCGGCGATGTGCGGGATCGGGGAGTGTCCCTCGGCCAGGAGCTCCTCGGTGAGACGCTGGGTCTCGGCGATTCCCTTGACCGGTGAGCAGGTCAGCGAGATCGTCGACTGGGCCGGCACGTGTCGTCTGGCCTCGTCGAGGCTCTTCATCGGCACGAGCTCGATGGTGAAGTTGCGGGTCAGCTCCAACCGATGTTCGCGGGCCGCGTCTGACTCCGGGAACTCATCGACGTGGGAATCCCTTTTGCGAAACAGAACCATGATCAGACCTCTCGGTGCTGCGGAGTCGGAGCGCAGCAGCTGCGCAAACGGGACGCGGCTTGATCGAGCGAAGCGAGCTCGATCAAGCCCTCGGGCGAACGAGTCGTCAACGGAGTCATCATGAGAGGTTCACGATCTCGCCGGCGGCGGAGTTGGAGAAATCGAGGTCGATCTTCTGTGCGGCCGGCGTCTTTCCGAGGCCGGGCATCGTGCGCATGTCGCCGCAGATCGGGTAGACGAAACCGGCGCCGACCGACGCCCTGACCTCGCGAACGGGGAGGGTCCAGCCCGTGGGAGCACCCTTCAGCTTGGCGTCGGAGCTGATCGACAGATGTGTCTTCGCGATGCAGACGGGAAGATTTCCGAATCCGGCTGCTTCGTAGGTGTCGATCTGCTTGGATGCCGCCGGGGAGAAGTCGACGCCGTCTGCGCCGTAGATCTTCGTGGCGACGACGTTGATCTTGTCGCGAATCGACATCTCGTCCGGATAGAGGACCTCGAAGTTGCTCGGCTCCTCAGCGGCCTCCTTGACCGCTGCGGCCAGTTCGGCCGCTCCTTGCCCACCGTCGGAGAAATGCGTGCTGACCGCAGCCCGGGCTCCGAACTCCGAAGCAATCTCGTGGATTGCAGCGATGTCCTCGTCGTGATCACCCGGGAAGACATTGATGGCCACAACGGGGGTCACGCCGTGGATCTGCATGTTCTCGAGCTGCTTGCGCAGGTTGTCGCCACCTTGGTGGACTTCGTCCGGGTTGGCCTCGAGCAGGGCGTCGGGGAGTGGTTTGCCGGCCACGATGTTGTGGTTTCCGGAGTGCGCTTTGAGGCCGCGCACGGTGGCCACGAGCACGGCGGCATCGGGAGCGATACCGGAGTAGCGGCACTTGATGTTGAAGAACCGTTCTGCGCCCATGTCGGCGCCGAAGCCGGCTTCGGTCAAGAGGAATTCGTTCATGTGGATGCCGATGCGGTCGGCCACGATCGAGCTGTTGCCGGTGGCGATGTTGCCGAAGGGGCCGGTGTGCACCAGCGCAGGTGTGTTCTCGAGCGTCTGCATCAAGTTCGGCTTGATGGCTTCCATGAGGATCACCGCCATCGACCCGGCGGCCCCGATCTCCTCGGCCGTGATCGGCGTGCCCTCCGTGGAGTAGCCGAGCACGATGCGGCCGAGGCGTTCCCGCAGGTCCTGCATCGAGAAACACAGCGCCAGTGCGGCCATGACCTCGGAAGCAGCAGTGATGTCGAACCCGGTCTCGCGCGGGATGCCGTCGAGTCGGCCGCCGAGGCCGATCACGGCGTTGCGGAGGCTGCGGTCGTTCACGTCGAGCACGCGACGCCACGTGATGTTGTGAAAGTCGAAGCCGGCGTCGTTGCCGTGGTAGAGGTGGGCGTCGAGCATGGCCGAGCAGAGGTTGTGGGCCGCGGTGACGGCATGCATGTCGCCGGTCAGGTGCAGGTTGAACAGCTCCATCGGAACGACCTGGCTGTAGCCGCCGCCGGCGGCGCCACCCTTGATGCCGAAGGTCGGTCCCATCGATGGCTGACGTATGGCGATCGTGGCCGAGGATCCGATGTGCTGGAAGGCCTGGCCGAGACCGACGGTCGTGGTGGTCTTACCCTCACCGAGGGGAGTCGGGGTGATGGCCGACACGACGACGTATTTCGCCCTCGGCCGATCCGACATGGCCTCGATGGCGTCGAGCTTGATCTTCGCGGCCCCTGTCCCGTACGGCTCGAGGAGCTCGGTCGGGATACCGGACGCCTCGGCGATCTCCGGCAGAGGTCGGAGGTTCGCCTGCTTGGCGATCTCGAGGTCAGAAGGGAATCCCATGGGTACTCCTCGGGGGCTGACTGGCAAGTAAGACTCATAACGCCGTTGCTTGTAAACGGTCGCGCGGAGGGTTGTGCTGTGCGAGACGGTTCCCACCAGGCGAGAGACTTCCGCATCGTGGAAGTCGGTCAGCTGAACGACCTCGAGACGAGGTCGAGGTCACCCAGCGAGGGGTGACGACAGGTGGGCCGTGACGGCGGCCCGAATGCGCTCGTCGAAGGACTCGACGTGTTGTTCGACGAGCTCGGCAACCCGATCCCCGTCACCCGCTCGCAGCGCATCGAGGATGTCACGATGTTCGGTCACGGCGTGGCCCATGTCGGCGACATCGGACAGGTACTGGTGCCACAGTCGGTCGCTCTGTGCGTAGAGCATGTCGAGCGTGTCGAGCAGGAAACGATTGGCGGCCGCCGACCACATGATCTCGTGGCAGCGGCGATCGACGGCGAGGAGGTCGGGCGGCGTCAGGCCGTCGAGCGCCGACGCGTCCAGGACATCGGCCATTGTCGTCCAGTGCTCGTCTGTCCCCCTGGCCGCAGCGAGTCGCGCCGCGTATGGCTCGAGCACGTGCCGCGTTTCGAGCAAGGTCGAGAGCTCGGCGACATCAATGCTGGTGACAAACACTCCTCGGCGGGGGATGACCTGGACGAAGTGCTCTCGGGCAAGTCGTTGCAGCGCCTCGCGGATGGGGGTTCTACCGATGTCCAGCCGTTCGCGGAGTTCGTGCTCGTGCAGAACGTCGCCCGGCGCCAGCTCCAGCTGGATGATCTGCCGGCGGATCTGCTGGTACGCCTGCTCACTCAGTGACAGGGGAGTGGCCGTCGGTGCCGCGCTGGTGATTCGGGTCATGGTGAGGGGTCGAGCGCCGTTCGCCCTTCGAGAGGGGGTTGCGTGGTCCAGGGTCGGTCCCTAGTATCGCAATGATACACAGCAGATATATCAGATGTCGAGCAGAATTCGGGGCCAGGACATGAGTGATTTGCCATCGACCGCAGTGCCGTCTCGTGCGAGGGTCGTCGTCATCGGGGCCGGCATCGTCGGCAATTGCCTTGTCGGGCACTTGTCCGACCTCGGCTGGACCGACATGGTGCTGATCGACAAAGGGCCGTTGCCCAATCCCGGGGGATCGACCGGCCACGCATCGAACTTCATCTTCCCTGTCGATCACAACAAGGAGATGGCGCTCCTCGGTGTGCAGAGCGCCAATCAGTATCGCGATCTCGAACTCTCGGTCGACTGCGGTGGCATCGAAGTCGCTCGCACGCAGGAACGCATGAACGAGCTCAATCGGCGCATGACATCTGCGATGTCGTGGGGCGTCGACGCTCGGCTGTTGACGCCGGCCGAGGTCAAGGAGCTGGTGCCGTTCATCAACGACGAGGTCATCATGGGTGGCTTCTACTGTCCGAGCGTGTCTGTGGTCGACTCGCTCGAGACCGGCACGCGGATGCGCACGAAGGCCATCGACAACGGTGTGCTCCAGGTATTCGCCAACACCGAGGTGCTCGACCTCGTGACCGAGCCCAGCCACGTTCCCGGTCAGGCCACGGTCAAGGCCGTCGTCACCGACAAAGGGACGATCGAGGCCGACTACGTCGTCATCGCCAGCGGAGTGTGGAGCAATCGAATAGCCAACATGGCCGGTGCCTACATCCCGCTCGTGCCCGCCGTGCACCAGATGGCCGACGTCGGCCCCATGGACATCCTGGCTGAGACGAACAACGAGATCGGTTACCCGATCGTTCGCGACATGGACACGTTCTGCTACGAGCGTCAGAGCGCAGGCTCGATGGAGGTCGGCTCCTACGCCCACCGTCCGATTCTGCACCACCCAGACGAGATCCCGTCGAACGACGAAGCCGCGCTGTCGCCAACCGAGATGCCGTTCACGCCGGACGACTTCGACGACCAGATGGAGCAGGCCATCGAGCTGATGGACATGCTCGGCGATGCCGAGATCAAGTACGCCATAAATGGGCTGCTGTCCCTCACACCGGACGCCATGCCATGCCTCGGCGAGATCCCGGAGGTTCGCAACCTGTGGTCGGCTGCCGCCGTTTGGGTCAAAGAGGGGCCGGGCATGGCGCAGGTCGTCGCCGAGTGGATGACCTACGGCTACCCCCGCGTGATCGATTCGCATGCCTCCGACATCGCTCGTTTCTACGAGCAGGAGAAGAGCGACGATCACATCTGGAGCCGGGCCGAAGAGCACTTCAACAAGACGTACGGCATCGTCCATCCGTCCGAGCAGTGGGAGAACCAGCGCAACCTGCAGGTCAGCCCCTACTTCTCCCGCCAGGAGGCGCTCGAGGCCGAGTTCTTCAGCGCCCGAACCTGGGAACGCCCCCAGTGGTACAAGTCCAACGCCGACCTCGTCGAGCGTTACGGTCTCGAAGAGCGCGAGGTCGAGTGGGACAACCGCTGGTGGAGTCCGATCACGGTCGGTGAGCACCTGAACCTCCGTGAGAACGCAGGTATGGTCGATCTCAGCGCATTCCAGGTGTACGAGCTCGAGGGTCCGGGCGCCGTTGCGTTCGCCGACTATCTGGCGGTCAACAAGGTCGACAAGCCGGTTGGTTCATCGGTGTACACCCCTTGGCTGACACCGGACGGAGGGTTCCATTCCGACCTCACGATGATGCGGGTGGCGGACGACAAGGTCCGCATCGTGACCGGCGTCTTCGACGGCGGTCGCGACAGCTTCTGGATCAAGAAGTACCTGCCCACTGACGGGTCAGTGACGTTCACCGACATCACGCTCGACACCACCACCCTCGGTGTGTGGGGTCCGAACGCTCCGGCGATCGTCGGAAAGCTCACCGACCATGATCTGAGCCAGGACGGTTCGCCGTACGGGTCGTTGCGCAACGTCGAACTGCAGACAGCATCCGGGCCGATCAAGGCCACCCTCTTCCGCATCTCCTATGTCGGCGACACCGGCTGGGAGATCTACACGGCATGGGACAACGGGCCTGCGCTGTGGGATGCGTTGATGGAAGCAGGCGCCGACCTCGGCCTTCGGCCAACCGGTGGCGGTGTCTACGGAACCTCCGGTCGTCTCGAGAAGGGTTATCGCTTGATGGGGGCAGAGCTCGAGAGCGAATACAACCCGGTCGAGGCCGGTATCGCCCGCCCGAAGATCAAGGCAGCCGACTTCATCGGCAAGGAGGCCTACCTCGCTGCTCGCGACGCAGAACCCATCGCCAAAATGTGCACGCTCACGGTCGAGGACCTCACTGATTCACAGGGACGCAAGCGTTATCCGCAGGGAGGCAACGAGCCCATCCTCACGCTCGATGGCGAGCGCATCGTCGACTCTCACGGACGCGTCTCGCGAGTCTGTACCGCCGGTCCCGGCCCGTCGGTCGGTAAGCACTTGCTGCTCGCCTACCTCCCGACCGAGCTCGCAGTCGTTGGGACCGACCTACTGGTTGGCTACCAGAACGAGACGTTCCCGGTGAAGGTCGCCGCCATCGAGGGCTCGCTCTTCGATCCCGAAGACGAGCGACTGAAGTCATGATGACCATCGTTGTTCACGCTGCGGAGCAGAGCGGAGCAGCCCGAGCGAGGTCTCGGATTGTCCGAGCACAGCGAGTGGCAACTCTTCGAGTTGCTCCCCTGGGCGCATGCGCGAAAGGGCATGTGCAGGGAGCAGCAAGGATCGCTCGACGCGGATTGTCTGAGCGCAGCGAGTGGCAACTCTTAGAGTTGCTCCCCTGGGCGCTTGCGCGACGGAGCATGTGAACATGCGAATCCTGGTGTGTGTCAAACGGGTGCCGGCACCTGGGGCCAAGATCAACATCACCGCAGACGAGCAGTCCGTGGACACCGCTCACCTCGGCTTCGCCATGAGTCCGCACGAGGAGTGCGCCGTCGAGGAGGCCGTGCAGCTCATCGAGCGATTTGGCGGTGATGCCACCGTGCTCACGCTCGGCCCGCCCGAAGCCGAGGAGCAACTTCGGTACTCGGCGTCGCTCGGCATCCAGCACGCCGTCCTGCTGACGACCGATGGCACTGCGTGGGATCCGCAGCGCACCGCACGTGCCATCGCCAGTGCAGTGGCCGACCTCGAGGCACGCCCCGCCGACGATGGCGGTGGTCGTTTCGACCTGATCTTGTTCGGCAACGAAAGTGCCGATGCCGGCGGGTTCCAGGTCGGCGTTCGAGTGGCCCACGCGCTCGGACGTCCGATCGTCAATGCGATCAAGGGCATCGAGGTCGACCTCGACGCCGGCACCGTGACGGCCAAGCGCGACATCGATGGCGGCTTCGAGATCTACTCGCTGCCGGTTCCGGCGGTGCTCGGCGTCAAGGAGGGCCTCAACCTCCCGCGCTATCCCACGATGAAAGGCCGGCTCGCATCGAAGAAGGTGCCGGTCACCGTCCTCGAAGCGGACGGCGCCGCCGGCGGCCAGCGTCTGCTTCGGCTGCTGCAGCCGGCGCAGCAGGAGAGCACCACCGTCACGCTGGGCATCGGCCCGGAAGCGGCCGCGGCCGTGGTCGACCTGCTCGACGAACTGGGAGTCTTGTGATGGACATCGTTGTGCTTGCCGAACACGATCGAGGGGTTCTCTCCGCCGCCACCCTCGAGGCGCTCACCTTTGCGAGGTCGATCGGCGAAGCCGAGATCGCCGTGCTGGTCTGCGGCGACCACGACTTCGCCGACGTACTCGGGGCGCACGGGGCGTCGAGTGTTCATGTGGCCGAGCACGAGCTGCTCGATACCGACTTCGGTCCCGATGCCTGGGGCCAGGCGCTCGCCCTCTGGATCGAAGAGAACGATCCGGACCTCGTGCTGGCCTGTGGCACATCGAAGGGCAACGAGGTCCTGGCCCAAGCCGCTGCCCGGCTCGATCTCCCGTTCGTGGCCAACGTAGTGGAGCTCGACGACGGCGCCGAGGAGATGACCCGCGTGCAATGGGGTGGCTCGCTTCTCGAGCGGACATCGCTCGAAGCCGACTCGAGGATCGTGTCGGTGGCCCACCACGCGGTGGAAGCGGTGGAGGGTGGAGCAGCCGAGTGCTCGACGGAGTCGTTCGCAGCCGAGCTTGACGAATCAGCGGCGCTCACGATCGTGCGGGGTCGTGAGATCGCCGAGGCCGGCGTCACCCTGGCAACAGCCCCCGTCGTCGTCAGCGGCGGTCGTGGGGTCGGTGGGGCGGCCGAGTTCGCACCATTGGACGAACTCGCCGAGCTGCTCGGTGGACGAGTCGGCTGTTCGCGGGCCGTCACCAACAATGGTTGGCGACCCCACTCCGATCAGGTCGGCCAGACCGGCACTCGGATCGCTCCCGAGATCTACATCGCCAGCGGGATCTCCGGCGCCATTCAGCATTGGGTCGGGGCAATGGCGAGCAAGAACATCCTGGCCATCAACACTGATCCGAACGCGAACATGGTGACCAAGGCCGACTATGCCGTGATCGGAGATCTCCACGAAGTGATCCCTGCGATCGTCGCCGAGATCAGGTTGCGACGAGAGGGCTGACCGGATCCGCTCGGATCCGCCTGGCCAGTACCACTTCGATGCCGGCGGCCTTCATCGAGCGTCGGAACCACCACAGTCCGACAGCGATCGTCAGCGTCGTGGTCGCAGGTCCGAGAAACGCCTTGATGATCAGGAACTTCGCTATCGACTGGGTGAGGAGCAGGTAGAGCGTCACGCCGCCGTTGAGGAGGCTCGTCGCTGCCCAGAGAAACGACAGGCGAGGAAAGAATGCGTTGTACGCCGGCTCCGCTTTCGTCGCCTCGTCGATCGGGCAGAAGTCGTTGACGAGTCGTTCGGCCAGCGGGAAACCCAGCGGGACCGACAGGAGAAAGGCGGTGCCGATCAGCGTCGTGCTGATGGTCGGCTGGATGAAGTAGGCGACCACGCTGCCGGTGGCGAGCGCCACGATCGTCTTGGCGGTGTTGCCCACGATGCTGAGGATGACCAGACCGGCAATTCGATGGCCGTTGGCCCGTTGGTACGCAACCAGTCCGAGCGACCACGCCAGCGCGGCCAGCACAGCGGCCGTGATGCCAACCGAACTGAACAACGCGAGGAATATCACGAGCGGCACGATCTTCCCGGTGACCACGTTGACCCACGCATGGGAGACGATGGCTCTGAGCCCGGGGATGACGATGCGGCGATCCACACTGTTTCATCGGTCACACTGCGTGATGTATGACCGCGAAAGGTGAAATCGGCCGAACGGCCTATCGAGACCGAAGGGCCAGCGGCAAGACGGGCCCGAACCCTGCGCCGGTCAGCGTGTGGGCAGCGATCGAGAGCGTCCATCGGCTGTCGACCTCGTCGTCGATGAGCAGGACGGGCCCGGCGGCGATGTCGGGGGGAGGGACCGCCGTCTCGTCGATCGCAAGCCGACCCCACACGTTGCTCACCTGGTGGGCCGAATTGGACTGGTCGGCCTGGTGGCCGGCGTCGTGGTCTCGGTCCGTGACGGCAGCGTCGACGAGAGCCTGATGCACTGGGAGTTTCCCGAGAGTTCCGAGATGTTCGGCGATCGCGTTGATCAGGTCGTCGCGACGGCGCGAAGGCATCGGGCAGATCCAGGTCGGTCTGGCCTCCCAAGGCCACCGCTTCAGGATCTGGGCCAAGGCGATGCCGAGGTCGGGCGGAAGCTCGGCAGCTTCGCCCCGGTCGGCGGCGGCTATCAGCCGCTCCACCACGGGCCCCCAACCTCCGTCGCCGACACGAGCGAGTGCCCTGCCCTCGGACGGCTGGCGCTCCGGCGCGATTTTGCCCCTCGGGGCGCCGAGTCCGGACGGCCACTGTTTACGGGCATCGATCACCACGTCGCCGCCGCGGAGGCGTTGGCTCGCTGCCGCTACATCTGCGGGGTCAGTACTGAGGTCTGGCCGGCGCCCCGTGCAGTTGTCGCACCGACCACAATTGTCGGCCTCGGCATCGTCGAGAGCCTCGCGGAGGTAGCGGAGGCGGCAGGTCGTGAGCGATGCCCAGTCCCGCATCTGCTCGCCTTCGGCGCGGCGCAGTTGCTTCAAGCTGTCGACGAGCTCGTGGTTGTAGCTCCAGGGTTCGCTCGTCCTGGCCCAGCCACCCTTGACCCGTTCGACCGCGCCGTCCACATCGAGGATGTTCATCAGCGTGCCGAGGCGGGTGCGGCCGAGATTGACGTTGATCTCCAGTGCCGCCACCGAAGAGGAGCCGTGGAGCTCGAGCTCGTCGAGAACGGACCGACACGTGGCCTCGGTGGGCATGGAGACCGACTCGAACCATCGCCACACGGCGCCGTCCTCGGTCGGTCTCGGAAGCGCGATGACCGAAGCCCGGTCGATGTTGCGGCCGGCGCGGCCGATCTGCTGGTAGTACGCGACCGGAGACGGGGGGAGCCCGAGATGCACGCAGAACGCCATGTCGCCCTTGTCGAAACCCATGCCGAGCGCCGAGGTGGCGACCAGGGCCTTCAGCTCGTTGTCCCGGAGTTGACGCTCCAGAAGCAAACGCCGTTCCGGATCGACGCCTCCGCTGTATGCCTCGACGGCGTGGCCGCGGGATCGCAGCCATGACGCGGTGGTCTCGGCTTGATCAACCGTGAGGCAGTAGATGATGCCCGAGCCATCGAGCTCGTCGAGGTGGGTGCCCAGCCAGGCCAATCGATGAGCATCGTCCGGGAGGTCGACGACCGACAGATGAAGCGACGATCGATCGAGCGAAGTGCGGAGGACGAGGGTGTCCTCACCCAACTGTGCGGCGACGTCGTCGGTGACGCGTTGGTTGGCGGTGGCGGTCGTGGCAAGGACGGGGGTCCAGGCCGGCAGATCCTCGAGCAAACGGCGGAGGCGGCGATAGTCGGGCCGGAAGTCGTGTCCCCAGTCGGAGATGCAGTGAGCCTCGTCGCACACGAGTGCGAATGCTCGGGTGCGCATCGTGTCGAACACGCGACGTCGAAATCCTGCATTGGCGAGTCGCTCCGGGGCGATCAGCAAGAGGTCGATCGTGTCGTCGTTGATTCGGGTCTCGATCGAATCCCATGCGTCGAGGTTCGACGAGTTGATGGTCTCGGCCGACAGACCGAGGCGGCGTGCTGCGTCGACCTGGTCTCGCATCAGGGCGAGAAGCGGTGAGACGACGACGGTGGGGCCCCATCCTCGGTCTCGAAGCATGCGCGTCGCCGAGAAATAGACAGCGGACTTGCCGAAGCCGGTGCGGGCCACCAGCAGCGTCCGGCGCCGTCCGGCCACCACTGCTTGAACGGCGGCCAGCTGTTCTGGCCTGGCTGTCGCCTCCGGACCCGCAAGCGCCTTCACGTGGGCATCGAGCTCGGATGCCACCTCCGCATCGGTGGGACGCGGCGGTTCGGCGATCACGCGCTGCTCACTGCCACTGCCCGATTCGCTCACGTTCGCACCGTAGGCGCGTTGCCCGCTGGTTGCGGCCGTGGCTTTCAGACCCTGGACGGTTGGTCGGCATCCTCGAGTCGGCCGTCGGCGTGGATGGCGAATCGACCCTTGGTCGGACCGTGGTTCGGCTCGGGGGAGGGCCACGGCCACCCGCCGAACTCGGTCGTGCGGTAGTCGGCGAAGGCTTGGCGGATCTCGTCGTCCGTGTTCATCACGAACGGTCCGTATCGGGCCACGGGCTCATTGATCGGATGTCCCTGGAGGACAAGGCACTCGACTCCGCCGGGACCGGCCTCGAGAGCGACGTCGTTGTCGCTGGCCAGAAGCGCACCGTTTCCTGCATCGAGCGTCGTCCCGTCGATCGAGATGGACGAACCCTCGAACGCATAGAGGACGCGCTGGGTTGAATCGGCCAGCGTCTGGGGCAACGTCATGGTCGCTCCGGGTTCGAAGCTCAGGTGCCAGACACCGACCTCGGCCGCAGGCCGGGCAGCCCAGGAGTTGGGTGGGGGTGCGGCGGCCGCGGCGCCGAACAGATCGCCCGCAATGACGGTGATGTCGACGTGGGGGCCGTCACCGCCGAGGCGAACCGTTGGCGTGTCATCACGCCACAGCATCGTGAAGTAGGGGTCGACCATCTTGTCTTCGGCCGGGAGGTTGAGCCAGATCTGAAACAGCTCGAGTGGATTTGGCTGATCCTGATGAAGCAGCGGGAACATCTCGCAGTGCTGGATCCCGGAGCCGGCTGTCATCCACTGAGTGTCGCCGTCGCCGAAGCGAGCGGTGGCGCCGAGGGAGTCGGCGTGATCGATTCGCCCGGAACGGACGTAGGTCACCGTCTCGAAGCCTCGGTGGGGGTGCTGGGGGAAGCCGGGAACGCCGGTGCCGTGGTACATGTTCCACCCGTCTTTGCCGCCGAAGTCCTGGCCGAGGTTGCGGCCGTCGAGCGGGGCCGCCGGACCGAGTCGGTCGGTGCCCTGGGGATAGGCGTCACGGTGGTGGGCGACGAAGAGAAATGGGTCGATGGTCGGCCATTGGGCGCCGAGTGGAAAGGTCTGTCTGATCGAATGGGTCTGCGGCGAGGCTGTCACCCCACCAGACTACCATCTAATTCAGATTCGAACTACATCGAATGATCGAACGACGGCTCGACGGCCACGGGTGGTGGCACGGCCATGTCCCAAAACTCATGAAGGTTCTGGAACAGCCGGGCGAAGCCGAACACCGAGTCCGGCTTGGCGAAGAAGACGTTGGCACCGTTGCGGTAGACGTGGTCGACCCGGTCGAGATCGGTGTTGGCCGAGAGGACCACCACCGGGAGGGTGGCCGTTCTGGGCGACTCCCGGATCTCGGCCAGCATCTCGATCGCTGTCAGATCCGGCATCTCGAGGTCGAGGACGAGGAGGTCGGGAACATCTCCGGCCTCGAAACGATCGAGCACCTCGATCCCGGAAGCGAACATCTCGGCCTCGACACCGTCGACCGTGTCGAGCGCAAGCTCGAGGATCGAGCGGTCTTCGGCGTTGTCATCAATCATGAACCATCGCACCATGGAGCGAGAGTACCCATGGCCCTCCGCAAGGTCGGCCACTCGGATCGACTCTTGCAGGCAGTCAATTTTCACTAGTCGACCGGTCGTTCGGAAGGCCAGGTGTTTGCCAGACGGCCGGGTTCAGTCGACTCTGACCGTCACGACCATGCCGCCGTGCTCGTCGATGCCGATCCACTCGCTGGCGATCGGTGGTGGCGGGATCTTGAAATCGACGTCGTCCGGATCAGACGCGACGACTTCCAGCGACACGCCGCCGCGAGCGGGATCGGGCACAACGATCAACGTCGAGGGTGACATCTCACGAGCCGCAGAGGCGAGGAGTTCCTGGGCAAGGCGAAGCGTCAGGTGGGCACGTGCCGGGTCGATGTCCGGGTCGATCGTGTTTCCAGCCCGCCAATCGATGCCGATGAACGCTCCGACGTCCTCGCGTAGTGCCAGCGCCTCGATCTCGACGGCCAGTTTCAGGGGATTCTCGGCGCCATCGAACGGATTCGCATCTTCGACGGGATTGGCGGCAACGCTGTATCGCCAGGTCCTGGCGCTACGTACGAG
This sequence comes from uncultured Acidimicrobiia bacterium, assembly GCA_965530755.1. GTDB lineage: Bacteria > Actinomycetota > Acidimicrobiia > Acidimicrobiales > SZUA-35 > SZUA-35. The sequence continues at coordinate 98,668 of CBESNA010000003.1, read as the reverse complement.
TTCGAGCTCCCACGCCATCGATGGGTTGTAGCCGGGGACGTCGAGGTCCGCTCCGTCGTCGGACACCAGCACGCTCGGAACGGTGGGGGCTCGCTGTTTGGCCGCCTTGTCGGCGGCCTCCACGAGCTCGACTTGGAGTTGCTCGCTCTGATGGGTCAGGTCGAGGATCTCCGCCGCCTGCTCCTCGGCGGCTCGGTTCCGCGTCTCGATGATCGACTGTGCGTCGGCGAGCGCCTCCGTTCGTTCCGTCAGGGCAGTCTCGATCTGGGATCGGGTGGTTTCGGCGTCGGCCCGTGCTGCTTCGAGCTCGGCGGTGTTCGCCTCGGCCGCCGTGGCCCGATCGTTTTCGGCGGCCAGCTCGGTACGGAGTTCCCCGACGAGCTCCTCGGCTTCCGAACGAGCGATGTCCAGCTCGGCCACCCGCGCGTCGAGTTCTGTGGTTCTGGTTCGGCTCGAGACGAGATCCCGCTGTGTCGAGGCCAGGGTCTCCTGCGTGGAAGCGAGGGCTCCGCGCGACTGGAGCAACAGCATCAGCAGCACGAGTGCCAGGACGGCGAGGAGGACGACGAACACGACGAGCACCGCCGCAGACTACCCATTGCCTACGATCGGGACATGGCGACCACCTCCAATGCTTCGATTCTTGCCATGCTCGACGAGCTGGTGACCCTGACGGCACTGCAGGAGGGAAGTCCGCAGTCATTCAAGGTCCGTGCGTACGAGAAGGCGAAGCAGGGCCTTCAAGCCGTGGTCGGGCCCATCGCTGATCTGACGGCCGGCGAATTGGTCGCCGTCAACGGCGTGGGCAAGTCGACGGCCACGAAGATCCGCGAGTTCGTCGATACCGGGGTCGTCGACAAGCTCGAGACTCTCCGTGCTGCGTTTCCGCCTGAGGTCGTTGCCCTGAGCCGGATCCCCGGTCTCGGACCCAAGACCCTCAAGCTGGTTCGATCCGAACTCGGCGTGGAGAACGTCGAGGACCTGCGTACCGCTATCGCAGAGGAGAAGTTGCGAACCTTGCCCGGCCTCGGAGCGACGAGTGAAGCCAAGATTGCCAAAGCCATCGAGCGGTTGGGTCTGACCGGCAAGGACCAAAGGACACCGATTGCCGACGCGCTGCCCCTTGCCCAGCGTCTCGTCGCTGATCTCGAGGCCATCGATGGTGTCGATCGAGTGCAGTACTGCGGTTCGCTCCGGCGGTTCTCCGAAACAATCGGCGATATCGACATCACAGTCTCCTCAAATGACCCGTCAACGGTCATGGAGGGGGTGCGCAACCATGTCGACGTGGTTGAGATCGTCGTCAGCGGCGACACAAAGACGTCGTTCCTCACCGCCGCCGGGCTGCAAGTCGACGTCCGGGTCGTCGCTGACAAGGAATTCGGCGCTGCGACCCTCTACTTCACTGGGTCGAAGGCGCACAACATCGAGCTCCGCCAGCGGGCGATGGACCGTGGGCTCACCCTCAACGAGTATGGACTCTTCGAGGTCGACGACGAGACCGGGAAGGCGGGGCACTGCGTCGCCCAAGCCACCGAGGCCGAGATCTACGAGGCGCTGGGACTGGGATTCGTCCCGCCGCCCATGCGGGAGGCAACGGGCGAGATCGACGCAGCGGCGAACGACTCGGACGCCGTGTTCCCAGAGCTCATCGAACGGTCACACATCCGTGGTGACCTCCACTATCACACTGATCGATCCGGAGACGGGCGTTCGACCGTTGCCGAGATGGTGGCCGTTGCCGCTTCGGCGGGGTACGAGTATCTGGCCATCACCGACCACGGCGAAGACCTCACCATCAACGGTTCGTCGGCTGACGAAATGCTGGAACATCGCGAGGTGATCCGTGACATCCAGGCGGATCATCCCGATCTGACGATCCTCTGGGGGTGCGAGCTGAACATCGGACCCGATGGTGGCCTGGACTACACCGACGAGTTCCGGGCGATGTTCGACTACACGGTGGCATCGGTGCACTCGCACTTCGACCGCTCGATCGCCCAGCAGACCGACCGGCTGATCGCCGCCATCGCTGACCCGACCGTGGATTCCATCGGCCACCTCACCGGTCGGTACATCGGCCGCCGCCCCGGCATCGAGATCGATGTGGCAGCTGTGCTCGAGGCCCTGTTCGAATACGACGTCGCGCTCGAGATCAACGGAGCACTGCAACGGCTCGACGCCGCGTCTGACGTCGTGCGCCAGGCGGTGGCCAGAGGTGTGAAGCTCGTGATCAACACCGACAGTCACCACACCTCCGAACTCGGGCGCATGGAGTACGGCGTGCTGACGGCACAGCGGGGCTGGGCGCCACGAGACTCGGTGGTGAACTCCTGGGAGCGCGAACCCTTCCTCGACTGGGTCAGCAGTCACCGCTCCGCTCGGTGACACGGCTGGGAGTCTGCCAGCCGAGTTCTGATGAGCCGAACGGCCCATATCCGGCGAACCACCGGCCCATTAGGCACTCTCGGCTCACGCAGCGGATGCCGTTGCCGATGGAACCCGATGCGAGCACTGGACTTCACTTGGCTCCTCGCGGGGGCTGCGTTCTCGCTGTTCCTGTTGACGGCCGTGTGGACTGTGTTCACCCGCCACGCTGTGTTGCGGCGAGCCCGAACTGCAGGCCAGCTGTGGGAGGACGCCTACGAACTCGGCGTTTTGCTTGCCGAGGGGCACGGCGGAGCCGACGCAACGAAGCTGATCGACCGTCTGATGAGTTCGCAGAAGGACCCGACGCCCGTCGTGCTTTCAATGGCGGCCATCGCCCGTAGCTACGGCGAACTCGCGAACCGGCAGCTGTTCGAGGCCGTACGACGGAGTTCAGTTGACGAATGGGCCCGGGCGAAGCTCGTCAGTGATGACCCATTGGATCGCATCGAAGGACTGGAAACCGTCGAGATCCTCGAGTTGACGAGTCTGCTCGGGGAGGTCGCGAACCTGGCCAACGCCGAGGACGAGCAAGTGGTCCGAGCTGCGGCCGAGGCCCTTGTGACCCTCGACCCGTCGGTCGCCATCGGCGTGTTGGTCGGTCTCGTCAACCGTTCTGGCGGCTGGGTGCTCGACACGCTCGGCCGGGCGACCAGCGCCATGGCCAGCAATCCTGACAGTCGGATGCCCGTGGCCCGTCCGCAGTGGCGAAACGCTCCGATGTTGGCCGAGCAGTCGCTGGCACGAGGTGTGCTCCCGGACGCCGGCTCGGCCAGCGATGCTCTGAGCGTGCTGATCGAGGCGCTCGACGACCCTTCGAGTCAGCGACGACTGGCTGCGGTCAACGCGCTTGCGAACACCATCGAACACCCCGGTGCTCAGATCGCACTCGCCGGAGCCCTCACGGCACCGGATCGGATGACGCGGTTCGCCGCCGCTTCCAGGCTGGCTCAGACCGACGCCGGCCGGGCCATCCTGCATCGGGCCGCTGCCAGCGGTGAGTCATCTGACGCGGCATCGATGGCCTCCGAAGTCCTCTGGTCGAACGCGGGCCGTGACGGCAAGGAAACGGCTGCCGGCCTGCCACGACGTGAGCCGGCGAATCCGTATGAGACGACGACACACGAAACCGCAGCGCCATGATCCGCACAGGCGTCGTCGTGTTCATGGGGATCTGCTTCGGCTTCACCATCCTCCAGTACCTGGCCATGATCACGTGGGCCACGCTGTCCGGCCAACTGTTGAATCGTCACCGCCACGGAAACCGCCAACTGGCACTCCAGAAGATCAAGGTCGACGCTAGTGCGCCGGGAGTCTCGCTGATCCTGCCTGCGTACAACGAGGAAGCGGTGATCGTCCACACGGTCCGGAGTGCGCTTGAACAGCAGTACGCGAATCTCGAGATCATCGTCGTCAACGACGGCTCGAAGGACAACACGATGGGCGTGCTGATCGAGAGTTTCGACATGCACGTGTTCGAGTCTCAGCCGGCAGGTGGCCCGATCGAGACCAAAGAACTGTTTGCCATCTACCGATCGCAACAGGTTCCCAACCTGGTCGTCGTCGACAAAGCAGGCTCGGGAGCGAAAGCCGACAACTCGAACGTCGGCGTGAACATCGCGACCTACGACTGGGTCGTGGTGATGGATGCCGATGAGTTCATGGAGCTCGACGTCATCGCTCGCTGCATGGCCGAGGTCGTCGTGAGCCCCGATGAGGTCATTGGTGTGGGAACGACCCTGCTTCCGGCCAATGACATCACCATCGATGGCCCACGGATCGTCGATCGTCGGGTCGGGAGTAACTTCTGGGTCGGCTGTCAGCTGATCGAGTACCTGACCGCATTCCTCGTCGCCAGGCCGGGGTTGGCGCACATCGGTGCCATGCCGATCATCTCGGGAGGGTTCGGGCTGTTTCGAAGAGACGCCATCCTCGGCGTTGGCGGGTACGTGCACGGCCACCTCGGCGAAGACATGGACATGTGCATGCGCATTCAGAAGCACCAGCTCGAGAGCGGCGCCAAGTATCGAATCGCGCAGGTTCCGGAGGCCATCGTCTGGACCGAGTTTCCCTCAGACAAAGCCATCCTGGAACGGCAGCGGATCCGCTGGCACCGGGGCTTGAAACTGATCATGGATGACTACGGAAACATGATCGGACGTCGCCGATACGGTGTCGTCGGCACTGTCGGCATGGGTTCGCTCTACGTGTTCGAATGGATCGGTCCGATCCTCGAAGCGATCGGATGGGTATTGCTCGTCATTCTCGTTGGCTTCCGGTTCGTCGATCCCGAGGCGGCGTTGGCGATCTTCCTGACGACGCAATTCTTCGGTATGGCCTTGACCATGCTCGCTGTCCTCGTCGGCGTCCAACGTCTCGCGATCTACCATCGGCCGAGTGATGTCCGGCGCCTGATCCTTTTCGCCGTGCTGCTGAACTGGGGTTATCGGCAGCTCACCCTGGTGTGGCGTATTCGTTCCTTGCTGCCCGGCGAGACGGCGTGGGGCGAGATGCCCAGAGCCGGCTTCAAACAGGTGGAGTCGGCGTGATTCGCACGACAGGTCGTCGGTTCGCGGGTGTGTTTGCGTTGGCCATCTGCTGTCTCTTGGTGCTTCCTCCGGCGATCGGCCTGGCGGCGCCGTTGGTGCCGCTCCAGATCGATGATTCGACTGACGGGGGTCTTGCGGCAGAGTCGGATGACGGGCGGCTGGTCACGTTCGTCGACAACGCTCTCGTTCCGAACCAGGTCGAGGACGACACTGATCCGCTGCTGCCTTCTGCATCGTTCGATTCCGGAGATCTCGGTCTCGGCGACACGATCACCCTCCTTCGCCCCGCCGGTCGACGCGAGATCGACATCGCGGTCGCAGACGGACTGGTGTTCACCGCCTTCAAGACAACGGTCGTGGTTCCGAGTGCGGTCCACGAGATCCAGCTCGACATGGCCATCGACGGTGTGTCGGTGTTCTCAGCGACGGTGCCCGGTGGTTCCACAGAGGAGCTGACCTTCACGCTCGACACGCCGGTGGCCACCGACACCACACTTGCGATCTCAGTCGAGGAGCGGTTCGGGGCCACATGCACCTCGAGCGTCGTCGAGCAGTCGGCCCTTCGGCTCGTCGACAATGAATTCTTCTTCGAGCGGATCGACACCCGACCCGAGAACATCGCTGATTTCTTCCCACCGGTTCTCCAGTCGGCCATCGTCGTGATCGACCCGGGGGCGGACCCATCGGTCCGGTCGGCATCCTTGGAGCTGGCGACGGCGCTGGCCCGCCGCTACGCGCGTATGCCTGCGCTCGACGTCGTTCACCAGCCGGCCGAGGCCGCCAATCCGCTTCCGCCTCCGGTCAGCAACGACCCGTTCACCCGCACGGTGGTGTTGGCAGAGGGTGACGAGGCGTTGATGCAGGTACGACAGGGGATCAACGGGACCTACCTCGAGATCTCTGGGCCTCCTGGTCTGCTCGAGGAGATGGCCGCAGCCGTCAGCGCTCCGCAACTGGCATTCATCACCCGTGACACCGTCCACGTCGAGGAACTCGAGGACGGCGCGGGATCGCTCGACCTCTTGGGCCAGCGATCCCTTCGCGATGTCGGGGTGCGACGATTGTCGGCGACCGGTAGCCGCGTGCTCGAACTGCCGATTTCGCTGCCGCAGGCGGCGTTCGGCGAACCGGTCGAGGAGATTCGGGTACGTCTGGGCGGGGTGGCGCTCGCTTCTTCCACTCAGGGTCAGGATCCCGTCGTGACGCTGTGGTTCAACGGTGATCTTCAGGACTCGATCGACTACGACCCCTCCGGACGTTTCGACCTGGAGTTCGTGATCGATGCCTCGAAGGTCGGTCGGGACAACGTGGTCGTCATCAGGTCAGAGCTTCCCCTGGACTGCGGAGACCAGCTCCCCAATCACGAGCTGACGCTTGACGCCGCCTCCTGGGTCGACGCCGAACCGGGGCAGTCCCTGCCACCCTCCCTGGATCGTTTTCCGCAGGTCGCCCTCGGACCGTTCTCGGTGGCGGTCGGGGACACGGACAGCGAGTTGGAGCTGGCAATGGGCACGCTCGGTGTACTCCAAGGGGCGAGCCCCATCCCGATACATCCCGACAGTGCGTCGATCGAAGAGGTCTTGTCCGGGTCAGCGCCGGGGCTCATCGTGACCAACGGCGAAGGTCCGGTTGCCGATGCAGTCGCCCGAGACCTCACGACCGTCCGATCCGAACAGTTGGCCTTCGTCGCCGGTGAGAACCCGGCGGACCTTGCGTTCCTCTCGGCGAGCAGGTCGTGGGCCGATCGTGACTTGCTCGTCCTCTTCAGCCCGCATGAGGAACTGAGCAGAAGTTTCGTCGACTACGCCACCAGGAGCGGTTGGTCTGCCTTCGGTGGCGATGCGCTCGGCGTACGCGGCGGAGGCGAAGTCGTTCGCAGCAAGACTCCGACCGTCGACGCGGTCGAAGCTGCGCTGGCGACACTCGCAGAGCCGGAAGAGCGAGTCTCCGTGGCTCGTCAGTTCGGCCTCGGTGCACTGCTGGCTCTACTGCTCGTGTTCGCCGTCGTGGCTGTGAAGTTCGTCCTTGGAGCGCTCCGCCGACTTCGCTGACGGCGATGTCAATCCGAGTAGCGGCGGGCCTTGGCCTTCTTGCCTCGGAGGTGCATGCCGTGCATCGTCTTGATGACCTCGTCGACGGCTGAGGCCGGAACTCCCACCACGCTGTGATGATCGGAGATGCGGATCGGACCGATCTGCTTGCCGCTCAGATTCGTGTTGTTGGCGATGGCGCCCACCAGATCACCCGGTCGGATCTTGGCCTTGCCGCCGAGGCCGATGAAGACGAACTGTGTATCGCCGGTGGCGTCGCCACCACCTTGGCGGTCAGCGTTCGAGCGGTTGCCCCGACTCGAGCGATCGTTGCCGCGGCCTCGATCACCGGACGATCGGTCGACGACTGCGGGAATCTCGGTGTCCTCACCCGGATGCTCGACTTCGTGGAGCAACTTGATGGCGGCGAGGGCGACGGCTTCGAGGCCGTGAGTCTCGGCGAGTTGATCGAGCACTGAACGATACGTTTCGAGGTCGGCATCGCTCGATGCCTCACCGACCCGATCGGTCGTTCGTTGGATCTTGCTGGCTTTGACGTCGGCCACGGTGGGGAGACTGCGCACCGCGATCGATTGCTTCGTGAGCCGTTCGACGTTGCGGAGGAGACGCTTCTCCTTCTGCTCGACGAGGGTGATGGCAACACCTTCGCGGCCGGCGCGACCGACTCGGCCGATGCGGTGGACATAGGACTCGGGTGCCGGCGGCACGTCGTAGTTGACGACGTGGGTCAAGAGATCGACGTCGAGCCCACGAGCGGCGACGTCGGTGGCGATCAGGAGTTCGGCGGTTCCGTCACGGAGTCGCCCCATGACCCGATCCCGCTGGGGTTGATCCATACCGCCGTGCAGCGCTTCGGCTCGGTAGCCGCGCCCCATCATCACCTCGGTGAGATCGTCGACGTCGGCGCGGGTCTTGCAGAACACGAGCGCAGCCTGCGGCGACTCCATGTCGAGGATGCGGCCGAGCGCAGCCGCCTTGTGCTTTCGACTGACCATGTAGACCGACTGAGCCACATCGGCGTTGCCTGGTGTCGCGTCTGCACGACCGACGCGAATTCTCACTGGATCGTTCTGGTGTCGTTTGGCGATCGCGTTGATGCGGGGCGGGAGCGTGGCCGAGAACATGACGGTCTGGCGTTCGGCCGGAGTTTCATCGAGGATCGCCTCGAGGTCTTCGCTGAACCCCATGTCGAGCATCTCGTCTGCTTCGTCGAGTACGACGGTCTCGATCCGATCGAGACGAAGGCTGCGGCGCTTGATGTGGTCGAGCGCTCGGCCTGGAGTTGCGACGACGACGTGGACACCACGGTCCAGGGCACGCAGCTGACGGTGGATCGGCTGACCGCCGAAGACGGCGACGACTTCGATGCCGAGCTTCTTCCCGTATTGCTGAATTGCTTCGCTGACCTGAATGGCGAGCTCACGCGTGGGAGTGAGTACGAGAGCTCTGGGGAGTGGTTTCGCTCCGGAACCGATGCGTTCGAGGATGGGCAGAGCGAAGGCGGCCGTCTTCCCGGTACCGGTTGCCGCCTGGCCAAGAAGATCGATGCCCGTCAAGAGCAGGGGAATGGTCTCGACCTGGATCGGCGTCGGCTGTTCGTACCCGAGCTCGGTCAGCGTGGCCAGCAATTCGGGGCCAAGTCCGAGCGCCGCGAATCCGGTCAGCTCTTCATTTGGTTGGAGCTCCTCATTCTCGGGTTCGTCGGTCTGGACGGGCTGGTCGGCCTCGACTGGTTCGTTGGTCTGGACGGGCTGGTCGGTCTGGACGGGCTGGTCGGCCTCGACTGGTTCGTTGGTCTGGACGGGCTGGTCGGCCTCGACTGGTTCGTTGGTCTGGACGGGCTGGTCGGCCTCGACTGGTTCGTTGGTCTGGACGGGCTGGTCGGCCTCGACTGGTTCGTTGGTCTGGACGGGCTGGTCGGCCTCGAGTTCTGGCGGGGGTGCGAGCGGATCGTCGAACGGGATGCCATCGGCGAAGATCGGACTGCCGATGGTCGTCTGATCGCCCGTGGGCTGGTAAGGATCGTTCGCTTCGTGTTCGGTAGGCATTCTTCTCGCCAGTGGGGCCGCAGAGGCCCGTAGATGTGTCATCACCCTAAGGAGCTTCGAGCACGTTCTGCCCGTGTCGAACGACTCACCAAGCGGGCGATCGGGCCCAGACGGGCAGACTCCATGGGTGCACGTCGTCCTCGTCGCCCCCGAGATCGCCCCGAACACGGGAAACATCATCCGGCTGTGCGCCAACACCGGCTCGTCGCTCCACCTCGTCGAGCCCCTCGGGTTTCGTATGGCCGATGCCGACCTCATCAGGGCCGGCCTCGACTATCACGAGCTGGCCGATGTCACCGTGCACCCCGATCTCGTCTCGGTTCGCAGCAAACTCGCAGGTCGGTGGTTCGGCTTCACGTCGAGCGCTCAGCGCTCGTACAGCGATGTTGACTTCCTGGCCGATGACGTCGTCGTGTTCGGGCCGGAACGTCACGGCCTGAGTGGGGAGATCCTGGCCTCGATGCCGTCTGGCCATCGCCTCCGGATTCCGATGCGAGACGGAAATCGAAGCCTGAACCTGGCCAACGCGGTGGCGGTCGTCGTGTTCGAGGCGTGGCGCCAATCCGGGTTCTCAGGAGCCGGCGGGTCACCGGTGGCGGGCCACGGTCTCACGAGTGAACGGCCAGGAGATCCACCGTTCGATCGTTGATCTGCGTTTGCGACTGTGGGTACTCAACCTCCACCGGAGTGCTGCCGATAGGTCAAGCAGACCGGTGTTCCGCGGCTTCGCCGACAGGACATCCGGCCCATCGATCTCGAAGGTGAGGATGACCGCGTGGCAGAGGTACAGGCTCTGGTGTTGTTCGAGGGTTTGCCGAACATCGACGGAAAGCTGTTGGTGAACGATCTGGGATGGCGCTGGCCCGAGATCGGCAACCTGCAGAATCTCGTGCGAGGCGATCACGAAGTCGGGTTCGCTCTTGGCGAAGCGGCGATTCTGATGGTCAACGTCGCGTCGCCGATCGACTACGAAGACTTCCCGGAGCGGCGGGTGGCCGACAAGCTGTGGCCCGGCTCGATCAATGGACTCATGCGCCACCAGTCGCACATGGTGATCTCGGTCGACATCGACAATCGTCGTGCGACGGACCTGTTCTCACTGGCGACGAAGATCACGTCGTCTGCCCTCGCTGCCGCTCCGGACGCGCTCGGCGTGTACTGGCCGGCGACGCCGCACCTCATCAGCCGCAGGGCTTTCATGGAGAAGGCTTCGGCGTTCCCGAGTCTTCCTCTCGATCTCTGGGTCGACATCGTCGTCGGCAAGGGTCGCGACGGCTCTGTCACGGCATCGACGTCTGGCATGGAGGCCTTCGGTCTCCGAGAGATCGAGATGGTGGACTCGCCGGAATCCAAGGATGCAGCCCGCATCCGGGTGACGAACCTCGTATCGCAGATCCTTCGCCATCGACGCAATGTGAACCACGGCACGACGTTGGGCTACGACCAGACGTGGAAGATCGGCGTGTTGGTCGAACCATCGAAGCTCGGCCGCGATGGTGAGACGTCGCAGGTCGTGTTCGAGTCGGCGACCGACGAATCGATCATCGACGCCGCTGCCGACGCTCGGGTCTGACCGAACATCTCCGGCGGTTCGGCCGTCCTTCGTCGACCGATCAGAGGCCTGCGTACCAGTCGTAACCTCGCTCGCCCCAGAAGTCAGCCGGCCGCGTGTCGGTGAACTCGATGACGCCGATGCGTTTGAGTTGCTTGATGCCGTACTTCAACGGGGTCACGAGTCGAAGGGGCGCTCCGTGTTCCTGGTCAAGCGCTTCTCCTTGGAGCTCGAATGCGAGGAGTGTCTGGGGGTGCATCATCGCCGCCCACTCCAGCCCGACATAGAAGCCGCGGTCAGGTGTCTCCAGGCTGACGAACTCGGAAGGTGAGCTGAGCCGCTCGGCATGATGGGCCTCGAGGAAGTCGGTGAAGCGGACGCCGCCCCATGTGACCACATGGCTCCAGCCTTCGACGCATTTGTGTTCGACCGTCATCTCTTGCTTCGGAAGTCCGGTGATGTCGTCGAGGGTGTGGGTCGCGATTTCCTGGCCTTCGGTGCGGACCGACATCGACCAGGTAGCGAGATCGATCTCCTCCCCGATGCCTCGTCGACCGTTGACCCGGAGCATCGAGGAATCGCCGCGATCGAACGTCGGCGCCAGCTTGTCTCCCCGGAACAGTGCTCGCCAGAGCGACTCGTTCGCTTCATGGACATCGCGAAGTGGTGCCGGAATTCTGCCATCCGCAGGCGCGTTCTGGATCCATCGCCACCCGGCGAATCCGGCGAGTGCTGCTGCACCACCGGTCAAGACGGAGCGACGTGAGCGCCGCCGGTAGTCGGCCTGGGAAATCGTCGGATACGACGCTTCGAGGTCGGCGTAACGTGCGGCCCGTTGGTCGTTGGTCTCAGCCATGTCTGTTTCCTTCCTGTCGTTCGTAGCCGGTGATCATGCTCGTGAAGTTCGACCACCCTGCTCTCCCCACCTGGATGAGGTGGACCGCGAAGAACACGATGAAGACGATCGTGATCGCGAAGTGGATGAAGCGGGCTGATTCGTAGCCGCCGAACAATGAGGTGAGGGGCGAGAGCTGCGTCGGCTTGTAGATCGCCAGCCCGGTGAGCACCTCCACGCCGCCGAGAAGGAGGATCATGGAGTAGGTGAGCCGCTGGGCGCCGTTGTAGCGGGCCTGCGGTGGGAGCGGTTTCGACCGGCCGATGCCCAGGTCGCGGAGGAAGACCTGGATGCTGTCGCGAACGGTTCCCCGCTCGGGGACGATCTGGCGCCACTCACCGCTTCGCCACGTGTAGATGGCATAGGCGATCCCGTTCAGGGTGAAGAGCCAGGCGAAGCTGAAGTGGAAGGCCATCCCGCGAGCGAGGCGACTCTCCAGCTGCAGCTTCTCGTTGACCCATGTCGGCCAGAACTCGAAGAACGAGTAGTCGCCCACGCCGAGGACGAACGGGTCGCGCAGATCGGCCCAGTAGATGCGATAGCCCGACCAGATCATCACGATCAGCAGCGGGAAGTTGATCCAGTGCATCCAGCGCACGGCCCGAGGGTGCTTCAGCCGGGCGGCGGGCGCCGCCTCTTCGAGGTGTTCGTCTGGATCGATGCTGGTGGTCATGGTCCCCCTGGGCTCGGCGCGAGTGTGACGCACGTGCAAGGTGGAACGGGGGAGTGGTCGGATCGCTTCCCGATCAGACCTGAACAAGTGGAGAACGCTCAGCCTCGGCCGGGTCGCCGGCCCAGCGCAGCGAGGCTAGGGCCAGAGCGGCGAACACGAAGTAACCAACCGACATCGGCGTCACCGTCGTGTCGATACGAGAGTCGATGATCGCGGCGAGGAGCGCGCCCACGGCCAGGGTGAGCACCCCCAGAATCGACGAGGCCGTTCCCGCCAGTGCTCCCATCGGTTGGAGGGCGAGCGCCGAGCACATCGGTGTCATCGTCGTGATGACCGCGTTGGCCAGGGCCACTGAAACGAACCAGACCCAGATCGATGGTCGACCGTCGGCTCCGAGGGTGATGATCAAGCCGACGCCAGTGACCACGACCAGCAAGGTGGAGTTCGCGAGGGCCATCCTGCGGGCACCGCGGAGGCCGATCATCCGATTGTTCAGGAGAAGCGCGAGCACCATGAGGACGCCGCCGCTGCCGAAGAAGAGTGCGAACTGTTCTTCGCGGCCGTAGATGCGATCGATGATCGGCTGGGAGCTGCCGAGGAAGGAGAAGAACGCTGCGCCGGAGAACGTCTGGGCTGCGATGTGGCCGATGGTCGGCCGCGTGCGGATCACGGTGCGGCCGGCCTCGATCAGCGGCCGTGCTCGAAGTGGACGTTGGTGTTCGGGTGCCAACGACTCGCCGAACCAGACGGTCCAGGCCATGGCGATCAGTGCCAGCAACATGGCGGCCAGGAAGACGGTTGGCCACGGGGCGATCGTCAGGATCGCCTGCCCGACGATCGGGACGAAGATGGGTCCGATCATGAATACGGCCGTGACCGCAGTGACGATCCTCGCCATCTGATCGCCCTCGAAGAGGTCGCGGGCGATGGCGGTCCGCAAGGCAGCGGGAGCCGCAGCACCGAGTCCCCAGAGCAGTCTGGATCCCAGCAGGAAGCCGAACGACGGTGCGAGCGCAGAGGCGAAGGCGCCGGCCGCGTAGAGCGTGAGCCCGAAGACGAGGGCGGGTCGCCTCCCGAAGCGATCGGCAATGGGGCCGTAGATGAGCTGGCCGGCAGCCATCCCGAGGAAATACAGCGTGCCGATCAGCGACACCGATGAGCCGCCTGTCGTGAGGTCGGCCTCGATGTCGTCGAACGCCGGAAGGGCGACATCTATCCCGAACGCCAGCAGGATTCCGAGGAAGGCGAGATACCCCGTGGTGGCTCGCTCGCTGTGGCGTGAGTCTGCTCGACGTTGATCGATCAGGGGCTTCATCTCGGGCACTCGTGGAGGCTACGGAGTCAGATCAGGTCGGCGACGACCGAGATCGCCCGCTCTGCCGCCCGCTGGATCGGCCCACGCGCTGCCCAGTCGTCCGGATCGATGTGTGTGCTCTTGGCGACGTCTGCGTCGAAGTCAGCGTCGAGTGCGTCGACGATCACCGAGTCGATGACGACCAGATTGAGTTCCTCGTCGTATTGCATGCTCCGCTGATTGATGTTGGCCGAGCCGACCGAGGCGACGATGCCATCGACCGTGACGATCTTGGCGTGCAGCATGGTGGCGTCGTAGACCCGAATGTTGATCCCGGCGTGCATGAGCTGGGCGTAGCGTGCCTCGCCGACGATCTGCACGAAGCGTTTGTCGGCGTGGCGGCCCGGCACCAGGACATCCACCTCGACGCCTCGGTGAGCAGCGTCGACGAGCATCGCTGCCACCTCGTGGTCAGGGTTGAAGTACGCCGTGGTGATGCGGATGTGTCGTTCCGCCTCGCGAAAGAGGATCTCGAACAGGTTGGCGATGTCGTTGCTGCCGGCCTCCGCCGCTCCGCGAATGACCTGCACGGTCGAGGTGCCGGCGGCCGGCTGGTTCGGGAAGTGGTCGAACATCTCGTCGATCTGGAGCGGGCCGGTCTCCAGCCAGTTGTCGATGAAACCACCGTGGAGGCCGTCGACCGCCGGGCCGACCACCCGGAAGTGGGTGTCGCGCCACTCCGATGGATTCGACGCGGTGCCGGTCCACTCCTGCGCGATACCAACGCCGCCGGTGAAGCCCGTGCGCTCATCACATACCAGGACTTTGCGATGCGTCCGGCGATTCACCCTTGTGAGGCGTTTGCCCTCAGCGGCTTCGATCGGCCGGAACCAGCGCAGGTCGACACCCGCACTCCGCATCTTCGCCACCTGGTCTGCGGCGATGTGCCGGGACCCGAAGGTGTCGAGCAGCAGCCGCACACGCACGCCGGAGCGTGCCCGCTCGCTGAGGGCGTCGGTGAATGCCTGCGTGATGTCGCCTCGCCAGAACACGAAGGTCACCATGTCGATCGAACGCTCGGCGGCGTGAATCGCGCCGAGCATGGCAGCGAAGATCTCATCACCGTTGCGAAGCACCTCGACGAGGTTGCCGTCGCTCGCCGGTATGCCGAGGAGGAGCTCGAGGCGGCGGCGCCACGATGCTGGCGATCTCGTGTCCATCAGTCCGAGGCTAGGCCCGTCCCACCGCTGCCGCCGGAGATCCGACTGGGCCGGCCGGCTGAACCGGTTCCGAGTGATTGATGTGTGCGAGAGCCTGTCGAGCGCCGCGCACTGTGCTGAACTGCGGCAGTCGATGTGTGCCTCGCCGCCGTCGATCGAATCCAAGGAGTATTTATGATGACCAATGGTCGAATCTTTGCCGCCGAGTTCGTTGGCACCTTCATCCTGATGCTCGGTGGTCCCGGCACCGCCGTTCTGGCAACTCGTGAGGGGGGCGTCGGGATCCTCGGCGTCGCACTAGGTTTCGGGCTGGCGCTGATGGTTGCCGTCTACGCCGTCGGCCCGGTCTCGGGTTGCCACATCAACCCAGCGGTCACGCTTGGTATGGCCGTGATGCGCAAGATCGACGGGGCGCTCGTTCCCATCTACTGGATGGCTCAGCTCCTTGGAGCCAGCTTCGGTGGCCTGGTCATCCTGCTCATGGCCCGTGGCAATCTCGGCGGCTTCGACGCCGACACGACCAACTTCGCCGTGAATCTCTGGGGCGTCGACAACGGGTTCTACGCCTTCGGGTCGATGATGATCGCCGAAGTGGTGCTCACCGCCGTTCTCATGTTCGTCGTGCTCTCCACCACGAACCAGGGATTCCCGAGGGCGGCAAGCGGCCTCACCATCGGCCTCACGCTGACCGTGATTCACCTGGTCAGCATCCCCATCGACAACACATCGGTGAATCCAGCTCGGAGCTTCGGAATGGCGATCTTCGCCGGTGACGCCGCCATCACCCAGCTCTGGGCCTTCTTCGTCTTCCCCATGATCGGGGCGGTCCTCGGTGTGCTTGCCTGGCTGATGGTCGACGACGACTCGCTCGAGGACACGGTGCTGGTCGACACCCCGCTCGACGAGATCCGCGATGCAGTCTCCGACCTCGTCGACGGCGACTGACCAGACGGGTCAGCGGCGGCGATCTTTGGCGCGGCCCCGCACCACGATGTCGAGGACACGCAGCTCACTGAGGTTCACCGCAGCGGCGTGTTCCTCGCCGGCGAGATGGCGGGCGGTCCTGGCAAGCCCGAGGAGCTCATCGTCCATCACGTCCTTCCAGCGACGGAACCACAGCGTGTTCTTCGGATACTTGAGCGAGTGGCGGATCTGACGGTCGTCGATGGGCACCAGCCGCGGTCGTTTGGCTGCGAGCAGGCAGGTGGCCACGGCCTGGCTGACGGCGGGATCATTGTGTTCGGCCGGCATTTGAGACGTCGGTGATCGCAGCAGCTGGAACAGGTCGGCGGCGCGCAGGATGACGCCGGCATTGCAGCCCCAGAGTTCGTCGTTCGGCGAGATGTCAGACAGGATCTCGGCGGTCAACCACTCACCTTCGGGACTGAGGATCCAGGCTGCGGCTGCGGCAGGCACGGGATGCTCCATCATCGAGCAGGCCACGATGTCCTGGGCCGTGATGTGGGCCGGGTCGCTCACCGCAGTGAGACGATCAAAGCTTCCGGCTGTGCTGTCGAGATGACGGACGACGGCGGTCGCTGCCGCGTCGAGGTCGTCGAAGAATCGGGCAGGGTGCCGTGGGAACGGCACGCTGGAGGCCTTCGAATCAGGTCGTACGGCCATGATTGCGCTCCTTGATGATCTGTGGTGCGAGATGCGAGACGACCTCGTCGATTGAGATGTTGCCAGTGTCGCCGGTTGCCCGGTTGGTCACCTCGGCCTGACCGTCAGCCATGCCTCTCGGACCGAGCGTGATGCGATGGGGGATGCCGATGAGTTCGGCATCGGCGAACTTGACCCCTGCTCTCGCGTCACGGTCGTCGATGAGGACGTCGACCCCGGCAGCCTTGAACGCTTGGTAGAGCTCGTTGCCGGCCTCGAGGTAGTCGTCGTCGATTCGCATCAGAGTGATGACGAGCTCGAACGGTGCGATCGAGACGGGCCAAACGATGCCCTTGTCATCGTGGTTGGCCTCGACTGCGGCGGCCATGTTGCGGCCGATTCCGATGCCGTAGCTGCCCATCTGCACCGGGGCGATCGCCCCGGACTCGTCGGCGACGGTGACGTTGAACGTGTCTGCATAGGTGGTTCCGAGTTTGAAGATGTGACCGATCTCGATGCAGCGAACGATCTCGAGTGGCGATCCGCAGACAGGACAAGCCTCACCGGCCTCCACCTGTCGGAGGTCGACGAACCGCTCGACTGTCAGATCGCGTGCGACGCTGACACCGCGGTAGTGCCAATCGTCGTCGTTGGCGCCGGTGGTCATGTTGACTCGACCCTCTACTACCAGGTCGGCGATCACGGGAAGTTGGTCGACGCCGACCGCACCGAGACTTCCCGGCTTGGCGCCAAGGGAAGTGATGGTCTCGCCCACCTCTGCGGGCCGAACCTCGATGGCGCCGGTGACATCGGCGAGCTTCTGGGTGTTGAGTTGGTGATCGCCGCGGACCACTACGAGCGTGACCTGGTCGTCGAGCACCATGACCAGCGTTTTCAGTTGGTCGATTGCCGCCGCTCCGCCGTCGAAGGCCTCGAGTGCCGCAATCGTGCGGACGCCGGGCGTGGCGAACTTCTCCAGCTCGGTGGCATCGCCGTCATCGGTCGGAGGCAGGATCGACGTCGCCTTCTCGACGTTGCCTGCGTAGTCGCAGGAGGGGCAGCGAACGACGTCGTCCTCGCCGGCGTCCGACGGTGTCATGAACTCGACCGAGCTGTTGCCACCCATCGCGCCGGAGCTGGCCTGAACGCCGAAGGCAGGCACGCCGATCCGCTCGAAGATCGTTCTGTACGCCTGGTCGTGAGCGTCGAACGCCCGGTCGAGGCCGGCCTCGTCGATGTCGAACGAGTAGGAGTCCTTCATGTGAAACTCGCGGACTCGGAGCAGGCCGCTCTTGGGGCGGGCTTCATCGCGGAACTTGATCTGGATGTGGTACCAGATCTGTGGAAGCTGCTTGTACGAACTGAGTTCGGAGGCGACGGTGGCGAAGATCTCCTCGTGGGTGATGCCGAGTGCGTTCTCGGCCCCCTTTCGGTCCTCGAGGCGGAACATGATCTCGCCCATGGTGTCCCAGCGGCCCGACTGCTTCCAGATGTCGGCCGGATGCATGGTCGGAAGAAGGAACTCCTGGCCGCCGAGTGCCTCGATCTCCTCCCGGACGATGTTCGCCACCTTTTGATGGACCCGCCAGCCCAACGGGAGCATCGAGTAGTGACCAGCATGGAGCTGACGCATGAAACCGCCCCGGATCAGCAGCTGATGGCTCGGCGCCACCGCATCGTTCGGGGCATCTCGAAGGGTGGGCGAGAACAGCTGGGACCAACGCATCAGCAGAGACTACCGATCCCATTCGAGGCCGAGCGGCGGTTTCAAGTTCCGGGTTCCGCCACCCCCGAGGCTCAGGGGGTGGCGGTTTGTATTCGGCCGTCGGTGTCGCGCCACAACTGCCAGCCTTGCTGGTGGACCATCGTGTGGTGTCTTCTGCGCAGGAGGGCGAGGTTGTCGAACAGGTCCCAACCGCCATCTTCCTTGGCTCGGAGGTGATGCACATCGCAACCATCGGCAACCCTGCGGGTTGCTCAGAGTCGCTCGCTGCGCTCACGACTCTCCCCAGTGCCGATCGCACCCAGAGAATTGGCAGTGACGATCTCGACGTTGGACGGCACGCCGTTGCGACCGATTCACTTCGTGTTTGGCGCGGGTGTAGTCGAGAACGATCGAACCGCCTGAGGTGATGAGGGTCCGCCATGACGCATCGCAGAAGAACTGCTGCATCACCCTGCGTGGAGCACGTCCGGTCAATGCGAAGGAGGCTTCGATCGAAGCCCAGTCAACGTCACCGGCGCCTGTCCGATGATCGTCGAGGTCGAAGCCGACACCCAACAGCGTCGGCAGAGCGATGATGACATCGACGGTTGGTCGCGACGCCTGGCGGGCACCGGCAGGCCACTGGCAGCCACCCGCTGGTTCGCCGTCGTCTGGGTCGGCGGTAGTGATGTCGTCGTCGAGCCGTGGGAGTTGAGAGCGCAGCGAGCAACTCCGTTAGTGAGCGAAGCGAACGGCGTCGGCTCGGCGTTGGGCCAGGGTTCGGGGCCCGTCGATGCGGTCGGTGGGGTCAGGCGTGGTGAAGAGGCCGGCTTCGAGGATGGCGGTGCCTGCGGCGTCGAGTTCGTATTGGCCTTTGGAACCGCCGAACAGTTTGCGTTGTGAGGTCAGCGACCGCCGGTCGTAAGCAGCGTCGAGATCCTCATCAGCGATCTCGGGTTGGATGCGCCAGCGCCAGGATCTGATGCGGTCGCAGAACACCGACAACTCCACACCGACCGCAGCGCAAAGGAGATCAGGCAAGGCGTCGGCGAACTCGCCACGATCAACGTTGGCGGCGAGTTTCATGAGGGCGTCTGCGTGTTCGACGGTGATGAGTGCTGCGGCCAGTTGGTCGGCGACCAGAGGATGGTGTTCGCAGAACCGGACGAGTCGGAAGATGCGGTTGGCTTCGGAGTCGGCGACTCGTGCGCCGACGATCAACTGGCGTTGTGGTGTGAGGTAGCCCTCGGTGATGTGGCCGTAGATGGCATGGAACTCGACCAGGTCAGCAACGGCTTCGGCGCGGAGGCGTTCGGCTTCGGCGAGGAGTTCAACGGCTTCCAGGCCGGCAGCGCGGACATCGCGGATCGAGCGCCGACTGCACTTCGTGGGTGATGAGATCTCCGCCAAACTCATACTCATCACAGTACTTAGGGGGTGTGACATTCAATCCACGAACACGTGTTTGACAACACAACTCTTCACCCAAGCGAGAATCAGCGGGTGAGGTCGATCACGAACGTGTCGATTCCGCCGGTTCCCCAGTCCGACGAGAACAGCACTCTCGAGCCGTCCGGGCTCACGGCCACCATCGAGTCACCGGGCCAGGACCCGACGTCGGCACCGGAGCTGCGGTGGTGGGAGAGTCGGGAGAGAACCGAATCGGCGCCGTCGATGTCGAGCAGCATGATCTCGTTTTCGAGGACGCCCCCGCTGCTCGCGGCGTTCGTCGAGATCGCCACGAGATAGGGAGCGTCGGTCGCCGCTGTCGACAGCTGCGTGCCTCCGGGCGGGTATGGGTAGCCGGTCGCCTCGCCGACGATCACATCGACGGCGCCAGTCGCGAGCGTGACCACCAGTGCGGTACCCGGTTCGGTCGGCCCGCCGAAGACGGTGGCAACAACGACGTCGTTCCCGCTCCGATCCTGGGCGACCGTGAAACTCGAGGCCTCGACGGCGATGGAGTCGATCGGCTCGAGTGCGTCGTCGAGAACCACGATCGTTGTATCTCCGACGACCACGAAACCAGATCTGCTCACCAGCGGAATCGGGGCGGCATCGATCGTCGCGATGGCTCCGACAATGGTCGAGTTGTTCGAGCGGTCGAACGCGTACCACTGGTTCAGACCATCGGTACGAGAACACAGCAAGCCGACCACCGAAGTGCCGCTCGCCGTGCTCCCTGCGACCGAACCGTTGCCGATGTTCTCACACAGGGCGAACACCACTCTGACGGTGATCTCGTTGGTTCTGACATCGATGTCGACGAGCTCGTTCGACCGTTGGAAGGTCAGCACGTTCGGGTCGACAGAATGCCAGGACACGTTCTCGATGTCGCTCCGACCGGCCAGGTCGAGCTCGGTGACGAGCGCTCCCGTCTTGGCGTCGATCACGACGTGACCCTTGGGTCCGGTGCCGTCGCCGGTTCGATAGAGAAGGATCAGTGAGCCGTCCGCATTGAAGGCCTGGGTCCTGGCCCACACCGGCTGGATGACTTCGCCTGGTGCGCTGTCGGTGAGCCGACGGATGGATGTGCCGAAGTCGGGCTCGAGGGAGAAGGTGCCGAGGTCCGGCCGCTGCATGGACGAGGCGGCGACCGATTCTGCGGTGATGTTGCCAGCGACAACGGGGCCGAGCGTGGGTTCGGTCGGATCTTTCGTCGACGCTGTCGTCACCGTGTCGTCCACGGCAACGTCGACATTCGTGGTTTGATCGTCCGGCCGAGTGAGCCACCAGCCACCGCCGAGGATCAGCGCGACGGCGGCGACGAGTGCGACCCTGGACCCGACGGGCGACGGCGGTCTGAACGCCGGTGCCTCCACACCGTCGAGGCCGGAGCGGACGTCGGCGGCAGCGGAACGGAGCTGATCGTCGATCGAGTCGTGGCTCATCGGCTGTCCAGTCCGTCGTCCGCTGCCGTGTTGGCGTGGCTGTCGAGGTTTGTTGCCAGCGTCGCTCTCGCCCGCTTCAGATGCGTCTTCACGGTTTCTTCTCCACACTCGAGGATCTCGGCGATCTCGGCGATCGGGCGGTCCTCCCAATAGAACAAGGCCACGGTCTGGGCTTGTCGCCGAGGCAGTGCCCGAACGGCTTTCCAGATCTCACCCGTGTGCTCCGGAATATCGACGCTCGGCGCCTGTCTCGCTCCGAACACGCGCAGCATCTTGGCCTCGGACACGAGCCGGCGTCCCCGCGACGTCGACTTGTTCACCATCACGCGTCGCAGCCACGCCCCGAGGTTGTCGTAGCTCGACACGGTGTTCCACCGCTTGTGTGCCTCGGCAAAGGTGTCCTGCACGAGGTCCTCAGCAATCGACCTGCTGCCGGTGAGCACGAACCCGAGACCGAGGAGCTTGCTGTACTCGCGGTGGTAGGTGTGATCGAAACTCGGGGTGTCGGCCTCGCCCTCCGGTGAGAGCTCGGTCGGTCCCTGCTTCGTCTGGTCGCGATCAGTCAACGAGTCGAGGCTAGGCACGAGCGCTCCCACGTTCACTCGCCGAAGGGCGGGAGCGTGAGCTCGAACACCTCAGCGTCGATGCCGCAGGACCCGCTGTCGGAGTTGAAGTAGACCCGAGTGAAGGCTCGGTTGACGGCAGCGTGGGTCTCCGTCCAGTAGTTGTCGCCGCAGTTGTAGGTGTGGGCGAGGTCGTAGATGCGGTTGGTGCCGCCGAGGTCCACGAGCATCACCTTGTCGCACGACCAGGCCCCGGGAACCTTGCAATTGTAGGTGGACACCACGACCCAGCCCGGCCGGTCGTACCCCTTGCCGGAGATGTGGATGCTCGTGTTGGCGTTGTCGTAGAGGTCGACGAGCCGAGTGCGTTCGAGGCTGTCGAGGTCGACAGCGACCAACCAGCCCCCGTCGACATCGGCGCTGAAGTCGATGTAGACGTAGGTGTCGCGGCCCTCGGCGTCGAGGGCGATGTCGCTGTGGTCGGCCTTGTTGCTCACCTGGCGGCCGTTGGTGAGGTCGGCGTCGTAGACCATCGTGGCGTACCAGTAGCCGGCCATGACGTGGTCGCCGGTCGGCGACATGGACACCCAGTCGAGCAGCCCGAGCTCCCTGTTCTGACCGACGCCGGGCTCGAGCGGAGCGACACCGAGGACCGTGTCGATGGCGAGGTCGTAGCTCACGATGCCGATCGCTTGTTCCTGGCCGTCATAGATGATCCACGCCGCCCGGGTGCCATCAGCGCTCGGCGAACCCTCGGCCTTGTCCTTCATGAACTGCGCCGTCGGCAGTGTCTGCCGGACACGGTCAGTGAGGTCGGCTATGACCTCGGTCGATCCGGTGGTCACGTTCGTTTCGTACCACCGGAGGTCGCCCACATAGCTGTTGGGGCCGAGGATGTGGCGCACGATGTCTGGGTCGGTGGGGTGCCATTGCGGTTCGGCATCGGGGTGGATGTCGAGCCTGCGAACGAGCTCGCCGTCGGCTCGGTCGTAGACCCTGTATGCGGCCTCGCCGTGATAGGTGAGGAAGCGGGTGCCGTCGGCGTTCTCCGGTTGGCGCCTGCTGTAGGTGTTGCGGTCGAAGCGGGTGCCGTCGGCGGATGTCAGGCGGCGCACCTCGGTGCCATGGACAGGGTCGATCGTTGGTGTCAGCAACTCAGGCCGTTGCCAGCCGGGCCCCGGTGGCGTTGCGTCGAAGCTGGTGAGCCCCGCTGGTGCCGATACGACGCGAGGTGGTGCCGTTTCCGGCGGCCCGTTGGTCGAAGGCGCGGTGGTTGGTGGCGACGTCGACGGCAGGGTCGGCTGCGGATCGTTGCCGCAACGTGGCATCACCAAGCCGGCCAGGAGACAGATCACGGAGGGGAGCACGAGAGAAGAGGTGCGCTGCATGTGGTGAAGACGCACGAAGCGTTGTCCAGGGGGGACATGCGGCCGCCGTGTGTCGATCCGAGTCGTCGATGGCGCGGTCCTCAGTTCACGTCACCTCGCCAGGTGTGGCGGGGAGCGAAACCAACGAGCCGCTTGGCTTTGGAGTTGTCGTAGAACGTCTCGTAGCGGCCCATGTCCCGCCGACGCGGCACGCCGGTGTAGAAGCGTTCGTACACCTCATCGCTGGTGATCGCCACGGATGTGTCGTCGTTAGACACGTTGAAGATCTGGTAGCCGAGGCCATCGGTGCGGAGGCAGCAGTCGACCATGTGGCCGAGGTCGTCGGCATCGATGTAGGCGAAGATGTTGCGGCGCCGAAGACCGGGATCAGCGACGAAGGCAGGAAAGCTCGCGTTGTACTCATGCGGTTCGATCACATTGTTGATGCGAAGTCCGTAGATGTCGATGCCGGTCCGCGCTTGGAACGATCGCGCCGTCACCTCGTTGACGACCTTCGACATCGCATAGCTGTCGTGAGGAATCGTCGGATGCTCTTCGTCGATCGGCACGTAGTTGGGTTTCAGTTCGCCCTCGGCGAAACAGATCCCGTAGGTGGTCTCCGAACTGGCGAAGATCACCTTGCGAATGCCCAGCTTCGCCGCGGCGTCGATGACGTTGTATGTGCTGAGCGCATTCACCCGAAACGTCTCGTTGTCTGGTCGGATCAGGATCGCCGGGATCGCTGCGAAGTGGACGACGGCGTCATAAGACGGGACACCGGTTCCCGGCTCGAGCTCATCGAAGCCGGCATACCCCGACAGAGCGTTGAAGACCTGGCCGGAGTCGGTCAAATCGATCCGGAGGTCGGAGACTCCAGGGTGTCCTAGCGGTACGAGGTCACCGTTGACCACCCGGTGTCCCTTGTCCACGAGATGCGGTATCGCGTGACGCCCCGCCTTGCCGCTGCCGCCGGTGAAGAAGACTCGCATGACGAAGAGGGTACGACTCGATGGACGTGGGGTGCTCGAGCTCGGGCTTCGGTCGACGTCGCCTACTCGAACGTCGAGTCGAAGTTCCGTGTGGCGTCAGCAATGAAGGCGGCGTCGTCGCCTGGTTCATCTTGATCGCTGCGGTACTTCACGAAGAGTTCCTCGAACCCGCCGGGCACGAAGGTGACGACGAGATCGGCCGGTTGGGCGGTGGTGTTTCGATAGCCGTGCCGGACACCTGGTGGTACTCGAACGAAATCGCCGGGGGACAACACGGTGATGGTCTCGTCGATCAGAAACTCGAGCGTGCCGGACCGGACCAGGAAGGTCTCCTCGATCGCCCCATGGCGGTGAGGACCGAAACCGTCGGGCTCGGAACGAGTGCCCGGCGCGACGACCCACTCCATCACTGAGTACGCACCACCGGTCGACAGCGATGACACGATGATCCGGCCCCGATTCTCGCCGTCTTCGAATGCCACACCGCCGCCGACAGGAACCACCCTGGCGTCTGGCACGATGCCGCCTGCCCCGATTGGGGTTGCCACGGTGTCATCTCCCACGGACGGAGACTAGAGCTTGCATTCTCACCATGCGGGAGACTTCCGGTACTCGGTGACGGGAGGTGTGGGGTCTGGCAACATGGACACATGCGCACCGGCTCCCCGAAGCAACGCCTCACCACACCACTGATCCGTGATCAGAAGGGTGGCGACCTCCGAGAGGCCACCTGGGATGAAGCGCTGACGCGCGTCGTCGACGGTTTCACCGCGGTGAAGTCCGAGCTCGGAGGCAACGGGTTCGCCCTGTTCTCGTGTTCGAAGAGCACGAACGAGATGAACTACGCAGCACAGAAGTTCGCAAGAGTGGCGCTGGAGTCGAACAACATCGACTCCTGCAACCGAACTTGACACGCTCCTTCCGTCGTCGGTCTGGCGACAGTGTTCGGTGCTGGTGGCGGCACCTCCTCGTATCTCGAGATCGAGGAAACAGACGTCATCCTGTTGTGGGGTTCGAACGCCCGTGAGGCGCATCCGATCTTCTTCCATCACCTGTTGAAAGGCATCGACAACGGCGCCCGTATGTACTCGGTCGACCCGCGGCGCACGTCCTCGTCGAAATTCGCCGACGCATGGCTCGGCTTGTCTGTGGGCACTGACATCGCGCTGGCCAACGCCGTGGCACGCGAGATCATCCACAACGGCTGGGTGAATCAGGACTTCATAGATCACAGCACGACTGGTTTCGACGCCTTCGCAGCATCGGTCGAGCCCTACACGCTCGAGATGGCGAGCGAGATCACCGGAGTGCCGGCGACTGCCATCGCCGAGATGGCCGAGGCCTACGCCACGGCCGAGAAGGCGCAGATCCTGTGGACCCTCGGCATCACCGAGCACCACAACGCCGTGGACAACGTGCTCGCCCTTTGCAACCTCGCGCTCCTCACCGGTCACATCGGCCGATGGGGGAGCGGCTTGGTCCCGTTGCGGGGACAGAACAACGTCCAGGGCGGCGGCGACATGGGAGCACTGCCCAACAAGCTGCCCGGTTTCCAGAACGTCACCGATCCCGATGCCCGAGCCAAGTTCGAGGCCGTGTACGGGGTCCCGATCCCTCCCGAGGAGGGCATCCACCTGACGCTCATGTTCGAGGCCATGGGTCGACGCGAGATCAAAGCGGCCTACGTCATCGGCGAGAACCCCGCTGACTCCGAGGCCGACGTGAAACACGCTCGTGAGCTCCTGAGTGGACTCGATCTGCTCGTGGTCCAGGACATCTTCCTGACCCGCACCGCCGAACTGGCCGATGTCGTGCTGCCGGCATCGGTGGGTTGGGCCGAGAGCGAGGGCACCGTCACGTCGTCGGAGCGACGAGTGCAACGGGTGCGAGCCGCCGTCAACCCACCCGGCGAAGCTCGCCACGACCAGGACATCATCGGCGAGCTGGCCAGGCGCATGGGCTACGACTGGGGCCACCCCACCTCGGAAGACCTGTGGGAAGAGCTCCGCTTGCTGTCGCCCATGCACCACGGCATGACCTACGCCCGCATCGAAGCAGAGGGTGGCCTCCAGTGGCCGTGCCCCGAACTGGATCACCCGGGCAGTCTGTTCCTTCACGGTTGGTTGTGGGAAGAAGATCTCGGCGGTCGCGCCGGAGCGCCATTCAGCGTCGTCGAGCACGAAGGACCGAAGGAACAACTGAGCGAGCAGTTCCCGTTGCGGCTGACCACGGGGCGGTCCCTCGATTCGTACAACACGGGTGTCCAGAGTGGCGGGTTCGACTCGCCGATTCGATACGGCCACGCCTTGGACATCAACCCGGCCGACGCCGGTCGACTCGGTCTCGTCGATGGCGAGCGAGTACGAGTGTCGTCGCCCCGCGGATCGGTCGAGATGGACATTCGCATCCAGCCGGACATCCCGATCGGCCTCACCTTCACGACCTATCACTTCCCTGAGTTGGTCGACATCAACCTCCTCACCAACGATGCGTGGGACAAGCGGTCCGGCACCTCCGAGTTCAAGGCCGCCGCCATTCGCGTCGAGAAGCTCGTCTCCGTCGATGGCTGACCTCCACTTCACCGACGATCGCGCCACTGCGAGCGAGGTGACGGCGATCGACGTCGCCCTGGCCGTCATCGGCGTTGACCCTGTTGTGGTCATGGAGGACGAACGCCTGGTTCGCGGCGGGACTCATCGGCGCAACGAGCGTCGCCACGGCTTGCTGCCGGCTCTGCACGCGTTGCAGAACGAGTCAGGCTGGATCTCGAAGGGCGGTCTGAACCACATCGCCGATGTGCTGCAGGTGCCGCCGGCCGAAGCGTACGGAGTGGCCAGCTTCTACGAGATGTTCACCGTCGACCAGGCACCGGGTCACGCAGAGGACCTCGTGCACGTCTGCGTCGACTCACCCTGTCTCGAGTTCGCCGAGGCCCGTATTGCGACACTCGAGGCCGAGGGCAAACACGTCCACCGCAGCCCGTGCCTTGGCCAGTGTGAGCGGGCCAACGCCGACGACGGTCCAGCGCTGTTCATCCAGGGCCGTGGACGACCTGATTCGGTCCCGGCTGATCAGCCGTCGATCGACGGCGAACTGTGGGACCTGCCCCAGAAGTACGACCCTTCGCTGGTGCTGCTCTCGCGGGTGGGTCGAGTCGACCCGACCTCGCTCGAGTCCTATATCGGTGCGGGAGGCTACAAGGCACTGGCTGCGGCATTCACGCAGGGTGCGGCAACGGTCATCGACGAGGTCTCCTCGGCCGGCCTGATGGGGCGCGGGGGTGCGGCCTTTCCGACCGGAATCAAGTGGAAGGGCGTCGCTGATGCCGAGGGTGCGCAGAAGCATGTCGTGGCGAACGCAGACGAGTCCGAGCCGGGCACCTTCAAGGACCGCACCGTCATGGAGAACGATCCGTTCGCCCTCATCGAAGCGATGACCATCGCCGGCTTCGCAGTCGGCGCCACCAAGGGCTGGATCTACATCCGCGGCGAGTACCCGCTGGCAACCGTTCGGCTGCAGAACGCCATCGAGCAGGCGCGTGCCGCCGGGTTCCTCGGCAGTGCCATCGCGGGGGCGAAGAGCATCTCGTTCGACATCGAGATTCGGCGCGGCGCGGGCGCCTACATCTGTGGCGAAGAAACGGCGCTGTTCAACAGCCTCGAAGGCTTCCGGGGCGAGCCCAGGCAGAAGCCTCCGTTCCCGACCACGAGCGGTCTGTTCCACCAGCCCACCGCCATCAACAATCCTGAGACCCTCCTCAACGTCCTGCCGATCGTTCTCGGGGGAGGCCACGTCTACGCAGCCAAGGGCACCGATGGGTCGAACGGTCACAAGCTGTTCTGCCTGAGTGGCCACGTCGCCCGGCCTGGAACGTACGAAGTCGAGTTCGGCCCAACGCTGCGAGAGATGCTCGAACTGGCCGGCGGGGTCATGGGAGGCGAACTGAAGGCCATCCTCCTGGGCGGAGCCGCCGGCAGCTTCGTCGGTCCGGATGCACTCGACGTACCGCTCACCACCGAGGAGACTCGGGCAATCGGTGCCTCCCTCGGATCCGGCGTGGTCATGGCATTCAACGAGCACACCAACTTCGAGGCCGTGTGTCTTCGCATCGCCGAATTCTTCCGCAACGAGAGTTGCGGTCAGTGCGTGCCATGCCGCGTCGGAGCGGTCCGCCAGCACGAAGTCCTGCTCCGCACGAAAGGCCGCCCGCTGAACGGCGACCTCGAACTGCTCCACGACATCGACCTCGCCATGAAGGACGCCTCGATCTGCGGCCTGGGCCACACGGCCTCCACCGCGGTGCTGTCCGCCATCGACCTGGGACTCATCACATGACCGATACGACAACCGACGGAACGTCCGAGACTCGTTCGGCTGGTACGGGAACGGTCACCGTGTCGATCAACGGAGCCGATGTCACGATCGACGAGGGCGCAACGCTGCTCGATGCGTGTAACGCGGCGGGAGTCTCCACGCCGACGCTCTGTTACGCCGAGAACCTGACACCGGTGAATGCCTGCCGGGTGTGTGTGGTCGAGGTCGAGAAGTCGCGCACGCTCGTGCCGTCGTGCTCCCGTGCGGCGGAGGACGGCATGGTCGTCCAGACCGACTCCTCTCGGGTGAGGCACAGTCGCAAGATGGTGCTGGAGTTCCTGGACTCCGGTGTCGATCTCAGCCAGACCTCGACCCTCGGTGTCGGCGAAGACGCGATCTCGCTGGCCGATTGGGCGGCCGAGTACGACGTCGACAGCTCGCGCTACGGCCCGGCAGCCGAGAAGATCGACGAAGAGATCAAGATCCAGGACAACCTCTACATCCGGGATTACGACAAGTGCGTGCTCTGTTACAAGTGCGTAGAGGCGTGCGGTGATGATGCTCAGCACACGTTTGCCATCGCCGTTTCCGGTCGTGGCTTCGGGGCTCGGATCTCGACCGAGTTCGATGTCTCGCTCCCCGATTCGGCGTGTGTCTACTGCGGCAACTGCGTGGCGGTCTGTCCGACCAACGCGCTGCAGTTCAAGACCGAGTTCGATCTGCGCCAGGCCGATAACTGGCGCGAGACCGAGCAGACCGTCACTCGTACGGTGTGTTCGTATTGCGGAGTGGGCTGCAATCTCGAGTTGCATGTGCAGGACGACACGATCGTGAAGGTGACGAGCCCGAACGATCACAGCGTGACGAGCGGGCACCTGTGCATCAAGGGGCGTTTCGGCTGGCAATACGTCCAGCCCACGATCACCCGCCAAAACCCCGCACCCCAACCCGAGGCCTGACCCAGAACCGGGCCTGACCAAACCTCGGGTTCCAGCCCCACAGAACCGGGGGTCATAGCCTCCGGAATGAGCCGATCGCCTCATGTGCCCATGGGCAAGATCGTGGGAACCTGTCGAGACGGTGCACTCAATGGCGAGTGCCCGGGAGCGAGGCGGACATGTTCTCCATTCCATTCGACGGACCGAGCTTTGTTGGCCGACGGGCCGTGGTCCACACAGACGGTGGCCTGTTCCGCGGCATGGTCCGGGCATTTGGAGCCGACGGCATCGACTTGCTGGTCGAGCTCGCAGACGGGCGTACCCGTCTCCGGCACCTCGGAAGCGAACAGGTTCGGGTCGTCGCTCTGGCCTAGGTGGGTTCACATCCACTTGTGAATGTGAAGCTCCGACCCCAATCGGACGGCCCCAATTGGCCAGGCCGTGGGGTGATGACTCGATGAGGTGCGCTCGCGATGCGAAGGGGGTGAGCGCACCTACGAGTCTCGGAGGGCTCACTCGATCGTCAGCGGCACCCAACCCCGGACAGAGTTGATCATGAAGACCTCGTTCGCCTGCTCGAGGTCATCGATGGTCACGACCTGCTCCACGATCTTGTCGTGCTCCAGGAGTTCGGCGCGGAAGGTGCCTGGCAGCAAGCCGCAGGAAACCGGTGCTGTGACGAGCTGGCCGTCGAATTCGATCACGAGATTCCCGATCGTGGTCTCGGTGACCTCGCCCCGCTCGTTCCAGAGGATCACGTCAGGGGCTCCGGGGTGCCGGGCTCGAGCTGCTTCGTAGACCGAGCGGTGCGTCGTCTTGTGACGGAGGAACAGATCGGTCGACTGAACCGGCGACTCGCCGGAGGGCAGCCGGTCGACCGGCACGATCCAAGGGTCACCCAACGTGGGGTTGATCGGTGTCGTGGCGATGTGGATCTCGCCGTTGGGCCCGACGACGACGCGCACCCGTTGGGCGCTGCGAGCCTCGATGGCGTCAAGGCGCCGACGGAGCCCGGTCGGGTCGATGTCGAACCCGAAACGTTCAGCTGAGGTCGCCAGGCGATCAAGGTGGCGATCGAGCAGGGCAATGCCCACATGCGGTGAGTAGAGCATGGTCTCCAAGAGATCGAACGGTGCGGGGGCGGACTCGACAACTCGGGTCTTGGTGCGGGTCTCGAACCATTCGTCGGTTGGATCGGAGTCCCACACGATGCCGCCGCCCGTCCCGTAGAGGGCCGTGCCGCTGTCGCGGTCGACCCAGACCGAACGGATGGCGACGTTGAACTCCGTTGTCCCGTCAGGTGCGATGATCCCGGCGGCGCCGCAGTAGGTGCCACGTCCGTCGGCTTCGAGCTCGGTGATGATGCGCGTCGTGCTCACCTTCGGGGCGCCCGTGATCGACGATGGTGGGAACGAGGCGAGGAACACATCGGTCAATGACGCATCGGTGTCGGCGACGACCGTACTGACCATCTGGTGAACGGTCGGGTAGTGCTCGACGGCATGAAGTACCGGGACGTCAACGGTGCCCACTCGAGCGACCCGCCCGAAGTCGTTGCGCATCATGTCGACGATCATCGTGTTCTCGGCCCGGTCCTTGTCGCTGGTGACGAGGTCCTCGGCGAGGCGGCGGTCGATCTGTGGATCGGAGCTTCGACGGCGCGTCCCCTTCATCGGCTTCGACACGAGATGACGGCCGCCGTCTGGCAACGGGGTGCTCCGAAAGAAGAGCTCCGGCGACGCCGAACACAGGGCGTGCGAGCCGAGGTCGAGGAAGACGAGGTGATCGGCGCGCTGGGAGCGGGCGAGGGATCGGAACAGTCCGAGTGGGTCGCCGGCGAACGAAGCCTCGAGTCGGAGCGTGAGGTTGACCTGGTAGGTGTCCCCGGCGGCGATGCGCTCCTTCACCAAACGAACCGACGACTCGAACGATCCACGATCGACCATGGACCGCCACGGGCCGACTTCGAAGGCGCCGCCCTGGGTCTCGTTGGCCAGCGCGTCGTCTGGGTTCGCAGTCTCGAACAGTCCAAAAGCGAGGAGCGGGGTGTCCTGGCGGCGATGGGCGGTGATCGCAGCGTCGAAAGCCGGGCCGGCGTCGTAGCTGACGAAACCGACGGCCCACAGGCCTTCTGCTGCGGCCTGTTCGACGCGTCGCAGCGCCGGCACGACCTCGTCGGTCTCCCAGGCGATCACCGAAGCCGCGGGATCAGTGAACCAGTGCCACGATCGGTCGCCATCGGGGCCGGGGAGTGAGGCCAGCGCCCGTCGGACCCGAAGGTCGGTGGGGCGTTTCAGATCAGGTTTCAACACAACACCTCCTCAACGGTCGACGCTCGCCGCGGGTTCCCGGGGCTCGGTTGCCCATCAGTGTGGATGTCAGCCGATCTCATCCGGCATCGCCGCTTTGCGGGCCGCAATGAAGTCGAGCATCGCCTGGTCGACCGCGGGATCGATCGGGGGCGCTTCGTACGAGGCCAACATCTTCTTCCATTTGGTGTTGGCTCGCTGTGCGGCGGTGAGGGAGCCCTCTTCCGACCACTGTTCATAGCTGTTGTTGTCCGCGATCGACGAACGGTAGAACGCACTCTCGAAGTTGGCGAGGGTGTGTTCGTTGCCGAGGAAGTGCTGGCCAGGAGGGTTCGTGTGAAACGCCTGCATGGCCTGGCCGTTGTCCGACATGTCGATGCCGTTGGCGTAGACCTCCATCATTCCGAGCTGATCGGCATCCATGATCAGCTTCTCGTAGCTGAGGGCCAGGCCCCCTTCGAGCCATCCAGCGGCATGCAGAACGAAGTTCACGCCGCACAGCACCGTTGGAAGAATGGTCGACGCCGACTCGTAGGCGGCTTGTGCGTCCGGAGCCTTCGACGAGGTGAACTGGCCACCGGATCGGAAGGGGACGCCGAGTCGGCGCGACAACGATGCCATCACCGCGATCGCCTGCCCGGCCTCGGGGGTGCCGAACGTGGGAGCCCCAGTGGCCATCGACATCGAGGAGGCGAAGGTGCCGAAGATCACCGGTGCGCCGGGCCGTACCAACTGGCAGTACGCCATTCCGGTGAGAGCCTCGGCCAGCGCCTGCGCAGCGAGGGCGGCAACGGTGACCGGACTCATCGCTCCGGCGAGGATGAACGGCGACATGATGCACGCCTGGTTCGTGCGGGCGTACACGGTGGCGGCGCCAAGCATCGTGGCGTCCCAACGCAGCGGAGACGAGGCGTTGATGAGGCTGGTGAGGACGGTGCGGTCCTGCAGGTCACCACCGAACGCGAGGCGAGCGAGCTCGACGGAATCCTCGGCCCGTTCGGGAGCCGTGACTGACCCCATCATGGGCTTGTCCGACCAGCGAAGGTGGGCGTACATCATGTCGAGATGGCGCTTGTTGACCGGCACGTCGACCGGTTCGCACACCGTGCCGCCGCTGTGATGCAGAAACGGCAGCTGATAGGTCAGCTTCACGATGTTCTCGAAGTCCTCGAGCGTGGCGTATCGACGGCCCTTGTCGAGATCGGTGACGAACGGTGACCCGTAGTTCGGAGCGAACACCGTGGTATTGCCGCCGATGCGGACACTTCGCTCCGGATTACGTGCGTGCTGGATGAACTCGGTAGGAGCGTGGGTCTGCACGATGTCGCGACACAGGCCGCGCGGAAACTTGACGAGGTCGTCTCCTTCGATGGTGGCGCCCGCATCCCGCCAGAGATCGAGCGCTTCCGGAGTCTCTTGGAAGGCGACTCCCACCTCACTCATGATGACTTCGGCGTTCTCCTCGATCTTGGCGAGACTGGCGTCGTCGAGCATCTCGAGCGGCGGCATCTTTCGGACGAGATAGGGGTGAGTGACGGCTTGGGTGGCAGACCGAGCGGCCTGTCGGCCGGCGCGTCCGCCGCCGCTTCGACGTCCGCCACTCGTGCGGCCCGATGGTGGTATGGCGTCAGTCATCAGCAGGGGCCTCGTGGGTTTCGGTGGTTCGGGGTGGGCGCTGGCGGCGGCGTCGAGGCTCGTTCGACTCGACGGGGGTGGCGGGGAGGTCGATCACCGAGGCCAAATGCGGTGTGAGGGCCGTCTTGTGCGGGAACGCCATGGCGTTCACGAAGAGCTCCTGGAAGCGAGGCTCGGTGGCTGTTTCGATCTTGTCGACCTCGGCAACGACTCGCTCGGTGTCGCGTCGCTCGGCGCCGGACAAGAGCATGCGGACGGCGCCGACCCCGGCGGAATTGCCGCTCGAGGTGACGGCTTCGACAGGGCAGTCGGGCACGAGGCCGAGCACCATCGCGTAGACGGGGTCGATGTGGGAACCGAATGCTCCGGCGAGTCGGATGTCAGTCACGGTCTCGAGGCCAGCGTGTTCCATCAATAGATCGATGCCGGCCCGTAGGGCGCCCTTGGCCAATTGAATGGCGCGGATGTCGTTCTGGGTGATGCGCAGTTCAGCTCGCGTCGGCGTGGCCTCGGCCAAAATGTAGCTGTACGTCCGGTCATCGGCGACCACCCGTGAGCCCGGGCCTGCGGCGAACTCGCCGCGAATGACGCCGTTGCGATCGATGACACCGGAGAGGAACATTTCGCCGACGACTTCGATGATTCCACTACCGCACACGCCGACGATGCCGAGCTCGTCTGCTGCGGCCTCGAAGCCCGCTTCGTCAGACCAGAGGTCGGAGCCGATGATTCGATAGCGGGGCTCAAGTGTCTCCCTGTCGATCCGAACTCGCTCGATTGCGCCGGCAGATGCCCGTACCCCACAGCTGATCTGAGCGCCCTCGAAGGCCGGACCCGTTGGCGATGACGCCGCGTAGAGCTGCTTGGAGTTCCCCAGCACGATTTCGGCGTTCGTGCCAACGTCGACGAGGAGTTGGACCTCGTCTGAACGGTGTGGTCCCTCGGCGTTGATCGCCGCAGCCGTGTCGGCGCCGACGTGGCCGGCAATGCAGGGGGCGACATAGACGGTGGCGTTCGGGCAGTCGAGGTCGAGGAGGGGAGCGGCGATCTCGACGGCATCGCTGGTGGCGAGCAGGAACGGAGCGGCGCCGAGCGGTGTTGGATCGATCCCGAGCAACAGGTGATGCATCACGGGATTGCCGACCAGGGTGAGGCTGAGGACCCGGTCGCGGCCGACGATGCCCTGTTCTCGTCCGTTTGATGCTGTGGCCAGCAGCTCGCCGATCAAGGCGTCGAGCGCCGTTCGGATCGCCGATGTCAGTTCCCGTTCTCCGCCCGGGTTCATCATCACGTACGACACGCGACTCATGAGGTCCTCGCCGAAACGGATCTGGGGGTTCATTCGCCCCGCGGTGGCCAGGACCGCTCCGGTGGTGAGATCGCACAGATGTCCGGCCACAGTCGTGGACCCGATGTCGATTGCCACACCCAGCGCAACGTCGACGAACCCCGGCCAGATGGCCACGACCCGTGCCGGGCGACGGTGGCCGCCACGCTCGACAGCGGGCTCGAGGCCGACCGTGACACCGTTGGCGTCGGCGTTGATCGCTCGGTGCAGGTGGGGGAGGACGTGCGGAGCGACTTCGACGCCCTCGACGGCCCACTCCTCGAGGAGAGACGCAGCGATCAGATCTGTTGCCGTGGCGTCATCGCCGAGCACGACGGAGGCCGGCTCGAGATATCGGAGCTCGACAACCGGGTCGAGTGTTATGTCGCCGACATCGACATCCTTGCGGACGACCTGCTTGTGGATCTGCGACGCTTCTGGCACGTCAATGACCGCATCGGAACAGAGCTGGGCTGCGCATCCGAGCCGCTGGCCGTCGAGGATCGGCCGCTTCCCGACATAGTCGGTCTCGACCGAGCCCGGTGCAGACAGGGCCGCGGAGCCGACGGTGAGTCCCCACTTCGCGAACGAGCCTTCACCGGGAACGACTTGGCAGCGTCCGCAGATCCCGCGCCCACCACATACTGAATCGACGTCGACCCCCAGCATCCGGGCCGCGTCGAGGACCGTCGTGCCGATCTCGACTTCGCCGTCGAGTCCCGAGGGGGTGAAGACGACCCGAACCATCAGTCGGTCGGGCGTCGTCGACGGCCGGTCCTGCTGGCTCGACCGCCTTGCGGGGCATTCGGGTCGCGGTTGGCGCGGATCCAGGCCGCGCAGTCCTGGTCGTGCCCGGCGAGGACATCGGCCGCCATCACGGCTCGTTTGACCTCTTCGTGCAGCGGGCTCATGATCGCCGAGGTCATCCCTGCCCCGATGGCCATCGAGAGGAACGTGCCGGTGATGGAATGGCGGTTCGGCAGACCGAAGCTCACATTCGATGCACCGCAGGTCGTGTTGACACCGAGTTCGTTGCGGAGGCGGCCGACGAGGTGAAAGACCTGTTGGCCCGCGGTCCCCATGGCGCCGATCGGCATCACGAGTGGATCGACGATCACGTCTGACTTGTCGATGCCGTGGTCAGCGGCTCGGTTCACGATCTTCTTCGCCACTTCGTAGCGGACATCTGGGTCCTCCGAGATGCCGGTCTCGTCGTTGGAGATCGCCACGACGGCTGCTCCGGCTTTCGCCACGAGCGGCAGCACGCGCTCGAGCACCTCGTCCTCACCGGTGACCGAGTTGATGAGCGGCTTGCCCTGGTAGACGGCGATGCCGGCTTCGAGCGCCTCGATGATCGAGGAGTCGATGGAGAGCGGGACGTCGGTGATGCTCTGCACCAGTTGGATCGCCTTGGCCAGCAACGCCGGTTCGTCGACGAGCGGAATGCCGGCGTTCACGTCGAGCATCTGGGCACCGGCTTCGACCTGAGCGATGGCATCGGCCTCGACCCGGCTGAAGTCGCCATTCTTCATCTCCTCGGCGAGGAGCTTGCGGCCTGTCGGATTGATCCGTTCGCCGATCATGACGAACGGGCGGCCGAACCCGATGACCACTTCTTTGGTGGCCGAACTGATGATGGTGTCGGTCATGTCGTTGCTCCGGGCTCGTGGTGGATTGCTGGGTCGTCGCCTGCTGTGGGTGTCGGCTTGCTGGTGTCGAAGCCTCCGGCGATGACCAGTTCTTCGAGCCGAGGCGCATCGAACATCGCCTCGAGTCGGTTGGCTTCAGCCTGCGCGGCTGCAGCGAGGTCGCCATCGACGTCGACGGCGTGGCGCCGCCACTCGTTGACGTAGCCCGAAGCGGTCGTGATGTCGGCGACCATCGCCGCTCGATCGATGGCCTTCTGGAATCGGGGCTTGAGCAGCACCTGGTGCTTGTCGGTCCGAGACTTGGTGTTGACCTGGGCGGGGATGTCGCGCCAAAAAATGGTGATGAGTTGGGGTTTGCGGGCCATGGTGTCAGCTGACTCCAGTCATGGGTCGAAGCGCCACGTCGACGGCTGCTGCGAAGGGTGCCAGGCCGGTGCGGCGATGCTCGTGGCGTAGTCCGAGCCGTGCGGCCGCGGCTCGCGATGCGGCGTCGAGTTCGGCGAAGGTCGCAGGATCATCGTTCTGTGAGAGGTGGACCAGGCGGGTGTAGTTCCCGAAGTACATCGGGAGCAGCTCGGGGTGGTCGGCGAGGCCGAGACCCTGCCAGATGAGCAGCTCGAAGTGCCTGGCCAGATAGTCGGTGAGGAAGAACGTGCCGAGCTCGTCACCGTGAATGGCGGCGAAGTCCGCTGATCCAGCGAAGAACTCGTAGCAGTGATCCCCGGGCAGCCGCTCGAATGTCGCCGAGTAGGTCGTTCGCCAGCGATCCATGGCGGTGTCGAGTCCGCCGCCGGTTCCGCAATCGCCGTAGGCAATGACCACGT
Source organism: uncultured Acidimicrobiia bacterium (assembly GCA_965530755.1). Lineage (GTDB taxonomy): Bacteria > Actinomycetota > Acidimicrobiia > Acidimicrobiales > SZUA-35 > SZUA-35. Next base: position 61,846 of record CBESNA010000003.1, on the reverse strand, counting down.
GATCAACGGGTTCCATCGAGGTGAGCACATCGTCGATGGCGGGGACGATGCGGTCGGGGCGATTGTGGAGCGGTGCGGGGAGATACGTGGCGGTGATCCCGAGCTCGCCGGGTAGGACCGCCCGGACCTCGCGGACCAGCGCTCCGCAACCGATGACGTGGACCTTCGGGGTTGGACGGTCGGTGTCAGCCTCGAGCTGCGGCACGACGCTCGGTCACCATCGATTTGGCCATCTCGGCAGCGACTGCTGCGTCGCGACAGTACCCGTCGGCGCCGATGGCATCGCCGAACTCCTGGTTGAGCGGGGCCCCTCCGACGAGCACGATGTAGTCCTCTCGACGCCCCTTCTCGATCAGGGTGTCGATCACGACCTTCATGTACGGCATGGTCGTGGTGAGCAGGGCCGACATGCCGAGAATGTCCGGCTTGTGTTCGTCGAGGGCGGCGAAGAAGCGATCGACGTCTGTGTTGATGCCGAGGTCGATCACCTCGAACCCGGCGCCTTCCAGCATCATCGCGACGAGGTTCTTCCCGATGTCGTGGATGTCGCCCTTGACGGTGCCGATCACGACCTTGCCGACAGGCTCGGCGCCGGTCTCGGCCAGGAGCGGACGAAGGATCTCCATGCCGGCCTTCATGGCGTTGGCGGCGAGAAGGACTTCCGGCACGAAGAGGATGCCGTCGCGGAAGTCGATGCCGACGATGCGCATGCCTTCGACGAGGGCGATGTTGAGGGTCTTGTCCGGCCCCCAGCCGCGCCCGAGGAGGATGTTCGTGCCCTCGACGATCTCTGCACCGAGACCGTCGTAGAGGTCGTCGTGCATCTGAGCGACCAGTTCCTCGTCGCTCAGGGTCGAGAGATCGAGTTCGTCGTCATCAGCGGGGGAGACATCGGTCATTGCAGCACTCCGGAACGTCGAGTCGGTGGTCGCCGACACACATCGCCGACACACAAAGGACCTTGGAACCGATGCCCGATTAGGACTTCCAAGATGTGGAAAGAAACCGTATCATGGAAGTCTCCACGCCATCAAGGGATCCAGGATGCGTCTCAGTACCAACAACGGCAACCGGTCGACGGCGCCATGAGCGAAGCGGGTCGCAACGGCCGCGTGCAGAGCGGTGGGGTGCAGAGCGTCGGTCGGGCGTTCCGGTTGCTGGAAGCGATTGGCTCGTCACCGTCTGGTCTGACCGAGTTGGCCCGCCGTGTCGATTTGCCGGTCAGTACCACATCACGTCTGTTGGGAACCCTGGAGGCGCTCGGCGCCGTCGAACGAAGCGACGACCTCGGGATCTATCGGATCGGAGCGTCGATACTGACGATGGCGTCCGCCGCCGATTCGTCCGAGAATTTGAAAGCGTTGGCCCGTCCCGAACTCGAATGGCTGGCTCGCACATGCAACGAGGCGGCGGGGCTGTCGGTCGCCGCCGGATACACGATGCACTACCTAGATCAGGTCGACAGCCAGCAGGCAGTCCAGGTTCAGGACTGGGTCGGGAGCCGCCTGCCGATGCACGTGGTTGCCTCCGGGGTCGTAGTCCTCGCCCAGTGGCCGGCCGAGGCCGTGCTCGGCTTTCTCGAGCGCGAGTTGGAAGCGCCGACCAAGGCATCGATTGCCGAACCCAAACGTGTCCGCGAACGGCTGGAACGGGTGAGGGAGGCAGGGGTGGCCTGGACGATGGAGGAGCTCGAGAGTGGGATCAATGCAGTGGCGGCCCCGATCATCACCGGCATGGGCGACGTGATCGGAGCCGTGCACCTGCACGGGCCGGCGTATCGGTTCCCGGGAACCTCGGCCGCCCGCTTCGAGGAATGCGTCGCCGCCGCTGCGGCCCGCATCGGTGAGGGACTCGTCGTCGCCGTCGACGCCGAAGCGCTGCAGGAAGAGTTCGAATCGGCACCGAAGTCGTGAGCCACGACGACCTTCGCACAGAGCTGGCCGACGCAATCGACGAACTCACCGATTCGTTCGTGGCGATCAGCACGAGTGCCCTCCAATGGTTCGGCACCGCCCTCGACATCGGCAACAAGGACGATGGCGGATTCGATCCGGTGACGATCGCCGACCGCACGCTCGAGGATCGCTTCCGAGCCGCCATCCTGGAACGGTTTCCCGACCACTCCATCGTCGGCGAAGAGGCAGCGCGCCACGACGGCACCGCCGACGTCGAATGGATCATCGATCCGATCGACGGCACCCGCGCTTTTGTCACTGGCCGACCCATGTGGGGCAGCCTCGTCGGTGTGTCCGTCGGCGGGACTCCTGTAGCGGGCTGGATGCATCAGCCGGTGCTCGATGTCACTCACGTCGGTCACGGCGGGGTCACCAGGATGAGGTCGGGTGATGCACCGTTCACTTCGGTGGCGACGCGATCAATCACCGAGCTGGCCGAGGCAGTGCTGCTCTGTACCCATCCCGGCATGTTCCGGACGCGGGAGGAACGGTGGGGGTTCGCCGCCGTGGAGCGCGAGGTGCAGCAGTCCCGATACGACGGTGATTGCGCCAACTACGGGTTCCTGGCCGCTGGATTCGGTGACCTGGTGATCGAGAACCGGCTGCAGCCCTACGACATCGTGCCGCTCATTCCGATCGTGGAAGGCGCTGGAGGTGTGGTGACGACGGTCGACGGTGGTAGCCCACTCGCCGGGGGTTGGATCGTGGCCGCGGCCAATGCCGATCTGCATCGAGCCGCGCTCGCCGCGCTCGCCGCCGGTCGAGCCGACGCTATGAGAGCTCCCTGAAGTCGGCGTCAGACACGTAGACGATCACGCCGGTGACCAGGCAGATCGCAGCGGCAATCGAGATCGTGGTGCCGATTCCGATACTCGATGCGACCAGACCGATGATCAGGGAGCCGATCGGCAGCAAACCAACCTGTATCAGGGTGTAGAGGGCCATCACCCGCCCCATGAGACGTTGGGGTGTGTTGGCTTGGATCAGACCTTGGTTCATGTTGATGTAGAAGCCGCCGGCGAGTCCCATGAGGAGGACGAGAGGCAGCAACATCCAGTACTCCGTGACCCGGCCCATGAGGAAAGTCATGGTGGAACCGGTCATGAGTGCCCGCTGGAATGCGGCGCCCTTGTTTGCCATGTCGCCTTTGCGCATCACGACGACAGAGGAGATGGCGATCCCGACGCCCATGAGCGCGAGCAGCGGTGCAGCGTCGCCGGCCTCGCGTCCGAGTTCCTCCTTTACGAATGCCTGCAACGTGACCATGACGGACGGGTTGACGGTGAGGCCGGCCACGGTGAGGAGGAGGAACAGCTTCTTGAGTGATGGGTCGGCGAGGACATGGCGGAAGGCCTCGCCGGCCTGACGAAGGACCGACTCGCCGGCCAATGATGGAGCGCGGCCCTGGACTCCGATTGCGTTGTCGTCTGACTCATGTTCGGGAACTCGGAGCGGCACCAGGAAGGCGAGACCGACCAGGAGGAGGCCGGCCAGGAACCAGAACGCAGCGGAGAACCCGAACGCGTCGCCAACGGCTTCGCTGAGGACAGGGCCCAGGATCATCGACAGCGTCATGGCCAGCGCGGTGACGGCGATGGCGCTGAAGAGCTGCAGTCGTGGGACAAGAGCAGGAACGAGCGCCGATCTGACGGGCTGGCCGACGGCGGCCGCTGCACCGGCAGCGACAGCAACTACCAACACCCATGTGAATGAGGCCCTGTCGAGCTCGAGGAGGACAGCGAAGGCGACGATGGCAGCCAGCGATCCGGCTTGGGACGCCATGAGCAGGCGGCGCCGATCGTGGCGATCGGCCCAGACACCGGCGTGCAAGACGATGAAGATCGAAGGTGCTCCGAGGGCGAACACGGCCACTGCCTGATCGCGTTCGTTGCCGTCGAGTCCGTCGAGAACGAACCAGCCGAAGACGAATCGCTGCGCGTTCACGACCAGGAAGTAGAAGACGTTGTTGAACCAGAGCAGTCGGAATGGTGCGATGGTGAGCGCGTTCGCAGGACGTCGATCGGGATCGGTCTGTTGAGCGGCGTCGTTCTCAGCAGTGTCGGTCACAGCCGCATCCTTTCAGGAATCTGGTTGCCCACGAAAAGGTGGCCGGCGCGGCACGACGCCGTCTCACACGTCGACGATGACGCCGCCGGAGGCTGCCGACCGGTAGGCAGCGTCGACCACCTCGTGGGCCCGAAGCGCGTCGGCCATCGCCGGATAGGCGGGCTCACCGTTGCGCACCGATCGGATGAACGCACCGTCTGGGTTCTCCCCCGCTCGCGGATCGTCTACCGCAGCAACGACAGCCCCGCCGCTACACGAGTGGATCTCGCCGTCAGCGCTTCCTTGAGTCCATCGAACCTCGCCGAACCATTCGCCAGTGAGCTGGGCCCACAGTTCGGTGCCGAACACCTCGACCTGTCGATTGGACGGGCGCTGCAAGAGGTCGTGCCAGACGGAGCTGAGTGTGGCGTGGAGCCCGGATTGGAACTGGAAGTGGGCGACCACGGAGTCCTCGATGCCGACGATCTCGTTCACGAAACGAGTCGAAGCCGAGACCGAGGTGATCGGTCCGAACATCCATTCGAGGAGGTCGACATCGTGGATCGAGTGTTCGAGCAACACACCGGCACCGGCCAGCGTCGGATCGGCTCGCCAGGTGCTCCCGTAGTGTCCCTGGACCGGGAGGAACTGATCATCGCGGAAGATCACCGTGATGAGTTCGCCGCTCGCCGGCTCCTCCCCGAGCTGTTTGAGCAGGTGGAATACCGGCGAGCGGCGCAGGATCAGGCCGACCTGGTTGGCGACCCCGGCCCGGCGGACGGATTCGACCATGCGGCGTGCCGAGTCGAGTGACACGCCGAGCGGCTTTTCGCAGAACACCGCCACTCCTGCTTCGGCTGCCATCTGGACCAGGCGTTCGTGCTCGCTGGTCCATGTGCACACATAGACGACATCACTGGTGTCGATCACCTCCTCCGGGCCCGAGGCGATCGCTGCCCCGGTCGCGGCGGCGAAACGCTGCGACCGCTCGGAGTCGGGGTCGAACACCGTCGAGCGCTCGACGACCTCGCCCGACGCCCGCAAGCCCTTCGAGTGATAGGTGGCGATGACGCCGGCTCCGAGAAATCCCACGCGAAGGGTCATGGCCGAACCGTAGTTGCCGTCGGATGCAGCGGTGAAGGTGCCACACTCTCTCGACGATGTTTGGTTCTCAGCGGGACAACGCGCGCACCGTTGGCCCGGTGCTGGTCGGCGCGTGGCTCGCCGCGCTCATCGTCGTGCTCGGCATCGGTTTCGGGCCGAGTCGTGGGGTCGCCGGGGCTCAGGAGGCCGCGGAGCCGGGCGAAGTGGAGCCGGGCGAAGTGGAGCCGGGCGAAGTGGAGGAAGTGACCGACCTCACGGGGATCGGCGCATTGGTCGAGTTGCCCGGGGAATGCGGGAGCGGAGCGCCGCTCGAGCCCGGGTGGTCCGTGGACTGTCGTTTTGTCCTTCGGCCCGACGCTGCGGCCGTCATCAACGATGTCGAGCTGATCGCATCCAGCGGCGACTACACCCGATGCTTCGTCGACGACACCTCAGAGATGGTGCGTTGCCAGAGTCTGCTCAGTGAGCGATACGAACAGGGCACGGTGACGTTCGACCTCTTCATCGACGGCATGATCGAACAGGGCGCCGCCGCCATCACGACGACGTGGAATGCCAATCCCAGCTTTTCGTTCTCGACGATCGGCAGCGGGGAGTCCGTGGTCTTCGATGGCCGTCCGCTTCGCTGGTTCAGCTATGTCTACGAGCCGCTGGCTGGACTGTTCGTGACGATTCGCAATCGCGACGGGGGCGACGTTCTTCGAACGGTGCCGCTCGAGGTGCAGGAGCCGTTCGTTTCCACTGAGGGATCATTCGAACCCGAGCTCCCGGTCGGTCGATATCGGCTGTGGCCGTGCATCGGTCTCTCGGCCGAGACGTGTGTCGAGCAGCCAGGGGGTCAACCGTTCCAGGTGATCTCTGGAGAATTGACCGAGCTCATCGGAGGGCACAATCGTCCGAGTGCGGAGCGGATCAATGTCGTGTTCGTCGGCTCGGGTCTGTCGCTTCCGGTCGGAGGCGAACCACCGCTCGACCTTCCGAGTTTGGCAACCGGCCTGCTGACGATCGATGGCCCGACCGGTGTCGACGCCGACGGCGAGCCAGTCGACACGGGCGAACCGGCGCAACGGTTGGTGTGGGGTCCATTGGCGACCGAACCACTGGCGTCCAACGTCGATCGTTTCAACTTCTGGTACCTGGAGGACGATCTCGCCGACGAAGTGGGGGTCTTGTTCGGCGGGACCGAGTCCGAGGGTGACGTCGGCTTCGACCTATCGAATCTGCAGATCACGGCGCTCTATCGCCATGAGGAACGCTTTCTCTCCGACTCTCGTGGCACATCCTTCGAGACGTTCGAACCGAACGAGCTGGCGCCACGGGGACAGCTTCGCTTCGGTGATGCACGGGTGCACATCTCGCAGTTCGATCCGCTGGCGGCGGCACAGACGCTGACCCATGAGTGGGGCCACGGGCTGTTCGGTTTGCGAGACGAGTACTACGGGTTCGACGATCGTCCGGTTGCTGTCGGATTCCCGAACTGCGCTCCGAACGAGGAAACGGCGTTGCGCTGGTGGGGCGATCAGCTGGGTGCCGTCGACCCCTTCGCCGAGGAGGTGATGGAAGTCGAACTCGAGCGCCTGGGTGATCTGTCGTTCGGGCTCGACGGGATCGTGGAGCGGACCTCGATCGAGATCACGCCGGGTGGCTGCTACAGCGATGCGGGAAGCGAAGAGGTCTACCGACCTTCTCTCGATTCGTTGATGAACTCCGAGGTGCCGGTCTTCGGGGCCGTGAATCGGCGCCGGGTGGAGGCGGTGTTGGAGCGGTTCAGTGGACGTGGCCCGATGGATGCCCTCGACGATCTCACCCTCGACTGCGAGGGTTACCTCGGGCGGATCACTTGTCGAGGCGAGCTACGGACGCACCTCGACAAGCCGTTGTCGATCACCGCGATCGATTCGACTCCGTGCGAGTTCGGTCGCGGTCGACCCCTGGCGGATGGTGGTTACGGTCCCGTGCCGGTGACCTGCACGATGATCGGCTCACCGAACGAGCCGATCGATCTCACCTTCCGGGGCGAGCGCCGATCGGTCGAGGTGGTCGACACGAATCCGCCTGCCATCCCGGTTCCGATGGAGAGTCGGCTGATCCCGGCCGACGCAGCGCCGGCCGACGGGTCCGGTAACAGCCGGACGATTGGCATCGGAGCATTGCTGATCTTCGCGGCGCTGGCGCTGGCCTTCGTCGAGCGTCGGCGAACCTGAACGCGGGTCAGTAGGTGCGGCGAGCGATGCCTGTGATCGCGCTGTTGATCTGGGGCAGTAGAGGTGTCGGCAGATCGTGACCCATGGCGTCGAGCACTAAGAGATCGGCGCCCGGTACGGCGGCGGCAGTAGCGTGTCCGCCGCTGACCTGGATGAGCTGATCGCGGGCGCCGTGAATCACGAGGAACGGCAGGGCGACGGATGCAAGGCGCTCCGTGCGATCGCCAGAGGCCCCGATGGCGGCAAGTTGGAAGGCGGCGCCGATCGGATGGAAGCTGCGTTCGAACGAGGCACGGGTGCGTTCGGCGGCTCGCTCCGCGTCGAACAGCGGTCCCGCGATCACGCGTCCGGTGGCCACGCCCTGGGCGATGATCGCGTCGAGGCCCTCCGGTGGCTGCATGAGGAGGGCACCCATGGCTGCGGGCGAGGCCTGGCCGACGCTCTGGTCCCCGGTGGTCGACATGATTGACGTGACCGATCGGAGTCGATCGGCATGTTCGATGGCCATGGTCTGGACGATCATCCCGCCCATCGAGGCGCCGGCGACGTGAGCTCGGTCGATCCCGAGGTGGTCGAGCAGGCCGACGGTGTCGGCAGCCATGTCTGACAACGTGTATGGCACCTCGTGAGCTTCGATGGTTTGGCCGGCGGCGCCGCGGGCGAGCAAGGACATCACATTGGGAGGGGGACCCTCGGTCTTGTGCGAGAGACCGCAATCGCGGTTGTCGAAGATCACCACGTGAAAGCCGCGTTCGACAAGATCGTCGATCATTTCCCGGGGCCACACGATCATCTGAGCCGTGTAGCCCATCACCAACACGACCGACTCGTCAGTGGGATCTCCAAACGTCTCGTAACAGAGTTCGACGGAGCTCGGGTTCGTGGTCGCAACGGTGGCCATGGGCATCGTCGCATCCTGGCACAGGTCGGCCGCGAAGTAGAGTCGTCGAGGTCGGCCTGATCAGATGCGGCGTCGGAACGGGCGGCCCGAACCCGTCACCGTGATCGTGGCATCAACGAAGTAGTCGTGGCCGGCGATCGACACGATGTTGTCTGCCCGTACCACCGACAGTTCGACCGTGTCTGCACCCGCTCGGTCACCCAATTCGTTCACCTCGCGGCCGAGGGCCGCCTCGGCGGCCGCCATGGCCGCATTCAACTCGACGTAAGGAGCGCCCTCGAAAATGTAGGCGCCGTTCTTCTTCTGGGTGATCGTCGACTGGCGGCGGATCCGGATGGTGCCGACGATCGCTCCGATGGCGTTGGCGACGTCGGCGTGTTCGGACATCACGAGGTCGGCGCCCAGCGCAGTGGCAACCTCCGGGTAGTACGTGCGCGCCGATGCACCCAGAGCGACCAGAGGCGAGCTCAGGCGGGCGTCGATGGCGACGTGGCCACGGTGGCTCCTCAATCCGGCATCGATCAGTGGATGCTGTTCATTGCCGTTCTCGAAGCCGTCGTTGATGAGCGCCACCGCCATGACGGCCTCGGCCGTGCGTCGTCGCAGCTCTCCGATGGTCAGCCGTGCGATCTGCGGGCCATCGGCGGCGATGGTCACCCCGCGACGATCCTGTGTCTGGGCGAGGAGCTCGGCCGCGAGCCAGGCGGACTCGACGTGGAAGGCATCGTGGAGGCCCAGCACGTGGGCGGCGTCGGTCGGTGTGAATCCGGATCGGGCCACGAGACCGTTTCGGACCAGCCCCTTCAGAGCGATCTCGTGGCGCTTCGTTGGCAGGAGCGACCGGAGTGGAACCGGCCCTTCGGCCAGTCCGTCGAGGATTGACCGTTCGTGCTCGCTCTGAGCGGCGTTCCACTCGGGGGTGTGTCTGAGCACGGCGAACTGGCCGGCCAGCCAGGGGGTGGGAGTGGTTCGCGCCTGATCGGCCAGAACCCGTTGCACCCGATCCGGGTACATCGAGGCCAGCAACGAGACGGGGACGACTCGGCGTGGCCCCAGACGAAGCCGCGTGGTTTCGACGCTGTCATCGATGTTCACCTCGCTGTCGCCGCCGAGGCCGATCGTGTGGATGTCGACGGCCTCGATCATCGTGTGGTGGCCGCCGACGATGGCACCGTCGATGCCGATCTGCACCTCGCCGTCGGCAAGGACGGCGAGATCGGTGGTGGTACCTCCGATGTCGGCCACGATGGCCCGCTCGAGCCGGCTTGCGGAGTCGGTCAACCTCGCGAGGTGCTGCGCTCCGATCACCGAAGCTGCTGGTCCGGACAGGATGGTCTCGACGGGTCGCTCGCATGCGAGCTCGGCGGCAATCAGGGATCCGTCGCCCCGAACCACCATGAGTGGTGCGTCGATGCCGAGCGAATGCATCGACGTTTGGCTGGCGGCGACCAGAGTGCCGATCAGACCGACGAGCCTGGCGTTGAGGACTGACGTGACCGCTCGCCGGGGTCCGTTGAGCCTGGCGGAGAGCTCGTGGCTGCACGTCACGCCGACGTCGAACCGGCGGCGCAGGTGGTCCCGCACTGTCTGCTCGTGGGCGGGGTTGCGCACGGCGAACTGGCCGGCGACGGCGAAACCAGCCAGATGCTCGATGGCCTGCTCGTCGAACGCACCGTCGACGGCACGGTCGAGTTCGTCCAGATCCAGCGGTGCCGCCTCGTCACCATGACTGGTGTGGCCGCCGGCCACGATGAGCAGTTCACCGTCGCCGAGGGCATCGGTGAGCCCGCCTCGTTCCAGGTCCTCGGCGCTGAAGCCCAGGCTGATGAGGCAGACCCGTCCGCCCCGACCTTCGACGATCGCGTTGGTGGCCAACGTGGTCGAGATCGACACCAACCCGATGGTCGACGAGTCGATGGCGCCGACGGCAGCCCTCATCGCCTCGGTGATTCCGATCGTGAGGTCGTGGTGCGTGGTGAGCGCCTTGGCCTTTGTCAGTATGCGGGGGAGCGGCTCATCGCTGACGACGACGGCATCGGTGTAGGTACCGCCGGTGTCGATGCCCAGCATGACCAGCTCGCTCATGCTCGGAGGCTAGGGGAATACTTGTCTGGTGAGCCTCGAATCGCCTGCGTTGCCTCGAACCGTTGACTGGAGTCGGTTTGGCCTCTCGGCCATGGAGGAACTGCAGGGCGGCGAGCAGTCGCGCTCTCTCGCTGGTCTGTTCGAGGGGCGGCGGGTCGTGGCGAAACTCACCGATCGTCGTTTCGTCGATCCAGCCGAGCTCGGTGCGCGTATGCACGCGGTGGAAGCGCTCGGATCCACGCACCCGGCCGTGGTCGTGCCAACCAGGATCGGCGGTGAGTTGGTTCACCCTCTCGGCGATTGGTTGATGACACTCACACCGTTCGTCGAGGGAACCAGGCTCGATGTCTCTGATCCTGTCGATGGACAGCACATGGGACAAGCGCTTGCGACCTTGCATCAGGCGCTGGCGATTCTTGCCCGCCGCGATCTCCCGCCCGTCGCGGCGCTTGCTTCCCATCGACCGACTGACGACCAGACGGACTGGCAGATCCTCCACGGTGACTTCAGTGATCAGAACCTGATCGCTACGGCGGAGGGGCTTCGAATCCTGGACTTCGACGATTGTGGCTACGGGCCGGCCATCTACGACGTTGCGAACTCGCTCTACATGGTCCTGTTCGATTCCGAGGTGAATCGGAGGCCGGTTCGTTATGAAGTGTTCCGCGAGTCATTCCTCAGTGGATACGCAAGTGGCACAGGCCTCAGCGTCGACCGGGCGGCGGTCGAGCAGATGATCACTGTGCGCATTGGCGCATTGAGTGGCTGGCTGGATGACCCCGCAAGCGCACCGGTCGGCATTCGGACATCGTCTCCCGAGTGGAAAGAGACCCTCAGATCGTTCGTGCGTTCGCACATGTAGGGAGCGCTGTGTCTCACCACCGCTCCTCAGAACTTGCCGGAGTTCACCCAGGTTTCCTCCGGGGTGATCTCCTCGCTGACGTCCCAATGCTCGACGATCCTTCCGCTCGCGACGCGGAAGAGGTCGATCACTGCGTGCGATGTACCGGAGTGCTCCACTTGGGCGAGGCCGGCGACGAGGTCGCCGGAGCCGACCACACGATGGATCTGGGAGTAGACGACCGGCTGGTCGGGATCGCTCAGGCGCACGGTGAGGTGCCCGATACCGTCCTCGGCCCCGCTTTGGTGCTCGACGAAGCGGTCGGACGACACGAAGTCGCTGATCTCGCCATTGCGCTCTTCGCTCAGAACCTGACGGAGGTAGTTCTCGACGAGCGACTTGTTCTCGGTGGTCTTGTCGAGGTCGGTTGGTTCGGTCGGTCCGTCGAGCTGGCTGTGCCCAGAACCGTTGGGTTCGGTGACCTCGGCGATGATGTCCCAGTGCTCGATGAGCTTGGCGTTCTCATCGGTGTCGAAGATGTCGGCGGTGACGTAGCGGAACTCACCATTGTTCAGCGTCTGCAGCACATGGAGGAACACGTAGGGGCCATCCTCGAAACTGCGGAGGATCTCGATGTCGCGGATCGGATTTCGCTCGGCAAAGTCGGTGAAGAACTCGATGAATCCCGTCTTGCCGTCCTTCACCGGCGTCGAGTGCTGCGTGTAGCGCTCACCTGCGTACGCGTTGATCGCCCGTTCGTAAGCCCCGTCGCGGATGGCTTCGAGATACAAGCTTCGTGCGTTGTCGAGTCGTTGGCCCATGGGTTGCTCCTGTCGCCCGCCGGCAAACGCTACCTGGGGGCGTTGGTTGTCGTCTGGGGCCATCGTCCCTCTGGGACTAGCGTGCGTGCCGATGATCGATCTTCGAAGTGACACGCTGACCAAGCCGACCGAGGCGATGCGTGCCGCCATGGTGGCAGCCGATGTCGGCGACGACGTGTACGGGGAAGATCCGACGGTGAACGAACTCGAGCGCCACGTAGCCGACCTTCTCGGTATGGATGCCGGCATGTTCGTGGCGAGCGGAACACAGTCGAATCTCTGCGGCATCCTCGCCCATTGCCAGCGTGGTGACGAGTACCTGGTCGGCCAGTCGGCACATACCTTCCGCTACGAGGCCGGAGGCGCAGCGGTACTCGGTGGAATCCAGCCGCAACCCATCGAAATGGGCCCGGACGGGACGATGGCGCTCGAGGACATCGAGCGCTACATCAAGCCGAAGCCGAACATGTATCACTTCGCGAACTCGAAGCTGCTGTGCCTCGAGAACACGAAGGATGGTCAGATCCTCTCGCCTGAGTACGTGAGGGCGGCTCAGGAGTTGGCGCGAGCCCACGATCTGTCCCTGCACCTCGACGGCGCAAGGCTCTGGAACGCAGCGGTCGGCAGCGGAGCGTCGCCGGCTGCGATCGCCGAGGGCTTCGACACGGTCTCGGTGTGTCTGTCGAAAGGACTGGGGGCGCCCGTGGGGTCGGTGCTGGTCGGCCGGGCCGATCTCGTGGCCGAAGCACGTCGTTGGCGCAAGATGCTCGGCGGCGGCATGCGCCAGGCGGGCGTCATTGCTGCAGCCGGACGGCATGCGGTCGATCATCATCTGGATCGTCTCGCAGACGACCACGCCAATGCGGCCGCACTGGCTGCGGGTCTGTCAACGCTCACCGGCCTCGCGGTCACGGCTCAACACACGAACATGGTGTTCGTCGAGCGGCTCACCGCCGACGACCCATCGGCCGGTCTCGGTGAGGGCGACTCCTTCTCGGCGGCCCTCGAGGCGAGGGGTGTTCGGACGATCGGCGGAAAGGTCATGCGACTCGTCTGTCACCTGGATGTGGCCGCCGAGGACGTGGCCACCGTTGTTGATGCTTTCCGTGGTGCTGTGGAAGCCTGACACCCCCATCGGGCGGGGCGGGGCCGGGGGACTTCCCCGATGGGTTTCGGAGTCCGGTGAATGATGATGGTGCGACGAGACGCATCGGGTCATTCGACCAGTCCGCGCTCTGTACGACAGGCCCGAGACCTGCAAGGATGTTTCGGGCGATCAGGTTGGAGGGAACCGAGATGAGGCTCGCTGGGTCGCAGATCTTTGGAACATTGGGCGAACGCCTTCGGCACCGGTCAGCCGGCTTTGCCGCTGTCGGTGCTGCCGCCATGCTCATCGCCGCGGTCATGGTCGTGCAGTCTGCACCTCGTTCCGAGCTCGATGTTCACCTCTCCGACGGGGCCGTCTGGCTGCCGTCCACGGCGATCGGTGGCGTGTCACTGCTCGATGGAGGATCGGGAACGATCGCTGCGTCATTGGGCGTGGCTGATCCCGGCGACGACTTCGCCGTCGAGCAATTCGGGTCGGACGCTGTAATCGTCAATCAGACCGATGGCACCGTGGCCAGACTCGATGGTGCCAGTTGGACAATCGCCACCGGGCGTGTCCAGTTCGGGGTTCCCGGCGAGCCGCTGCACGTCGTCACCGGAGACGCCACCGGATGGATGATGACTCCCGGTCAGGCGACCACGCTCGAGATGGAGGAGCTTGCGGTCCGCACGCCGATTCCGGTGGCCGCTCCTTTTGCCGACGGGATCATCACTTCGTCCGGTGCCCTGCTCTACGCCAGCTCCGATCCCGAACTCCCCGTCCAACGATTCGACGTCGGCAAGGAACCGGCGCCGGTCGATGATCTCGACGGCCCCACTGCGCTGATCCACCTGGGCGACACGGTCGCTGCCGTCGACCTCGACGATCACTCGGTCTGGCTCGAGGGCGAGGGCGTGGTGTGCCGCGAGCTCGAGTTCCCGGCGGATGCCGAGCTGAGCGCCGGAGGCGGTGAGGATCACCTGATCGTTGTCAGCGATCAGGGAGGGGCCTTCGTCTGGGACCCCAGCGAGGTCGGCTGTCCCGGCGCAAACGCATTCATCAATCTCGGCCCTGGTATGTACGGCGAGCCTGCGCTCACCGACGATTGGGCTGTCGTGCCAGAGATTTCGACCGGTTCGGTCCTGGTGATCGACCTCGATGCCATGTCGGTCACGAACCGTCAGGAGCTCGAAGGTGTCGAAGCCGGAACCGAGGTGTCGCTCATCGCCGAGGACGGCGCCATTTGGTACAACGATCCGGGCTCGGCTCGGGCCGGGCTGATTCGCCGCGACGGGACGATCATCCCCATCGCCAAGTACGAGGACGGGGCGACAGGCTTCACCTCAGCTCCCGTCGATGACGCGGCCCAGGACGCCGACGATGTATCGATCGCCGGAGCCCAGGATGAACAACAGGTCGAGGAAGAGGCTCCCGAGGCCGAAGCGGTCGCCGGCCCTGAACTGACCACGACAACCCTCGCCGGTGACGAAAACGGCACCAACGAACCGGACCAGACCGAGAATACGACGGCGACCACTGAGCCGCAGACCGGAGGCACCAGCGACACCACCGACCCGGACGACACCACCCCGGACGACACCACAGACACGACGGATCCGGACGGAACGACCGACACCACCGACGGCGGCGACCCCGGAGTGGGGGAGCCGGGCGAGGGGACCTCGACTACGTCCACCCCCGAGGTCGACCCTGTCCTCAAGATCACGCTCGGTGTGTCGGCTCTGTCGGTGGTTGAAGGCGATTCCATCACCTTCACCGCCATAACCCAGCACGGAAACCCGAACAACTACAGCATCACCATCTCGCCTCAAGGCCCGCCGAGTCTGCCCATCGACGAATTCGGTGTCTTCAGCGTGTTGTTCCCGAATCCCGGCAGGTTCGTCGTGGCGCTCACGGCGTGTGACCCCGAGGGCAACTGCGACACCGCACAAACGAGGGTCACGATCGTCACCGATCCTGATGCCATTCCGTTGGTCGCGGCAATCGATGGCCCAACCAGCGTGTTGGTGGGGGAGACGGCCTCGTTCCGTGACATCAGCCAGGGCGATCCCGACACCTGGAGCTGGGCCACCGACGGCGCAGCCCCTGCGAGTGGCACCAGCGACTCCATCGCTGTGTCGTGGCCCACCCCCGGCCCGAGGACCCTCTCGCTCCGAGTTGGTCGAGGGAGCAGCACCAAGATCACGACGTTCGACGTCGACGTCACCGAGGCCACCCCGCCGGCCCCGTTCGGCCTCACCTGTTCGCCTTCGTCGCTCGAGATCGGGTCGACCGCGAGCTGTCAGCTCGCCGGCGACGTCGCAGACTTCAGCGGCATCAGCTTCTCCACCAGCGCCGACGGTCAGGCCGGATTCACCAGTAACTCACCATCAGCCGGACAGTTCAGGCTGAGCAGCACGCAAGAGCGCACGGTCACGATCTCGCTCACGGCGACCGATGACGGCACCGGTGAGGCTGTCTCGGCGACGGCGACGGTCGGGTTCACCGAGGTCATCTGTCCCGCAGTGGTTCCCTCTGTCACTGTCAGCGGACCGGGGTCGCTCGAGGTCAACACCGCTGGCAACTTCTCCAGCACAACGACAGGTGGATGCGGCACCGAGACGTATTCCTGGACGACCACGGGCGGCGGTTCGGTCAGCAACCCGACGGGTAGCTCCACCAATGTGACGTGGTCGAGTGCCGGTACCTACACCGTGACTTTGAGCTACTCCGACGGCTCCGGATCGGACTCTGCCAGCCGCACCGTCACGGTCGACGAGCCGGTGGCCGGCCCTTCTGCTCCGTCGATTTCGGTCAGCGGTGCCTCTGCCTTGGACACCAGTGCGTCCGGTTCGTTCAGCGCCTCCAACTCCGGCGGGCCGATCAACACCTATGCATGGTCGACCAACGGCGGCGGAGGCTCAGCCTCGAGCGCCACCTTCAACGCTTCGTGGAATTCAGCCGGCATTTACACCGTGACCCTCCTGGCGACCGGTCCCGGCGGTTCGGACACTGCGACCTACAGCGTCACCGTGGCTGACCCGCCACCGCAGCCATCGCCGTTCGGCATGACCTGCGACCTTGCGTCACAACAAGTCGAATTCATGATCAACTGCGATCTGACCACCGGAAACCAAGCCGACTTCTCGAACCCGGTGTGGACTGTCGGCCCGGCATCTGCGAACTACTGGCTGATGAACATCTGGTCGATGGACGTCGCCGGAACGGTCATCGGATCGACGGTCACGGTGAAGTTGAGCGCTACCGATCTGGCCACCGGTCTGACGGTGACGGCCGATGATTCGATCGGCATCACGGCGCCGCCGGTACCGGCGCTCGGTCTCACGTGCTCGCCAACGACTCGGCCCGCTGACGGGACGACCGCAGCCACCTGCTCGGTCACCAACCCCGGCGAGTTCGGCAGCGTGTCGTTCTCGTCGAACCAGCCAAGTGCCAACATGTGGGGCGCGCCCGGTCAGTTCTTCATCGCCTGGGACCAGGTCGGCACTGCCAGCGTCTCGGCCTCGGCAGTCCACACGGCGTCGGGTACGACGGTCACCGCCGGCCCGATCGGCATCACCTTCGAGGCGGTCGCTCCGCCCCCGCCGACACCGGCCCCGATGACGATCGCCTGCAGCCTGGTTTCACAGCAACGGGCTCGCTGTTCGCTCACGTCTGGCAACAGCGGCAGCTTCAGTGGCCCGAGCTGGGCGGTCACCGGAACCGGTTCCCTCTCGTGGGGTCGTGGCCCGTTCGAGGTCGACGCCGGAAGCACGATCGCCGGTGGAAGCGTCTCGGTTTCCTTGACGGCGACCGATATCGCCACCGGTCAGATCGTCAGCGCCGGAACGAGCATCACCATTCCCGAAGCCTCATGACCCACTCGTCGCAGCAACACCGTTCTCGAAAGCAGGAGCAAGCGTTATGACCATGCAGCAACAGTCCCCCTCCCTCCAGGCCGATCCGGCTGCGGTCGAAGCGTTCAAGGAGCGGTTCGATGCCGTTCACGCCAACGTCTCGCGGGCGATCATGGGGAAGCCGGGAGAGATCCAGCTGGCGCTCACGTGCATGCTGGCCGAGGGGCATCTGCTGGTCGATGATGTACCGGGAACCGGCAAGACCACACTGGCGAAGGCGATCGCAGCCTCCCTGGGCTCGAGCTTTCACCGCATCCAGTTCACGCCGGACCTCCTGCCGACCGACGTCACCGGCTCGATGATCTACAACGCAAAGGACGGCGACTTCACCTTCCATCCCGGTCCTGTCTTTGCCAACGTGGTGCTCGCCGACGAGATCAACCGAGCGTCACCGAAGACCCAGTCTGCGCTGCTCGAGGTGATGGAGGAGCGTCAGGTCACCACCGATTCGGTCATGCGGCCCGTGCCCCGGCCGTTCGTGGTGATCGCAACCCAGAACCCGGTCGAATTCGACGGCACCTACCACCTGCCCGAGGCGCAGATCGACCGCTTCATGATGCGGATGGCGATGGGCTACCCGTCCCACCAGGCCGAGGTCGAGTCGATCATGTCCCGGCTCCAGGGTCAGCGTCCGGAGGATCTCACGGCGGCCATCACCGCCGAGACCTTCGAGTGGATGATCGACACCGCGAGTTCCGTCCACGTCGCCGAGGCCCTCCAGCAATATGCCGTCACCGTCGCCGCGGCCACCCGCCGCATGGACGAGCTTCGCCTCGGCGTGTCGCCCCGCGGGTCACTTGCGCTGGTCAGGGCATCCCAAGCTTGGGCTGCAGCCAAGGGTCGGAACTTCGTGACTGCTGACGACCTGCGTGAGCTCGCCCCGTTCGTGTTCGGGCATCGCATGTTGCTGTCGCCAGAGGCCGAACTGCAAGGGCTGTCGTCTGCCGACCTCGTCCGCCAGACCCTCGACGCAGTTCCGCTGCCCGAGATCCGTCTCTGATGCTCACCAGCAACGGACGCTGGACCCTCATCGCCGCGATCGTGGCCGCGGCAGGCGGGATCTTGCTCGGCTACACGTTCATGTTGGCTCTCGCGGTCATGTTGCTGTTTGCGGTGTTGATCGGTCTCTCGTTCGTCCTCTGGCGTCCCTCGCTCTCCGCTCATCAAGTGGTGCAACCGCCGGTGGTCGGTGTCAACGAAGCTGCGAGTGCGCTCGTGACGGTGACCAACACGGGATCCCGGCGGAGTAGCCCGGTCGTGGCTGCGAACCAAGTGGGCGGCCACGCTGCCTCGCTGGCGCTGCCGTCGATCGCCGCCAACGCCAGTCACGTTGCCGCCGTTCCCCTGCCAACCGACCGCCGAGGCCATTTCAGTGTGGGCCCACTGACGATCGAGCGGGCCGACCCTCTCGGGCTCTTCCGCGTCACGACGCACCGAGGTGCCGAAGCCTCACTCATGGTGCACCCCGAGATCCATCCGATGTCACCGCTGCCCACCGGCCACCGGCGCGAGTTCGAAGGGGCGGCGGCCGAGCAGCCCCACGAGGGCGGCATCTCGTTCCACAGTCTGCGCGACTATGAACACGGCGACGATCTCCGACTCATCCACTGGCGGTCGGTGGCGAAGACCGGCACCTTGATGGTTCGCAAGAACATCATCACCAGCGAACCCCGTCTGATGATTCTGCTCGACACCTGGGCCGGGAGCTATCGCGACGATGACTTCGAGGATGCGGTGCGCATCGCCGCATCTCTCGTGCAGGCCGGCTGCACGAGCCACTACCCGGTTCAGTTCCGGGCCACGAACGGCCTCGCTTCCGATGCCAAATCATCGGGTGAGGGTCGAACCGCCATCATGAAGATCCTCTCCGGTATCCAGGCAACGGACGACGATCCGGGTCTCAATGGCGTGCTCCGTTTCGCCGACAACGTCGAGGGCGTGTCACTCGGGGCCGTCACCGGTCAGCCTCCAGGTGAACGAACGCTGGGGATCACCCGGGCTCGTTCCCGCTTCGACATGGTCACCGTGGTCCAGGTGGGCGAGACCCACGAACGGCCTCCGATGCGGATTCCGGGTGCGCTCGTGCTGAATGGCTCCTCCAGTCGTGAGGTGGCCGAGAAGTGGAAGGCCCGATTCGGATGACCGCCCCGTCCTTCGCCGCCCCGGCTCAGCCTCCACCGCCCGCGGCCCCCGCGGCCGCCGCGGTCGCGTCAGCGGACCACCCATCGCCTTCCGCTCTTGGCGGGCGACCAGCTCCATCCGAGCCCGGTCTCGCTGTTCCGCTGATCGCTGACCTCCTCTCGGTGGTGCTGATCGCCGCCGCCGTGGCGCTCACGAGCGTGGCGTGGAAGGCGATCTTTGCCGATCTCGGGTTCGTCGCTCCGATGGTCGCGGTGAGTGTGGCCGTTGCGCTCAGCGTTGCTGTTGCCAGCCGTCGGTCATGGTCGACCTCGGCGTCCTTCCTCGTCGCTCTTGTCCTGACGCTGATCGGTGTGACGGCGATCCACGGAGCGAACGTGGCCGATCTGCCGACGAATCTGGTCGGCGGCTGGAAAGCACTCGCTTCGACCGGCTTGTTGATCCCGACGGCGGCTCGGTTCGTTCTGGTTCCCACCATCATCGGAGCCCTCGGTTCCTTCATCGCAGCCGAGGCCATCATCAGGCGTCGGGCGAGCGCTCCCGCCATCCTGGGCTTGCTGTCTGTCCACGCCGCTGCGGCCGCCTACACGGTCAGCCAGTGGCAACCGACCTGGTGGTTCGTCGGTGCCCTCGCCGCGACGCTCGGCCTGCTGCTCGCCGTCGCCGGGCTCACTCGTCCCGGAGGAGCCTCATTCGAGGCTGGTCGGGTCGAGGTCACGCCCCGGCAGGTCGGATCGGCCGTCGTGGTCGTCGGCGTGTTGGCGGCGGCAGCATCCGGCCTCCAGATCCTCGTAGGTCCGCCGGGGGACGAGGCATTCGATCTCCGCCAGACGCTCGTTCGGCCGCTGGACATCAGTGAATCGGCCACGCCACTGGCCAGAGTCAAGGCCGGCCTCGTCGATGAGGACGACAGCACGGTGTTCACCGTGTCGACAGCCAACTTGCGGCCGGGCGACAGCATCGCACTCCTTCCGGTCGCCGTTCTCGATCACTACGACGGAACGATCTGGAGCACCAGCGCGCGATTCGAGGTCGCAGGCTCCAGCCTCCCGGAGCCGTCCTTGGCGAGCCCGTCAAGTGGTTCCATCACCGTTGCCATCGAACTCACCGGCCAGTACCCGTTCCGCTTCCTGCCCCAGGTGGGCGTGATGCGCCAGATCACCGAGGGTGATGTGGCCTGGGATCCGGTCACCGGCACCATGGCCACTGTCGATCCGGACGCCACCGGGTATCGGGGAGTGGTGGCGCCGATCCTTCCGGCCGAGCTTCCCGATGTACTCGGGGCCGGCGGCACCTCGTTGGCGAGTGTGAGCGATCGAGCTGATCTCACCGACCAACAGCGTCAGGCGATGAATGTCTACCTCGCTGAAGTGGTCGATGCAGATGCCGACCCGCTCGATCAGCTCCGATCGATCCAGGCCGACCTTCTCTCGGACCGCTTCGGCTACAACGAGAATGCTCCCGCCGGCCACAGTCTGGCCGCCTTGACCAGCTACCTCGTGCCTGGCGCGGCCTCCGATGTCGGGGGGGCCGACCAGACCGTCGCCGCACGAGTGGGGTTCTCGGAACATGCAGCAGCTGCCTTTGCCGTGCTCGCCCGAGAGCTCGGTGTACCCAGCCGGGTCGTGGTCGGGTATCTCCTGCCTGAGCCGATCACGGCCGACAACTCCGAGATCCTCGTCTCAGAGAACATGATCCACGCGTGGCCCGAGGTCTGGATCGATGGCACCGGCTGGGTGCGTCTCGACGTTACCAACAAGGTCAACGAGACGCCGGACGAGCCCGATCGAACACCCGCCGTGTCGGCCGCAGGTGTGGAGGCGAACGCGACGGATCTGCCGGATGTCGAGGAACCAGTGATCCTTCCGGACGACGAGCTCGGCGGCCAGCGGTCGAGACTGTGGTGGCTCCTGGCTGCGCCGCTCATTCCGTTGCTCTACCTCGTGGTGGTCGTCATCGCCAAGATCTTCCGTCGCTCCAGACGTCGTCGACAAAGCGCTGATGCTCGCATCGTGGGTGCGTGGCGCGAGACCCAGGATCGGTTCCTCGAGCTCGGCCTTCCGTCAAGTCCGTCCCTGTCCGCCCTCGATGTGGCCGAGGAACTCGACGTCATCGATTTGCGTCAGGTCGGTGATCCGATCGTGGCGCTCGCCCCCCGCCTCGATACTGCCCTGTACTCGCCGATGCCGGCCAGCGATCAGGATGCAGATCGGGCATGGGAGGCGGCAAACGCTGCCATCTCCGAGGCGAAGAAGGCGACGCCACGTCCGGCTCGAATGCGAGCCTTGCTCGACCCTCGGTCGCTGCTTCGCCGCTGAGCCCGGTCAGCGGCCGAACAGGGCGTACGCCACGATGGCAGCGACGATCAGGAACACCACCGCGGCCACGACGAGAAGCCGGGGATCGGGACCGACGGTCTGGGTCGCGGTTGACTGGCCTTCGGGAGGATCAGGTGTTCGCTCGATCGCCTGCGGCATGCGCGTTCGGTGCCCGGACTCGGCTCTGACCGAGAACAGCTCACCCGTCGGCTCCGTCGGCTCCGCCGGGACGGCGGCCGGCTCGGTCTGCGGGCGGCGTGCGGTTGCTGATTCGGTGGACGGCAGCGGCGAGGGTGCCGTCGGTGGTGCGGGTGTCCCTTCTGGGCGGGCTGGCGCGGGCGGCACAGGGTTCGGTGGCACGGGGTTCGGCGGTGCGATCGGCCTGGGCGGTGCGACCGTGGTCGGCGACGATGACGCCGGCACCGACAGGGCCCGCCGGGTGGGCGGTTCCGGGGCGGCGACTGTGGGCGGGGGAGCGGCGCCACCGCGTGCACCGAAGCGGGCAGCGCCCAGAGCCACGGTGTTCTTGGGGTCGCTGTCGACCGCCAGGGGACGGCCGAAGCGCTGAGCGAGCAGCGCCGAGACCAGCGGGATACGGCTCGATCCGCCGACGAGGAGGATCCTGCTCAGGTCGGCCGGCTCGACCCCGGCCGAGTCGATGGCGGTCTGGAGGGCGGAGAGCGTCTCGGCCAGCCGCGGCCGGATGCGATCCTCGAATTCGCCGCGGTTGACCCGGACCGAGGTGCTGACGCCGGGGAAGACCACCCGCACGTCCGCCACGGTGTCGGCAGACAGGACCCGTTTGGCATCGATGCAGCTTCCCTGCAGGGCGTAGGCGGAGGTGACCGCGGCCTCATCGTTCTGGTCGATGTTGTCGAGTTCGGCTGCCTCGAGCACGAACGACCGGATGACGTCGTCGAAGTCCATGCCGCCCAAACGTTCAACGCCGGCAGGATGGCCGAGCGCCTCGAATCCGCCGTCGGTTCGACGCATCACGACGGCATCGAACGTTCCTCCGCCGAGGTCGTAGACAGCGATGAGTTCGCCCGGATCGATGCGCTCGGATTGCACATAGTGGATGGCGGCGGCCTCGGGTTCGGAGATGAGCAATGGTTGCGCGACCCCAGCCATCGCCGCCGCCTGCTGGAGCAGTTCCCTCCGATAGGGGCCCCAGTTCGCCGGGTGCGTCAGCACCACCGTGTGGGGCGCCGCCCCCTGGCGCTCTGATGCCTGGGCGATCACCCATTCGAGCAGCCTGGTGACCAACACCTGGGGGGCAAAGGGCGTTCCGGCGAGCCGGACCGGGATCTCGTCACCCAGCCGACGTTTGAAGTAACGGGCTACGCGGGTCGGATCGGCGCTCGAGCGCAGCTCGGCCGATTCGCCGGCGAGGAACGTTCCGTCCTCGCGCAGGAACAGGGCGCTCGGAACGGAATAGCTCGCGGATCCGAGCGACAGCATCGTGGGCTGGCCATCGAGCGGGCACACGGCCGCTGCAGTGAACGTGGTTCCGAGATCAACGCTGAGAACGTACGGCATGCCCCTCCTCCTCGATCCGATCACGACCCCGCACCTCGGTGGCGATCATGGTGCGGGCTGAGAGAGCAGTTCTAGCAGGCAGTGCCGGTGGAGCCGACCTCACTCACGGCATCGGAGCGCTCAGGCCGGGCCGAGCCCGCGCAACCCGACCCAGGCGAGGGTCGTGAGGTCACGGAGAAGATCCGAGAGTTCGAGCGAATCCGACCCCTCGGTCTGCCAGTGCCGAACCATTCCCTCCGCCATGCCGAGAACGCCGTGGGCCAGGGCCCGCCTGTGTTCCAGCGACATTCCCTGGACAGCGAGCAGACCGGCGATGCTCTCTGCGATCGACCGTTCAACCTGCTGAGCGACCTCGGCCCACTCAGCATCCTCCCGACTGGCGCCGCTGAAGAGCAGTTTGAAGCCGTCAGGATCCTCCTGGACGAAGTCGATGTACGCGGCAAAACCGGCTTCGACTTGCTCCCTCGGCGTGGTGGCCTGGGCTGCGGTCTGGAAAACCGATGCTTGCAGTCGCTCGCCGATGTCGTCGAGCACTTCTCGATAGAGAGCTCGCTTCGAGTCGAACCGTTGGTAAACCACGGGTTTGGTGACACCGGCGACCGCCGCGACATCGTTCATCGATGTCTCGTGGAACCCGCTTTGGGCGAAGGCCACTCTCGCCGCCCACAAGAGCTGCTTGCGTCGCTCTGGGCCGGGGAGCCGGGCACCGGACGGGGGTTCGTTCTCGCCGTCGGTCGAGAGCCGAAGGGAGGTCATCGTCCTTCTCGCTGATCGATGCGCTCGGCGTTCTTGACCCCGTACTTGAACACCAGCGCCGGTGCGAGCAGCGCTGAGCCGATCACCATCAGGATGATGATGATCCAGACCTGAGGTCTGGTGAATCCAGTGGCGAAGCCGATGAAGAACACGATGCTGGCGGCCACGAAGAGACCGGAGCCGAGTCGGATTCCCTTGGAGACGAGGTCGGCGACCCTCGCCCGCTTCACCCGAACCGGGTCGATCGCATCACTCATGCTGCTCATGGTGCCGCCGTTGCGCCCGCTTGCCAACAGCGAAGGCAGGTCACGAACGCTTCGTGCTCGGGCCGAGGATCTTGACGCCTTCGGACGGATCGGCGGCCCAGAGGTCATCCGGGTCGTAGGCGGCGATCTCGACAGGCGCCGTGCGGGTGTCGATGACGGCGGTGGCTCCCGGCGCCGTCGGATGGGTGAGGTCGATGAACGGATCGCTGACGTCGTCGTCCGGTGTCGACACTTCGAGGTCGAGCATCTCCAGGCCGGCGGCAGTGGTCGGAGCGAACAGCTCGTCGACGTGCAGACCGCCGCGCCTGCGTGAGGCGACGAGGCCGGACACGATCACGATGATGCCTGCGAATGTGACGAGATCACCGATCGAGATCACCGAGGACAGGAATTGGATCGGTATGACATCACCCAGGCTGCCGAGTCGAGTTCCATCCGTTTCCAACTCGAGCAAGTGTCCGACCGAGGTCACTTGCGCCCGGGTTGTTGCCGCGTCGACGATGCCAGCCTCGCTGAGGGCCTCGAAGCGAATCGGTACGGCGCCGTTCAAGACGAGCGGAACGATATTCATCGACACGCCGATCGCCGTGATGGTGGCACCCGAGATGGCGGGCACGTTGGCGATCAAACCGACCACGAGGAGGAACATCCCGATGATCGAGAGGGACACTGCCCCCGGGATGTCGAACGACTCGGCCAACGCGTGGATGGCGAAACCAGCGGCGATCAGGCCCCACAAACGGGGCCGAACCGCGACCAGGCCGTCGAGTTGGCCTCCTCGCGCCATGCCAAGGGCGAGGCCGATGACGACCACCGTCACGCTCAAGATGATGCTGCCCAACGACCAACTCCCGCAGTAGATCCGATTTCCGCTCACGCCCTATCGATGACGAGGCTAGCCAGCAGCCTCGTCCAGTGCTGGGATTCGACGGGGTTGGCCCACGACGTCAGATCTGGTCAGCGGTGCAGACGATCCGCCGGTCGCCGCGGTCCCACACGCCCCTGGACGGGACGAACTCCGTGGTGCCGATCTCGGACACCGCGTATGGCTCGCCGAAGACCTCCTCGAAGCGGGCGGTGCACTCCCGAGCCGCTGAGCGACGCAGCAATCGATCGCCGGGCCAGTCGAGTGAGGGGTCACCGTCGCATTCGACGACCCCCATTTCTCCGGGGAGGTCGATGATCTCGTCGGCGGCGACGAGCGACCCGATGCAGAAGGTGGCGAACACGACGCCCGCGTTGGTCCCTTCGCAGTTGACGATCGCGATCAGCGGTGGACGGGCAATCGTGGTGGTGATGGGAGGAGCCTCGGTGGTGCTCGGTGGGGGAGGCTCGGTGGTGGTCTCTCCCTCGATCGTGACGCTCGTCGGCGGGAGGGTGGTCGGTGGGGACGTCGTGGTTGTGGTCTCGGGCGGTTCGGCGTAGCACTGACCCGGGATGAGCCCGAGGTTCTCGCCGAGACCACGAACGATGGGGGCCGCGGTGGTCGTCGTCTCGATCGTTGTCGAACTTCCGGTCGCTTCCGGACCGGCGTCGCTGCCACCGGTGCACGCTCCGGCGAGCAACGTGCTGACCATGACGCTCACCCGTAGCAGGGACGCGCCGTTGCGTCGCTGCCCGCTCACAGGGCGGGAAGCATGCGGTCCAGATGGACGAAGCAGAAGAACAGCGTGACGAAGAACAGTGGGGTCGCCCCGAGATAGACGACCCACCGCTTCCAGCGGCGCGAGGCGACCATGGCTGCGACGGCGATCAGCAGTGTTGCGGTACCCCACACCAGTGTCGACGGCCGTTCCTCCCAGTTCCATCCCAGCGATTCCTCGAGTGCATTCTCCTCGACGCCGACGGTTGCGTCATCCTCGATCGCTACCTCATCGGTTGCGTTTGTCTCCTCGCCGGCGAGCTCGGCCAATCGTTCGTCGCTGATCGACGG
The DNA here is from genome assembly GCA_965530755.1 of uncultured Acidimicrobiia bacterium. GTDB lineage: Bacteria > Actinomycetota > Acidimicrobiia > Acidimicrobiales > SZUA-35 > SZUA-35. The sequence goes on along the minus strand of CBESNA010000003.1, from coordinate 35,934 downwards.
CAGGACTTCCGCCGGTGCCGAGACCAGCAAAGCCGTCACGATGATGCGCTGGCGGCTGGATCGGATCGGATGGCACGCCGTGAGGGTGAGGCGGTTGTCCCCGGCGTCGTCGAGAACCTCGGTCTGGCTCGGGTTCACGATGAAGTGGCCGACTTCCTCGCCGTCGTCGTTGGTGTGCGGCATGACCTGGTAGTAGTGGTCGCCCTGGAAGGTCGTGATCTTGATCAGGTCACCGGGTTCGAGCAGGTGGAGATCGTGAAATGGCTGCTGATAGGTGGTTCGGTGTCCGGCGATGGCCGCATTGCCCGGCTGTCCCGGCAATGGACTGTCCGGATAGTGGCCCGGGCCCTTACGAAGATCGTCGCGCCCGATGCCTTCGACGATGTTGCGTGAGAGTCCGATGTCCGGGATCTCGATGCGCCCGAGCACTTCGCCGGACTGCGGCGTGAGCAAGGCAATCTCGTCTTCCGACAATGCCTCGGGGTCGATCGGGTTGACGACGAACTCGGGTCCGTCGCGCTGGCCGAGTTCGGGGGAGAACGCCAGGTCGATGGCCTGGTTGATCGCGGCGTCGTCGCTGACCGGCGCTCGAACCGTCTCGGCCTCGTCTGACGCTTCGTCGTCCGTCGCCACCACGAGACCGGCATCTTCGAGGGCGGCCAGGCGAACATCGAAGTCGGCGTCGAGCTCATCCTGGGCCTGCGCGGTGAGGAAGCCTGTCGCGTAGAGCTGAAAGCCTGCGAAGAGGATGACAATGAGGCCGAGGCCAATGAGGAAACGGCCGATGCCGCCGATGATCGAAGCTGTGCGTTGATTCATGAGAGAGGCTCTGCGTGGCTGTGGTCGAAGTGCGAAGCCGCACGCAGGGTAGATGCGGTCAGGGTGAAACTTCGTTCATCTCATCGGCCAACTCATTGGCACTGCCATGGCTCCGTCGAGGGGGCGAGCCGGGAGGGGGCCTATCGTTGCCCGCTGTGTCCGAGGCTGTTGGAGCCGATGCTCCCCAATCGAGAGCGGTGATCCATCTTGAACAGGCTGTCAGCCTGATCGGGCGTTTCCCTGCTCTGGCTGGTGTGGATCTCACGGTCTCGTCCGGGGAGGTGGTCCTCCTCCAGGGACCCAACGGAGCAGGCAAGAGCACCTTGCTCCGACTGTGTTCCGGGCTGGCGCGGCTGCACGAAGGGTCCGGCGCGGTGCTCGGGGCCGACCTCGCAACGACAGCCGGTCGTCGATCGGTCCGGCGGAGAGTCGGTCTTCTCGGTCATGGCACAGCCCTCTACGACGACCTCAGCGTCGAACAGAATGTGCGGTTCTGGGCCGCCGCCAATGACTCAGACGACCGTGATGTCGAGGCGGCGATGGAGCGACTCGGGGTCGGCGGGCGCCTTCGCTCGGTGCCGGTGTCCGGTCTCTCGGCCGGCCAGCGGCGCCGAACCTCGATGGCGGTTCTCGTGTGTCGGCGGCCGCTGCTCTGGCTGCTCGACGAGCCCCATGCTGGACTCGACCGCGAAGGGCGCGACCTGGTCGACGACCTCGTCAGGCAAGCGGTGGCTTCAGGAGCCACCGCCGTGATCGCGTCGCATGAGATCGAGCGTGCCGCCGGACTCGCGACGCGGGTGATCGGGGTCGCCGGCGGCCAGGTTCGCCCCGGGACGGTCTTGTGATCATTCGCCATGCCCGGCTGATCGCGGCCAAGGATCTCAGGATCGAAACGGCGTCGCGCGTGCTCTCCACCCAGGTAGTGCCCTTCGGCCTGCTGGTCCTCGTGCTCTTCGGTTTCGCCATCGACCCCGATCTCCAGGTCCGAGGCGTGGGGGAGGGTGCGGAGAGTCGGGCCGTGCTGGAGACTGTGGCTCCTGGGCTGTTCTGGCTTGCCGTGTTGTTCTCGTCGTTGCTCGCCATCGGCCGCTCCTTCGCTGTGGAATCGGTCGATGGCAATCTCGACGCGCTCCAACTGGCCGGTCTGGAGCCGGGTGGGATCTTTCTCGGCAAGGCAGCGGCGGTGCTCGTCCAGCTGATTGTCCTCGAGTTGCTGCTCGGGCTCGGCGCGTTCGCTCTCTACGGCGCTCCGCTCGGCGATCCGTTGTTGCTCGCTGTCACCGTGACCGTGGGGACCGTCGCGATCGCTGCCGCCGGTACACTGTATGCCGCGCTGGCCGCAGGGCTGAGGGTGCGAGACACGCTCGTCCCTTTGTTACTGCTTCCGGTGTTGGCCCCGGTGTTGCTCGGTGCCACCATTGCCACGGGCGCTGCACTCTTCGGGCCGTCCGCCGACGGCTGGCCCTGGGCTGCGGGACTCGGCGCTTTCGCGGTTCTTTACCTCGCTGCGGGAATCCTGGCGTTCGGATCACTTCTGGAGGACTCGTGACCACAACCGGATCAGTTGGTCAGACCTCGACCGGGTCACGGGGGACCCGTCTCCTTGGTTCGGTCACTGCCATAGCTCTGGTCGTACTGGCAGCCCTCGCGCTTGTCATCACGCCGCCCGAAATCACTCAGGGTGATGCGGTCCGGCTGTTCTACATCCACGTTCCGTCAGCCATCGTCTCGTTCTACATCGCCTTCTCGATCACGCTGGTCGGCTCGGTCATGTACCTCTGGAAGGGTTCGGACTTCTGGGATCTGCTCGCCGGAGCGTCGGCCGAGATCGGGGTCATCTTTCTCGGGATCACGCTGGTCACAGGGATGCTCTGGGGCCGCCCCACCTGGGGGACGTACTGGGAGTGGGATCCGCGGCTCACCAGCACGGCCGTGTCCTTCGTGCTTTATCTCGGCTATCTCGCCGTTCGGCGTCTCGATCTCGATCCGACCGTTCGTTCCAGACGTGCTGCCGTGCTCGGCATCGTCAGCTTCGCCAATCTGATCATCGTCCGGTACTCGGTCCAGTGGTGGCGGTCGTTGCATCAGGGCAGCACCATCGACCCGATCGACACGCAGATGGACGGCATCATGCTCTTCACGTTCTTCTTCGGTGTCGTCACGATGATCCTTGTGTTCGCGTGGCTCCTGATCCATCGCTTCCGGGTTGCATGGCTCGAACATCAGATGGCCGAAATCGGGTTGGTCGAGGCCATCGAGTCCCGTCGTCGCGAGGGGGTCGCCTGATGGGTTGGGAGTACGTGATTCCCGGTTACGTGCTGGTTGTGGTCGCCCTTGGCGGCTACACGGTTGCGACGATCCGCCGCGGTCGGGACCTCACCAAGCAGGTACCAGACGGCAAGAGGAGGTTCCTGGATGAGCGATGAACAGCGCAATCTCGATCTGACACCGTCGGAGAAGGCGTCTGCCTCGTCGCCGGACCCGCCGCGTCGGCGCTGGCGGAACTGGATCATCATGGCCGTCTTCGCCGGTGCCCTCGGCGTGATCCTGGTCCAAGCGCTCACCAACGCCCGGGTGTTCTTCTACAACGTCGACGAAGCCGTCGCCGAACGCGCTGAGCTCGGAGATCGCACGTTCAGACTGCAGGGAACCGTCGTCGACGAGCCTGTGGAGGACGGCACCGGCGCGCTGGTCTTCACCGTCAGTTTCAATGACGTCCAGACCACGGTCCGCCACATCGGCGAGGAACCGACCGACCTCTTCGACATCGGCATCCCCATCGTGGCCGAAGGGCACTGGGAACTCGATGCGTTCGAGTCGCAGCAACTCCTCGTCAAGCACTCCGAGGCCTACGTCGCCGACAACGGCGAGCGCCCTGGAGTCGGCGACGGCACCTACGAAATCATCGACGAATGAGTACCTGCCAATGAGGCCAGCATGAATGCCGCGCTCGGCTTTGGCTTCACGATGTTGGGCCTTGTCACGTCGGTGGTGGGCTGTCTCGTGGGCGTCTATGCGCTGGTGAATCGGCGAACTCAGCTGATCAGCCAGGTGCGATCGTGGGCATGGCTTCTCCTGCTCGCATCCGTGGGCGCCTTCACGGTGATGGAGGTCGCGCTCTTCCAACGTGACTACACCGTGTCCTACGTACAGCAGGTCGGGAGCGACACGACGCCGGCGTTGTTCAACTTCGCAGCCATCTGGTCGGCGCTCGAAGGCTCGATCCTCCTCTGGACGCTGGTGCTGTCCCTCTACATCGCCGCCGTAGTGGTCAAGTTCCGGAAGCGTGGGGACGACCCGTTGCTCGGCTGGGCAATGGTGGTGCTCTACGCCGTCGCAGCGTTCTTCTTCGCGCTGATGGCCGGTCCGGCCAATCCGTTCATCCCCGTCGACGTTCCGCTCGACTTCGTGGGGCCGGGGCCGAACGCGCTCCTGCAGAACCATCTCCTCGTTGCCTTCCACCCGCCCATGCTCTACGCCGGATACGTCGGCTTCACCGTGCCGTTCGCGTTCGCCATCGCCGCCCTCATCACCGGACGGGTCGGAGAGGGCTGGCTGCTCGAGACGAGACGATGGACGGTCGCAGCATGGGGATTCCTCACCTTCGGGATCGTGCTCGGTGCGTGGTGGAGCTACGAGGTTCTCGGCTGGGGCGGTTACTGGGCGTGGGACCCGGTCGAGAACGCATCGTTGCTTCCCTGGCTGACGGGCACTGCCTACCTGCACTCCGTGATGGTGCAGGAACGGCGCGGGATGTTGCGGGTGTGGAATCTCTCGTTGCTCTGCGCCACGTTTTCGCTCACGATCCTCGGCACGTTCCTCACCCGATCGGGTGTCGTCGAGTCGGTGCACGCCTTCTCAGACGGCGCGGTCGGGCCATGGCTGCTCAGCTTCTTCGGCGTGGTCGCCGCAGTGTCGATCGGACTCATCATGTGGCGTGGTGATCGTCTTCGCTCGCCCGGTGCCATCGACTCTCCGATCTCGCGCGAGGCCGCGTTCATGGCCAACAACGTCATCTTCGGTGCCTTGGCGTTCATCGTGCTCCTGGGCACCGTCTTCCCTCTCCTCGCCGAGGCATACGACGGCACCCGGCTCTCGATCGGGCGACCCTACTTCGACTCCATGGCTCGGCCGATCGCCTTCGTGATGCTCTTCCTGATGGCCGCCGCGCCCGTCTTGCCGTGGCGCAAGGCAAGTGCCGAGCTGTTGTCGACACGACTCTTCTGGCCAGCGGTTGCCGGGCTGGGCGCGATGGTCACCGCCGTGGTGCTCGGTGGCCGAGGTTTCGCTCCCGTGCTGACCTTCGGCCTCGGCGGATTCGCCGGAGGAGCGGCGCTTCGCCAGGTGATTCTCGCCACACGGCGACAGGGTTGGCGTGGGTTCGTAGGTCGGACCAACGGTGGCATGATCGTGCACCTCGGGGTCGTGCTCATCGCCGTCGCCGTCGCCGGATCCGAGTCCTACAAGACCGATCGTCTCTTCACGATGCTCCCGGGAGACGAGGTCGAGGTCGCCGGGCACACGTTCGAGTACCTGGGGCTCGAGGCCAACCAGAACGAACGCAGGATCCACCTGTTCGCCAACGTTCTGATCGATGGCGACGAGGTCTACACCCCGGGGTCGACGATCTTCCGCCAACTTGGGCAGCCGGTGGCCACGCCGTCGGTCCGTCCCGGATTCTCCGAGGACCTGTTCCTGGTGCTCGACCGCTTCCAGGAGGACCCCGAACAGCCGATCAGCCTGCGCATCATCGTTCGGCCGCTCATCTCCTGGATGTGGGTCGGCGGTGGGATGATGGCGCTCGGCAGTCTGCTCGCCCTGTTCCCTGGGAAGCGGCGGCGCGGGACCGAACCGGTCTCCGCCCTTCTCGGCGACGGGGGCAGCACCGACACCACACCGCGGATGCAGGACCCTGATCCCACGCCGGAGCCGGCCCGTGTCTGACGTCGGCCCTCTCGACCGCGATGCTGTCGACCACGATGCTGTCGACCACGATGCTGTCGGCGGAGCGTCCGGTTCTCTCGCCCGGATCCTCGGCGCCTCGGTCGGGCTCGTGGTCATCGCCATGATCGCCCTCTTCGCCCTGGGTGGTGGAGGCAATGAGGACGGATCAGCCAACCGCCTTCTCGGCCAGCGGGTTCCTGCGATGGTCGGGATTGCCGTCGACGGCACCGACTACGACATCGACGATCGTCGTGGCGAGTGGGTGCTGGTCAACTTCTTCGGCACTTGGTGTCCCCCGTGCGTCGCCGAACATCCCGAGCTCGTGAAACTCGAGACCTGGGGAGCCGAGAACGGTCGGCTGTCGCTGACATCGATCGCGTTCAACGAACCCGGTGGGGCAACAGCCGTCGCCGAATTCTTCGATGAGTACGGAGGATCATGGCCGGTGCTCGATGACGCCAATCTCTCCGTCGAGTTCCAAATTGCACAGGTGCCCGAGAGTTTCCTGATCGCTCCGTCCGGCCTGGTCGTCCAGCACTTCACCGGCGGCATCCGTGCCGAGGACGTCCAGCGATCGATCATCGACAACGATCTCCCTGCCTCGCAGGGCGGAGTCGGAGAAGGCTGATGGCACGGACAGACGACCTCGACGACCTGCCCGATCTCCGCACTGCCGGCCCGACCCCTCGGCAGTGGCTGTGGTTCGGCCTGCTGGCTTCCATGCTCTTCATGCTCGGCGTGGCGACCTTCGATGACGGCGGCGTCGAGACCGATGCCGAACGAGTCCAGCGTCTCTCCGAGTCGTTTGCCTGCCCGGAGTGCGCGGGCCAGAGCGTCGCCGAATCGAATGCCGGCGTCTCGTCGACCATTCGCCAGTTCATCCGCAACGAAGTGATCGCGGGGTCCACAGACGGCGAGATCCGCGACAAGCTCGTGGTCTCCTACAGCAGCAAGGTGCTGTTGACTCCGCCATCGAGCGGCATCAGCTCGCTGATCTGGATCCTTCCCGTGCTGGTGCTCGTCGGAGGCAGCGCCGGAGTGGGCCTCGCATTGCGTCGTTCCCGCAACGGCAGTCGTGATGCCACAGACGCCGATCGTCTGCTCGTGGCCGAAGCCCGGACCCGAGCGGCCGCCGCTCGCAAGCGCAGTTCCCCATGAGTTTCACCCGCTGGTCGAGTCCCGATCGACTCGCGGAACTCGAGACCGAACGCGATTTCCTTCTTGCCTCGCTCGCCGACCTCGAAGTCGAGCACGCAGCGGGCGATCTCGACGATGCCGACTTCGAGGAGCTGTACGCCGACTACACGGTGCGGACCGCTGACTTGATCCGCCAGATCGAGGATCGGAACCTCCGACTCGCCGATGCGACCTCCAAACGGTCGACGGGCCGCAGCCTTGCGTGGGTGGTCGGCTTGGCTTTTTTCGCAATCGGTGCGGGCTGGCTGCTGGCGCAGGCCGCGGGTGAACGCGGCGTCGGCGACGAGATCACGGGAGACATCGATTCCTCGCCCCGCCAACGCATCTTCGAGTGCCAAGAGCTCGATCGCCTCGGCGAGGTCCAGGAAGCCAACGAGTGCTTTTCCGATGTGCTGGTGGACGATCCGCAGAACGTCGAGGCGCTGGCCTATCGGGGCTGGCTCTTGGTTCGGACGGCTGGTTCGGCGCAGCGCATCGGGGCCGACGATGAAGCGGCCGAGATCCTGATCTCGGCCAAGGCCTCGCTCGATCAGGCGGTCGACATCGACCCGACCTATCCAGATGCCCGGGCCTTCCGGGTGGTGGTGTTCAACGCCGAAGGCGACACCGAGGCTGCGTGCGCCGAGTACGCCGAGTTGGTCGCCCTTGACCCGCCGCCCTTCATGCTCGAGCTCGTGCAGTCGGGCCAGGGCTTCTCGTGCCCCTGACGCGAGGTCGTCGGTTGTTGGACGTTTGATCATGAATCAGAGAGACTGAGGTATTCTCCGTCGCCCCCGGATCGCTCATCGTGGAGTCATGACGACGACCTCAACAGCAACCCAACCGCACCCCACGCCGCTCAGTCTGGTCGAAACGAAGCTCCGGCGATCGATCCTCAGGGTGCTGGCCAAGCGTTCTTTTTGCGTGCTGGCGTCGACCTCGGACGCCGGCCGATCCCACGCTGCCGGCGTCATCTACCAATGGGTCGACGGGACATTGTGGATCCACTCGACCCGGGCCAGTCGCAAGGTTCGCAACATCGCCTCGAATCCCCACGTTGGTGTGAGCATCCCTTACCGGCGCTTGCCATCCGGGCCGCCGTTCACCATCCACTTCCAGGGCGCGGGCGAGGTCCTGGCCATGGACGATCCACGGGTCGTTGCACTGCTCGGTGACGGCAAGCTCGATGCGATCTCGGCACACGGGGCGCTCGAGATGTCCGATGGTTGTTTCGTCGCCATCCGGCCGAGCGGCACGATCCACAGCTACGGCCCGGCAGCCCGGACGATCGACCTCGTACGCGATCCGCTCAACCACGGATTCCACAGCTTCCGCCTCGGGGCGGAGGAACGATGACCGCCAGCACCGCCCTCTCCGTCGTGTCGGTGCTCTTCGCCGGGTCAATGGCGGGCCTCCTGTTCGGATGGATGGTCTCCGTCATCCCCGGCCTGCTCAAGGTGAATGACACCACCTACGTGTCGACCATGCAGTCGATCAACGTCCAAATCATCAATCCGATGTTCGTGATCCCCTTCGTGGGTACGCCGCTCGTCCTGGTGGTCGCAGCGATCGTGCAGCTCCGGGCCGGCGAACAGCGCCGGGCCTGGCTCCTCTTCGGATCGGCGGCCACCTACGTCGCCGGTGTGCTGATGGTGACCGGCGTCGGCAACGTGCCGCTCAACGACCACCTCGATGCCCTCGACCTCGAAGGAGTGAGCAGCGCAGTCCTGGCCCGTGAACGATCGGGCTACGAGGCGCCGTGGAATCGCTGGCATTTCGTCCGCACCGTTGCCTCGGGACTCGCGTTCACCCTCGCCACCAGTTCGCTCGTGATCACGGAGACCGAATGACCAGACCAACGTTGGTGAACGAACTCGCTCCGGTTGACGATGCGTTAGGTGAGGCCCTGCACTTCCTCCGGATGGACGGCATGTTCTACTGCCGATCCGAACTGACTGCGCCGTGGGGCATCGATCTTCCGCCGATGCCGGACTGCCTGTGGTTCCATGTCGTCACGGAAGGATCGCTGCTGCTGGTCGATTCGACCGATCAGTGCCACGAGCTGCATGCAGGTGACGTCGTCGTCCTCCCCCACGGGACGGGCCACCGTGCGTTCGACGACCACGGCTCACCGACGCCTGTCGTGTTCGATTTGCCGCATGACTACGTCAGTCGCCAATACGCCGTGCTCCGCCATGGCGATGGTGGAACCCCGGCGAACCTCATCTGCGGCGTCGTCGAACTCGGCCACCCGTCGGCTCGGTCACTGCTCGAGATGCTCCCAGAGGTCATTCACATTAGGGCCGCGGAGACGGAGGCTCGCTGGGCGTGGCTTCCTACGTTGCTCGAGTTGATGGCGAACGAGACTCGGTCGTCGCAGCCTGGAGGCGAGACCATCGTGACCAGGCTGTGCGACGTGCTCGTGATCCAAGCCATTCGATGGTGGATCGACCACGACCCGGCCGCCCGATCCGGTTGGGTCGGGGCGATGCGCGATCCGGCGATCGGTCGAGCCATCTCGATGATTCACAACGAACCGGCAACGGGTTGGACCGTGGCGTCGCTCGCAGCATCGGTATCGATGTCGCGGTCGTCGTTCTCGGCTCGGTTCACCGAGCTCGTCGGCCGGTCCCCGAAGCAGTACGTCACGCGATGGCGAATGCAAGTCGGGGAGGACCTCCTCCGCCGCGAGCAGCTCCCGATCGCAGTCGTCGCCTCCCGGCTCGGGTATCACTCGGAGGCGGCGTTCAGCCGTGCCTTCAAGCGAGAAACCGGTGTCGCACCGAGCCGCGCCAGACAGCGGCCCGACGTCATCGAGATGGCTCAGCAGCTCGCCCAGTGACCCTCGCGATTGGGGATTCGGGATAGCGTCGCTCCAGTGCGTGGTCCCGTGGTTGCAGAGCAGTTGGTGAAGCAGTTCGCTCCGAGCCAGAAAGGGGGGAAGCCGTTCACCGCCGTCGACGGCATCGACTTCGTGGTCGAACCGGGCGAGACGTTCTCACTGCTGGGGCCCAACGGGGCCGGCAAGAGCTCGACGATGAAGATGGTGAGCACGGTCAGCCCCGTCACCTCGGGCCGGCTCACGGTGCTCGGACTCGACCCGGTCGCCGACGGCCCCGCCATCCGCCAGCGAATGGGCGTTGTGCCCCAGGAGGACCTGCTCGACGCTGAACTCACCGTCGTCGAGAACCTGGTGATCTATGCCCGCTACTTCGGTCTGTCCTGGGCAGCGGCCCGGGCCAAGGCGACCGAGCTGCTCGAGTTCGCCAGACTCACCGAACGCAAGGACGACAAGGTCGATCCCCTCTCGGGCGGAATGAAACGTCGCCTCACCATCGCTCGCTCGCTCGTGAACGACCCCGAGCTGGTGTTGCTCGACGAGCCGACCACTGGGCTCGACCCCCAGGCTCGCCACCTGTTGTGGGAACGGCTCTACAGCCTGAAGGAGCAGGGCGTGACGCTGTTGTTGACCACGCACTACATGGACGAGGCAGAACAGCTCGCAGATCGCCTTGTCATCATGGATGCCGGACAGATCGTGGGGGAGGGGTCGCCGAGCGAGCTGATCAACCACCACGTCACCAAGGAGGTGCTCGAGCTGCGTTTCCCGACCGCCGAGGATGGCACCCGTCAACGTCCCGACGGGCTCGACACGCTCGGATTCCGGCTCGAGATGTTGCCGGATCGGGTGCTTGTCTACGCCGACGACGGCGATGCCGCGCTTTCGGCGTTCACCATCGCCGGCTTTCATCCTTCTGGAAGTCTCGTCCGTCGTTCGACGCTCGAGGACGTCTTCCTCGCCGTCACCGGCCGGTCCCTTAACGAGTAGGCATGGCGTCGATCCGGCACTTCCTCGAACACCAGTTCATCCGGTATCGCTCCACGTGGACGAGCACACTCATCTCGAGCGTGCTGTTCCCGGCCTTCTTCCTCCTCGCCGTTGGGTTCGGGCTCGGTTCGCAGATCGACGACACGTCGAGCCTCGGGACCGCCGACTATCCCTCGTACATCGGTCCCGGCGTCCTGGCCGGTGTGGCCATGCTCCAGGCCGGCGGACTCTCCTTGTGGCCGACCCTGGGCGCCATCAAGTGGGAGGGCGACTACCAAGCAGCGCTGGCCACTCCTCTCTCGGCCACTGGTCTCGTGGTCGGTCACATCACCTGGATCGGCATTCGCATCACCGTGAGCGCCATCATCTATCTGGCGGTGCTCGCCGTCTTCGGTGTCGTCGGCTCGTGGTGGGCGCTTCTGGCGCCTCTGGCCGCCTTCGCCACGGCGGTGGCCGTTGCCGGTCCGCTGTCGGCCTGGTCGGCCTCGCAGGAGGCAGACGACTCCTTCGGTCCGATCAACCGGCTGGGCCTGACGCCGCTGTTTCTGTTCTCGGGTGCGTTCTTCCCGATCGACCAACTCCCCGACGTCCTGGCGTGGGGGTCCCGGGTGTTCCCTGTATGGCACGGAGTCGAGCTGACACGCGGCCTGATCAACGGCACGCTCGGCCCGGCTGCGGGTGCTGGTCACCTTGCGTACCTGATGCTCTGGGCAGCGGCCGGAGTGGCGTTGTCGATCCGCTCCTTCACCGAGCGGTTGGCCGCCTGATGGTCGCGTTGTTCCGCCACCCGTCGCGAGCGGTCATCGAACGCAACATCCTCAGCTATCGCCGGATGTGGGTGATCATCGCCAGCGGATTCGCTGAGCCGGTCTTCTACCTGTTCGGCCTGGGCGTCGGCGTCGGTGCCCTCATCGGCGACGTCGAGTTCGAGGGCCGTGTCGTCGACTACGCCACCTTCGTCGCACCGGGCTTGGTGGCCTCCTCGGCGATGAATGGAGCGATCTTCGACTCCACGTTCAACTTCTACTACAAGCTGAAATACGCCAAGACCTTCGACGCCATGCTCGCGACGCCTCTTCGCCTCGGCGACATCGTGGTGGGAGAGATTGGATGGTCCATGGTGCGGGGGAGCGTCTACGCCGTTGGATTCCTGTTGGTCACCGTGGTGTTCGGACTGGTCGAGAGTTGGTGGGCGATCCTGGTGCTCCCGGTCTCGCTCCTGATCGGTGTCTCGTTCGCAGCGCTCGGCTCGGCGATCACCACGTTCATGCGCAGCTGGCACGACTTCGACTATGTCCAGCTGGTGCTGCAGCCCTTGTTCCTCGCGTCGACCACGTTCTACGCACTCGATGTCTACCCGACCTGGACACATCCGATCGTTCGGCTCACGCCGCTCTATCACGGGGTGACGCTCTGCCGGTCGTTGATGCTCGGCTCGCCCGGGTTCAACGACCTCGGCCATGTCGCCTACCTCGTTGGCCTGCTGGTGTTCGGCGTCGTGCTGGTTCGTCGACGGTTGGCCCGTTTGTTGTTGAGCTGAGGTCGACCGGCTCAGTCGAGGAGCATCTCGACGGTCTTCGAGATGTACGTACAGTCGGTGAACTTCTTGCCGTTGTGTTCGAGGACCCAAACCGAGCCCTTCTCACAGCCACGGCCCTTCACTTTTGCGCCGGCGGCAGCGAGTTGCTCGACAATCACCGGAATGAGGTTTCCGTGACTGCAGACGACGATCGTGCGTGAACGTTTTCCGTCAACCGCCGCCTCGAGCACCTTCATCACGTCTCGGGTGTCGGAGTCTTCCCAGAGGTCGTCGTGTTCGACGACCTCGAGGCCGTGCTGGTCGGCGACGCCCTGCACCGTCTGGACGCAGCGCGTTGCCGGGCTCGAGACGATCTGGTCGATCTCGACCGTCGAGAGGAGATCGGTGATGACTCCTGCGCGACGCCAGCCCTTGTCGGACAGTTGCCGGTAGCGATCGTGGTTGTCGGAGTGCCGAGCGCCTGCATGGGCGTGGCGGACGAGATAGACGGCCATGGAGATCGTGAGTCTAGACCGCGAGGACTCGGACGATCCCAGTGGAGCCATCGACTTCGATCAGGGCACCATCGGGGATTCGACGGGTGGCGTTCGTGACCGACACCGCGCAAGGGATGCCGAGCTCGCGGGAAACGATCACGGCGTGGCTCATGACGGCGCCGACGTCGACCACGACCCCATCGGCGGCCACGAAGAGAGGGGTCCACGAGGGATCGGTGAGCGGAGCGATGAGGATCTCGCCCGGCTCCAGCCCGCGAGGGTCTGCCGGATCCAGGACGACTCTCGCCCGGCCGCGTGCAACTCCGAGGCAACCGGGAAGACCTTGGATCGTCTCACCTTCATTGACGGGCACCAGCTCGGCGCTCCGCAATTCCCACTCGTCGAGGGGTGGTTGAACGGATTCGAAGAAGAACGGCGGAATGCGATCGCGGAGCCTGGCGTGGACGGCCCGCCGTTCGGCGATGACGTTGCCGAACGCGCCGGGGTCTTCCACGTAGGCGTCCATCTCGTCGACGACCAGGAACCACAGGTCGCCTGGTTGCCCGCCGCTTCGCGCGCTCAGGCGTCGATCGAGCTCCATGTTGCGGAGTCGAGCTCCGTGGATGGCGCGAACGACGGTCGTCTTCGTGCGTTCCCGACTCCGGGAGAACAACTGCGCCGAACGGAGCGCACGGGCGAACAACCAGCGGGCGTGCCGGGGGACCTCGCTGAGGGTGGTGGCCTCCAACACGGCTCGCTCGGTGCCCAGTCTGGCGAGCTGGACCGATGGGTCGTGGCTGTTGTCTGTGCCGCGCATGCGGTCGATCAAGGTCAGTGCGAGGGCGGGCCTGGTCTCCCAGGTGTCGAATGCGGTGTCCCATTCGTTGGGCCCCCGCGATCCGAATCGGGCGAGGAACCCAGCGAAGGCCTCCAGGAACGGCAACGCCTGTGGTTCGTCCTTCAGGCGATCGAGGAGGCCGTCGATGCCCACATCGAATGCGGCGTCGACGACCGGTTCGGCGGTGACCAGCCGACTCAGCTTCCACATCTCGACCGATGGTGCGGCGCTGTCGACTCCGCCCAGACCTGCCAGCAGCCGTACGGCCAGTTGCGGGTCATCGAGGAGCTGCTCGCAGAGATTGGTGAGGACGGCGATCGAGATGCCGGCGGCGAAGCTGACTTGCAAGTGGCGGGTGAAGAGGCCTTCGAAGAACGCCATGAACCTGTCGGTCAGGTCCGAGAGTTCGCCATCCGGGGCGTCGATCGGCGGGAGGGACGCGAGGTACTGGTCGACGGCGATCTGATCCGCCGCCAGATGGGGAAGCTCCTTGGTCCGAAGGAGTCGCCAGACGTAGGTCAGCCCGGCGAGCGAGGCGCGCCAGTTCTTCTCGCCGGACACGGGAACATGCGGCGGGGGCTCGCCGACGCCGAGGAAGTTCACGTCGGCATCCTCGGCCTTGCCGCCGGGCATCCGGGCAGACGCTGTTCGCTGAATGCTCAGATTCAAGTAGGCGTAACCACCGAACACCCCTGATCCGACGGCCGTGGTGATCGGTAACTCGTCCAGCTCGTATGGCCTGATCAAGCCGCTGGTGAGCATGGCGGCCCGCATCGAACGCTCGGTGGCCTCGGACCCGATGCTGAAACTGAGCGGGGTGAAGACTTCGGGATAGACCTCGCCGGCGTTGCCCCTCGTGTAGACGGGAAACCGGCTGCTCGAATCGTGGCCGACCCACTGCTCTGCGGGGTCTGCCTGTTCGCTCCGGCTCGCCGGCCCGATCGGCTTCCAGATGCCGGCCATCAAATCGCCGTCCAGCCACCGTCGACGCACAAGACCTGGCCTGTTGTGTAGCTGGATGCGTCCGAAGCGAGGTACAGCAGGGCACCATCGAGCTCGCCTTCACGGCCCGGACGCCCCAGCGGCGTGTTGCCGGTGATGTAGCCCATGCCGCCGTCGGTACCGAACATCTCGATGTTCATCTCGGTCTCGAACCAGCCGGGAGCGATGGCATTCACTCGGATTCCCTTCCTGGCCCATTGTGATGCGAGTTCGCGGGTGAGGTTGTGGATGCCGCCCTTGGCGGCGGCGTAGCCGGCGGCCTTGAGCCGCCCACCTCCGACCTCACCGAGCACCGAACCGATGTTGATGATCGATCCGGACGATTCTCGATCGATCATCACCCGGGCCGCTCGTCTCGCCAGATCGAACGGAGCGATCAGATCGATCTCCACCTCTCGTCTGAACTCATCGATGTCGTCGTCGATCGCCGGCAGGACCCTCGAGATCCCCGCGTTGTTGACGACGACGTCGATCTGGCCGAACTCGGCGATGGCAGCATCGACCAGGCCGGCGATGTCGCCCCGCGCAGCGACATCACACTCGACGGCGATGGCGTTGGGCAGGTGAGCCGCCAGTTCCTCGAGCCGATCGATCCGCCGAGCGGCCAATACAACGGCCGCCCCGGCGTCGCTCAGGACCTGAGCGAAGCGCGCCCCCAGCCCGGAACTCGCGCCGGTGAGCACAGCCACGCGGCCGTCGAGACGAAACAGTTGAGGAAGCGGGGGAACCGGATCGGCGTCAGTCACCCGCCGATGGTGTCACGTTCAGCTGTTGGCTTGCAGATGGGCGCGACGTGCCTTGCGGTTGTCGGCCTTCGAGTTCTGGTTGCCGGAGCCGTTCTGACTCGTGCGACCGCTCGATGCTTTCTCGCCCGCTCCGCTCTGCTTCGTCGCTTCGCCGCTCCGCTTGACCTTCGACCGGTTGCGGCCACCGTTGCTCGTGCGGCCTTCGCCGTTCCTGTCATCTCCGTTGCGGTGGTCCCGGGCTTGTGCCGGACGCTTCCGACGAGGCGGGCGTGAACCCTTCGGCTTGGACGACTCGTCAGCGCGTGATGGTGCCGGCTTCGCCGTGCGCACCTTGTCCGGTCCGGGGGACAGCGCACGCATGGCGTCGACGTCAGGCTCGATGAAGGGCTCGTTGAGCTTGATCTTCTGCTGGAATCGCTTGAGTTCCTTCACCTGATCCCGCTGAACCATCGACACGACCACGCCGCCTTCGCCGGCTCGTGCTGTGCGTCCGGAACGGTGGACGTAGTCCTTGTGGTCTGCCGGCGGGTCGTAGTGGACGACCAAGGCGACGCCGTCGACGTGAATGCCGCGGGCTGCGACGTCCGTGGCGACGAGCGCCTCGACCTCGTTCTTGGCGAATGCAGCCAATGCTCGGGTGCGCTGACCTTGGCTGCGACCGCCGTGGATCGCTCCGGCGCTGATGCCGTGACGGCCGAGTTGCTTGGCCAGCCGGTCGGCACCGTGACGAGTACGGGTGAAGATGATTGCCGGCCAGACCGCCTCGACGGCCTTGGCCGTGAGTTCGATCCGAGCAGGTCCTTCTGCATTCCAGAAGATGTGGCTCGCCGAGGTGATGTCCGGTGTGGTCTCGCCGACCTCGTGGCGAACCGGATTGGTCTGGTAATCACGGCTCAACTTGGCGATGTCGCCGTCGAGCGTTGCCGAGAAGAGCACGGTCTGACGCTTTTCTGCGGTTTGATCGAGGATGCGCTTGACCGCAGGCATGAAGCCCATGTCGGCCATTCGGTCGGCCTCGTCGAGCACGACATGGTCGACATGGCTGAGGGAGACGTCACCGCGATCGATGAGGTCCTCGAGCCGTCCGGGGCACGCCACCAGCACGTCGACACCCTGGTGCAGGGCTTTGATCTGTGGGCCGTAGCCGACTCCGCCGTAGACGGCGGCGACGCGCACGTCGCCGGAGAAGGTGCGCAGCTCGGTCATGATTTGATCGGCGAGCTCGCGGGTGGGTGCGAGGACGAGTGCTCGGGGATGGCGCTTGCCGGCCCGTTCGACGGTGGCGACGAGCGGGATGCCGAAGGCCAGCGTCTTGCCGGACCCGGTCGGGGCTCGGCCGCAGACATCGCGCCCGGCGAGGGCATCGGCGATGGTGGCGGCTTGGATCTCGAAGGCATCGACGATGCCGCGCTTCTCGAGCGCGCGACAGATGTTCTGGGGTACGCCCAATTGGGCGAAGGTGGTCGACATGAAAACTCTTTCGTGGGTTGTGAAGGGTGGCTCGAACTGACCGAGTTGAACCGACCGACGAACCCAACGACAGGGAGTCCCTGCCGGAGCAAAAAGAAATCTAACCCCGATCCTGGACCGAACCGGCGATGTGTGTCGGGAGCCACATGCGCCTGTCGACCGTTGTCGGGGCGCCGTCGGTCGGGGACGTGGCACACTCCGGCATGATCGATCGCCGCACACTTCTGCCCGATGACGAGATCGCGATCGGTCTCGAGCGGCTCTCCGGATGGGCGAGATCAGGTGAACATCTCCGGGCCGAGTTCATCTTCCCGGACTTCGTGCAAGCCTTCAGTTTCATGACAGCGGTCGCGCTCATCGCGGAGAAACTCGACCACCATCCGGACTGGTCGAACGTCTACGGCCGGGTCGTGATCGGCCTCACCAACCACGATGCCGGCGGCATCACCGAGCTGGACCTCCACCTCGCCTCCCGGATCAACGAGGTCGCCGAGGGACGCGACCAGCGCTGAGGCCGTTCTGGCCGGGACGGCGCTGGCGCGGCCCTGTGAGGAGGCGTGACACCAGACGGGCGCTCTGCCACGATGCTGCGATGCACCGAGAACTGTCCCCTGCCGGGCTCGCACCGCCGGCCGCCAACTACGCCCATGCAATTCTCTCCACCGACGTCGGCCGCATGGTCCACACCTCGGGTGTCGTGCCGACCCGACCAGATGGGACCGTTCCCGATGATGTCGGCGAGCAAGCGGTCGTGGTGTGGGAGACCATCGCTGCGCTGCTCGAGTCGGCCGAGATGACGCCGGCCAACATCGTGTCGGTCACGACCTACGTCGTCGCCGACCACATGTCCGCACTCGGCTCGGTGATGGCAGCTCGCGACCGTGCGCTCGGCGACCACAAGGCGGCCTCGACCCTCGTCACCGTGCCCGCTCTCGCCCAGCCGGCGTGGAAGATGGAGATCGCTGTGGTGGCCACCGCTTGAGGCTTGGGACGTCGGACGTCAGACGGCGGCGATCAACTCGACTCGATTGCCGAAGGGGTCGTCGGTGAAGGTCTGGGTGACGCCGTCGACCGTCGCTCCGTCCCGCACGTCGTGCCCCGCCGCTTCGAGATCGGCGACGAGTGAATCCAAGCCGGACACGATCAGCGCCGGATGCGCCTTCGTCGCAGCGACGAACTCATCCACCGCCCCCAGATGCAACTGCACCGCGCCGGCCTGAAACCAGCATCCACCCCGACCGGCCAACGGTTCGGGCTTGACCAGCTGGGTGAGACCGAGCAACCCGCCGTAGAACTCGGCGGCGACGGTCTCTCCGCCGGCCGGAATCGTGAGCTGGACGTGGTCGAGGCCGAGAACTTGGTGTGGCATCAGTCCATCATTGCATCACGGCGTGGGCGCCTCGGCCCACGCTCGGACCTCGGGCCGGATCTCGACCGGGATCTCGATCCGGATCGCGACACCGGTGCCGTCGAGTCTGAGATAGCGGTGACCGGTGCTGGCCGTCAGCTCGCGTCGATCGAGTGTCACGGCCGGTCGCAGATGTCGGCGGACAACGGCACGGTCGGAGTGAAGCTCCACCCGACGGTGCAGCGTCAGCGCAGCGGCAACGAGCAGCGGTACGACGGCGAGCAGAACCAATGGGCCGAACCGGCTCCAGAGACCGATGCCGAGGGCTCCGGCTCCGACAGAGAAGATCAGTGCCTGAAGGCGGCTGCCGACGATGACGAGGGGCTCGTCGCCTCGAGCGGTCATGCGGAGGCCGATCGGGATCTGGCATGCTCGAGGAAGCGGCGAGCTGCGGGATGAGCCGGCGACGTCCCTTTCCACGCCAGCCTGATCGGTTGCCGGATCTCGAGGTTGCGCAGCCGCAATTCGACCAGATGTCCGCTGGCCAGGTCGGCGGCAACCGCCGGCGCAGGGAGGATGGCCACGCCGCCGCCGTTCATCGCCGACAGTCTGGCAGCCGCCGTGCTCGACACCTCGGCCATCCGGCCGACGACACCGAGCTCGTGTTCGGCCAATGCCATCTCGATGACGTCCAGGGTGCCGGACCCTCGGCGACGCAGGATCAGCTTCGATGCCGCCAGCTGTGCTCCGGTCACGGATCGACGTTGCCGAGCGAGGCGATGATCGGCGGGGGCGACGGCTACGAGCTCGAACCAATCGACGATCTCGGACCGAAGTGACAGGGGGGCGCCCGGACCGGCGAGCAAGCCGAGCTCGACGTCGCCGTTGCGCAGCATGGCGGCGATCGATGCGCTCTCCGCTTCCACGAGATCGATGTCGACCCCGTCGAGAGGGTCTTCGGCCAGCCAGGCCGGGAGCAGGTGGGTGGCGACATCGGTGGTGGCCGCCAGCCGCAGGGTCAAGGCCGAGTGGTCCTGCAGTGCCTTGGCTCCCTCGGTCAGCGCCGACGCCGCCGCGACCAGTCCGTGGCACCACGCCATCAACTGCTGGCCGTCGGTGGTGACGTTGGAGCCGGTCGGGCTTCGCTCGAGCAGCTGGACACCGATCGTCCGTTCCAGCTTTTGGATGCGGGCGGTTGCCGATGGCTGGGTCAGCCCGTGACGGGCGGCCGCTTTCGACACACTTCCGAGCTCGGCTGCGGTCAGGAAGAGTCTGACCGAGACCACGTCGAGGTCATCGAGCCGATTATGCACACCCATAGGGTAATCCAATGACCTGGAAAGACATTGGCTGTTCCCTGTTCGTCAAGAAGTTGCTGGAATGATGGGTCTATGACGAACGCAGTGCCTGACCCAGGCCCCATCCGCTATGGCATCATTGGTTCGGGGATGATGGGCATCGAGCACATCCAGAACATCAACCACGTCGACGGGGCCATCGTCACCGCCGCCGCCGATCCCCACCAGCCCTCGCTCGACGCAGCTGTCGAGGCTGCGGCGGGCGCGGAGCCCATCGCGACCTTCAGCGACCATCGCGAGCTGCTGTCGAGCGGACTGTGTGACGCGGTCGTCCTCGCCAGCCCGAACTTCACCCACATCGATCTTCTGGCCGACATCTTCGCCTCCGGCCTGCATGTGCTCATCGAGAAGCCGATGTGCATCACCGTCGACGAGTGCCGCCGTGCGATCGATCTGGCGGCGTCGACTTCCGAGGTGAACCCGGACCGCAAGATCTGGGTCGGCCTCGAGTATCGGTACATGCCCGCTGTTGCCGCCCTGATCGACGAGGTGGCGACCGGGTCCATCGGCCGACCCCAGATGGTCGCCATCCGGGAGCACCGCTTCCCGTTCCTGGTGAAGGTGAACGACTGGAATCGGTTCAGCGCGAACACCGGGGGCACGCTGGTCGAGAAGTGCTGTCACTTCTTCGACCTCATGAGCCTCATCATCGGCGAACGGCCCGTCCGTGTGTCGGCGTCCGGCAATCAGGACGTCAACCACCTCGATGAGGCATACGACGGGAAGAAGCCCGACATTCTCGACAACGCGTTCGTCATCGTCGAATACGCAGGTGGGCAGCGTGCGATGCTCGATCTGTGCATGTTCGCTGACGCCACGTTCAACCAGGAAGAGGTGAGTGCGGTCGGTCCGAAGGGCAAGGTGGAGGCGCTCCTTCCCGAAAGCGTGATCCGTCGTGGCCGCCGCGGCGAGCATTGGATCGGGTCGGTCGAGATCGAGAAGATCGATGACGCCTCGATCGCCCACGAGGGTCTCCACCACGGTTCGAGTTTCGTCGAGCACGTTCGGTTCCTGGCTGCGATCCGAGGCGAGCAGGAGGTCGAGGTGACCCTCGAGGACGGCCTCTGGTCCGTGGCCGTCGGCGCTGCTGCCCACAAGAGCATCACCGAAGGACGTCCGGTGCTACTCGAAGAGCTCATCGGAATGACGTCATGACCATCACGATCACACTCACAATCACTACGAGGAAGGCAGGTCTCGACAGATGACCACCGAAATGTCCTGGTTCAGCGCACTCTGCGACGACGACTACGAGTTCCTCGGTCAGCCGGACCCGTCGTTGCTCAGCACCTTCGAACACTGTCGCAACATCGTGCTCACGGCCGAGCGTTATGGGTTCGACAACGTGCTGCTCCCGTCCGGATATGCGCTCGGCATCGACAACACGACGTTCGCCGCCGGTCTGGCGCCGATCACGAAAGACATTCGGATGCTGCTGGCGATCCGGTGCGGCGAGCTCGTCGTGCCGCAGATCGCTCGTCAGATGGCGAGCCTCGACCAGATGCTCGGCGGGCGGCTCACGATCAACATCATCTCGAGCGACATCCCGGGCGAGACGCTCGACAGCGAGCCGCGCTACCGGCGCAGCACCGAGATCATGTACTGCCTCCGCGAACTGCTCGATGGTCGTTCTGTGGATTTCCATGGCGATTTCATCAACCTGACGATCGAGGCGCCTCGCATCCGGACCGTGTCCGGCAAGAGCCCGCTCTTCTACTTCGGAGGTCTGTCGCCTGCGGCCCGCGAGTGTGCGGCTGCCGGTGCTGATGTCTTCCTCATGTGGCCGGACGTCACGAACAAGGTGCTCGAAGTCAAGGACGACATGGATGCTCGCGCAGCAGCCAAGGGCCGCTCACTCAAGTACGGATGGCGGAGTCACGTCATCGTGCGCGAGACCGAGGACGAAGCCCGGGCTGCGGCGCGGCGCCTCCTCTCGAAGCTCGACGACGATGAGGGCACGGCGATTCGTCAGCGGTCGCTCGACTCGGCATCGGCCGGTGTCGCCCGTCAGGCAGAGCTTCGGGAAGGAGCCGACGACGAGGGGTACGCCGATCGGCACCTGTGGACCGGCGTGGGGCGCGCTCGCTCCGGTGCCGGCGCTGCGATCGTCGGAGATCCGGACCAGGTGCTGGCCAAGATCCGCGAGCTCGAGGCCGCAGGACTGGATGCCTTCATCCTGTCCGGCTATCCGCACGCGGCGGAGTGCGACCTGTTCGCTCGTTACGTGCTGCCCGAGATCGACCACGGTCGTCTCGAGTTCACCCCTCACCCCGTTGCCGTCTGACCCTGCCACCTCGAACACGGCCGCCGGTCGCCATCAACACGGTCGCCATCAACACGGTCGCCATCAACACGGTCGCCATCAACACGGTCGCCATCAACACGGCAACAGCTCAGGCCCCAACCAACCCGAGGCTATGACCCCCGGGAATGGGGGCCCCAAACCTCGGGTTTGGGCCCCACAAAATCAGGGGTCATAGCCTCGGGTTGGTCAGCGGGGGGTGACGGTGCCGGGAGGGGCAATGGCGATCCACGTACGACCTGGTGCCAACAACACTTCGGCCCCTCGACCGTCGCGGTAGACGATGCGGTCGGTTGCCTTGGATCGACTCCACGTACCTTCGATGACGTTTCCTCCGGTGTAGATGTACGCGTCACCCGACCCCACCGTGAGTGCTTCGGGTGACTCGGCGTCGGCACCGCTCACCCCGTACGGCGTGATCTGCACGATCACGTTCGGCGGCGCCACCGCAAGGCCGGCATCGTCGACATGGAGCGTTCCGTTCTGTGTGCGCACCCACCCGACGCCGTTCCAGCGATAGCTGACATCGGTGTTCCCCCAGTCGATGTCGACCCCGGGTGCCTGGCGTCCGCTCGCTGCAGCGCCGACGGCTCGATAGCGCAGAAGCTGCGGTGGGGTCCCCGCCACGCCCTGGCCGTAGGTCCACAGCGTGGTCGGACGGGTATACAGGTTGTGCGGGGCTCGCCTGTTGGTGTCCCGGTAGTAGCCGTCCGCGACGAGCGCGTTGACGTTCACCACGGGCGCCGAGGCCAGCGCGGCCAGCACACCACGATTCGCCCCGGATGCGCCGAACAGCGGAGTGTTGAGTTGTGACACGAGCGGGATGTCACCAGTGCGGGCGGACCGGACCGGTCCGATCCTGACGGGAGTCTGCTCGTGGAAGACCGCAGCCAATCGAGTGATCGACCCTTCGACCAGCTCCTCCCACACGATGTCGGCCTGGTTGATTCCGGCCTGTGGTCTGGCTCGCGGATGGTTGTCGATCTTGAGGACCAATGCCGGCCTGGTCAGCACCGTCCGAGACGCCTCGCCAGTGAGCGGAACGGTCTCCGGGAAAAGCTTCGCGATTCGCCTGGTGTACTCGTCAGAAACGAGGAACCCGGCAATCGCGTTGCCGTACGGTTTCCCTTGATCGATGAAGTCGGCCCAGAAGGCGAGCCCGCTGTTCTCAGGTGCTCGACGCAACATTCCGAGGTAGAGCATCGTCGCCCGCACCTCGCCGTTCGTGGCGGCGACGTTCTCCGGCGATTCGGAGAACGCAACCATCATTGCGCCACGCGAGAAACCTCCGGCGAGACGGTCGAGCCAGTAGGCCCGGCCACCGCCGTCCGCTCGTCTGCCGAGGACGTTCCGATAGACGAGATCGACGAATTCGCCGTCCGAAAGTGAGCCGTAGGTCCGAACGAACTCGCCCGACCGAGCGAACTCGGCGCTGATGTCGTTGAGGCTGAGCCCGTTGCGGAATCGGCCGGACCAGAACTGCAGCCCGTCAAAATCGGGTGATCGTCGGAAGTGAGCCTTGTACAACCGGACCACGGGGGCAACGGTCTCGCCGAACTCGGGCGCCGCCACCAGTTGTTGCACGAGATCGCTCGGGTTCACGCCGGAGCGCAGACGTTGCGCCCAGAATGCCAGCCCTCCGGCGTCGGGGTTCCGGGCGAGGAAATCCTGGTACTGCTGCGTCACGAACTCTTCTGGATTGGGGAACGCGTAGATATCTTCTTCGGCACCGACGGGGGCCGGCGTCGGTACCAGCAGGGTGGCG
Organism: uncultured Acidimicrobiia bacterium; assembly: GCA_965530755.1. Classification (GTDB taxonomy): domain Bacteria; phylum Actinomycetota; class Acidimicrobiia; order Acidimicrobiales; family SZUA-35; genus SZUA-35. The sequence goes on along the minus strand of CBESNA010000003.1, from coordinate 12,321 downwards.
AGGAGAGCGATGACGGCCAGGATCAGCCGGGAACGGGAACGCATGAAGTCTCGATTCGGGTGTCGATCGACGGGACCACGGACCGTAGTGTGCGACCACGCTCAATGAAAAGGCCATGCGCTGATCAGGACCGCGCAAATCAGGACGGGCGGATCAGGCAGACGACGGCGAGCGAAGGCGCTTGATGCTGTCAGGCACAGCCGCAACGGCCGCGTCGACGTCATCGTCGCTCGTGTGCCACCCCACCGAGAGGCGAAGCGAGCAAGCGTCGTCGACACCCATGGCCGCCAGGACCGGGGAGGGCTCGAACGCTCCCGATGTGCAGGCGGAGCCGGCGTGAGCGGCGATGCCGGCTCGGTCCAGTTCGAGCACGATCTCCTGCGGCTCGATGTCGGCCAGGCCGACACACACGAGGTGCGGAAGCCGCTGATCCGGATCAGATGGACCGAAGACCTCGACACCGTCGATCGTCTCGAACATGTCGCGAAGGCGGCCGGTGGCGTCTCGTGCCGCCGTGGCCTCGGCCGAGATCGTGTCGCTGAGTTCGGCGCAGGCAGCACCGAGACCGACGGCCGACACGGTGTTCTCGAGTCCAGCGCGGCGGGCCCGCTCCTGTGCTCCGCCGACGAGCAGCGGCTCGATCCGGGCCCCTTGCCTCACCAGCAACGCGCCGCTTCCCGCCGGGCCTCCCAGCTTGTGGCCGGAGATGGCGGCGAAGGTCGCATCGCCGGCATCGAACTCGAAGGTGACGTGGCCTGCGGCCTGGGCTGCGTCGACCAGCAACGGGACACCTCGGGCGCGACACGCCAGAGCGATCGCTGCGACGGGCTGGATCGTGCCGACGTCGTGGTTCCCCAACTGGCAGCACGCAAGACTGACGTTCCGGCCCGCTCGAAGTTCACCGTCGATTGCTGCCGCCACGTCCTCCGGATCGACTCGGCCGGTCCGATCGATGGGAACCAAGACGGACCGACCGGTCCTCTCCGCGGCGAGGCGAACGGAGGAGTGCTCCGCTGCCGACACGATCACCGAACCTGGCGACGAGGTCGTCTGACCCCAGATCACCGACGCGATCGCCTCGGTCGCAGACGAGGTGAACACGGTCTCGTGCGGCTGCGCTCCGAGGAAGTCGGCAACGGACTCACGAGCCAGTTCCAGTTGATCGCGGACGGTCAGACCCTCGGTGTGGAGGCGGCCGGGGTCAGCGGACGGGAGCTCGAGCGAGTGCTGCATGGCCAGTCGGGCGAGCGGGCGGAGCAGCGATGTCGACGCAGTGTCGAAGTAGTGGCGGGTCAAGGACTCAGCTGCTGAGGACGTCGGTGACGCAGGCTTCATCGCCTCTGGCCACGGATCCGATCAGCTCGACTTCGGTCTCGCCGTAGATCGAGGCCAGCATCCCCTTGACCATTCCGCGGTCGACGGCGCAGATCACGGGGTGCTCGATCGCCACGTCGCCGAAGGGGCAGTGACCGGACACGATCCGCAGTTCGCCGTCGTGCCGCTCGGCGTGGGCGGCGAAGCCATGAGACGAGAGGGCATCGGCGACGACGTGGAGTGCCGACCGGAACGAACGCTGCGACGTGTTGTCGGTGTGCATGCTGCCGGCCATCTGTCTGCCGAACTCCTCACCCACTTCCTCCGCCAGGGCTGCAGCCTCGGCTTCGGGGAGGCGCGAGAGAGCCTTGCCTAGCAGCGTCACGAGGATGTCGTCGTGGCCGACGTCGAACTCGAGACGAAGCCCTTCATGGGCCGCCCGATACACCTTTGCCGGTCGGCCCGCCTTCGCAGACGGGCGTTGGCTGACATCGATGTAGCCGCCACCCATGAGCTTGTCGAGATGATGGCGGGCCACGTTGCTGTGGAGGCCGGTGGCATCGGCGACCTCGGACGCAGTGAGTCCGTCCTGGCGCTCGTGGAGCAGGAGATAGATGTCGCGTCGTGTTGGGTCTCCGAAGGCCGATGTGATTGCATTGACCGTGTTGGCGAACTCGGTCGGGCTCAGGTTGCGGCGTGTTGGCGGCGTTGCGTCGACGCGGTTGAGGCCCGGTTGTGGCATCTCGGTAGTCTACGGCACGGCCGGAATCCCGGCAGAACCCCTCAAGGAGACGTGTGACCATCACCGAAGCGCAAGTGATCGAGGCTCTCCGCCCCGTCCAAGATCCCGAGCTGCACCGCAGCATCGTCGACCTCGGCATGGTGCGGCGTGTCGACATTGCCTTGCCAGCGGTCACGGTGGCCGTCGACCTCACCATCGCCGGCTGTCCGCTCCGCGCCGAGATCAACAACCGGGTGTCGGAGGCCGTGAGCGCCCTCGACGGTGTCGAGACGGTCGGCATCGAGTTCGGTGTCATGACAGACGAGCAGCGCGAGACCCTTCGCCGATCGCTTCACGGCGACCCCGGCGCAACCGCCGGATCGACGCAGGCTCATGGTCACGCCGAGGGTCGCTCCGTCCCGTTCGCTCAGGCCGACAGCAAGACTCGTGTGATCCTGGTCGCCTCCGGCAAGGGTGGGGTCGGCAAGAGCTCGGTCACGACCAACCTCTCGGTGGCACTCGCAGCCCGAGGCAAGACCGTGGCCGTCGTCGACGCCGATGTATGGGGGTTCTCGATCCCGCGCATGCTCGGTATCGACCGAGACCCGGTCATCATCGACGAGATGATCGTGCCCCCGGAACGCCACGGCGTCCGCTGCATCTCGATGGGATTTTTCGTCGAGGAGGATCAGCCGGTCATCTGGCGGGGCCCCATGCTCCACAAGGCGCTCGAACAGTTCCTGACAGACGTCTTCTGGGACGAGCCGGACTACCTCCTGGTCGACCTCCCCCCAGGCACGGGCGACATCGCTCTTTCCGTTGCGCAGTTCTTGCCCCGCGGCGAGATGATCGTGGTCACCACACCGCAGCCTGCTGCGCAACGAGTGGCTCAGCGTGCGGGCTACATGGCGCACAAGGTCAACATCAACGTCATCGGTGTCATCGAGAACATGAGCTGGTTCGTCGGAGACGATGGCAAGAAGTACGAACTGTTCGGGGCCGGCGGAGGTGCCGAGCTCGCGGCCGAGCTCGACGTGCCGCTGCTCGGCCAGGTTCCGCTCGTGTCCGATCTGCGCGAGGGCTCCGACACCGGGAACCCCATCGCCGCCGACCTCGAGACCGAATCGGCCGCCGTCTTCGCCATGCTGGCGGAGAAGCTCGATGTCGAATTGGCACCGAAGCGGCGCTACCGATCGGAACTCAAGGTCATCTGAACGCTCTCTCTTGCTCATGCTGCCGCCTCGGCCGCATCACCGAGCCGGTCGCTACCCTCGACTCGGCTCGTTCGAATCAAAACCGCTCGACTGCCGAGCCATCACCCAGGAGTCACCGTGGACGTCAGAATCGGCATCGCCGACAGCCCCCAGATCATCGAAGTCGAGATGCCTGACGAGACTGATCGTGCTGTACTCAAGCAGACGGTGCAGGCAGTACTCGACGGCTCGGCGCCAGTCCTCACCCTCGAGGACAAGCGAGGCAAGGAGCTGAACGTTCCAGGAAGTCGAGTGTCGTTCGTCGAAATCGGCGCAGGCGACCCGTCCCGCCGCATCGGCTTCGGCGCCTGATCCGGCCGCTTCTTCACCCGACCGCCGATCGGCCTTTTTCGTGCTGCGACCGCTGACCATCGTGGCCGGCAAAGGCGGAGTGGGTCGCTCGACCACCGCTGCCGCCCTGGCTTTGAATGCGGTTGCCGCCGGTAAGCGAGTGCTCGCGGTCGACGCAACGAACGACGGGGGTCTCCGGGCGGCGCTGCACACTGCGCCGGCATCGGACCGTGTCGGGGTCGAGCTGCTCGAACTGACCACCGAGAAGTCCCTCGACGAGTACATCAAGATCTACCTGAAGTTCCCGATCCCGCCTTCTCGTCTCGGCCCGATCGCCAGGATCTTCGACTACGTGGCCACGGCGGCGCCTGGTGTCAGGGAGATCCTGACCATCGGCAAGATCGCGTACGAGGTGCGGGAGGGACACTGGGATGCTGTGGTCGTCGACGCCCCGGCAACCGGTCACGTGATCGAGTTGCTGGCCGCCCCGGAGACGCTCCGGGACGTCGTCAGCGTCGGCCCTCTCGCCGAGCAGACGCAATGGGTGTCAGACCTTCTCCGAGACCCATCGATCACCGGCGTCGTCACCGTCACGACATCTGAGTCCCTTCCGGTGAGCGAGTCGCTGGAGCTGCTCGAGCGTCTTGTCGAGACGACCCAGGTCGACCCGGTCGGTTTCGTGGTGAACCGCATGCCACACCTCCTCGACGATTCCGGATACGACGAGGCGACGGCAATCGTCGACCGGCTCTCGATCTCTGATCCGCTCGCTCGCGCCGTGACCCTGATCGCCAACCGATCCGCGGCCGCCGTCGAGGAGCTCGATCGACTCTCCTCGTTGGATCTCGGCCTGACCTGGGTTGGCGAAGCAGCCGACCCGGTCGCTGCGGTGCGGGCGTCGCTCGCCGAGGTGGGCTCGTGAGTTCGACCTCGATCGACGATCTCCTGGCCGAGGCAACGGTCTTGCTCGTTGCGGGACCAGGCGGGGTCGGCAAGACCACGCTGTCGGCGGCACTCGCAGCCCGGGCGGCGCGCGATCATGGCCGCCGCGCCCTCGTCGTCACCGTCGACCCCGCTCGCAGACTGGCCGATGCGCTCGGGATCTCGACATCCGAGGAGCCGCTGCTGGTCCCGGTCGGGTCGGGTGAGGGCAGGCTCTGGGCCTTGATGATCGACATGTCATCGAGCTGGGATCAGCTGGTCGAGCGAACGGCCCCGGATGCGGCGACCCGACGCGCCCTGCTCACCAATCGCCTCTACCGAACCCTGACCCAGCGTTTCGTGCAGAGTCACGACTACATCGCGCTCGACCATCTGGTCGATCTCGCGGCCGACGATCGCTACGACCTCGTTGTCGTGGACACACCGCCTTCGGTGCATGCGCTCGACATCCTCGATGCACCGCAGAAGATGGCCGATTTCTTCGGCAGTCGGCTCCTCCGATGGCTCATAGCGCCCTACGGATCACGTGTCGTGCAGCTCGCGGCGCGACCCTTCCTGATCATCGCCGAGCGGCTGCTCGGCGGCCCGTTCCTGTCGGAGATCACCGAGTTCTTCTACTTGTTCTCGAAGCTCCAGGACGACTTCGCCGACCGGCTGGAGGTCGTCAACACCCAGCTGGCCGACCCGTCCACTCGCTATCTCGTGGTGAACACCCCCGAGGCGATCCCGACCCATCGGGCAGACGAACTCGTTGCCGAGCTCGAACGTCGCGGTCACGCAGCATCACTCAGACTGGTCAACCGGGCCCTCGACGCAGACTTCGTCGGCCTTCGGGACCGCCTCGACGAGGTGGTGGACTCCGGCCTTCGGGAAGCGGTCGCCGATCTTGCCGATTCGACCTCCCGCCAGCTGGCGGAGGCCGGCGGACGAGGGTCGACGTCGCGTTCGGGAGTGCCCCTCGTCCTGGTGCCGATGATGGACCGGCCGATCGACGACGTCGATGCACTTGCCGACCTCGTCGGCCCTCATTGACCGCGGGCCTGATCCACCTCGGGTGCGTGCCGAATCTAGTCGTCGTGCTCGATGCGCGAGAACGCTGCCACGACGGAGGCGAACGAGTCGACGAAGCCGGCAAAGGCGTCGTCTGGCGGCTCGGGGCTGCCGCCGACGATGATGGCGTTCTGAAGTGCATCGACGAGAGCGATCACGGTCGTCCGCTGATGGATCTTGTTCTCGGGAAGCGACGGATAGACCACGAATTCGTGGTCGAGCGTGGCAAGTTCTTCGGCCGAAACACCGCGTACGGGCGCGCCGGCGAGCAGCGCGGCGGCAACTGTGGCGTCGTGGGTGTCTGTGATTATGATCCTGGCCAGCTCGTCGATGACGGGATCGCCGGCCGTCGCCGGCCAGCAGAGCATGGTGCGAGCGGCGCGGCCGGGGTGGTCCAGGAGGAATCGGAGCGCCACCGAGCAGCCGTTGGAGCCGGCGACCAGGGCGACTCGGTCGTGGCCGGCGCGGTCGATGGTGTCAGCGAGAGCGGCTGCCTCCTCCGTCCACGAACGGGGCATGGCCGGTCGCTCGTGGATCGAGAACTGCACTCCAGACGCGGCCAGCGCGCCTGCGGTGCCAGAGGTACCCCAGAATTCGACGCCGGTCATCGGCGGGTCGTCGTAGAGCCCGCCGGGCACCAGGACGATCGGTACGAGTTCGGGAAGAAACACCATCGGCCGATTGTCGCAGCGCCCCCGGTTGTCCGGCCGGATACCCCCTGCGATGCTTGCCCCGATGTCTGATCTCCTCCGCTGGTGCCTCGAGGCTCATCCCGATCGATCCCATCGTGCGGGTCCGCTGGTGTTCGTCGACCTCCCGCTGGCCGTCGAGGTGATCGACCGGGCCGAATCGGCAGGGATCAGCGTCGACGGTGTGCGCGGCTTCTCCGTGAGCGACGGCGTTGCCACTCCGATTCCCGAGCAGCAACTCGATCCAGACGGTCTTGAACTCCTCGATTGCGAGACACCGAGTGGTGCAACCTGCGGCGCCGCCCGGCGCGTGCTCCGCGGGCGCTGGGCCGAAGCTGCCCCTACGGTTGGTCGGCACATGGTCCTGCTCGAGTTCGACGATCGGTCCTGATGGCCACGCTCCAGGATCTGGTTCGCCAGCACACCGACCTCGAGGCAGATCAGCTCCGGCATCTGCGAAGACTGGTGTCGTCATGGGGAATGCTCGCCGATCTGTCCTTCTCCGACCTTCTGCTGTTCGTCCCAGCGGCCAGCCGTTCTGGCGATCCCCGGTTCTTCATCGGCGGCCATGTCAGACCGGCGACCGCCCAGACGATGCATCGCGACGACCAGGTCGGTCGATTTGTTTCCGATACCGACCGACCACAGGTGGCGGAGGCGTGGCGAACCGGTGCAGCGGTGCAGGGCGAGGTGTCCGTGAACGAAGTCATCGCCGCCACGTCGGCCATCCCGGTGTGTCACGACGGAGCAACCATCGCCATTCTGGCGGTCGAGGCGCCAATTCTGCCCGAAGGTGAGCGCAGCGAGCTCGAGCGGAGCTATCGATCGGTGTTCAATGCATTCGCCTCGATGGTCAGTGCCGGTACGTTCCCGTACGAATCGGAGCAGGCGTCGGAGCTGTCGGTCCGCGTCGGAGACGGGGCCATTGTCATGGACCGTGCCGCACGAGTCACGTTCACGTCTCCGAATGCTGTCTCGGCGCTGCACCGTCTCGGCTTCCACATCAACGCCGTCGGGCGGAGCGCCGATGATCTCGGCGTTCAACCAGACGTCATCCGCACGGCCTTCCGGTTCATGGTTCCCGTGACACAGGACATCGAGCGCGGATTGTCGACCACCATCCACGCCCGTCTGTTCCCTCTCGTCGAGCAGGGGCAGGTCTGCGGCGCGTTGCTGCTGGTGCGGGATGTGTCCGATCTTCGTGAGCAGGAACGACGGCTTGTCTCGATGGATGCGACCATCCGCGAGATCCACCACCGAGTCAAGAACAACCTGCAGACCGTGTCATCGCTGCTGCGGTTGCAGGGTCGACGTCTCGAATCCGGCGAGGCGAAGTCGGCGATCGACGAATCGGTCCGTCGTATCCGATCGATCGCCCTTGTCCACGAGATCTTGGCCCAGGACGGTGGAGACGACGTTCGTTTCCTCGACGTCGCCGCCCCGATCACGGCCATGGTCGAGGAAGCCCTTGTGTCGCCGGATCGACCCGTCACGATCCGCTTCGTCGGCGATGGCCCCACGCTGCCGGCAGGGGTGTCGAGCTCGCTCGCCGTCGTGTTGACCGAGCTGTTGCAGAACGCGGTGGAGCATGGCTACCCGCCGGGCTCAGCGGGCGGCAAGGTCGCGATCGAGCTCCAGAGCACCAGCACCGGTGTGATCGTGCGTGTGCACGACGACGGTGTCGGCCTTCCGGAGGGATTCGACCTGGCCAGCTCGGCCGGCCTGGGATTGACGATCGCCCGCACGCTGGCCTCGGGCGATCTCGGCGGCGAGTTGTCGCTGCGACCGGCGATCGATCAGCCGGGCACGATCGCGGAGATCCGGGCCGACTTCCATCGACCGGACCAAATGGTGTGACGACGTGGCGCAGGGTTGATCAGAATGCTGTTGATCAGAGTGCTGTGCGGCGCCGGCGACCGAGGTAGGTGCGGCGCAGCTGGCGGCGTTCCTCTTCTGACGTGCCGCCCCAGACTCCGGTGTCCTGGTTGGTGCGAAGAGCGAATTCGAGGCAAGCGAGCTGTGCCGGGCACGAATTGCACACCTGCTTGGCTTCGGAAATCTGTTCGAGCGCACCCCCGGTCGTTCCGACCGGGAAGAAGAGATCGGGATCGGTGTCGCAGCACGAGGCGGTTGCACGCCAGCTGAGGTCACTCGTGATGTTCGGGGTGTTGGCGACCCGTTGGGCAATCCGCTCCGCCATCACGGGGATGGCGCCGGTGGCCGTCAGCTCTTTCGAGATGGCCAGGTGGTGGTCCGAGAGCCCGTCAAGGGGCTCGGTAGCGGTGGTATCGATCGCGGTCATCCATCCTCCGAATTGATGGTCGGCCTCGCTGCCGACGTCGTCACGCACAGTACTGAGTAGTTTGACTCTCGTAAAGAGTTTGGGAAAAGATCTTTTCGATTCGCTTACCCTCACCTGTCCTTGGGTCATCGCCGGACGGTCGATTCTGCAAGAATGCTGGGATGTCGCAGCGCAGCACCATGGTCGTCGCTCATCGAGGGGCCTCGGCCGATCACCCCGAGAACACCATCGAAGCGTTTATCGGAGCGAAAGAGCAGGGGGCAGACGGCATCGAGCTCGACGTCAGGCTCTCGGCCGATGACGTGCTTGTGCTGTGCCACGACGCACATCTCCCCGACGGTCGGATGGTGCGCGAGGTGACTTCTGACGAGCTGCCCGAGTCCGTGCCGAGCCTCGCCGAAGCGCTCGAGGCCACTGATCCGCTGTTCACCAACATCGAGCTCAAGAACCTTCGTAGCGACCCGGACTACGAGGCGGCCGAGGGTCTGTCGATCGCGGTGGCCGGGTTGATCGCTGCCTTCGAGGCGCACGAGCGAGTGCTGGTGTCGTCGTTCGATCTCGATGCCGTCCTTCGTATCCGGGCGACCGATCCGCTCGTTCCCCTGGGCTGGCTGGTCTGGGGTCAGGCCGATCCGGCTCGGCTCATCGCGAGGGTCGCAGCACACGAGCTCCAGGCGATCCATCCCCATGATCTGCTGGTGGACTCGTCGTTCGTTCGCCGAGCCCACGATGTCGGGGTGACGGTGAACGTGTGGACCGTCGACGACACCGCTCGAGGTCTCGCGCTGGCGGAGATGGGAGTCGACGCCATCATCACGAACACGCCGGCACTCATGAAGGCGGCGCTCGAACGCGGTTGAACTATCTCGATCCGTTCGAAACCGGCACAACGACCTTGATCGCTGCCGGTCGGTGTTCTACCCGAAGTAGCCGAACGGGGGCCTGCGGCTCACCGTCGAGCTGATAGGGAAACGGCCGGTCCGAACGGAATTCGGCGCCATGGACGAGCGGCCAATGGCGGGTTGCACCCAGGTTCGGGACGCCCGCAGGATCGTTGGCGATGGCAGCCCGAGCAGCGGGGAGCAGCCGACTGCCCGAGAGCGACGTGAGCGCGACGATCGACAGCGGCGAGTCGAGGGTGGCCTCTGGGGCCACGTCGAGTGGGCGGTTCCCCAGGTAGGTGTATGGATTGACGTTGAGCGCCACGGCCATCTGCGCGCCGCGGACGATCCGTCCATCATCGGTCCTGATGTCGAAACGAAGGTTCCGTCGCTCGGCCGACACCCACGTCCGCATTGCCGCAGCGATGAACCAGGGATGCCCGGCGTATCGCTTCAGAGCGGACCGTTCCTCGACTCGATGGACCACGGCAGCATCGAACCCTGCGCCGATGTGGAACAGGAACGCGCGGTCACCGGCCATCCCCACACCGGCCAGACGTGTGCTGTCGGCGGCCAGGGCGTCGATCACCACCCGCGTGGCGTCGACGGCAGAGTTCGGGAAGCCAAGAGCCCTGGCGAAGACATTGGTCGACCCGCCGGGAAGGGGCGCGAGCGCACAGTCATGGGTGTCGAGGAGCCCGTTGGCCGCTTCGTTGACCGTGCCGTCGCCACCAAGGGTCAGGACGACATCGAATCCTTCGCGGCTGGCCCGGTGAGCAAGCCGAGTGGCGTGGCGCGGTCGGCTGGTCTCGTGGACCACGAGTTCATGGTCGGCACCGAGGAGCCGCTCGATCAACACGCGGGAGCGGCGTGAGACCGACGAGGCCGTCGGGTTGATGATGAGCGCCAGCTTCACCGAGTGAGTCTGCCGCACAAACGGTGGGTGATGATCCATGGCCGAACGAATGCGCCCCAGGGATTGACCAGTCGGTCAAGTTTTCGCATATCATCAGCGCTCATGAAGGTCGTCGTCTGTGTCAAACAAATCCCCGATCCTGCCGATCCCGGCGCACTGGATCCCGAGACTCGAACGCTCAAGCGTGACGTCAAGCTGATCCTCGACGATTCCGACACGTTCGGAGTCGAGATGGGCCTCCAGCTGGTCGACGCTGCGGGCGGCGGCGAGGTCCACCTCGTCTCGATGGCTCCGAACAACGAGCGCTCCGGTCTCGCAACTGCGCTGGCAATGGGGGCCTCCTCGGCCACCCTGATCAGCGACCCTGCGCTTGTCGGCACGGATGCGCTGACCACGGCAAAGCTGCTCGGTGCGGCCATCGCTGAGCAGTCTCCCGACCTGGTCATCGCCGGTTCCGAGAGCTCTGACGGATACACGGGAACCGTGCCTGAACAGATCGCAGCCGTGCTCGGTCTGCCGTCTGTCACTGTGGCCAAGGAAGTCGAGGTCGATGGCAACGAACTCAAGGTGAAGCGTCAGACTGACGCCGGCTACGATCAGGTCGTGTGTCCGATGCCTGCGGTCATCAGCGTCACCGCCGGCGTGGTCGAACCCCGGTATCCCTCGTTCAAGGGGATCATGGCCGCCAAGTCGAAGCCCGTCGATGTGAAGACGGCGGCTGATTACGGTTTCGCTGCTGACAGCGTTGGCTGGGCGGGCTCCGGCCAGGACATCGTCGATGTCGCCGAAGCGCCCGTGCGCGAAGCGGGCGAAGTCATTGAAGACGATGGTGAGGCGTACCTCAAGATCATCGGGTTCCTCGAAAATCTCAAAGTCCTCTAGGAAGGCTGAACCATGTCACTCGACACCATTTGGGTCTACGCAGAGGCAGTCGACGGCGAGGTCACGTCGACCACCCTCGAACTGCTCACCAAGGCACGTGAGCTCGCCGACACCGTGGCGTGCGTCTACGCCGGCGACGATGCCGACGACGTCGCCGCAGCGCTCGGAGAGTACGGAGCCGACACCGTCCACGCTGTCACTGATCTCGACGGAGCGCTTCTAGGCGTCCCCGTCGCTGCCGCCATCGCTGCCGCGGTCGAGGCCGGCGACGGTCCTGATGCGATCATGTTCGGCACCTCGTACGACGGGCGCGACATCGCCGCCCGGCTCTCGGTGAAGCTCGATCGCACCGTCATCACGAACGTGGTCGACGTCGAGGTCGACGGCGACACCCTGGTGGGTACCGAGGCGATCTTCGGTGGAGCCACCAACATCAAGACGAAGTTCACCGGCGAGGGTCCGTACATCACGCTGGTCCGTCCGAAGTCGTTCACGGCTGAGCCGAGCGGTGGTTCCGAGGCCGACGTCGAGGCTCTCGACGTCCCCGATCTCGGTGCCAGTGCGGGCGCCCGCGTCGTCGACCGCTTCATCGAGGAATCCGAGGGACCGAAGCTCGACGAGGCAGCGGTCGTCGTCGCCGGTGGTCGCGGTCTCGGCGAGGCCGAGAAATACGAGATGATCACGAAGCTGGCCAAGAAGCTCAACGGTGCTGCGGGTGCATCCCGTGCGATCGTTGACGCCGGCTGGGTGCCCTATTCGCAGCAGGTGGGCCAAACCGGCAAGGTCGTGAAGCCCAATGTGTACATCGCAGCCGGCATCTCGGGTGCCACCCAGCACCTGGTCGGCATGAAGGGTTCCAAGAACATCATCGCGATCAACAAGGACCCGGAGGCGCCGATCTTCGGTATCGCCGACCTAGGTATCGTCGGCGACGTGCACAAGGTGATCCCGGCGCTGCTCGAGGCCCTCGAGTCCCGCTAGTCCGGGGCGAGCGAAGCGACGTTTGGGCGAGCGAAGCGACGTTTGGGCGAGCGAAGCGACGTTTGGGCGAGCGAAGCGACGTTTGGGCGACGGAGTAGG
>CBESNA010000002.1:0-151629 GCA_965530755.1 uncultured Acidimicrobiia bacterium | reverse complement strand
CCCCGCCTCGAAATCGAAGGTAGGACGCGCCGGGCCACGACCTGCAAGTATGTCGTTCCTAAATCGGAGGTGGCTGTGCCGGTTGCAGAATCGATGCTGGACACGATCGGCAACACGCCGGTCGTGCGGTTGGCGAAGGTGGTGCCCGACGGTGCCGCCGACGTCTTCGTGAAGCTCGAGTGGTTCAACCCGACCGGCTCCTACAAGGACCGGATGGCGCTGGCCATGGTCACCGAGGCCGAACGTCGTGGCGACCTGAAGCCGGGCATGACAGTCGTCGAATACACGGGCGGGAGCACCGGGTCGTCACTCGCCTACGTGTGCGCGGCCAAGGGCTACCGGTTCCGGGTCGTGTCATCTGACGCCTTCGCCGCGGAAAAGCTCAAGACAATGCAAGCATTCGGCGCGGAACTCACGATCGTCGCGAGCGAGGGCGGCAAGGTCACTCCCGGACTCACCCCACGGATGATCGCAAAGGCCGCCGAGTTCGCGGCCGAGCCGGACACGTACTGGACCGACCAGTTGAACAACGCCGACTCCTTGGTGGGTTACCGGGCGATCGGGCGCGAGCTCCTCGAACAGATGGATCGTCCGATCGACGCGTTCTGCGCCATGGTCGGCACTGCCGGCCTCGCCATGGGCGTGTCCAGCGCCTTTGCCGACGCCGGCGCCGACACTCGGATCGTGATTCTCGAGCCGGCAAGCACGGCTGTCATATCCGGAGGCGAGCCGGGAGCCCATCGGGTCGAAGGGACCGGTGTCGGCTTCATCCCGCCGCTCCTCGACGTCAACAGATATGACGAGGTCCGCGCGATCGAGGAAGCCGATGGGCGGACCATGGCCAGTCGACTTGCTGCCGAGGAGGGGCTGCTCGCCGGCACCTCCAGCGGACTGAACATCGCGGCCGCCATCGACCTCGCAATCGAACTCGGAGCAGGCAAGACCGTCGTCACCGTCGCGTGCGACACCGGGCTGAAGTACCTCGCCGGCGACCTCTACGCGACCTGACTCGACCAAGCCGCGACCACGACCATCCCCATGGTCTCGATGGACTCAGGCGTCGGTGATCCCGGCGCGGATCGCAGCAACGACCTCGTCCGGCACCTCGCTCATGCCATGCGCCGTTCCCGCATGCTCGGCCGCAGCGGCCAGGACCTCGTCATCAGTCGCACCGGTGACGACTCCGTCACAGCCGGGCACGACCTGATTGCAGGCAAATGTCTTCATGATTTTCTCCTCCTTCGCGCACCCGCGGTTCGGGTGCTGTGCGGAAGGTCAGGCCGGTCGGGCCATCGCTCGTGCGTCGTCGTCGCTCAGATCCATGTCGTGAACCGCCTTGGCATGCGTTTGCGCCTCGGCGATCACGGCATGTTCATCAGCTCCTCGCAGCACCGTCCCGCATGGGCATTCAATGGTGTTTCCACTCATGGCTGGCCTCCCTCGTGGCATCCTGACACCTGCGCCTTGGCAGATGGTTGGAGGAACCTTGGCACGTTTGTACCTCACAGGGGGGCTGCGCCTCGATGGACCCACCGGCAGCTTCACCGACGCTGACCTTCCCGGCAACCAAGGCCGTATCGCCCTCGCTGCCCTCGCCGTCGAGCGTCGACCCCTCAGCCACGACCGGCTGGCCGACATCGTCTGGGGCGACGCGCTTCCGTCGCAGTGGAAGACGGCCCTCGCTCCCGTGATCTCCAAGATCCGTTCGCTCATCACGACCACCGGGCTCGACGGCCCGAGCACACTCAGCTCCTCGGCCGGTGCCTACGAGCTCACGCTGCCGGCCGACATCTGGGTCGATCTCGAGAACGCGCTGCGTCGGCTGGACCGCGCCGAGGGTGCCCTTCGCCACGGCGATCACACCGACGCCGCCCGCCACGCCACCGTCGCCTCGGGCATCCTGCGCCGCCCTTTTCTCACCGGGATCGACAATCTCTGGGCAGACGGTGTCCGCACCCGCGTCGCGGACGCCCTGTATCGAAGCTCGATCACCCTCTCCTCCGCGTGGAATCAGCTCGGCGACCACCAACTCGCAGCCACGGTGGCGCAGACCGCCATCGATCTCGACCCTCTCCGAGAGCTCGCTCATCGTCTCCTCATCGAGGCCGAACACGACCGAGGCGACTACAGCGCGGCACTGCGTGCCTACACCCGCTGCGTCAACCTCCTCGCCATCGAACTCGACGCAACGCCTTCACCCAGAACACTCCAACTGGGCGCACGCCTCCGCCGCCGGGAAACCGATGCGCCGGGCTGAGGAAACAGCCGGCGCAGAGCTGTTCAACGACGGCGGCCGGGAAGAATCGGATCGATGGCTGCAGCGAGCTCGACGAGTTCGGTCTCGTCGAGGTGGCTGAACGTGAACTTCGAGCTCGTTCCATCGTTCATGTCGAAGAGGAGGACACCGACGCGAGTCCAGGAGGTGGTGGTGCCGTTGTAGAACGACTGAAGGCTGGTCGTTGCGTGCCAGCGGTCGACCTGATCGATCGGAACTCTCACCTTCGCCCACGCCAGGTCCCGACCCTCCATCCGGATCTCCGGGTTCCTCCGCTTCGCCCAGTCGAAGACTCGTGGAATCAGGAGGAAGAGCCCGGCGCCGATGATTCCGAGCGCGACGAAAGAGCCGATGCTCTGAGAGTCGTCTGCCATGTAGGCAGCGAAAGCGCCGAAACCGGCCAGCGCCGCGATTCCAACGGCAACCCAGATAGTCCATCGACGAGACGATGGCTCGAGGTTGCGGCGCCAAACGAGCAGCCCTGATGGTGTGGTGGTCGCCATGGTGTCCCTCCTCGGCAAGTCCCGACCACCGCCTCATACGGTGTCGCGATCGGCACGAGAGTAGCGCGTAGTCTCGTGACGTGACCGGAGAGATGGATCTCGAACGAATGCTTGCTGAGTTGCGCGTCGGAAGACGAGAGGGCACCTATTGCATGGTGAGCCTCGTCGCTCCGGATGCAGACCTCCGAGCGTCGGCCGCAGCGATCGTGAAGGAGGACGAGGCCATCTCGCTCGTGATCACCACCGATCAAGCCGACGATCGACGGATTCCGTACGACTTCGCAGCGGCATGGCTCACGCTCGAAGTGCACTCGTCCCTCCATGCGGTCGGGCTGACCGCGGCGGTCGCTCGGATGCTCGCCGACCAGGGCGTGCCGTGCAACGTGCTCGCCGGCTTCTACCACGATCACCTCCTGGTTCCCGCACGCGAAGCGGAGCGGGTCACGGCCATCCTGGAATCTCAGGGTTGAACCAATCCAGCAGCTGACCGCCCGGAAGATTCCGCCGCGATGAGCGCTCCGATCGGCTGATCTGCGACGCTGGTCCAATGCCCATTCGCAACGCCGCCGACTCACTCCTCGATGCATTGATCGTCCCGAGCTTCACCAAGATCGGCCCCGCTATCAGGCGACGTCTGTTCGACTGGAACGATCCCGATGTCGCCGGCCGGACGATCGCGATCACGGGTCCGACCAGCGGCCTCGGCCTCGCAACAGCAGAGCGTCTCGCTCGAGGCGGAGCCAACCTCGTCCTGCTTGCTCGCAACCAGACAAAGCTCGACGGCCTCGGCGAGCGCCTCGAAGCCATGGGAAAGGGCACGATCGAGACCGTCCTCGTCGACCTGGCCGACCGCGACGCCGTGCGCGAGGCGGGCGACCAGCTGGGAGCGCTCGGCCGACTCGATGCCCTCGTGAACAACGGTGGTGCCTTGACCACAGAACGCACTGAGACGTCTGACGGCCTCGAGCTGACGTTCGCGACCCACGTCCTCGCGCCGTTCATCCTCACCCAGCGGGCGATTCCCGCCCTCGAGAAGGGTGACGAACCCAGAGTGATCGCCGTCAGCAGCGGTGGAATGTATGGCAACCCGATCAGCCTCAGCGATCTCCAGACCGAAAACAACTACAGCGGCACGTTGGCGTACTCCCGAGCAAAGCGGGCGCAGGTCGACCTGACCGGCGAATGGGCGATCCGACTCGCTCCGAAAGGCATCCTCGTGCATGCCATGCACCCAGGTTGGTCGGCCACGCCCGGAGTCTCGGACTCGCTCCCCGGTTTCGACAAGATCATGAAACCGCTGCTGCGATCGCCAGAGGAGGGCGCAGACACCATCGTATGGCTGACGTCCGCTCCGGCAGATGAGATCGGCACGGACGGCTTCTGGCTCGATCGGCGCCGCCGCCCCGAGGCCTACCTGCCGAATACTCGTACCACCTCTGCCCGTGCCGCAGAGCTGTGGGAGGCTGTCTCACAACTGGCGTGACAAGGGAGTCGGCATGACGTGGCACAAGGCGATCGAGATCGACCAGTTGCCGGAGGGTCGGGTCACGACCGTCTCGATCGGAACGACCAGCCTCGCTGTCAGCCACGTGGACGGTCGATTCGGAGCGATCGACAACCGTTGTCCGCATCAGGGCGGCCCTCTCGGCGAAGGCACGATCGAGCCAGGCGTCGAGGACTCATGTTGGCTGCGGTGTCCGTGGCACGGCTACGACTATGACCCGATCACTGGACTGTCGCCGGGAGCCCACGGCGACGGCGTGCCGAACCACCCAACCGAGGTGCGGGGTACCGAACTGTGGGTCGATCTCGAGCCGGCGGCACCACACGCTCGAAGCATCTCGGACGTCCTGGTTGAAACGATGGTCAATTGGGGCGTCGACAGCGTCTTCGGCATGGTTGGTCACTCCAACCTCGGGTTCGCCGATGCCATGCGCCGGGCGGAGGAACGGGGGGACCTCCGCTATTTCGGCATCCGGCACGAAGGCGCGGCCGCATTCGCCGCCACGGCGTACGGGAAGCTCACCGGTGGGCTCGCTGCGTGTTTCGCCATCGCCGGACCGGGCTCGACCAACCTGTTGACCGGGCTATACGACGCCAAGGTCGACCGCTCGCCCGTGTTGGCCATCAGCGGTCAGGTCGCCACGTCGCAGCGAGGTCGCGGTGCGTTCCAGGACGTCGATCTCGAAGCTGTCTTCAACGACGTCTCCGGTTTCAGTGAAAGTGTCCACGCCTCGGCCGATCCAGCCGAGCTCATGACGCTCGCCTGCAAGACGGCCGTGGTCGGCCGCCAGGTCGGGCATCTGGTGTTGCCGGACGACGCGCAGACCGTCCCGTCCGATGCCGAGGCCGGTGGGCCGACCGGCCGCCTCGGCGATCGGGCCATCGCTCCCCCGCCCGATGTCGTGAACAAGGCGGCGGCACGATTGGCGGCCACGGAACGCCCGCTGATCGTGGTCGGGGCAGGGGTGCGACACGAGATGGGACCCATCATCGAATTGGCCGAATCGCTCGGCGCCCCCATCGTCACCACCTTCAAGGCCAAGGGGCAGATCGGCGATGACCACCCGCTGGGTTGCGGCGTGCTCGGGCGATCGGGAACCCCGATCGCCAGTTGGTTCATGAACGAGAGCGACCTGATCCTGGTCTTCGGAGCGAGCTTCTCCAACCACACCGGCATCGCACCGTACAAGCCGATCATCCAGGTCGACGAGGATCCGATGGCGCTTGGTCGATTCCACCCCGTCGACATCCCGGTGCAAGGCAACGGCGCAGTCACTGCGCAGGCGCTCCTCCAGGCCATCGGCGAGCGAGCCTGCATCGACCATCGACCGGAGGTCGCTGAACGCTGGGCCATCTGGCGTTCCGAAAAGGCGAGCCGTCGCACCGACGATCACGGTGACGGGATCAACGCCGCCCGACTCTTCGAGGCACTCGGTGACGTCGCCCCGAGCGACGCTGTCCTGTGCGTCGACGTCGGTAACAACACGTACAGCTTCGGTCGATACTTCGAGGCTCGGCACGGTCAGAGCGTCTTGATGTCCGGCTATCTCGGCTCGATCGGGTTCTCGTTCCCGGCCGCCATGGGAGCTTGGGCTGCCGTCGGCTCGACTCGGAAGGTGATCTCAGTGTCGGGTGACGGGGGCTTCGGGCAGTACGCCATGGAGCTCACCACCGCGGCGAAGTACGGCATGGACGTCACCCACATCGTGATGAACAACAACGAGCTGGGGAAGATCTCGAAGGAGCAGCGAGCAGCCGAGTTCGATGTCTGGCAGACCGGTCTCGTCAACCCCGACTTCGCCGCCATGGCCGAGCTGTGCGGTGTTGCCGGCCATCGCGTGTCAGATCCGGCCTCGCTCGAGGACGCGCTACGTACTGCGATCCAACACGAAGGACCAGCGCTCGTCGACGTGCTCACCGACGTGTCGCTGCTCTGACCCGGCATGGACGCACTGCAGATCTGCATCATCGTCGGCGTCGTCATTACGTTCGGCCTTGTCAGCGGCCGTCTCGCCACCAGCCCGATCACCATGCCGATGGTCTTCGTCACGGCCGGCGTCGTCACCGAGTGGCTCGGTGTTGTCGACGCAGCGCTCGAGTTCACCACCGTCGCGTTGCTGGCCGAGGTCGCCCTCGCCCTCATCCTGTTCAGCGACGCCGCTCGGATCGACACGGTTGCGCTTCGCCGCGAGCTCGGCCTGCCCGTCAGACTGCTCGGCATCGGCCTGCCCCTGTCGATCGCTCTCGGCACGGGCATTGTCCTCCTGCTGCTACCGGACCTCGACGTCTGGGAGGCTGCGCTCGTCGCCGCCATTCTCGCCCCGACAGATGCGGCCCTCGGACTCGCCGTCGTCGAGGAACGATCGGTTCCCCAACGCATCCGTCAGGCGTTGAACATCGAGTCCGGACTCAATGACGGCATTGCCTTGCCGGCGGTGTTCCTCTTCGCCGCCGTCGCCGCAGGGGAGGAGGCAGCTCCCGGCTTCTGGGCACGATTCGCGGCGCGACAGATCGGACTCGGCCTGCTGATCGGCGTAATGGTCGGCGTTCTCGGTGCATGGGCGCTCGACGAATCGACCAGACGCGACTGGATCGAAGGGATCAATGCCCAGCTCACCACGTTGGCGTTGGCCGCTGCCGCCCTGGCTGCTGCCACAGCTGCCGACGGCAATGGATTCATCGCCGCCTTCGTTGCCGGGCTGGTGTTCGGCACCCGCTCGGATCGAGCCTCGACGTCCATCGAGTACACCGAGGACACCAGCCGCCTGTTCTCCGCACTCACGTTCTTCGTCTTCGGCAACGTGATCGTGCCCAGCACGGCGTCGGGTCTCTCGGTGACGATGGCGATCTGCGTCGTCGCCATCCTGACGGTCGGCCGATTGCTTCCGGTCGCCATCGCCACTGCAACGGCTCGGCCACGCTTCTCGACCGTGATGTTCGTCGGCTGGTTCGGGCCGCGAGGTATTGCCTCGATCGTGTTCGTCCTGATCGTGATCGAAGACGGCGTCGCAGGGGTGTCGAGCGATGTGGTGACGATCGTGACGTGGACTGTGCTGTCGAGCATCTTCCTCCACGGGATCACGGCTTCCGCCGGCGCCCGGGCATACGGACGCTGGTACAGCTCCATGGCCGACGCCCATACCGACATGGTCGAATCGGGGCCAACGACCGAACACCGGCTTCGCTACGCCGCCAAGCCACCAGGAGAGATCGATGAATGATCTGACAGGCCACCGACATGCTGCCCGGGAGGCAGCGACGCTCCTTCCCACTGGCTCGACGGCCCGCGTGCTCGAACCTTCACCCCCGGCCGTTCTCGAGGGCAGTTTCTTCGCCGATGACCCCACCAGTCTCAATGGAGCAGATCCGGCATCGACCGTCCGGCCGTTCTCCACAGTCGAACCGAACTGGTCACAGATCGACGGGGTGGACCCCGTCTTCGCCCGGGCTCGTTGGCTCGGCCCATGGCCACGACTCGAGGCGGTACCTCACAACTACGCCGTCGCACGGGAGGATTTCCATCGACTCGGCTACTCCGTCATCGCTGCGGCCCGTCACGACGCAAACGGCAAGTTCGGGCTTCGGTTCACTGCCGGGGGCTTCGGTACCCCATTCTTCGGCAACGATCGACAAGTTCGAATGGTCGGCAACATCTTGGTGGATCAGCACGGCGAGGGCGCACGAGCCGTCACGCCGTCGTCCCTCCGTCACGCCGGGGAGTTCATCGGTGTCGAGCCCAACACCGTCGCGGCCGAAGGCGACAGCCCCGCGTTGGGCGATCTCGACCGACCCCTGGAGCTCGACGCTGCCACCGGCGCCCTTCTCGGCGACTGGTTCGGATTCGCGACATCGGTGCTCGAAGAGCTGCGGGCACTGTCGTCGCCGGGGGACGAGCCCGGCCGCATCCAGTTGTGGCCGGGCCACTTCGACCCGGCCGTCGAGCTCGGGAACGAGGATGCCGGGAAGCGCGCAACGTTCGGGGCATCACCAGGCGATGGGTCGTCGCCAACGCCATACCTCTACGTCGGCCCGTGGGCCGGCGTCTCCGACGACGAGTACTGGAATGCCAGCTCCTTCCCCGGAGCCGTGCTGGGCTACGACGCACTGCTCGGCGCCGATGATCAGCGAGCCACGGCCATCGACTTCTACCGCCGAGCCATCGGGCTCCTCGCCACCGCTAGCTGAAGTCTGGTTCGACCCAGTCGACGAAGACGTCTGGCGTGTCCACACTGGGCTTGAGGGAGAACTCGGGATCGCGTTTCTCGAGGAAACTCACGACACCCTCCTTTGCATCCGCCATCGAGCCAAGAGCCTGGATGGCGCGGGAGTCGACGCGGTGAGCTTGCATGGGGTGGTCGAAGGTGAGGCCTCGCCACAGCATCTGACGAGTCAGCGCTGCGCTCACCGGTGCGGCATAGGTGGCGATCTCGTTGGCCAGGGCGTAGGCACGGTCGAGGAGTTCATCGTCTGGCACCAAGGTGACCAGCCCACCTGCAGCCGCTTCGGCAGCCGGCATCACCCGGCCCGTGTAGCACCACTCGGTCGCCTTGCTGATCCCCACGAGTCGCGGCAGGAACCACGATGAGGCTGCTTCGGGAACGATCCCCCGGCGGGCGAAGACGAAACCGATCTTTGCGCTCTCGGCCGCCAACCGGATGTCCATCGGCAGCGTCATCGTGATCCCAACACCGACCGCTGCACCATTGATTGCAGCAATGACCGGCTTCGTCGACTCGAAGATCCGCAGGCTGACCCGTCCCCCACCGTCGCGGTTGACCCGCTGCGGGTCACGGCCCCTGGCCCCGGCATCGAACGTGTCGCCACCGGCATCGCTCAGCTCGGCACCTGCGCAGAACCCACGACCCTCGCCTGTGATCACCACGGCCCGAACGTCGTCGTTCGCATCGATCTGGTCGAACGCATCGATGAGCTCAGTCATCATCTTCCTGGTGAAGGCGTTCAACCGATCGGGGCGGTCGAGGGTGATGGTCGCCACCCGGTCGGTGACCTCATAGCGAATCTCGTCGTAGCTCATGCCGGTCAGCGTGACCGACGCAGCGGGCTATCGGCAAGTTAGCGTCGGCGGCCGACGCGACGAACGGTGGGAGGCCGACATGCATGTAGTCGGTCTCGAGTTCATCATCGTGGCGCTGGCCCTTTTCCTGGGTGCCGTCGTGCAGGGCTCGCTCGGCTTCGGGATGGTGCTGGTCGCGTTCCCTGTGCTCGTGATCACCGAACCGGCGCTGCTTCCTCAGACGACGATGATCGTCGCCCTGCCCATGATCCTCTCGCTCGCCTGGCGACACCGGGGCGGAACGATATGGCGGGACGTCACACTCGTCACGCTCGGTCGAATTCCCGGCATCGCCATCGCCGTCGGCATTCTTTCGGTTGCATCGCCGCGGGCCATCGGCCTCATGGCCGGTGGCACGGTGCTCGGTGCCGTCGCTGTGTCGTTCTGGGCTCCGGCGGTACCCAAGACCACACCCAACCTGATGCTGGCCGGCGTCGTCTCGAGTGTCTTCGGCACGGCGGTGTCGATCGGCGGTCCGCCGCTCGCCCTTCTGTTCCAGCACGAGGCCGGGCCCCAGTTGCGATCAACGATGACCTCGATCATGGTGTTCGGGGCGCCGATGAGCCTCAGCATCCTGGCACTGACTGGGCAGGTCGACGGTGTGGATCTCCGCACCGGGCTGGCGCTCGCACCGTTTTCGGTGCTGGGCAGCTACAGCTCCCGCTGGGTGATCCCCCATGTCGACGCTCGACTCCGTCCGATCATCCTGACGATCTGCGCAGTCGGAGCGATCATCGCCATCGTCCGCCTTGTGATCAACTGAGACCGGCCAGCGCGACCTGCAGACCTGCGATCGTGTCGGTCGACGACGACACGTGCCATTCCGGCCGGTAATCGAATCGATCCCAGACGTTCTCACACCGGTCACCCTCGAGCAGCAGCTCGACAGATTCACCCCGCACCATCGACGGATGAGGCACCCCGCATGCGTAGGAGAGTCGAAGTAGATCGTGGCGGAGCCCAATGATGTAGTTGGCCACCCTGACCGATTTGTCGGTCGGGTCGAGACCACGTTCGAGACGTTTCACCTGGGTGGCCACACCCGTTGGGCAGTGACCGGTGTGGCACCGCTGCGCCTGGATGCACCCCGCAGCCAGCATCGCTTCACGGGCAACATTGATCATGTCGGCCCCCAGCGTCATGGCCAGGAGCGCTTCGCCGGGAAAGCCGAGCTTCCCGGCCCCGACCCAGACCACGTGATCGTGCATGTCGCGTGAGGCGAACGTCGAATACACCTCGGCAAAGCCGTTCCGGAACGGGAGACTGACGTGGTCGCTGAAGACGAGCGGAGCTGCGCCTGTACCGCCCTCCCCTCCGTCGATCGTGATGAAATCGGGTCCGCGTCGAGTCGAGGCCATGTGGTCGGCCAGTTCGGCCCAGAAGGCTCGCTCCCCCACTGCCGACTTGATCCCCACGGGCAGGCCGGTGGCGTCGGCGATGCGTTCGATGAAGTCGACCATCGACGGCACCGAGTCGAACTCGGCGTGTGACGAAGGGCTGGCAACGGTGATGCCAACCGGAACGCCCCGGGCCGCTGCGATCTCCTCGGTCACCTTGGCCGCCGGGAGTACGCCGCCCATGCCGGGTTTGGCCCCCTGGCTGAGCTTGATTTCGATCGCCCGAACCGGAGCCGGGCCGAGGGAGCCAACGAGGGTGTCGAGCGAGAACCGACCGTCTGGACCACGGGCGCCGAAGTAGCCGGTACCGAGCTGCAGGATGAGCTGACCGCCGTGGCAGTGATGCGTGCTGATGCCGCCCTCGCCCGTGTTGTGGAGTGCACCGGACAACTGCGCCCCGCGATTCAGTGCCTGGATCGCTGCACCGGACAACGATCCGAAACTCATCGCCGAGATGCCGACGATGGACTCGGGGCGGAACGCGTGCTCGCGCCCTCGCCACTCGCCGAGGACCTTGGCGCAAGGAATGGCCGCACCCGCCGGCTCCTCGCCCCGGTGGGGAAACGCCGCGTGTCTGATCAGCGGGTACTGGGGATCGTCGAACTTCGCGTCTGTGCCGAAACCGAAGTACGGATTCTCGGACTTCGCCGTTGCATAGACCCAGCGGCGTTGGTCACGACTGAACGGCCGCTCCTCGTCGTTGTCGGTGACGATGTACTGGCGAAGCTCCGGCCCGATGCGCTCCAAGAGATACCGCAACCGCCCGATGATGGGATAGTTGCGGCGCACCGAGTGTTTGGTCTGGATCACGTCGATGATCGCCAACCAGACCAACCAGACAACGACAACAGCGAGGATGATCCACCAGAGCACGACGACAACCTAGATCACGGGACATGCTTCGACCGGGACGTTCGTCGCGGCGCCCTGCGGGCAGAGCCGTGGCCTCGATCAGAACTCGATGGGAAGGATGCGCGGACCGCGGACCTGGCCGCCGGCCCACGTCACCGCAGACGGATCCTCGAGTGAGAACTCTGGGATTCGCGCGAGCAGCTGCTCGATCGCCACCCGCATTTCCATCCGGGCCAGGTTCGACCCAGCACAGCGATGTATGCCGACGCCGAAGGCGACGTGGCGATTGCGCTCGCGATCGATGATCACGTCGTCGGGGTTCTCGAAGGCCTCCGGATCGCGATTCGCAGCCGGGAAGTTCATCAGCACCTTGTCGCCGTAGGCCATCGGGCAGCCGTTGTACTCGACGCCCTCGGGGTCGGAGACGACCCGGGCCATGGTGACCGGCGAATAGGCCCGGAGAAACTCCTCGACTGCGGTCGGGATGAGATTCGGCTCGTCGACGAGGCGCTGGCGGTCGTCTGGATGGCCGGCGAGATGCCAGAGGGCTGAACCGATCGAACTCCACGTGGTGTCGATGCCGGCCACGAGCATGAGATTGCAGGTTCCCTGCACGTGCTCGTCCGAGATCTTCTCGCCATCGATCTCGATCTCGAGAAGCTGCGAGATCAGGTCGTCCCGGGGGCTCTCGTGACGGTCGGCGATCTCGGCCATGAAGAAATCGGCGATCTTTCCCCGGTACTTCTCTCGAATCGCCGGGTTCGACAAGCCGAGCTCGAGCGTGCCGCGGACCCATTCGACGAACTGGCCGGCGTCGTCAGGGTTGATACCCATCAGATTGGCGATCACACGGGGCGGAATCTGCTGGGCGTATTCGACGGCACCGTCGAACCGGCCGCGATCGATGAACTGATCGATCAGCTGATTGCAGAGCTCGACCGTCGCCGGTTCGTGCCCTTCGGTGGCCTTCGGCGAGAACGCCGGCAGGAGCAGTCGCCGAGACCACGTGTGGACCGGCGGATCGGCACTGATGGGCGGTGCGTTGATCGTGTGGTACGCCCCGCCCGGCTTGATGTCCTGGGCTGATTCAGGCGGACGAACGACGATCGGGTCCTCGGACGACAGCTCGGGGACCATTCTGGCCATGGCCACGACGTCGTCGTACTTGGTGGGCAACCAAGAGCCGCCCCATCGTTCGGTGTGCGCCACCGGACACTCGCCCCGCAGGTCAGCCCAGATGGGGTATGGATCGGTGATGTACTCCGGGTCGAAGATGTCGTAGTCGCTCGCCCAGTCCTCGACCGTCGGCGTGTTCGGCGGCGACGGGGCGTCGTCGACGTCGGTCATCGATCAGTCTTCGACAATGGTGATCGCGAACTCGGGACAATTGTCGACTGCCAGGCGAGCCTTGGCCTCGAGCTCCGGCGGGACGTTCCCATCGCCGATCGCCGAGGCGTACCCGTAGTCGTCGACGTCGACCAGCTCCGGTGCCAAGGAGTAGCAACGGTTGTGGCCTTCACACTTGTCACTGTCTACAACGATGCGCATTCCGTCATCCTTACACAGTCAGATCAGCGCGGCCATACGTCGGTCGGGAACCGGTTTCACACCCCGTAGTCTTCGGCAGGTGGCTGGCACCCTGAGGAAGCCCTACGTCCGCGATGGCCTGATCGTCGGCGTCGCCACCGGCCTTTTCGGCCTCGGATTCGGCGTTCTCGCTGTCAGCGCCGACCTCTCCGTGGCGCAGACCATGGCCATGTCGCTCCTCGTGTTCACGGGCGCTTCGCAGTTCGCTGCCGTCGGCGTCGTCGCCGCCGGTGGGTCGCCGTTGGCTGCCATCGGCTCTGCGCTGCTCCTCGCTGGGCGCAACGGCTTCTATGCCATGACGATGAGCCGCCACATAGAGGGGTCGATCGCGAAGCGAGCTGTCGCCGCCCATCTCACGATCGACGAGTCGACGGCGCTCGGCACAGCTCAGACGAACCGTTCGGACATCGCCGGAGCCTTTTGGGCGGGCGGCATCTCGGTCTTCGTGTTCTGGAACCTCGGGACGCTGGTCGGAGCGGTCGGCGGCCAGGCGATCGGTGACCCCAATGCGCTCGGTCTCGACGCTGCCTTCCCTGCCGGGTTCATTTCGTTGGCCGCAGGGTCCCTCCGCCACCGAGCGGGCCGTATCGCTGCGATGAGCGGCCTCACGATTGCTCTGGTGGCCACACCGTTCGCACGTGCCGGCGTACCGATCCTGCTGGCAGCAGCCGGTGCCGGCATCGCACTCGCGCTCGCCGGACCGTCCTTCCTCGAAGACATCGACGCTGCACCGGATGCATCGTGAGCTGGACCGCCATCCTCGCCATCGCTGCCGGGTCGTTCGCGTTCAAGGCGGCAGGGATGTTCGGCCTCGGTCGCTTCATGAACGGCCAGAAGATGAGGGCAATCGGGGCCCTGCTACCGCCCGCCCTCCTGGCGGCGCTCGTCGCCGTGCAGACGTTCAGCACGGGAACCGAGCTCACGATCGATGCGCGGGCCGCCGGGGTGGTCGTCGGCGGCATCGCAGTGTGGCGAGGTGCACCGTTCTGGCTCGTCGTGGTGTTGGCCGCATCGATCACCGCCGCCATACGCGCCCTCGCATAGCTATCGGCGTTTGCGGCCTCAGGCGTCGAGGTAGCGATTCACGGCGAAGCCAGAACCGAGCGCTCCGATGACGGCACCGGCAACGAGCAGCCAGAACGCGATCGGTACCAACTCGGACTGGTCGAGCGCGAAATTGCTGAACAGCTGCAGCTCGATGTCTTCGACACTGTTGGAAATGACACGGTTGAGGCCGTAGACCCCGAGCACACTGCACAACGAGCCGATCACACCGAGGATCAAACCCTCGAAGATGAACGGGATTCGGATGAATGCGTTCGATGCACCCACGAGACGCATCACTTCGACTTCGCGTCGACGGGCGAACAGAGCGGTGCGAATCGAGTTGTACATGAGGAGCGAACTTGCCACCAAGGCTCCTGCCGCTGCGACGAGCATGATCCGCGACGCCGTGCTGGTGAAGCTGTTGAGCTGTTTGATGAACTCACCGGCGAAGTCGACGTCCTGGACGCCGGGGAGCGCCTGGTATTCCTGCGCCAAGCCCTGCACCACGTCGATGTCCGGATCGGTCGGCACGACGCGGAACGAGGTCGGTAACTGATCGGGCTCGACGGCAGCGAGGATCTCGGGCGTGTCCTCCCAGTAGGCCTCGAACTCGGCGTAGGTCTCCTGGCGGGTGATGTACCGCTGGTCCTCGATGAACGGCGATTCCTGGAGCGCCTGTTCAACCGTGTCGATCTGCTCCTGTGTGGCATCGGGAACGAGCCACACGATGAACTCGACATCGTCTTCGAAGCCTGTGTTGAGGCCGTCGACACCACTGCGGATCAACAGCGATGCCCCAAGCAGGCTGAGCGAGACCGCGACGGTGAGAATCGTCGCGATCGTCAGCGAG
The DNA here is from genome assembly GCA_965530755.1 of uncultured Acidimicrobiia bacterium. Classification (GTDB taxonomy): domain Bacteria; phylum Actinomycetota; class Acidimicrobiia; order Acidimicrobiales; family SZUA-35; genus SZUA-35. The sequence goes on along the minus strand of CBESNA010000002.1, from coordinate 136,541 downwards.
GGATTGCGGATGAGGTTGTTCCCGGTCTCTTTCGCCAGGTAATCGACTCGAAGGGCCATCGGACGCTCCTACTCGTACTCGCCGCCGGCTTGATCGCGAACGATCTTGCCTTCGGACAATTCGATGACGCGGCGCTTCATCGTGTCGACGATGCCGCGGTCGTGCGTCGCCATCACCACGGTGGTTCCGGTCTTGTTGATGCGATCGAGAAGACGCATGATGCCGATCGCCGTCTGTGGATCCAAGTTTCCGGTCGGCTCGTCGGCCAGGAGGATCAGCGGCCGATTGACGAACGCTCGAGCGATCGACACGCGTTGCTGCTCACCGCCCGAAAGCTGATGGGGATACTTGTCCATCTTGTCGCCGAGCCCGACCAGTTCGCAGATCGCAGGCACCTGGGACTTGATCACGTGCCGGGGACGACCGATCACCTCGAGGGCGAAGCTGACGTTCTCGGCCGCCGTGCGAGTCGGCAGCAGCTTGAAGTCCTGGAAGACGGCGCCGATGTTGCGGCGCAGCATCGGCACCTTCCAGCTCGACAGCTTGCCGATGTCCTTGCCTGCGACGAAGATTCGGCCCTCGTCGGGATCCTCCGATTTGTTCATCAGCCTGATCATCGTCGACTTGCCGGAACCCGAAGGCCCGACGAGGAAGACGAATTCGCCTTTGGCGATGTCGGCGTCAGCCGAGATCAGCGCAGCATCGGTCTGCTGTGGATATTTCTTGGTGACGTTCTCGAACTTGATCATGTTCGCGGTCTCCGGCCCGCGCTCGACGAGGTGTCGCCCTTCGTCGTGGCCATTCTCCATCGGCTCGATCGGCCGACTGTTGATTCGTTCTCGAGGGGGTGCAAGAGCATGGTCAGCCCTCGTTCGCCTCGGCTTGTGCCGCTTGGACCCGGCGCCAACGCAGCCACGCCTCCATGAACGGTCCGACATCGCCGCCGAGCACCCCTTCAGGGTTGCCCGACGTCAAGCCGGATCGCTCGTCCTTCACCTGCTGGTACGGCTGGAGCACGTATGACCGAATCTGGCTGCCCCACTCGACACTCTTGGACTCGCCGGCTTCCTCGGACAGCTTGTCGACGCGTTTCTGCCGCTCGAGGTCGACCAATTTCATCGCCAGCATCTGCATGCAGCGATCCTTGTTCTGGTGCTGGCTTCGTTCGTTCTGACACGACACGACGATGCCGGTCGGGAGGTGGGTGACGCGGACGGCCGAATCGGTGACGTTCACGTGCTGGCCGCCGGCACCCGAGCTGCGGAACGTGTCGATCCGTAGCTCCTTCTCATCGATCTCGACCTGGTTGGTGGCATCTTCGATGTAGGGAACGACGCCGAAGGAGGCGAAGGCAGTGTGGCGGCGAGCTTGTGAGTCGAACGGCGAGATCCGCACCAGGCGGTGCACCCCGCGTTCGGCTTGGAGCAGGCCGTACGCATGGCGACCACGCACGATGAAGGTCGCGGCGGTGATACCCGCCTCAGCCCCTTCCTGAGCCTCGGTGACCTCGAGCGAGAACCCGGCGACCTGGGCCCACTTTCGATACATGTTGAACAGCATCTCGGCCCAGTCCTGGGAGTCGGTGCCGCCCGCGCCGGAGTGGATCTCACAAACCGCGTCTCCCTCGTCGTACTCGCCGGTGTAGAGCGCACGAAGTTCGAGCCGGTTGAACTCGTCCGACAACTTGGCAGCGAGATCCGTGGCTTCGATCGCGAAGGAAGGGTCCTCGGACGCCATCTCGAGCATCACCTCGAGATCGTCGACCTCGCCGGCGAGACGATCGTAGAGATCGAGATCGTCCTTGACGGAGCTGAACTCGGTCTGGACCGCTCTGGCACGCTCGGCATCATCCCAGAGATCGGGGCGACCCATCTCGGTCTCGAGTTGGGGCAGACGGGCGCGGAGATCGCCGATGCGCAGGTAGTCGTCTGCCTCGGCCAGTTCTTTGCGGAGGCGGATCAGTTCGTCGTCGAGTTCAGCCATGCCGTCCTATTTGCCGTGGCAATGTTTGAACTTGCGTCCGCTGCCACACGGACACGCCTCGTTGCGGCCCGTCTTGTCCCACTCGTCGTTGACCACGGTGGTCGGCTTCGGCGCAGGTATGTCACTGACACCGGGAGCATCGGCATTCGGAACATTCGAAGCAGCCGCAGCACCGGTGACGAAATCACGGGCCTCGGCCTTCGCCGCCTTCACGTCTGTGGTCTGCATCCGAGGTGCGGCACTGACCTTCGGCCTGGCCTTCGGGCTCAGCGACGGCCTCGCTCCAACGGGTGCAATGACCGACGCAGGGGCGCCATCGTCGATCCCGGCGGACGGGCCGGAGGCGTCGCCATCGGCTCCTGGAGCTGGCTCGGTGCGGACCTCGACGTGCATCACGTATCGGATGAAATCAACGTTCAGGGCGCGGATCATGTTCGAGAACAGTTCGAATCCTTCGCGCTGCCACTCGGTGAGCGGGTCACGCTGACCCATCGCCCGCAGGTTGATGCCGTCGCGGAGATCGTCCATCTCGGTGAGATGCTCTCTCCACCGCTGGTCGACCAGCTGCAGCATGATCTGACGCTCGACCTGGCGCATCAGGTCAGCCCCGATCTCGGATTCGCGCTTTTCGTAGAATTGGACGCCCTCGGCGGCGATCGACTCGATCAACTCACCCGTTCCCCGGGCATCGGACATGTCGTCCTCGGTGAGGGCGGTCGGCCAGAAGCCCTTGAGCTCGGCGAGCAGCCCATGCAGATCCCAGGTGTCGTCGAGTTCGTCGACGCAGTGGGTGGCAACCATTGCCTCGGCGACGCTCTGCACTGCCTCGAGCGCGTCGTCGCGTAGGTTGCGCTCGTCGAGAACCGAGAGGCGCCTCGCGTAGATCACCTTGCGCTGCTCGTTGAAGACCTCGTCGTACTTGAGGACGTTCTTGCGCGTCTCGGCGTTCTTCTGCTCGACGGTGTTCTGCGCCCGCTCGACCGACTTCGTGACCATCTTGGACTCGATCGGCACGTCATCCGGCAGGGCCTTGTCCATGACCCAGTTCATGGCTCCGGTGGCGAAGATGCGCATGAGGTCGTCTTCGAGCGAAAGATAGAACCGGCTCTCGCCCGGCTCGCCCTGACGACCGGAGCGGCCTCGAAGCTGATTGTCGATCCGTCGGCTGTCGTGTCGTTCGGTGGCGAGTACGTACAGACCGCCGGCGTCAATCACCTTCGCGCCGTCTGCTTTGCAGATCGGGCCCCAATACGCCATCCGCTTCTTGAGGTATTCAGCACCCTCGTCGGTCTCGAGGTCGAGTCCTTCTGCGACCGTGTCGCGCTCGGCCAGCTTGTCGGCGTTGCCGCCGAGCACGATGTCGACGCCTCGACCTGCCATGTTGGTGGCGACGGTGACCGCACCGGGAGAGCCGGCCTGGGCGACGATGTCGGCCTCGCGGAACAGCTGCTTGGCATTGAGGACTTCGTGCTTGATTCCCCGCTTGACCATGAGGGCCGCCAGCTGTTCGGACTTCGCGACCGATGCCGTGCCGACGAGGACCGGCTGGCCATTGGCGACGCGTCCCTCGAGATCGTCGATCACTGCGTGGAACTTGCCGATTTCCGTCTTGTAGATGAGATCGGACTCGTCCAAGCGAATGAGCGGACGATTCGTCGGGATCTGCACCACAGCGAGGCCGTAGGTGGCTTCGAGCTCGGCCGCATCGCCGAGGGCCGTACCCGTCATTCCGGAGAGCTTTTCGTACATGCGGAAGTAGTTCTGCAACGTGATGGTGGCCAGCGTCTGCTGCTCTTCTTTGATGTGGACGCCTTCCTTGGCTTCGACCGCCTGATGCAGACCGTCTGACCAGCGCCGACCATCGAGTACCCGACCGGTGAACTCGTCAACGATCTTCACCTCACCGTCTGCAACGAGGTAGTCCTTGTCCCGAGCGAAGAGCTCCTTGGCCCGGAGTGCAGCGTTGAGCTGATGAATGAGGTCGCTTTGGACGCCGTTGTAGAGGTTTTCGATCTCGAGAATCTCTTCGACTTGGGAGATCCCCTCGTCGGTGACGGCGACGATGCGCTTTTCCTCGTCGACGTCGTAGTCGACGTCGCGATCGAGCTTCTTCACGACTTCGGCGAACTGATAGTAGAGGTCGGCTGCGCCCCGGACCTTGCCGCTGATGATGAGCGGCGTTCTCGCCTCGTCGATCAGGATCGAGTCGATCTCGTCGACGATGGCGTAGCTGTGGCCGCGCTGGACCATCGCGTCTTTGCTACGAGCCATGTTGTCGCGGAGGTAGTCGAAGCCGAACTCGTTGTTGGTGCCGTACGTGATGTCGGCGGCGTACTGAGCGCGCTTGTGTGCACTGTCGGGGTTGCCAGGAACGACGAGACCGGTGGTGAGTCCGAGGAAGTTGTGGATCTGCGACATCCACTCGGCGTCTCGAGATGCGAGATAGTCGTTGACCGTGATCTGATGCACGCCCTTGCCGGCGAGTGCGTTGAGATAGACCGGCAGCGTCGACACGAGGGTCTTGCCCTCGCCGGTCTTCATCTCGGCGACCCAACCCCAGTGCAGGGCCGCACCACCCATCATCTGGACGTCGTAGTGACGCTGCCCGATCTGGCGCTTTGCTGCTTCACGGACGACGGCGAACGCCTCCGGCATCAAGTCGTCGAGCGTTTCGCCGTTCTCGTGCCGTTTCCGGAATTCACCGGTCTTTGCTCGGAGGGCGTCATCGCCCAGTGCTTCCATCTCGGCTTCATAGGCCGCGACGGGGCCGACAACGGATTCGATGGCTCGTATTCGCTTGCCTTCGCCGGCTTTGAGGATCTTGTCGAGGAGTTTCATCTCGCCGGCGAGTCTACTGGCCGCACTCCGTGCAACCTGGGCACCACCCGTGCAACCTGGGCATCACTCCTTCGACGACATCCAGGTCGATGAGAGCAGTCGATCAGGCAGGCGGTGTGATGTCGATCAGGCCGACATCGCCGTCCTCACGGCGATACACCACGGCGTTGCGACCGGTCGACTTGTTGGTGAAGAGATAGAAGTCGTGATCGAGCAGATCCATCTGGAGGGCCGCGGCGTCTGGTTCCATGATGTCGAGGTCGAAGCTCTTGGTTTTGGCGAACGTGTAGACCGGCTCCGGCTCGTTCGACGGAAGGAGCGAATCGGGGACCAGGTCCGGCTCGAGATCGACCCGGACTCGGTCACGGCTGCGGCGCTGGATCTTGGTCTTGAGCTTGCGGAGCTGTCGTTCGAGCTTGTCGACTGCGAGATCAACAGCTGTGAAGCTGTCGGGAGCCGACACTTTGCAGCGAACGTGATGGCCGTGGCCCTCGAGCGTCACCTCGCAGAAGTCAGTGTCACCTTTCTTGCGGTTCTTCTCCTGCCAGAAGTGCACTTCAGCTCGGTCCATTCCAGACAGATACCGATCGAGCCGTCCGATCTTCTCTGTTGCCTGTTGGCGAAGGGTTTCTGGAACCGCTGTGTGACGACCACTGACCGATACCTCCATGGAGGCTCCTCTCAGGTTGCTTCCGGGCGCACGCCCGATGGACTGTCAATGTAGATGGTCGGAGAGCCCGGCGCCCGAAGGGGCTGAAGGCTCCCGCCGGAGGCTGCAACCACACCGGCAATGATCCTCTCCGCGCCTCCTCGATGCAAGGCCTCGGCGCAACGGCCGAGCGTCGATCCGGTTGCGACGACGTCATCGATCAGAAGGACGGTGCCCGGTATGCGACGCGTCGTTCGAACGAGCGGCCCATCGAGTCGAGCGGCCCTGCCGAGCCCTTTCCGACTCGTTCCGCCGCGACGACTCAGCGTGCGCCGACACGGGCGCCCCAGCCGACGGGCGATCGCCCTCGCGAGCACCTCGCCCTGATCGAATCCGCGGGTTCGCCGTTGTGCCGGATGAGCAGGAACCCAGGTGACCAGATCGAGCTCGCCGACATCAAAACGACGCATGATGTCGGCGGCCAAGAGCTCTCCCGACCAGCGGAGTAGATCCCGACGCCCGCCGTTCTTGCCGGCGAGAACGAGCCGAGCGCTGCGATCGTCATAGGCCAAGAGGGCGATGACCTCGTCGAACCCATCGATGTGGAGCTCTGGCCCTCGCTGCAAGCCGGCGGCACACGATGCGCACAGCCGTCGCTCGGTCACGCCGCAGACGGGACATCGACGATCGAAGAACATCGGCCAAACCTACGAGATGCCCTGTGACAGTCGCCCACAAGACGCCCACAAGCCAATCCCGAGGTTCCAACCCCCGGAAATAGGGGTCACAAACCTCGGGTTTGAGCCCCACAGAATCGGGGGTTGGAGCCTCGGGTTTGGGGGGCGTGGGTAGCATTGGCGGGTGCGGTTCACGATTCTCAGCCACGCCGGTCTCGTCGTCGAGCGCAACAATGTTGCGCTCGTCGTCGACCCTTGGATCGTCGGCTCCTGCTACTGGCGGAGCTGGTGGAATCTTCCCGAACCGCCCCGCCAACTGATCGAGGCCTTGGAGCCGACCCACGTCTACCTCACCCATCTCCACTGGGACCACTTCCACGGCCCATCGCTGCGACGCTTCTCGCCGGACACACAGTTCATCGTCCCGACGTTCAACAACGACCGCATGCGCCGCGATCTCGCCTATCTCGGGTTTCACAACATCACCGAACTCGAGCACGGTGAGCGTCTGGACCTCGGGGGCCTCTCAATCCAGTCGTACCAGTTCCTCAACGACTCGGCTGTGGTCATCACCGGCGGCGAACACACGATTCTGAACGCCAACGACTGCAAGATGTTCGGCCTGCCGCTCCACCAGGTGCTGGCCGATCACCCTCGGATCGACTTCGTCCTGCGAAGCCACTCCAACGCCAGTGCCTATCCCTACTGCATCGAGAACTACGAGACGCTCTGCCCCGAGCTGCGTCCCCGCGAGGCATATATGGACGAGTTCGCTGCGTTCGCCCGCACGGTGGGCGCCCGCCACGCCATCCCGTTCGCCAGCAATCACTGCTTCCTCCACCCGGAGACACGCCGCTTCAACGGAATCGCCGTCAAGCCAACCGAGGTCAAGCGGAGGTTCGACGAACGCAATGCAGACACCGACGCCGATTGCATCATCATGGCTCCCGGCAGTTCGTGGTCGTCGGACAACGGTTTCGACCTGGTCACTTTCGACTACGACGATGTCGACGACTACATCGATGCGTTGTCGGCACGCCACGCCGACACCATTGCCCAGCACATGGAGGCCGAGGCGGCCGCCGACTTCGATCTCTCGTCGTTCGTCACATACATGCAACGACTGCTCGACGCGACCCCTCGGCTGCTCAGGAACAGGCTCGACGTCTTTGAGTTCCGCATCGTGGAGCACGGGGTCGAGCGCCCTGTCACGGTCGACTCGGCGTCTGGCACCGTGATCGACGGCGCCGCTGCCGATCCGACGTTCTCGATCCGTTGCCAGGCGGCGATCATCAACGACTGCTCCCGGTACGACATGTTTTCGGTGTGGACGCCGTCGAAGCGCCTGTCGGTTCGGGTGCGAGACCGGGCCGCCGTCCGCACGGTGCTGTTGTTCTTCGCCCTTCTCGACGGATTGGAGCTCGACTACCTCCCGCTGCGAACGAACCTCGATCGACGCACGCTGCGGTCAGCCATCCGACGATGGCGAGAACCGGCGGAGGCCATCCGGTCCGGGTTTCACACCAAGGTGCTTCGGCGCCGTTTCGAACCATGGGCGACCTGACGTACGCTTCCTGAGGCGGCGCGCCACGTTTCGTCAACACGGACAAGCTCCTGCGCTGCCAACCAAGGTCTCGTCCACAAACCCGAGGCTCACACCCCCGATTCTGTGGGGCTCAAACCCGAGGTTTGTGGCCCCCATATGCGGGGGTCGCAGCCTCGGGTTTGGGTCACCAGCGCTATCAGTAGCGGTAGTGGTCGGGCTTGTACGGGCCTTCGACCGGGACACCGATGTAGTCCGCCTGCTCCTGCGACAGCACGGTCAGTCGAACGCCGAGCGCATCCAGATGCAGTCTGGCAACCTTCTCGTCGAGGATCTTCGGGAGGGTCGTGACGCTGATTCCGTATGACTCGGCGTTCTTGTGGAGCTCGATCTGGGCCAACACCTGATTGGTGAAGCTCGCACTCATGACGAAGCTCGGATGGCCGGTTGCGTTGCCCAGATTGAGCAGGCGCCCCTCGGAGAGCACAAGGATGCTCTTGCCGTCCGGCCAGCGGAATTCGTCGACCTGCGGCTTGATGTTGATGCGCTGGATGTCGGAGCTCTTGAAGAGCCCGGCCATGTCGATCTCGTTGTCGAAGTGGCCGATGTTGCCGACGATCGCACCCTGCTTCATGCGGCCCATCATCTCGGCCGAGATGATGTCCTTGTTGCCGGTCGAGGTGATGAAGATGTCGGCCTTGTCGAGCATGCGTTCGACAGTGTTGACCTCGTATCCCTCCATGGCCGCCTGCAGCGCGCAGATCGGGTCGACCTCGCTGATCACGACCCGAGCGCCCTGACCCCGCAGTGCCTCGGCGCAGCCCTTGCCGACGTCGCCGTAGCCGAGGACCATTGCAACCTTGCCGCCGATCATCACGTCGGTGCCACGGTTGATGCCGTCGAGGAGGCTGTGACGGGTGCCGTACTTGTTGTCGAACTTCGACTTCGTGACGGCGTCGTTCACGTTGATCGCAGGGAACTGGAGCAGCCCGGCCTCCATCATCTCGTAAAGGCGGTGGACACCGGTGGTGGTCTCCTCGGAAACACCACGGATGTTCGCGGCCATGCGGGTGAAGTAGGTGTTGTCACGCTCGAGGTTCTTGCGAAGCGTCTGCAGGATGACACCCCACTCTTCGGGATCGTTGTCCTCGTCGAAGTCGGGGACGGCGCCGGCCGCTTCGTACTCGCGGCCCTTGTGAACGAGCATCGTCGCGTCGCCACCGTCGTCGAGGATCAGATTGCAGAACCCTTCGTTGTCAGGCCAGCTGAGCGCCTGCTCGGTGCACCACCAGTACTCCTCGAGCGTCTCGCCCTTCCAGGCGTAGACCGGCGTGCCGGTGGGGTGATCGGTGGTGCCCTCTGATCCCACCACCACAGCAGCAGCAGCCGAGTCGTCTGTCGAGAAGATGTTGCAGCTCACCCAACGAACGTCGGCGCCCAGCGTGGTGAGCGTCTCGATCAACACGGCCGTCTGCACCGTCATGTGCAAACTGCCCATGATGCGCGCACCGGCGAGGGGCTGCTCGTCGAAATACTCCGCGCGCAGAGACATCAGTCCCGGCATCTCGTGCTCGGCCAATTCGATCTGCTTGCGGCCGGCCCCGGCGAGATCGAGGTCGGCGACCCTGAAGTCACCTTCGGCGACGGTGCGCGGGCGCGATGCGGTTGTTTCAGTCATGATCGGGTCTCCCTGGGTGAGGTGGGGAGGGCTGGGGCCACCTGGCCCGGGTCAGACAGCCGCTCGCTGGTGATCGGCGCAGGCTACCAAGTTGGGACGTCGGCCTGCGGATCGACCCGCAGCGCCGTCCTCAGGCGTCCACGAACTCACGCAGCCCAGCCGCTGCCCGATCGCCGATCCGGTTGAAGACGAGCCCCAGCACGGGGTTGAGCACGGCGAAGACCCCCTTCATGCGGAGGTCGGCTGCGTAGGTGACCTGGCAGCCGTCGCCATCCGGTACGACAGTGACGACGTCGTCCGAGCGCAGGCTCTTGCCGTCCGACACGATGACGAAGCGGTTCGGCGCATCAAAGACGGTCGTTCGGTACTCGAGCGGCAACTCACGACCGGCAAATCCCTTCGCAGTCAGGACGTAGACCGCTCCATCGCCCGGACCCTCCCCCTCGATCTGCTCGCCTGCGCTGACTCCCGGGTCCCACTCGTGAAATCGCTCGACGGACGCCAACTTCTCGAACGCCTCCTTCTGGCTCAGCGGGCTCGAAATGGTGACGTCGTAGTGGGCCATCGCCACAGTGTGGCCTCAGCGCGCCTTCATCGCCCCATCGATCGGGATGGCTGTACCCGACAGGAATCGAGCATCATCGGAGAGCAGGAAGGCCATGAGATCCGCCACCTCCGAGGGCTCGCCGTATCGGCCGAGAGGGATGTTCATTGCAATCAGACCCTGAATCTCCGCGGAGCTGAGTTCATCGCTCTTCATCGATTCCTCGAGGGACCGCATCATGCGGGTGTCGATCGGCGATGGGCAGATCGCGTTGCAGCGGATGCCCACCGCTGCGAACTCGAGGGCCGCGCTCTTCGTGAGCCCGATGACGGCGTGTTTCGATGCAGAGTAGGCCGACAGATTGGCGGCCCCCGAGATCCCGGCAACCGACGAGACGTTGACGATCGAACCTCCGCCGGCGGCCTGGATCACGGGAGCCAAGGTCTTCATGCCGAGGAAGACACCCTTCACATTGATGTCCAGCACTCGGTCGAACATCTCGTCGGCGTACTCGACGATCGGCACGATGGCACCTTCGATGCCGGCGTTGTTGACGAGTCCGTGGACGGCACCGAATGTGTCGATCGCCAGTGTCCGTACCGCCTCCCAATCGGATGCGCTGGTGACATCGGCAACCAGTGACACCGCGCGGTCGTCCATCTCCCCCGCCACCTGCACGGCAGTCCCTGCAAGGTCGGTGGCAACCACGTTCGCCCCCGCGGCGAGAAAAGTCGACACTGCAGCGAGGCCGATCCCCCCGCCCGCTCCCGTGATGACGATGGTCTTGTCGGTCAGGTCAGCCATGCCGCAGTCTGAATCGAAACCCGCGGCGGCCGCAACTGTGACAGCCAGACGCGCGGCCTTCTTATCGGGCCTGACTCGATGCCGAGGCCACCGGGCCCAACCTGTGAATGTGAAGCTCCGACCCCAATCGGCAGGCCCCAATCGGGAGGGTCAGGAGGCGAGCCACGCCTTCAGATCGTCCACCACTGGCAACGGCCCGGGATCGAGTCCTTCGGCCGCGGCGAGCTCGAGCGTCGTGATGTCGCCGGTGTAGATCAAGTCGAACAGCTGAGCCACTGGACCCTCGCCGCCGGCGGAGACGCTCAACACCTCGTGCATCACCTCGACGGTCTTCTCCTCGACGTACTCGAACCGGCGTGCCGTCTGCGGATGCTCACCGTCGTGGCGCAGCTGGATCTGCGTGAAGATCTCGCGGGTGACATCGCCGTTCCGACCGAACCCCACCAGCTCGTTGTGGCACAGATCCGGCATCGGCGCCCAGAACGCAGGCGTCTTGACGTTGTGATTGAACGCCATCTTCCAGCGGCGCGCTGCCGTGGTACCGATCGCGCCGCCGCCGTAGATCAACGGCATCGTGCGACCGATCCGGCGAGCCAGTTCCTTCGGTTCACTGTCAGGTTCATCGAAGCCGTCGCGTCTGGCCTTGAGTTGGTCGACTGCCCCCTTCAGCCACGTGCGGGCGCCGGGAAAGAACCCTGCCTGCTCGAGGGTCAGCATCGCCGGCGTTGCCAGCGCGCCGAGCGCCGCGCGCGGCATCGGCGCATTGCCGACGACGGGAAGCACTGGAGCGCTCGCACGGTTGGCCAGGCTTGCGAGCTCGCCACCGTTCGTGATCGCGACCAGGGACGCACCGGACTCGACCGCGGCCTCGAGCGACTCGAGCGTCTCCTCTGTGCTCCCGGATTCGGACATCGCGATCACCAGCGTGTTCGGTCCGACCCATGACGGAGGCAGATACCCGCCGTACACCACGATCGGCTTCGAGGAAAACGGACGGGCACTTGCTGCCGCGACGTCGCCGCCGAAGCCCGAGTCGCCCATCCCGAGGATCAGTACGTGCTCGATGGCAGCGGCGTTGGGAAGGTCCGGAATCGAGTCGATCGCGGCGAGCGAGGCTTCGATCTGTTCGGGGAGCGCCAGCATGGCGTCGCGCATTCCGAGGGTGTCGAGCGGGCCAGAGCTGTTCGTGACCACGATCAGGCTTCGAACGTGGGGGTAGTGCCCTCAGCTTCGGCCTTGGCCAAGAGTCGAGCCACTTCGGCTTCGTCGACGGCCGTCGCCTCGTCGATCAGCATCACGGGGATGCCCTCGTCGATCCGATAGGTCCGTCCGAGGCGAGGGTTGAGCAGCACGGCCTCGTCCTCGAAGTAGTAGAGGGGGCCCTTGTCTTCCGGGCACGCGAGAATTTCCAGCAGAACAGGGTCAAGCGACATGTCGGCAGGTTAACGCCCCACCGTTGCCCTCCAGGTGACACCTTCGCCTGTCAGCTCGACATCGGATCCGCCCGGGATGAAACCGGCACCGCCAGACGCGAGGGAGATCGCCTCAGCGCCGCCATCGCTGACCTCGACGTCACCGGACGTGACCAAGAGGATCTCCGGCCCACTCGACGAGAAACAGAACGGCCCGCTCCCCTGTTGACCCGATGTCTCGATGCGGATGAGGCCGAAATCAGCCCCGTCGGTGTCGTACTCGTGGACCGGATAAACGGCGCGCTGAATGGTCGGTTCGAACGGTTCGAACGAAACCACGTCGACCAGTTCGGCGACATCGACGTGCTTGGGGGTCAGACCACCCCGAATCACGTTGTCGGAGTTGGCCATCAACTCCACACCGACCCCGGACAGGTAGGCGTGCAGGCTCCCCGCTCCGAGGAACAATGCTTCACCCGGCTGGAGCAGAATCCGGTGCAGCAGCATCCCGACCAACACACCAGGGTCCCCGGGGTGATGACGATCCAGGAGCGCTGCCAACTCGTTGGCCTCGGCCGCGGCGGACACCAGGGGTGCCGCCTCACCCGGTGAGAGACCGAGGATCCATTGCGTGGCCGACCGCAGTGCGGTGGCGTTCCCCTGGCGGAGCCGCTCGACGATCGGACCCAACTCGGCGACCGGGTCCATCTCGGCAACGATCGCGTCGACGTCACGGAAACCGACGAGGGCGTCGAATGGCGTGAGCGCGCAGATCAACTCGGGCTTGTGGTTCGGGTCGCGGTAGGTCCGATTCGGGGCATCGATCGGGATCCCCTCGGCGTTCTCCTTCTCGAATCCCGAACGTGCCCGGTCGAGGGACGGATGGGTCTGGATCGACAGCGGTGCATCCGCCGCCAGGATCTTCAGGAGATACGGCAGACCGGCGTCGAGCGGTTCACCCGTCGACTCGACCGTGCTCGGCAACCGGGGATGGTCACCGACCCAGAGCTCGGCCCATGGAGTTCCGTCCGGCTCGACGCCGAGCATCTCGGGCAGGGCCGTGGTGCTCCCCCATGCGTAGTGTTGGACGCGAGGAAGCAGCCGCTCCATCAGCCGGCAGCCGCCATGGCCGCCTGGACCTCGGCAACTCGTGCCGCCACGGCATCGTCGTCGGCAGCTTCCAGATTGAGCCGGAGAAGGGGTTCGGTGTTGGACGGTCGCAGGTTGAACCACCAGTCGCCGGCATCGACCGTGAGTCCGTCGAGCATGTCGCTGTCGTAATTGCTGTAGACAGACGCGACGTGGGCGATGACGGCGCCGGTGTCGGCGACCCGAGTATTGATTTCGCCAGACGCCGAGTAGCGCTTGAGCGGACCCAGGAGCTCGGACAGGGTGCCGCCAGAGGTCGACAACTCGGCCAGGATCATCATCGATGCGATGATCCCAGAGTCCGCCCGCCAGTTGTCCCTGAAGTAGTAATGCGCCGAATGCTCACCACCGAACGCGGCCCCGGTCTCGGCCATCGTGGCCTTGATGAAGGAGTGACCCACACGGGAACGGATGGACGTACCACCGTTCTCGGCGACGACCTCGGGCACCACCTTGGAGCAGATCAGGTTGTAGATGATGGTCTCGCCCGGGCTCTTCTCGAGCGTGGCCTTGGCCAGCATGGCCGTGGTGAGGGAACCGGACACGGGATCGCCCTTCTCGTCGACGAGGAACACCCGATCGGCGTCACCGTCGAAAGCGAGCCCGATGTCGGCACCAACCTCGCGTACACGGGCCTGGAGGTCGACGATGTTCTTGGCTTCGATCGGATTGGCCTCGTGGTTCGGGAACGTACCGTCGAGCTCGGGGTACATGACCTCGAGGTCGAACGGGAGCGTCTCGAAGATCTTCGGGACGACGAGCCCGCCCATCCCGTTGGCGGTGTCGGCTACGACCTTGAGCGGGCGGAACGTCGCGATGTCAACGAACGAGAGGACATGATCGGCGAAGGCGTCGAGCATGTCGCGGCTGGAAAGCGAGCCGGTCGTGTCAGTGTCACCGACGTCGCCGGCCGCCCATGCCAGCGCGGTGGCCTTGATGTCAGCCAGGCCGGAGTCCTCACCAATCGGAGCGGCCCCGGATCGACAGAGCTTGATGCCGTTGTACCCGGCCGGGTTGTGCGAAGCCGTGAACATTGCGCCCGGCATCGACAGCGACCCCGAGGCGAAGTAGATCATGTCGGTCGACCCCATACCGATGTCGAGCACGTCGAGACCTTGCGATCGGACGCCATCGCCGAACGCACTGACCAGTTCTGGCCCCGACGGACGCATGTCCCGGGCGATCACGACGCTGGTGGCCTCCGGCTCCACTGATCGGATGTAACGGGCGAAACCAACGCCGAGCCCGCGGCAGGTGTCGGCGTCGATTTGTTCTGGGTAGGTCCCACGAATGTCGTAGGCCTTCACGATGAGGTCGAGGTCATGCACAGCCCAAACCCTACTTCCGCCGTCAGCCCACCAGGACGCTTTGGGTCGCGTTGGGCCGATAGACACCCTTGCCCGCGGCCCGCCGGATTCGGAACAGATCACGCAACAATCGGGCGGTGTCCCGCACCAGGCGGACCGAGGATCCCTGGCGGTTCTCGACCTTCACAGGGACCTCGGTGAGCGAGTATCGATCCTGCTCGGCGATGAGGAACACCTCGACGTCGAAGGCGAACCCGTTGATCGTCGTTCGTTCGAACAGCGCCTTCCCGATGTCGCTGCGGAACCCCTTGATGCCGCACTGCGTGTCACGGAAATGACCGAGTAGCACGAGGTGGGTGAGCAGGTTGACGGCGCGACCGCCGAGTTCGCGGATGCGCCGCGCCTTGACCAGCGTGGTGGTCTCCTCGTGGCGTCGACTCCCGACCACGACATCCCATCCACTCTCGAGTCCCTCGAGCATCGGCGGGATCATGGATGCCGGGTATGCCAGATCGGCATCGGTGAACACGACCGAGCGTCCTTCGGCGGCAAGAACACCCGCTCTGACTGCGGCTCCCTTGCCCATGTTGTGTGGCTGTTCGACCACCGTGGCCCCCGCCTGTCTGGCGAGATCTGCGGTGTCGTCTGCCGAGCCGTCGTCGACGACGAGGATCTCCAGATCCGACCCGACGACACCTGCGAGTTCGGTACGCAGGGTCAGAATCGTGGCTTCGATCTGATCGCCCTCGTTGTAGGCCGGAACTACGACTGAGAGACGGAACCGGCCAGGGGCGGGCTGGCGATCGTGGCGTTCACTCATCTCGCGGCGAACCTCGGTGAACAGCACCCACCGGTAGGCACTCCAACGCACGACTGCAGCAGCAGCAACGGCTACGAGCTTGGCCACCAGCAGGCCGAAACCCAGTGCGAGCCCGAGGCCGAGCACACCGAGATCGACGAGACCGGCAACGCAGGCGACGAGAGCGAACGTGCCCGGGTGTCGGACCCAGCGAGCGCGCGGCGTCTCCCGGAACGTGATCCGCCGATTGAAGGAGTAGGACACGAGTGCAGCAACGGTGAGCGCCAGACCGTTGGCCACTGTGACCGGAAGCGACGGTTCGAGCATCAACAGGATGGCGACATCGAGGAAGGTGGCCATCAATCCGACAATGGCGAACAAACGCAGTCGACTCCGCACGACCTCAGTCTCCTTGCGCTGCCGCTGGCCCAGCGGGACGCACGAGGTCGATTCCATCTGCTGGAGACTGCGTCGCGTCGTACGCAGGCGTCGCGGCGAACGCCGGAGGCGCCATCGAGATCCGAGTGGGCCTGCGGGAGAAACCAGCGCCGAATCGATCCGGATCACGACGACGGTCGTCGCGAGCGAAGGTGACGAGAGCAGCGAGGCCGATCAAGGTGAACATGATGCCGAGCCAGTCGATGAATGTGCGTCCGTATGTGAAGGCGACATCGTTGCTCGTCGGGACCACCACCATCAGGTTCGGTCCGATGCGCCACGGGCCGTCGGCGCCGGACACCTTCCAGTTGGGGAAGTACGAGATCTTCACGAGCACGGGCTTGCCGATCTCGTCGACCGAGAACGAGATGCGGTCGGTGCCGACCTCGATGTCAGACACCAATGCCGGCTCGGAGATCGGATCGCCGTCGGCCGGGATCAGGGTGGTGACCCGCTCCCAGGACTCCGGACCATCGGCGGCGGGCAGACCGTTGAACTCGCGGGGATCGTTGTAGAACTCCACGGCCTGGCTCAGCCAGCCGAGCTCGAATCGGCTCGCAAGCTCATCGGTGTCATCGGCGGCGGGACCGCTGGCGACGACAGGCTCGCTCACGAGCCCCTCGGCAAGCGTCGTTCCGTCGACTTCGAACACCACGAAGGGCTCGGCAATGACGTGCTCGGTGAGATCGGGATGGTTGCGAGCGGCAGCGATGGCTTCGTCTGACAATGCCATGTAGTAGCGCACACCCATCACCTGCAGCTGGGCGATGCCGCGGTCGATATCGAAGGACCGGTAGGGAAGGTCACGCTGCGCGCTGGATGGTGCGACCGAGAGGGCGCTCTGGTTGAGGAAGTGGAACGGCGTCGTCGCCGATGACTCGAAGTACAAGCCCTCCATCGAACCGATGCAGCCGTCGGTCCAGTGCGGGAGCAGCATGAGCGCCATCGGTGTGCCATACCGGTCGAGGCCCTTGTCGTACTCCCACATCGCACGACCACACCCATTGGTCTGCCCGAGCTCGTCCATGGCGCTGATCACACCCGAGTACTCACGGAAGCTCGGCTTCTCCTCGTAGCCGGAGAAGTTCCAGGCCGCCCATGACGAGACGAAGCTGCGATCAGCGGTTCGAAGACCGAACCATTCGTACTCACCGGACGCGTTGGTCGACCCGAACGGAAGGATGCGCAGGGGCATACCGACGAGAATCAGGACACAGACGAGACCACCGACGAGGGATCCCCACAGCACTTTGAGGTCGGGCTCGTCGAATCGTTCGCTGACGGCGACGGCTGCGTAGCGGGCAATGGCGGCGATGCCGAGGGCGGCGAGGCAATAGACCGAGAGATAGAAGAACGGCAGCAACCGAGCGTTCCACAGCTTGCTCTCGCCCAGGTTGGCGACGGCTGCAGCGAACGTGAGGACATGGATCGAGAACATCATGCCCAGCCGTTCCCTGGTGGCGAAGGACAGGACACCACCGACGACGGCAATCGGGAGGGCGATGCGCATCGGTGTTGTCAGCAGCGCCTCGCCGACCTCGTCGAGGCGTTCCCAGCCCATGTCGTTGAAGAGATCACGCCTGCCGACGAACGGCACGAGCCAGAACCCGGCGAGGAGCGCGGCGGCAGGCCCGGTCAGCACCAGCCATGTCATCCGGGACCGCACCCGCTCGTCGACGAAGAACGCCACGCCGAGTACGACCACGAAGGCCGAGATCGCGGCGATTTCAGTGACGGGTCCCTCGAACCGATCAGCGAACGCGATGGGGATCAACGCGAAGACGATGCCGAACATGGCCACAGGGAACCGCAGGCCGTCTTCTGGCAGCACCACCAAGATGACCAGGGTCGCGATGAGGAAGAACAACGGGATGATGTGGCACAGGGCAACAAGCGCGATCAGTACCGCGGCCGAAGCGCGATGCCGATGCTCGTCCATGCCTCGAAATGCCCAACCAGCGGCGACGAAGGTGAGACAGAGCGACATCGCGAAGGCGAACTCGCCGGCGAGCGTGGATGCGACGTTGCCGCCGTAGATCGTGAAATTCGTGTCGAACAGGAACACCACCACGGCCAGGGCGAGGGCAGTGGGCACCGGTTCGGGGGCGGACGCCTGTCTGGCCATCCACCAGGCGGCGAGCGGCATGAACACCAAGCCAGAGACGGCGATCACCTTGAAGGCAATGCCGTACGGAAGGGGGACCAACAGGACGGCCGTCAGAATCGCCGCAGCGAGGATCAGCAGTCGGCGGTCAGGACGACGAGCCGCAAGCCGGGCGGCCCAGACGAGGAGCGCTGCGGCAACCGGAACCGACAGCCACGGCGTGAATCCGGCGTTGACGGCCAGGATCGCCAGGGCCGGGACGACCATGTAGAACTGATACGCGGGAAAGCCTGCATACCAGTCTGGAGTCCATCCGCTGAGTTGACCGCTGGTGAGCAGGTGGTCGCGAAGGAACGCCGGGCCCCACACGTGGGCGCCCATGTCGCCCCCGGCGGGCGTGGTGTCGGCGAACACCAGGTCGGGCCGGAGCTGTACCAGAACGAAGATCGAACAGATACAGGCAACAGCGAGACCGGTGATCGTGAGGAGCGAACGGGATCTCATTGCGCAGCAATAATGCCAGCTGACGCAGGCGTTGCTGTGTCACGCAGTTGCGTCACGCAGCAATGCTGCATCGCTGATGCCGTCGAGGCCTCAGCGTCGACGGCCGGAGTGTTCTTCGAACTCGTCGAGCGCCTCGGCCAGGTCGATCACGACACCGCCGCGACGCCAGGAACGCTTGTCGCATTGATCACAGGAGAACATCTGGAGATTGCTGCCATCGACGAGGAGCCCGATCTCGACGAGATCGTGGCCGCAGTCGTGACACTGTTGTGCGTTCGCATGGCCCATACAGCTGGATCGGCGCTGACCGCCCGGCGATGAGATCGAAACAGACGATGGGGCCGGTTGACCCATGGCTATGGGGAGTACGACCCAAATTGCGACGGTCAAAACGCCAGCAGCGCCAGGAGCGTCGCACCGTTGAACCCCACGTGCATCGCAAAGGCCATTCCGAGCCGGCGGGTTCGCAGGGTGGCGATGGCGGCGACCACACCGAGCACGAACGTGCCGGGGAACAGGACGGGCTGGATGTGGACGAGAGCGAAGAGCGCGGCCGAACCGAGGACAGCAGCCACGTCCGGCACGTGACGACGAAGGCCCTGGAGCACCATGCCTCGGTAGAAGAACTCCTCAGCGAGCGGCGCGCCGACAGCGACCACCAACGAGAAGAGCACCAGATCGAGCGAGCCGTCGATGGCGTCGACCAGGTCCTGGGCCGCCGCGGACGGATCGACGTCGGTCAACCGGAGCAGCGGCCAGTAGATGACGGGAAGCACGATCCATTGGAGTGCAGCGCCGATGGCGAGGCCGGCCGGGACGTCGGTCCATGTGATTCCGGGCCAGAGATCGGCGACGGGACCGGCCCCACGCATTCGGGTGACCACGATCGGCCCAATGACGTAAACCGCCCAGATGGCCAGCGAGTTGGCGGCCAGCAGGCGCACGGGAATCGGATCTGGCACGTCCCCGTAGAAAACGCTGATCAGGAGAACGGCCCACACACTGGACACGACGATGTGGAACACCCACAGGGCAACGGCCTCGGAGAACCCCCATCGTGGTGATGCCGCCGTGCCGGCCGCGGCTCGTGCCTTCCCGGGCGTGCCAGCTGTCACCAGACGACCCTAGCGACCCGACCACGGGAAGAACGGCGTCAGCACCTAGGATCGGATGTATGTCTGACAAGGGATCCACCCCTCCGCCGCCTCCTCCTGGGCGCAATCCACGACTGCCCTCGAAGTCCGAGGGCGGCTGGCCGAAGTGGTCGGCCTGGGTCGTTGTTGCTGTCCTGGCGACGTTGTTGTTCGTCACCATGGCCGCTCCGGCCGATGATTCGTCGAAGATCTCCTACGACGCCTTCCTGGCGAAGGTCCAGGCGGGCGAGATCGAATCCGTGGAGTACGACAACGCCACGGCTCGCATCGAGGCGACCACACCCGATGGTGAGGTGTTCAACACCACCGGGCTCGCCGAGTGGCCGGCCGATGACCTCGCCCTGCTGCGCTCGAACGACGTCGACTTCGCTCCCGTCACCAAGACGGGGAACTTCTTCCTCAATCTCATTCCCCTCCTGCTGCCGTTCATCTTCATCATCGGCTTCCTCTACTGGTTGGCCCGCCGCCAACAGAGCCAGATGGGCGGGATCATGTCGATCGGCCGTTCGAAGGCCAAGACGTATTCCAGTGAGCGCCCCGGCACCACGTTCGCCGATGTCGCCGGTTACGCAGGAGTGAAGAAGGAAGTCACCGAGGTCGTCGACTTCCTGCGTGACCCCTCCAAATTCGGCGATGTCGGTGCCCGCATTCCCAAGGGTGTGCTGCTCGTCGGCCCTCCCGGAACCGGCAAGACTCTCATCGCCCGTGCTGTCGCTGGTGAGGCCGGCGTTCCGTTCCTGTCGGTCACCGGTTCGGACTTCATGGAGATGTTCGTCGGTGTCGGCGCCAGCCGAGTTCGTGACTTGTTCTCCGAGGCTCGCAAGATGGGCAAGGCGATCATCTTCATCGACGAGATCGACTCCATCGGTCGCAAGCGTGGCGCCGGAATGGGTGGCGGTCACGACGAGCGCGAGCAGACCCTCAACCAGATGCTGGCCGAGATGGACGGCTTCGAGGCGACCGAGGGCATCGTGATGATGGCCGCCACGAACCGACCTGACATTCTCGATCCGGCGCTGTTGCGTCCCGGCCGTTTCGACCGCCAGGTCGTCGTGTCACTTCCCGAACTCGAGGACCGCAAGGAGATCCTGAAGGTCCACATCAAACACAAGCGCATGGCCGACGACGTCGACGTCAACGTCATCGCCCGGGGCACACCGGGGATGAGCGGCGCTGACCTGTCCAATCTGGTCAACGAGGCCGCGTTGTTCGCAGTGCGGCGCGGAGCAGAGAAGGTCTATGCCGCCGACTTCGACTCGGCTCGTGACCGCGTGCTGCTCGGCATCGAGCGCGAATCCATGGTGCGCAACCAGGCCGACCTCGAACGCACCGCCTACCACGAAGCTGGGCACGCCTTGTGTGCTGCGCTCCAGGAGGGCCACGATCCGGTCCACAAGGTCACGATCATCCCCACTGGCATGGCGCTCGGTGTCACGATGACGATGCCGACCGAAGATCGCTACAAGATCGAGCAGAGCGAGGCAGAGGCGCGCATCATCATGGCGCTCGGCGGTCGCAACGCCGAAAAGGTCATCTTCGGCGAGGTCACCTCCGGGGCGTCTGACGATCTGCGCCAGGCAACCCAGATGGCCCGTCGCATGGTGACCGAGTGGGGCATGTCCGAAGCCATCGGACCGATGTCGCTCGCCGACAATCAGCCGGTGTTCCTGGGCGAAGACATGATGCATTCCAAGTCGTTCTCCGACGAGACGGCGAAGCTGATCGACGACGAGACGCGGCGCATCCTGACCGACATGGAGGTCCGCTGTCGCACCCTGCTCGTCGACAATCGCGGGGCGCTCGACCTGATCGCCCGTCAGCTCCTCGAACACGAAACGGTGAGTGGAGCCGAGGTCGATCGGCTCATTGCTGTCGCCAAGGATCCGGTCAAGGCGGCCGAGGCGTTCGCCCAGGCACTACCACCGCAGACCCTTCCTGGCCAAGGCGTGATCGACAACTGACCCTCGGTTTCGCACGGTTCGTGGACCGAGCAGCGAATCCTGGCGCGAACCTCGCTCTGCCGATCCATCGCGTGGACTCAGCAGACGGTTGGCTCGGAGACGTCGACGTCGACGTCGCCCACCCGGACGCTCACCATCTGTGGTGGAGACACGCAATGGGCCCCGGCTTGGAAGAAAATGGCTCGGCCATCCACGGGGACCACAGCGATCCGATCACCGTCTGACTCGATGATGAAGTAGGCGGTGTCGCTCGGGCCGCGAAGCTCATAAACCGACCCTTCGTCGCTCCCGGTCGAACCGACGATGCCGGTCTCGTCGAGCTCCGCTGCTCCGAGATCGGAACAACCCATGCCCATGCTGGTGTCGAAGGCGATGGCCTCGCACTGCATCCACTGCCCGTTCGAGTTCTCGTCGAGAACCTGGAGCGAGAAGAGGTCGACTCGCCCCATCGGGGTGGCGATCGACAGAATGTGTTGTACGGCCCTTCGCTGCTCACCGGGCCCACCGAAGTCAGGGAACGGCCGGCCGTTGCCGCGGCTCATCACGAGTACGGCGTCCACCCCCAGCTCCTCGGCATCGAGATCGGTTGCGACGTCGAGGTCGTCAACACCCTCGATGTCGACGACCTGATCCTCGATCGCGCCGGCACCCGACACCGTCGACTCCCGCGTCACGGCACAACCAGCAGCGAGGAGGCAGATCACCAGCGCTGCGGCTGCGAACGGCGTGCGAGTCCCGGAGCGTCGGTCGACCATCTTTCGGAACGTACCGCCAGTCGCGTCTTCGAGACGGGCGCGCCGCGACATTGACCGGATCCGGACATCACCGGCGGGCACGCTCAAGCAGAAAGAGCGTCGAGGGCGTCCTCGAGAACGCCGTCGGCAAGAGGGCCGAAGAAACTCGTCCGCACGACGCCATCACCGTCGACCACAAGGGTGGTCGGAACGCCGTCGATGCGGTAGCGCTCGTGGCGTTTGGGGTCGTCCTGAACGTCGATGCGTTCGGTCACGACACCCGCTCGCTGCGAGCGGACCACCGCGTCCCAAACAGCCGGACAGCTGTTGCAGGTGGCCGAGGAGAACACCACGACGAGCGAGGCCCCCACCTCCCCGGCGAACTCCGAACGGTCGAGCTGCGACGGCGCCCGGTAGGACGGGGCGCTCGGCGGCTCAGGCCGGCGCCGCTGGAGAAGCCAGGCGACGCCAAGGGCCACCACGATCAACACCGCCAAGATCACCAGCCGCGTCATCCGTCGACGGCTCCCGCCGGGACGCCTCCCGAGCTGGGCACCATGCCAACGACGTCGTAACGATCGGGACCGACCAACTGCAATTCGGCGATCACCGGTCGATCTGCTGTCACGACCACGGCCGCCTGGGCGGCGATCGGGTTCAGCGGAATCACCGAGCGACCCGTCGAGTCGACCGAGGCCCGCACCGGAGAACCGAGCGATCCCCCAACGAGCAACCGAACCTCGACCAAGGCCCCCTCCTCGGCAAAGACGATCACGGCGCTGCCATTGTCGGGCAGCAACGAAACGGACGCTGCGACCCAGCGGGTCGAGGCGGTCGGTGAGCCGTGGCTCGAAGCGATGCCCCGGCGGGCCGTCGGCTGGACGTAAGTTGGTCCTTCGAGCGCCGGAGGAAGCTCCTCGGCCGGCACCTCGCCGTCGTCCTGACGACGTCGCTCGCTCCCGTCTTCCACACCGGCAGAGGCGACACTCGGATGAGCCTGCCAGTGGTGCACGACTACGGGAACCCCGTTGGCCGAGGTCACCGTGACGCCGACGTCATAGGGAGATGGCAGATCCAGTTGGCTCGCCGTGACCCGCAGATCGATGGTGGCCAGCCGGCCCGGTTGCACGGTGAGCTCGATCGGCACGAGGCCGAACAGAGAGCGATCGCCGACCCCGAGGGGATCGAGGCGAACATCGACCTCGGCAACATCAGTCGTCGGATTGAAGACGGTGAGGGTGTTGTCACCACCGGAATGGAGACGACCAGCGGGCATGGTCCACCCGAGGGCGGGGTCGGCTACAGCGGCCTCGAGGGTCGCACCGGCCGGTGCGATCGATCCGTCGAGGACGAAGAGCCGTTCCACCACGAGCTGGCCACCTGCCACGGTCTCGATCCTGATGGCCACGACGTCTTCGGGAGCGACGAACGCACCAACGTCGATGACGACCACTGACTGCGCCGGCACCGTTTTCGCTTCGAGCTCGTTGGGTTGGCGCACTCGAGTCGGTGTCTGGAACTCGGCACGGAACACGACGTCGTTCGGGTAGGGGTTGAGAAGGGCGATGTACTGGGCTGTGTCTGTGGTGGTCGGGCCGCCGCCGAAGTACCACGTGGACGACGACCCCGAGGAACAGGGCGCCTCCGACACTCCGGCAGCGGTGGTGACGCGGTGGCTCACGACACCCTCTCCCCCGATCACCTCGACGCTTGCGGCGGCGGCGTCGAATGCGCCGAGCGACGACAGTGCGACCGTTTCCGACGTCCCGGCGGCCACCTCGAGCCGCAGACCCGGGCCCGGACCGTCGCCGGTCCGAACGTCGAGGTTGGCGACCGCATCATCTGAGCCGACGTTCGCGATCGTGATCTCGGCATCGGCATAGGTATCGACGCCCGCCGAACCGATCGGACAGAACCACGACGAACCGAGCGGCGCTGGTTGGATCATGAGAGGCGTGTCTCGAGCGACCACCTCGGGGGCAGCAACGACCGTGGGATCCCGGTCGACCCGGTCGAACAACACTGCGCCAATCAAGGATCCGACCAGAATCACGATTGTCGTCCATCGGATCACGGTTGCTCCTCGCGTTCGGGCTGCGAGAGCACGATGCCGACGCCTATGGCGAGAAGCTGCAGCACGAGCAACATACGGCTGACCGTCGATGTTCCGAACCTGGCCGATATCACTGCGTCACCGCCCGCCTGGACCTGCAGGTGGTGGTCGTCGAAGGCGACGATCGAGCTGCCCTCGTTGCCTGCGACCCAGCCTTCGCCGTCGATGATGAGGTACGCCTCGTCGACCGCGGGGTCGAGACCCACCCAGTGACCCGTTCGGCCGTAGCGGAACGGCGCCCGGGAGCGCAGACCCGTCTCGGCCGACAGTTGATCCGCCACCTCGATCGGTGGCGGCTGTCCTTCGACGACTTGCGCCGCTCCGGCGGAGGCCGCGTTGCGGTAGACGCGAAGGCCCAACGTCCCAGTAACCCTCTGCAGATCGAGCTGGCGACTCAGCACGGACTCGATGCCATTGCCGGGCTCGTAGCGAGGCCCGTCGTATGGAGGCGGCCCGAGCGACGGGACAACGATGACCAGATCGATGCCGTAGGCAGCCAGGAGACGCCCGACCCGGTCCGTCTGGCCGTCGACGACGAGGTCCAGGCGATCGCCGATCTCGGCATCGATCTCGTTGGTCGCCGGCGCGTAACGGTTGACGATGTCGATGTCGGTGCCTTCGCTCACTCCGAAGTGGATGCCACCAGGCGAGTCGGCACCATCGATCGGGAGCACCTCGGATGCGCCGATCCACAGCGTCCGTACCGGTTCGGGTTGCCCATCGAGCAGCAGCCGCGCGAATCCAATGTGGCTCTGCGTCGGCATGCCCCATCGTCCGTCGAGCGCAGACTGGAAGCCGAGCAACGTGACAAGTGCCAGCCCGAGCCCGACCACCCCCCGTAGTACCGACTGAACAGACGAACTCCGACGACCGAGGTCGAGTTCGAGGGCGCGGACCGCAGCCGCCACTGCCAAGGCGACGCCAACGGCCGCGAGACAGAGCAGTGCATCGGCGCCTGGCACCTCGATGGGCACGTACTCGCGACGACCGGCCCACGCGAGAATCCACGCGACGACGGCGAGCGAAAGGCCTCTTGCCGCGACATCGAATCGTTGGGACTTGGCAATGATGAGCGCCATCCCGGCAACGATGATGACGCCGACGATCAGGGTGCCCGGGCCGGCCAGACCCGGAGCGAAGCGGACGAGGTCAGCCATGGAATCAAAGGTTGCGTTGGCCGATTCCGGCCCGATCACCCATCGCCACGAACCGTCGGTGATCACCTGGAGCGACCAGGGCAGGTGGAGTGCCAGCGATGTCAGCAAGGCAACGGGGACGCCGAGGGCGAGCGACCGCAGTCCGGCCGGGCGGGCAATGAGCACCGACCCGATGGCGAGCGCCACCAGCACGATCACAGCGAGGACCACGACCATCGGAGCCGCCGTTGCGACGGCGGCAACGAGAAGCCCGAATCGGAGAAGCCGGATGCTGAGCCGATGCGGCCCGCCGGCTGCCGAACGGTCGAACGGAGCCTCGCACTGCAGCCGCAACGCCGACGCCACGATGAACGGGGCAGCGCCCCAGACCACCAGCACCTGCCATCGGCCGGCGGCGATGATGCTCATCGGCAGAGGGTTGAGGGCGTAGGCGAAGGTCGCCGCGATCGCAGCCCGAGGACTGCCCAAGGGCTTGGCCAGGCGCCATGTACCGACGGCTCCGGCGATCAGCGGGCCGAGCACCAGCAGCGTGTCGAACAATCCCGTGGCCCAAAAGAAGACGATGCGAAGCACCCCGAGCACGAAGAACAGCACCGGAGCGGCGTGGACTCCACCGCTTCCGGCCGAACGCCAACCACTCCACCATTCGCCGAGCAACGTGCCGGACCCCGGGAGCTGCGGGATCTGACCGACCGGCACGATTCCTGCCCCGATCAGCGAGCGGCTACCGAACAGGAACAGCGCTCCCAACAACATGGCGCCGAGCGCGGCCACCCGCTGGGCGGTGAGCTCATCGCCACTGAGGTTGTCTCGTACCGATCCGACCAGACCGGCCAGTCGGTCCTGACTGGCACCGAAGCGGCTTCTGGCGTAGTCGGCAACTCGCGCCGAGCCTCCGACCTGCAACGCTCTGACCTCGGCATCCGGCACCTGCCGAAGTTGCTCGAGTTTCGCCCGCCTCGTGCGGATGTCCTTGATGTCGGAGATGGTCGCCGGAATCACGCCGAGGGCGCCGACCGCCCGAGCCCGCTTCCCCGAGAAGAGCAAACCCACCGCTTCGGCAACGATCAGGAGCACGGCCATCGGGAGCGCTCGAACCAGCGTCCAACGCGACGAGGTCACGAGAAGACTGCGCAACCGATTCTTGATCATCTGCCGCGACGGCTGTGAGTCCGGTTCGACCGGACGAATTCTCACTGTCGTGCTCGGGTTGACCACGATTCGAGCGCCGGCCACGTGAGCCCGCCAGCACAGATCGAGGTCTTCGTTCTCCGATCCCAACGACGGATCGAATCCGCCGAGCGAGGTGAACAGATCGCGCCGGATCAACTGCACTCCGGTCGGCGCCACGAAGACGTCCCGGACACCGTCGTGCTGTTCCTGATCGAACTCGCGTGGCTCGATCAGTCCAACCTTGACGCCATAGTGGTCGGCGCCCATCCCGACGCTCATCAGTCGACGGGGGTCATCCCACTCGACGAACTTCGGCGTGACGATGCCGGCGTTCGAGCGGAACATCTCCTCGGCAAGCGCGGTGGTGGTGTGCGGCTCGAGGACCACCGCATCGGTGCAGAAGAGAAGGAACGCGGCGTCCTGCACGAGCGTGGCCGCCTGATTGGCCGCGGCGCTGAAGCCGGGGTCGGACTGGAGACGATGGAGATACGCCGACGGAGCAGCGGCCGCAACCCGCTCGGCGATCGGGGATTCGTTCCCGGCGTCGATCACGAGAATCGACAGATTCGGATAATCCTGATCGGCGAGCGACCCGAGGCACGCCTCGAGATCATCACCAGCATCGCTACTGATGCAGACCGCAACGATCGCCGGCGCGTCGCTGCCGTCATCTGATCGTCCGTCGTCTGACGTCACGGGGTCCGCGAGCTGAACGACGGGCGGAGCGGCGGGATCCGCTGAATAGGACTCGGTCACGAGCGCGCGAGCCTACTGCTCGTCGAATCGGTGCGGAGTCACCCCGGGCGCGATGCCTGCGCCGCTAGTGTTGGCGAACGTGACGTCCGGAGAACCGATGCGAGCGCTCATTTCCGGTGCGACAGGATTCGTCGGGCCGCACCTGGTCCGCCATCTCGAAGAGGCGGGCGACGAAGTGGTGGCCGTGGGGCACCAGAACGGGCCAGACCTCCTCGACACCGACGCGTGGAGCGCCAAGATCGCGTCCGAACAGCCGAACGTGATCTACCACCTCGCTGGGTTCAGCGATGTCGGTGCCTCGTGGAAGCGACCGTTGGAGACCTTCCGCCTCAATGCGGCAGGGACGCTCTCGATCCTCGAGGCCGCCCGCCTTCAACACGTCGACCGGGTCGTGGTGGTCAGCAGCGCCGACGTCTACGGCATCGCCAGCCCCGCGTCACTGCCGTTGACCGAGTCAGCGCCGCTCCAGCCCCGCTCACCCTACGGATCGAGCAAGCAGGCGGCAGAAGCGATCGCACAGCAGTACCACCGCGGTTGGGGCCTCGATGTCATCATCGTCCGACCGTTCAACCACATCGGGCCGGGACAGTCGACCAACTTCTTCGCTCCTGCGATCGCATCGAAGATCGCAAGCGCCGAGCTCGCGGGCGAAGGTGTCGTCACCCACGGCGACCTGAGCCCCGAACGCGACTTCACCGACGTGCGAGACGTCGTGCGGGCCTACCGCCTGATCGCCACCGCCGGAAGCAGCGGTGCCACCTACAACGTGTGCACTGGGAAGGCCGTGGCGATGTCCACAATCCTCGACGACCTGATCGCGGCCGCCACCGTTCCGATCACGACCGAACCCGACCTCGACCTCGTGCGTCCGGTCGACCTACCGGTGTTGCGTGGCAGCTTCGACGCCTTACGGCGCGACACCGGGTGGGAGCCTTCCATCCCACTCACCGACACCCTGATGGACGTCCTCGCCGACGCCAGAGAACGCACCACTGACCCCTCGACAGCCGAGGCCGACGACAGGCAGCAGACATGACCAAACGAGCACTCATCACCGGCCTGACCGGCCAGGACGGCTCCTACCTGGCCGAACTCCTTCTCGAGAAGGACTACGAGGTCTATGGCATGGTCAGACGATCGAGCACCGTGAATTTCGAGCGCGTCGCACACATCCAGGACGATCTCCACATCGTGCAGGGCGACCTTCTCGACGAGAGCTCCCTGAGCGAGCTGATGCGCCAGGTCAACCCTGACGAGGTCTACAACCTGGCGGCCCAGTCGTTCGTCCAGACGTCATGGCAGCAGGCGGTGCTGACCGGGGAGACCACCGCACTCGGCGTCACCCGCATCCTCAACGCAGTCAAGAACACCAACCCGGAGATCCGCTTCTACCAGGCCTCGAGCTCGGAGATGTTCGGCAAGGTCCAGTCCGTCCCGCAGACCGAGGAGACGCCCTTCTATCCCCGCAGCCCCTACGGGGTGGCGAAGGTCTACGGCCACTGGATCACCGTGAACTATCGGGAGAGCTACAAGCTGCACGCATCGAGCGGCATTCTGTTCAACCACGAGTCGCCCCGTCGTGGACTCGAGTTCGTCACTCGCAAGATCAGCAACCACGTAGCTCGGATCAAGCTCGGGCTGACCAACGAGCTTCGCCTCGGCGACCTCCACCCTCAGCGCGACTGGGGTTTCGCCGCAGACTACGTCGAGGCGATGTGGCTGATGCTCCAGCAGGATGAGCCGGATGACTACGTGATCTCCACAGAGGAGACCCATTCGGTCCAGGAATTCTGCGAGGTCGCATTCGGCCACGTCGACCTCGACTGGCAGGACTACGTCGTGCAGGACAAGGCCTTCATGCGCCCGGCCGAGGTCGACCTCCTCATCGGCGATGCGTCGAAGGCCAAGACGAAGCTCGGCTGGCAGTCGAAGACCCCGTTCACCGAGCTGGTCACGATGATGGTCGACGGCGATCTCGATCTCGTGGCCCGCCAGCAACGCGAACTTGCCTGACGTGCCGGACGGCCTCGGCCCAGTCGTCGTCATCTGCGGCGGCGTCGGAGCCGCACGGCTTCTCCGAGGACTGGTGCCCGCTGCATGCGGCGACCTCACCGCCATCGCCAATGTCGGCGATGACCTCGAACTCCACGGACTCCGCATCAGCCCCGACCTCGACACGATCACCTACACCCTGGCAGACGCGGTGTCGGACGAACGGGGCTGGGGGCTCGAGGGTGAGAGCTGGCAAGCGATGGAGATGGTCGGTCGGTACGGAGGCGTCGATTGGTTCAGCCTCGGTGATCGGGACCTCGGAACACACCTCCACCGCACCCAACGTCTCGCCGAAGGGGCCGACCTCACGATGGTGACCGCCGAGATCACTGCGGCGTGGGGCCTCGATCTCCGTCTGTTGCCTGTGACCCACGATCGACTTCGCACCATGATCACGACGGTCGACGAAGGTGAGATCACGTTCCAGGAGTATTTCGTGCGTCGTCGCCACGATGTGGCCGTCACCGCCGTGCGATTCGACGGAGCCACCGACGCGCGTCCGGCGCCTGGGGTGCTCGAGGCCATCGATGGCGCGGCCCGAATCATCATTGCGCCGTCCAACCCCGCCGTATCGATCGATCCGGTGCTGGCCGTTCCGGGCGTCTCCGAGGCCCTCGAGGCCAGACGAGCCGACGTCGTCGCGGTATCGCCGATCATCGGTGGGAAGGCCCTGAAAGGGCCGGCCGATCGCCTCCTCGCGGAGCTCGGTCGAGAATCATCCGCAGTGGGTGTTGCCCAGTGGTACGCCGACCGTGTCGGGACGCTCGTGATCGACACCATCGACGCCGCTCTCGCCGACGCAGTCCGGCAAGCCGGCCCGTCCCCGGTGGTCGCCGACACGATCATGTCGCAGCCAGGAGTCACGGAATCGCTTGCCCGACTCCTCCTCGACCCCGATCTCCTCGACCGATCCCAAGCGAGCCGAGGCTGACGGTTCTCACGGCGCGTGCAACACTTTCGAGTCCCCGACCGGAAGCAGGCACATGGCGAACACCGATCTGATCGTCGACACGTCCGACATCGGCAACGTCGAGGTGGTCCCATCCGCCGCGGCGACAGCGGAGCTGAACGACGGGCAGGTCCGAGTCACCGTCGATCGCATCGGCCTGACCTCGAACAACTTGTCGTACGCGGCAACGGGACATGTCCTCGGGTACTGGAGCTTCTTCCCCGCATCAAGACCGGGATGGGGCATCGTTCCGGCGTGGGGGTTCGCAACGGTCGCCGACAGCCGGAGCGCTGACCTGCCCGTCGGAGAAGAGATCTTCGGGTTGCTCCCGATGGGTGGCCATCTGGTTCTCGAGCCGGGCGACGTGTCCCCGTCGACCTTCAGCGATCGCGTGCCACATCGAGCAGCCTTGCACCCTTGGTACAACCGCTACTACCGGACCTCGCATGACCCGGCATCGGTCGACCGGTTCCGCCACCTCCAGCCCGTCTTCTGGGCACTGTTCATGACCGGCTGGATGCTGAGCGCCGAGTTCGAGGACAACGACGACTTCGGAGCGCAGCGGGTGCTCGTTGCCAGCGCATCGAGCAAGACCGCCATCTCGTTCGCCGCATCGATGAGCCGCAGGCAACATCGTCCGGAGCTGGTCGGGCTCACGTCGAGCACCAACGCCGAATTCGTTGCGTCGCTGGGCTGCTACGACCTAGTGCTCACCTACGACGACCTCGACCTGGACCTCGACGGCACTGCGGCGCTCGTCGACATGTCAGGCAACGCCGGCGTGGTCGCTTCGGTTCATCGCGCCTTTGGCGACAGACTCACCCAGAGCATCCTGGTCGGGGGGACCCATCTCGGTGCTCGGGCCGACAACAGCGATCTACCCGGCCCGACGCGGCGATTCTTCTTCATTCCCAACGTCGCCGAGGCGGCGAGCGGCGGGCATGCCGCCTTCCACGAGCGGTTTGCCGCAGCGTGGTCGTGGTTCGCCCCCTGGATCGATCCGGTCGTGTCCGTCGTGGAGAACCGCGGGGTCGAGGCCATACGCGACAACTACTTGACGGCGTTGGGCGGCACCCACGATCCTGCCGTCGCCGCAGTGATCGATCTCTAGTTCCCCCTTTGCTCGTCGCCGATGGTTTCAGACGTCGGTGAGGTTGCTCAACCCGGGGATCGACGGCGGCGGTGGGATCTTGGCGCCTTCTGGAACGAGAGCGAACGTGATTGCGGAGACGTCGCCACGGAAACGGAAGTTGGCGAGATCGGTGCTGAGGATCGTGTCTGGCTCGGAACCGCCCTCGGCGAGGATGGCATTGTCCCAATAGGCGATCTGCCAGGTCGCCGGCTCACCGTTGCAGCCGTCGGCTTCGACCACGGCGTCGCCAACGACACCGGGACCCGGCGTGAGGCCGTCGTCGGTCAATTCGCTGCCCGTAGCCCGGAAGAACGCATCGACCGTGGCGTTGTTGCCAGATGCCGTGGTGCGGAACGGATGGATGTGGATGATGCCGTCCTCGTGGGTGTGGACGCCCTCGGGATCCGTGGTGTCCAGGATCGGGTCTTGGAACGAATCGCAGACGTACACGCCATAGGCCGCGTGCCAGTGATCGCTGAGAAGCGGACGGACGTCCGCATTCGACTCGCGGTTCATGGCGAGAAGTGTGACGGCGCCGGCACCGAGGAGTGTGACCGCGGCCATGACCGGCAGGAACCACGACCGACCCTGATCGGGGTTCTGGACCTTGGAGACCTTGACCGAGTCAGACGAATTCTTGTTTCGAGATGCTTTGCCCACAGCGGGCAAGCGTAGGGGGTTTCGACGAAAGCTCGCGTAATGTGCCCCCCGTGCCCCGTCGAATCGAAATCATCCCCATCCCCGGCATGCCCGAAGTACGACCTGGCGACGACCTCGCGGGACTGATCATCGAGGCCTGCCAGGCGGAGCTCGGCCTGGAGGACGACGATGTCCTGGTCGTGAGCCAGAAGGTGGTCTCGAAGGCCGAGGGAAAGCTGGTCGAGGTCGACCCTGACGATCCGCTCTCGCACAAGCCGCTCGTGCTGCAGGAATCGGCTCGTGTGCTTCGGCGACGAGGAGATCTCATCATCAGCGAGACGAAACACGGCTACGTGTGCGCAAATGCGGGCATCGACCGGTCGAACGTCGCTCCGAACATCGCCGCCCTCTTGCCGGACGACTCTGACCGATCTGCTCGTCGACTCAGGGATGCCATCAAGGGACGACTGGGTGTCACCACCGCCATCATCGTCGCCGACACCTTCGGACGGCCGTGGCGGCGCGGCATCACCGACATCGCACTCGGGTGCGCTGGGATCAAGGCGATTCTCGATCTGCGAGGTACCGATGACGCGGTCGGCCGTGAGTTGCACGTCACCGAGGTCTGCATCGTCGATGAGCTCGCCGGTGCGGCCGAACTCGTGCGAGGCAAGGCCACGGGGATTGCCGTGGCCGTGATCCGCGGCGTCGACCCCACCTGGTTCGGTGAGGGCAGCGTGGTTGGCGACGTCGTGCGCTCCCCCGCCGAAGACTTGTTCCGCTGACTTCGGCCGCGGCCGAGCGACCTGCCACCCATCGAGACTCCGATCGAGCAGCTACTCACCAAGGGTGATCGGCGCCATCCCAGGTGATGAAGCGACCGCTGTCCTCGAACGTCAGCGATGACACGGTCGCCACGATCGAGGCTGCCGATTCCGTCGGTGTCAACTGCGCCGATGCGCCGCCCATGTCGGTGCTGACCCACCCGGGATGCAGCATCACGAGACCGATGCCCTCCGGCTCGAGCGCGGCCGCAGCCTTCACACTCCACATGTTGAGGGCCGCCTTCGACACGCAATACACCGTGTCTCGACCCTTGGTAGCCGCCACCTGCATGGATCCGAGCTGGGACGAGACGTTGAGAACCAGCGGATCGGTGCCGGATCGCAGAAGCGGAAGGGACTCACGAGTCACCAGCATCGGCCCCGTCGCATTGATGCGCATCACCTCGTTCATGACGGATGCGTCGACGTCGAACGGGCCGCGAGGGTCCTCGACACCAAACGCTCGAGCGTCGACCCCGGCGCAGTTCACGAGCAGATCGAGCCCATCGATCTGGGATCGAAGCGCCTCGATCCCGGCCACGATCGAAGACTCGTCAGCGAGGTCGAGTTGAATCGCACCAGCTGGTTGGAGCGCCAAGAGGTCAGCCGGGGCGGCCGTGCGGGCGCTTCCCCAGACTTCATGACCGCCTGACAGCCACTGCCTGACGAGCTCGAGTCCGAGACCACGGTTGGCGCCGGTGACGAGGATCCTCATGACGCCGACCCAACCTGATCGTCAGGGTGGCCACGACGGACAACGGCTTGACCACAGGTCATCTGCCTGGTGTCGGAGTTGAACGCCAGGGTGGGGCCGCCGTGCAACTCCCAGCCATCGTTCAATGCATCAGTGACCCGGTCGCAGAAGCTGGAGTCGTCAGGGCCGGTGAGGTAGCGATAACGGATCACGGGGTCGACGCTAGCCGTGTCGCGCGATCGGACCGACGGACGCGACGCGGACACCGGGACGGTGTTCGGGCGGCCGGTAGTGTGACGTCGTGTCTGTCACCGGGTCCGCCGAATCGCTTCCACCGCTGATCCGGCATCTTCCGCCCGCCCCGGACGAAGGCGCACTGCTCGACGGTTTCATGGCCTACGCCGACGAGATGGGGCTCGAGCTCTACGACGCCCAAGAAGAGGCCATCTTCGAACTGCTCGCAGGCAATCACGTCATCCTCAACACCCCGACGGGATCGGGCAAGTCGTTGGTCGGAGTCGCCGCCCACTATGCGGCGCTGGCTGCTGACAAACGCAGCGTCTACACCGCGCCGATCAAGGCCTTGGTCAGCGAGAAGTTCTTCGCCCTCTGCCGGGAGTTCGGGTCCGAACGCGTCGGCATGATCACCGGTGACGCCAGTGTGAACGCCGACGCACCAATCATTTGTTGCACAGCAGAGATTCTGGCGAACTGGGCCCTGCGGGACGGGGCGAACACTCCGGTCGATGTCGCCGTCGTCGACGAGTTCCACTACTACGGCGACCCGCAGCGGGGCTGGGCGTGGCAGATCCCACTGCTGGAACTCCCACACACCCAGTTCCTCCTGATGTCGGCCACACTCGGCTCGATCGACTTCTTCGAGCGGGACCTGACGAAGAGGACGGGGCGCCAGACCAGCGTGGTCAGCTCGGTGACCCGCCCGGTGCCGCTCGAGTTCGAGTACCGCCGAACCACGCTTCACGCCAGCGTCGAAGAGCTGCTGAACACCGGTCGAGCACCGATCTACCTCGTGCACTTCACTCAGCGCGAGGCGACCGAGGCGGCGCAGGGATACCTCTCACTCGATCCGCTGACGAAGGCGGAGAAGGCCGAACTGAAGGCCGCAATCGGCGGTTTCCGCTTCGATTCCCCGATCGGCAAGGACTTGCGTCGGTTCATCAGCGGCGGCATCGGTGTGCATCATGCAGGTCTTCTCCCCAAGTACCGACTGCTGGTGGAGAAACTGGCGCAGGGAGGGCTGCTGAAGATCATCTGCGGCACCGACACGCTCGGGGTGGGGGTCAACGTCCCAATCCGGTCGGTGTTGTTCACCCAGCTGTGCAAGTACGACGGGCAGTCGAACCGCATTCTCCGGAATCGCGAGTTCCAACAGATCTCCGGCCGCGCCGGTCGGAAGGGTTTCGACGATCTCGGTACCGTCTGGGCTCAGGCTCCTCCCCACATCGTCGACAACCTGAAAGCCGCGGAGAAGGCGGCGTCGAGCGGCAAGAAGAAGGTGGTGAAGAAGAAGCCACCCGAGCGCGGGTACTCACACTGGACCGAAGAGACCTTCACCAAGATGATCAACGGCGACCCCGAACCGTTGCGCTCCCACTTCCAGGTGAATCACCAGATGGTCATGAGCCTGCTCGACCGTCCTGTGATCGGAGGTGTCGACGGATGTGAAGCCACTCGACATCTCATGCAGCACAACCACGAGACCAAGAATCGTCGCCGAAATCACATCCGGCGATCGATCGCGATCTACCGCTCGCTGGTCGAGGCGAACCTGCTCGAATTCCCGGACGAGCCGGATGAGCTCGGGCGGCGGGTGCGGGTCAACTTCGACCTGCAGAACGAGTTCGCTCTGCACCAACCGCTCTCGCTGTGGGCCCTCGAGGCGCTCGGGCAACTTCCCGCGCCGGAGGAAGAGACCGAACTCCCCCACGCCATCGACATGCTCACGATCATCGAGTCTGTCCAGGAGAGCCCGGGTGTGATCATCGCCGCTCAGGTCAATCGGGCCAAGGACGAACTCATGGCCGACATGAAGATGCGCGGTGTCGAGTATGAGGAGCGGATGGAGCGACTCGTCGAGGTCGAGGCCCCGAAGCCCAATGCCGAGTGGCTCTACGAGAGTTTCAATGCGTTCCGGTCGAAGCACCCCTGGGTCGGTCAGGACAACATCAAACCCAAGTCGATCGTTCGCGAGCTCTTCGAAAAGGCGATGACGTTCAGCGAGTACGTGCAGTATCACGGGCTGAAGAGGTCCGAAGGTGTGGTGCTCCGCTACTTGTCCGACGTCTACAAAGGGCTCATCCAGAACATCGCCGAGGACCTCAAGACCGACGAGATCGACGACCTCATCGCCTGGCTCGGCGCTCTGGTCCGTCAGGTCGATTCCAGCCTGATCGACGAATGGGAACGGCTGATCGACCCCGAAACGAATGCCGAGGAAGCGATACGGCCAACCAACGACGAGCCGCCGTCGATCGTCGACGACCCGCGGGCGTTCCGGGTGATGGTCCGCAATCAGGTGTTCGACTGGGTGAACCGCCTGGCCGCGAAACGGGGTTATGACGTCATCGTCGATGCCGCTGCCGATCCAGACGTTTGGGGCACTGTCGGCGACCTCGTCGAAGCCATGGCCGACTACTGGGACGAATACGACCACATCTTGATGGATGCCGGGGCTCGCAGCCCCGGGCGGTTCCTCTACGACCCCTCCGTCGATCAGTCCGTGGTGCAGATCATCCAGGATCCGGACGGCAACGACGAGTGGCGAATCAGGGCGTTCGTCGACATCGAGGCGTCCGCCGAGCAGAACAAGGCGGTCCTCCGCTTCGTCGACATCGGCCCCACCTGATCTCCCCAACCCGCTTGTTCTGCCAAGACCACACCAGCAGAAATGACGCTGTCGTGTCGCAGAACGGGAGGGGGCGAGGGTCAGACGAGGTTGCTGCGGCCGGGATCGGCTCGCATGCGGGCGACCAGCGACTTGACCTCTTCGGCCCGATCCTTTGGCACGATCAGGGTGGCGGTCTCGGTGTGCACAACGATCAGGTCGCTGACCCCAATGAGCGCTGTGAGCCTGCCGTCGGCGCCGACCACGATGTTCGACGTCGCATCCAGAGCCTCCAGTTCACCTCGCACCGCATTGCCGTCGGCGTCGGTGTCGAGGTGGTCGCCGACAGCAGGCCAGCTGCCGACGTCATCCCATGCGAATGTCCCGACAGCCATGACGATGTTGTCGGCCCGCTCCATCAACGCATAGTCGATCGAGATCTTGTCGAGCGGTTCGAAGCCATCGAATAGGGCCTGGGCGAAGGCGGGAGTGTCGACAGCGGGAACCAATGCGTCGATGAACGAGGCGAGTTCGGGTCGATGAGCAGCGAACGCACGGTGCACGGCGGCGACCGACCAGATGAACATGCCGGAGTTCCACCAAAATTCTCCCGAGTCGACGTAACCAGCGGCGGTGGCCCGATCCGGTTTCTCGACGAATCGGTCGACCGAACGGAATTCGATTTCGTCTGATGCCGACAGACGATCGACGGCGTGGATGTAGCCGTAGCCCGTCGCCGGATACCGGGGCGTGATCCCGATCGTGATCAGTACGTCTTCGACCGAGGCCAGGTTCAGGCCAGCCGACAGCGTCTCGCGGAAACGATCGAGATCTCCCATCACGTGGTCGGCAGTGACAATGCAGAACACTCCCTCGGGGTCGCGGGCCTTCACCACTGCGGCTGCCAGTGCCACTGCGGCTGCGGTGTCTCGGCGCATCGGCTCGCCGATGACGTTGTCGATCGGGAGCCCCGGAGTCGCCGATCGGGTCGCGTCGACCAGATCGACGCTGGTCAGCACGATCACCCTTTCGACCGGGATCAGACCGTCGAGCCGGTCGACCGCCATTTCGAGCATCGTGCGGTCGCCGAGCAGCGATAGCAGCTGCTTCGGTTTGGCTGCGGTACTGGCCGGCCAGAATCGTTCGCCGTACCCTCCGGCGAGGACGACGGCGTAGGCGTGGGAAAGATCGGTCATCGTTCTCCGGATCGGGTGAGTTCGGTGAACAGGTCGTCGAACGCGGCCGCCTGCGCTGCGGGGCTGTACGACTCGGCAAGGTGGGCTCGTCCGCTCCGGCCCATCTCCCCGAGGGCGGCTGGGTCGGCCAGCATCTCGTCGAGCGCCGCCAAGAAAGCCGCTTCGTCCTCAGGAGGGACCGCTCGGCCTGCGCCTGCGGCATCGATCGTGAGCTCGACCTCGGAACCTGCGTCGATGGAGGCCAGGACCGGGCGGGCGGCGGCCAGGATGCCGTACATCTTCGACGGGGTACTCGATTGTGCCAGGCCACGCTTCAGCAGGATCAGATGTAAGTCGGCGGCACCCAGGACCTCGCTGACGGCCTCTCGGGGAGCGAAGTCCGAGACCGTCACGTTCGGCCGTTCGGCCGCCCACTCGTCAACCGATGCGCGAGCCGCCCCCTCGCCGTTGATCACGAAGTGAACATCCCGTCGATCGGCGAAACGGTCGGCGGCCGCTCGAACGAGATCGAAGGACTGACTCAGGCCGACGTTGCCCGAATACATCACGATCTGCTTGTCGCCGAGATCGTGCTCGGCCCGATAGGTCGTCGCCCGGTCGACGACGCGCACCTTCTGGGTGTCGGCGAAATTGTGGATGATGCGCACCTTGTCCCCATCGGCCGGATCGAGCTTCGACTGGACGTTTCGTTGTTGGTCCGTCGACAGCACCGTGATGGCGTCGGCTCGGCGATAGAGCGATCGCTCGTGAGCGCGGGCCGCATTGATGACTCGCTTGTTGTTCAGCGCTCCCAAGTCGACAGCGACGTCGGGGAAGATGTCCTGAACGTTGAACACGAACGGCACGCGGAATCGTTTGGCAGCCAGCCACGCGGCATCGCCGAGGAACACCGGTGGCGACATTCCCATCACCAGGTCCGGGCGATCCAGCGTCAACGCTGCTCCGGCCACGAGAGTGGTGAACCCCCCGAACCCGATGGCCCTGGCCGGGATGTTGTTCTTGTCGACCGGAAACGGCCAGACCCGGATGATCCGTCCATGGTCGGCGTCCTCGACTCGCCACGGTCGGCCGCGCCATCCCTCGTGCACAGCGTGTCCCCGGTACCAGGGCAAGCTCGTGACGACGTCGATGTGGTGGCCACGGTCGGCCAACGAGTGCACCAACGTCGTCATCACCTCGCCGGTCGCCGCATGGAGGTCTGGCTCGAAGTGGGGGCAGAGCAGCAGCAGCTTCACGAACGCCCCTCGATCACGAGCGCATCGCGGTAGGCGTCGATCAGGGCCTGTCCAGCTGCCTTCCAACCGAATGCGGCTGCTCGCTCGGGCCCGGCGATACGGAGCCGGGCATCGAGACCGTCGTCCGACAGGAGCCGGCGAACGGCGTCCGCAATCGCCTCAGGGGACCGGGGCTCGACCAGCAGACCGGCATCGTCGACGACTTCAGGGATGGAGGCGGCTCGACTGGCGATCACCGGGCACCCTCGAGCCATGGCCTCGAGCGCCGGATTTCCGAAACCCTCATACGTCGATGGGAAGACCAGCGCCGTCGCCGAGCGGTAGAGATCGTCGAGCTCGGACTCCGAGACCCGGCCAAGACGGTGCACGCGATCGGCGAGACCGAGGGACGCCGCATGGGCGTCGAGCGCCAAGGTCTCCGGTCCGGCCCCTCCCGTGAACACAACGGACAGGTCAGGGACATCGCCGGCCAGACGAGCCAGGGCGTCGATGAGGTCGACGTGACGCTTGTGCGGGTAGGCGATGGCAGGCAACAGCAAGTAGCGGCCGAACCGCCGACGCAGATCGGCAGCAACGTCGGCATGGGCGACACCGGCCTCGACCGGTTCGTGGCCGTGGGGCACGACCCGGATGCGGTCGACGGACCAGTCGACATGCCGGGTGATCGAATCTGCGGCGAATCGACTCGGACACAACACCAGGGTGGCGTTCCGGATCGAAGGCGGGAGCATCCGCTTCATCCAGTTTCGCTTGATGAGGGGGAAGTTCTCGGGAATGTCGAGAGGCTGCAGGTCGTGGACGGTGAACACGTATGGCCGAGGCGAGGTCGACGGCACGACACTCCCGGCGTGGTGGATCAGATCGTCGTTCCTCGCTGCCCACGCGAGCCATGTGGCGTCGGCGCCGATCCGGGCCACCTTGTTCGACAGCGCCCTCGGCGCTACGACCGTTTCGAAGCGGTTCGTGAGATCCGGGTAGGCCTCGGCGAGCGCCGGCTGAGCGTAGAGCTTCAGTTCGAGATCCTCGGGATCGAGTCGATCGAAGGCCCGCAGCAAACGAACCGTGTACTCCTCACTCCCGCCGACGACACCAGGGACGAGCCAGAGCAGGTTGACGCCGACGACCGAGGCCATCACGGGTTGGACCCGGCGAGCTGATCGAACACCTCGACGTAGTGCTCTGCCGTGCGAGCCCAGGTCATCGCGGCTGCGCGGGCCCGCCCGGCGGCCGACGCCGCGTTGCGTCCATCCTCGTCATCGAGCAGTGCGGCGATGGCGCGCGCCAATGCGTCGGCGTCGAGCGGGTCGACGATCGTCGCAGCGCCACCCGCAACCTCTTCTGTGGCTGTGGTCGCCGAGGTCACGACAGGCGTTCCCTGCACCATGGCCTCGAGCACGGGCAGACCAAAGCCTTCATCGAACGACGGGTAGGCGAACACAGTGGCCAGAGCGTAGACGGCGAGCAAGTCGGCCCGGTCGAGATGCCCGAGAGCCATCACGCGATCGCCGAGCGGCGCCAGCGTGGCGGCCCGATCGAGACCCCATCCCTCGGGACCGGCGACCACGAGTGGAACTTCGGCCAGCGCCGGTGAGTTCATGGCCTCCACGAGGCCGGGCAGATTCTTGCGGGGCTCGGCCGTGCCCACCCACAGAACGAATCGATCCGGTAGACCGAGGCGATGGGCGACCTCATGGCACTGCCGAGCGTCGACGACGTGTTGGTCGACACCCCAGGGAATCACCTCGACTCGCTCGCGATCGACACCGTGGGCGACGACCTTCCCGGCCACGACCTCGGACGGGACGACGATGCGGTCGGCCCGGCGTACGGCCACACTCCACGCCCGGGGAAAGAAGCTCGCCCCCCGACGGCTCAGACGTTCGGGGTGTTCGAGGAAGTCGACGTCATGCACGGTGACGAGAAGCGGCCTGGACTTCGGCGGCACCGCCATGGCGGGTGCCCAGATGACGTCGGCATCCGAGCCCGACCGGGGCAGACCGACTCGGTGCCAGCCCTCGTACAACAGCGGTCGCGGGACGCGCTCGTGATGGATGGGGATGGGAAGGGCGGTCGCCGGAGGCGTGCGATGGAAGGCCGCGATGCCCCACAGATCGACATCACCCCGATCCACGATCGCCCGCACCGTGGCATCGACGGCCACAGCGGTCCCACCGGGAACGGCATGCCATCCGTGCTCGACGACGACGGCGATGGTTCGACCCACCGAGGCCTATCGAATCGACGAGAAGTAGTCCGCGGTGCGAAGGATGCCCTCGCGTAACTCGACGGTTGGCGCGAAATCGAACAACTCACGCGCCAACGTCAGGTCGGGCCGGCGTCTGGTGGGATCGTCCTTGGGAAGAGGAAGGAACTCGATCGTGCTGTTGGAGTTGGTCGCCTCGATCACTTCCTGGGCCAGTTCGAGGACCGAGAACTCGTGCTCGTTCCCGATGTTGACCGGACCGTTGTAGCCACTGGCCAGCAGCTGGAGCTGTCCCTCGATCTGATCGTCGACGTAGCAGAAGCTGCGAGTCTGCGAACCGTCGCCGAACATCGTGATCGGAGTGTTGTCGAGAGCTTGGTTGATGAAGTTCGACACGACTCGACCGTCGTCCGGGCGCATCTTCGGCCCGTAGGTGTTGAAGGTGCGGACGATGCGAACGTCGAGGCCGTGGGCCCGGTGATAGGCCAGCGTTATCGCCTCGGCAAACCGCTTTGCCTCGTCGTACATGCTGCGTGGGCCGGTCGGGTTGACGTTGCCCCAGTAGGTCTCGGGCTGGGGGTGCACGAGCGGATCCCCGTAGACCTCGCTGGTGGAGTTGAGGTGAAAGACCGCGCCCTTCTCCTTGGCCAAACCGAGGCAGTTGTGGGTTCCGAGACTGCCCACCTTCAAGATCTGGATCGGGATGCGGCTGAAATCGACGGGCGAGGCAGGACTGGCCAGGTGCATCACGACGTCGACGGGACCTGGCACCCAGATGTGGTTCGAGACATCGTGTCGAACGAACTTGAAGCCGTCGCGGCCGAACAGTCCCTCGATGTTCTCGACCTGACCTGTTTGCAGGTTGTCGAGGCAGACCACGTCATCGCCGCGATCGAGCAATCGCTCGCAGAGGTGTGATCCGAGGAAACCGGCTCCGCCGGTGACGACAACTCGTGCCATCCGTCAGCGACCGATGCCGCGATAGAGGAAGCCTCGTCGCTTGAGTCCGGACGGGTCGAGGAGGTTCCGTCCGTCGACAATGTTGCGCCCGCTCATCAGTTCAGCCACCTTGTCGAAATCGTGCCAGCGGAACTCGTCCCACTCGGTGAGCACGGTGAGCACTTCGGCGCCTTCGACCGCAGCGTAAGGATCGTCGACGATCTCGACGTCTGGGAGCTCGGGGATCGGCGAGTGGACGGCAGGATCGTACGCCCGCACCTTCGCGCCGGCCGCTGTCACCCGTTTCAGGACTTCGATGGCCGGCGACTGCCGCAGATCATCGGTACCTGCTTTGAATGTGAGACCCCAGCATCCGACCAATCGACCGGCCGGGTCGTTGCCCAGGACGTCGAGGACCTTCTGTGCCGTGCGATCGAACTGCTCGTCGTTGACCCGAAGCACCTCTTTCAGGAAGCTGAAGTCGAAGCCGGCGTCCTCGGCAATGCGAGCGAGGGCGATCGTGTCCTTGGGGAAACACGATCCGCCCCATCCGGGTCCCGGCTTCATGAACTCCGAGCCGATCCGCGTGTCATACCCCATGCCGAGCACGACGTCGTTCACATCGGCGCCGACAGCCTCACAGAGGGTGGCGATCGAGTTCACGAACGACAGCTTCGAGGCAAGGAAGGCGTTCGAGGCGTACTTGATCGTCTCGGCCGAGACCGGGTCGGTCACCATGATGGGAGCCCGGACCTTCGCGTAGAGACCGGCGACCTTCACCGAAGCATCCTGATCGTTCGAGCCGATGACGACGCGATCGGGGTTGAGGAAGTCCTCGAGGGCCGTGCCTTCGCGCAGGAACTCCGGATTCGACACCACCGAGATGTCAGACCTCGCCAGGACACGAGCGACGACTTCGGTCGAGCCGACCGGAACCGTCGACTTGTTCACCACGATCGAGCCGGCGGGCAGCACCGGGGCGATTTCCGCAGCAGCCTCCTGGAGGTAGCTGAGATCGGCGGCGCCGTCGAGTCCCTGCGGTGTCGGCACGCACAGGTAGTGGAACTCGGCATGACGTGAGGCGTTCTGCGCCCCCAGCACGAAGCTCAGACGTCCGGATTCGATCCCTTCGAGGACAAAACGGTCGAGATCCTTCTCGACGATCGGGATCTCACCCCGCTTCAAGCGCTCGATCTTGACCGGGTCGATGTCGGCACAAATCACGTTGTGACCGAGATGGGCGAAACAGGCTCCCGTGGTCAATCCCACGTAGCCCGTACCGATCACTGCGATGTTTGCCATTGCGACTCCTTGATTCCGAACGTTCAGAGGGTAGCTCCGCCTGCAGAGCGAAGCATCGGGTCAGGGGCAAGCTCTGACCGAGGCGAGATCGGCCGGATCGGTTGCCTCGATGGCATCGACCAATGGAGCATCCGGGGCCAACGGTGTGGTCGCGGGTGCGGTCGTGGTGGACGGGGCGACCTCAGAGCCGTCGGGTTCGGTCTCATCGTCGTCGACGTCCGCTGTCTCATCGCTGCCGGCGTCGACGGGATCCGGGCCGATCTCGACGACGATCTCGCGCCCCGGGAGCGAGTCATCTGCGATCATTCGATCCACCGTGACACCAACGACGTCGAGCCGATCAACCACGAGGTCTCGCGCCTGACCGCCGTCGCGCCCGAACCGGACTGTGACCCCGGAGTCGAGACGGTCGTCGATCCCGG
The DNA here is from genome assembly GCA_965530755.1 of uncultured Acidimicrobiia bacterium. Classification (GTDB taxonomy): domain Bacteria; phylum Actinomycetota; class Acidimicrobiia; order Acidimicrobiales; family SZUA-35; genus SZUA-35. The sequence goes on along the minus strand of CBESNA010000002.1, from coordinate 92,632 downwards.
GCACGTCGATGTCGAAACCCTCGCTCTCGAGGATATCGACGAGGGCATCGGCGCTGTCGCGTTGATCATCGGCGGATGCCAACGCGATGCCGACCGTGCTCGGGTCCTCGAAAGACGCACCGAGCATCAGCTGCAACAGCGGTGCGGCCTCGTCCTCGAGCATTCGCACGACGCTGATCGTGCCGTTGCCCTCCTCACCGAACTCGGTCGGCAGGCTGAACGAGACGAGTTCGTCTGCGTCGAAGGAATCGAAGGTCCGGCCGAGGTCGATGAGCGTCTGGGGCGTCAACTCCTGATCGAGCGTGAGGTGTGGAATCGCGGCGGTGACCAGCTCTCGCATGACCAGCGGGTTCCGGGCGCCGAGGTCGATCGCTCGGGCCAGGAACGACTCGACGAACAGCTGCTGACGGCGAATCCGCTCGAGGTCGCTGCGCTGGCCATCGTCGATCCATTCGCCGTCGACGAGGATTTGGAAGTTGCGAGAACGAACGAAGGCGAGCGCCATCTCGGGCCCGAGCGACTGACATTCGGTGCCGTCCACGGCGAAACCACTCATCGACCGTGGCGGCCCGCTCGGCGGACTGGGGTTGAAGTCCCTGGACGGATACTCGAAGAACAGATCAACGTGATCGACCACGTCGACCAGTCCGGCGAAGCCGGCGAGATCGACACTCACGAAACTGTTGATGGGGATGTCGAGCTGACCCTCGATCGTGTCGATGAGCAGGCCGGGCCCGCCGAGCTGGAACGCGGCGTTGATCTTGTTGTCAGAATGGCCGGGGATCGGCACCCACAGGTCCCGTGGAATCGAGAGCATCGTTGCCGTCTCCGCCGCCCGATCGACTCTGGCGATGATGATCACGTCGCCGAGCCGTTCTCCCTGTCGTCCGATTGCAACAGGATCGTCCGGATCGAGATTGGCAGCGCTGTCGAAGCCAACCAGCAGAACGTTGATGGCCGAGAGCTCGCCGTCGACATCGGGCTCGGCTGGCGTGAGCGAGCCGCTCAACTCGACCCGGTTGATGGAGGACGCAACGTCCTCGCCGGCATCGAGGGCGAGCGCCACCAGCAGCGCGACTGTGATACCGATCGAGTTGACGGTCAGCACAGCCCGTTGGCCCCAGGTCCGGCGCAGACCCGAACTCACGCCTGGAACCTCTCCGCCTGAGCGGTCGACGGACGAGGCTGGAACGCCAGCAGCGTTCCCGATCGAACCGATACCACTGCAACCGGGGACACCATCAGGTTGCTCACTCCCCTTCCGCTCGTCGCAAAGAGCGTCTCGTCCTCGAGCGGATAGCTGAGCCCGCTGGTGGTCACACCGATGCAGTCGCCCCCGATCGGCACGAGCGAGACGATGTCGTCGACATTCCCGGTCAGGGTGCGGCGCTCCTGCACCACCGCGACTCGGGCGTCGGTCAGGAGCAGGTCGACATCAATGGTGCGGAACCGTGAGTCGCTGAGCAGCATCATGGCAGCGAGCTCATGGTCGGATCGGCCACCGGACATCGCGGCGAACACGATGCGCTCGGGCTCGCGTTCGATCGCGACATCGATCCCCAGCTCGAGATCGGTCCGATCCTTGACCGTGGGGTGTCGGATCAGTGTTGCTCCGGCCCGTTCCGCGGCGACTAGACCGCTGGCCGTCACCGAATCGAAGTCGCCGACGGCGATGTCGACCCTGACCCCGACCTCGTGGGCACGATCGATTCCGGAGTCGACACCGATGATCGTGGCGTGTGCGGGCAGCAGCGTGCGATGCCAGTCGGCGATGGGGTCGCCTCCGCTGAACAACACGACAGTTTCCGGCACGGCTTCGGATCGTAGGGCCAGGAAAGTAGGTTCTCTCGAATGATGGCCGAATCCCTGCGAACGACGGTTGTCCTCCTGCCGAGCCCATCGTTCGATCTTCGCCTCGGACTGCTCGCCAGCGAGCGAATGCCGATTGGAACTGCGGCGCTGCTGGGCGGACTGTTCATGCTGAGTGGCATCCTCGTCGCCGTGCTGAGTCGGAAACTGGCATCCGGCTCGATCGGGCGGAATCGGGTGATGGGGCTTCGGCTCCGCTCGACGATGCGTTCCGACGCGGCCTGGGAGGCGGGACAGCGGGCATTTGCCCCGTTCGGAGTAGCTGCCGGCGTTGGTTGTGCGCTCCTGGGCTCGGCACTGCTCCTGCGCCCGACCGAGGGTCTCGGCGTGGTCATCGCGAGTGCGGCCTCGATCTGGCTCGTCGTGTTCCCCGCCCTCGGTGCACTCGCGGGCGACCTTGCAGCCAAGGACGCTTCGTAGATCGACGGTCAGAGACCGAGCTCTGACTCGAGCGCAGCCATCCGCCGCTCGAGTTCGTCGACCCTCCGCTCGAGCGACGAGCTTCGCTCGTCGACTACGGGTCTCGCCGGTACCGGGTTCGTGTGCACCGGGGGCGTGTGCAGCGGGTTCGTGTGCACCGGGGGCGTGTGAACACCGGCATCAACCGGCGATGACCCAGACGACTGCCCGCCGGAGGCGCCGCTCGAGGCCACCGGGCCTCCGAGAAGATGTGTCCACCGATCCTGGCTCTGACCTGGGCCACGGCCCAGGTTCCGGGTCAGTGGTTCAGCCCTGGCCGCCAGTGCGGCGAGGGTCGCTTCGACTTCCTCGACCGAATCGAAGCCGTGTGCACGCTCGGTCCTGGTGCGCAGCTCGCCCGGCGCCTGCGGACCCCGCAGCATCAGCACGGCCACCACTGCGAGCTCGCCGCGCTCGAGGCCGAGCGCTTCGTCGAGCACGTGCCGGTGTTTCTCGGTACGTCCCGAAATGACGGTCCTGGCCAGACCTGCAGGCCGAAGCAACAGCATCGTCTCGGCGACCAGCCGCTGGTCGTAGGAAACGACTGGGTCGCGACTGCTCTTCTGATTGCAGGCGTTGGTCAGGGCGTTGGTCGACAGTGGGTACTGGTCAGGCGTGGTTGCTTCCTTCTCGACCAGCGCACCCAGCACACGAATCTCCTCGGCGGTGAGCTGCATGGGGCGACCGTAGGCCGTGGATTGGACTGCGGGACGCATGCCGACCCGTCGTCAGCGCCGGCTGAGTCTGATGGGAACGATCAAGGCGATCAAGGCGGCGAGGTCGGCCGGATCGGCCGTGACGTCGGCCGATCCGCCGCTGCTCGAAACGACCGGAACAATCATCGCCACGACGCGTGCGGAGTGTCCCGCAAGCTCGGCGTAGGCATTGGTGGCAGCTGGGATGAGCTGGACAGCAGCGAACGCGAAGCCAACGGCAGCTGCGACCGCTGCCATTGGATGTCGGAGTCCGGTGAGGGTTCGACCGCTCAGCCAGGCCACGACCTCGGCGATGGAGATGAGCAATACGGGCGCAACGATGAGGCCGGCTACGTCACTGATCTTGCCGGTGAGCCACGATGGGTGGGCAGCCTTGAGCCAGTGATCATTGACGACGAGAGCGAGCAGCGACAGCACCACGATCGGAGCAACCAGCAGCTCGCCGGGTCGGCGTTCCCCCATCGTGCCGGCTCCATCTCCGGCCTCGGGACGAGTCAACGCGAGGGAGGTCGAGTCACCCATCGCTGACCGTCAACGCGATCGTCGCGGCGGCGCCGAGAGGTCCGGACGAGTGGAGGGTCGTGGCGATGGTCCCTTCTGCTCCGACCGCGTCCGCTTCGCCGACACGACCTCGCGAGAGCTCGATCGTGAACTCGTTGCGGCCATTGACCACCGGGACGAGTGTGCCGATGGCCGAGCTCTCCGAGAGGAGGTCGCCATCGAACGTTTCGAAGTCGTCCGCCACGACCCGGCCGCTGGCGTCAACGACTTTGGCACTCACGTACGCGTCGGAATCGCTTCCTTCGGTCTTGTCGACGCGCAGTGCGAACCCAATGTGGAAGAGGGCAGCGTGGTCGCTGCCGGCGGGGGCTGACACGTCGACGACGAGGGTTCGCCTGGTGGGAAGGTCACCCAGCGGCGTCGCCGGAATCGTCGTCTCACCCCGGAGTGTGGCTGTGGTGATGGGCGAGGTCGACGGCAGGAGATCGATGCCATCGGCGTGGAGGTCGAGTTGCCAGAGCAGGGGCTCGTACGCATCCACTGGCCGGAGTCGCAAGATGTTCAGGACGTACTGGCACGGCCCGTCTGCACAAGAAGGTGGCAGCGCGAGATCGATGGGCTCACCGGGCACGAGCTCGATCAGTTGCCCACGCTGGTCCGTCACGATGACGGGCGATGTCGACTCGTCGCCGAGATCGGGACCCACCCTGGTCAGCGCTGCGGTCAGCCGGCCATTCGGTGCGGCCGACGTGCTCGCGAGCTCGAGTTGCTCGAACGTGAAGTTCGGGCTTTGCACCGTCGGACGGAACTCCACCCGGGCCGTTGCGGGATCCTCGAGGGGGAAGCCGTCGTCCTGCTCGACGCTGATGTCGAGTGTGCCGTCGACGCTCTCGCCGCCGTCGTAGCTGGCGGTGATCTCGAGATCGATGGTGACGGGCCCGTTGCGGTTGGGGTCGGCGAGGGAGAAGGCAACCGTGTGCGCCGGTCCTCGAAGTCTGAGTGTGGGAACAACAGAAAAGGGATCCGGACGCCCGAGCGCTTCGGTATCGAACCTCACGCCGAAGTCGGCGTCTGGAGCAGCAGCGATCGAACTCGCTTCGTAGCTGACGCTTGTCGTGATGGACTCATCGAGCCGTCCGTCGTACCGCGTCTCCACACGAAAGGCCCGTGCGCTCGTCTCGCTGTCCAACGTGAACGAGATCGTCACCGGCTCGGCGACGACAGTGTCGTCCGTACTCGTCGCCATCACTGCGAGCGCCGACAGCAGCAGGAGAAGAGCGGCCAGCGGGCGAGGTGCACTGGACCCGCTCCACCGATGCTCGCGCGAGGAAGACATTGTTCCGGCCGCTGGCATGACGATCCAGTGAAGCATGCGGTGGCGGCAGTCGTGCGGAGCCTTCACCTCAGGGTGCGGGGCGGACCGTCAATTGCATCGTGACGACCGTGTTCAGCTTCGCGAATCCGAGCGCCTCGTAGATGCCATAGGCGCCGCTGGGGTTTTCGCTGTCGACGCCCAACATCGCGTGATCGAAGCCGGCGTCGGCGAACGCCTGCAACGAGTGGAGCACGAGCGCTGAGGCAATACCGCTCTTTCGATGACTGCGCAGCGTGCCAAGCGTCTGGATCCAGCCGTCGATTCGACCGGTCACGTCGGTGTCGTCTGGATAGTGACCGTTCAGGCCGATCCCCACCACATCACCGGTGCGATCATCGACCGCAACGAAGCTGAGATCGATCCGTTGACCGCCGGCTTGCAGCATGTGTCGCCACGAATCGACCGAGCGCGGCGTCGATCCCCAATGATCGGCAAAGGAAGCATTGAAGACCAAACGAGCCGGCTCTTCGTCCTCTGGCAACCAGGGTCGAATGGTGATGCCATCGAGCTCTGGTGGATCGGGCGGGTCCTCGAGTGATCTCCCGAGTTCGTGGTCGAAGCGGGCCCGCTCGAAACCGCTGCGTTCGAGCAGGTGGATGGTGGCCGCTTCGAGGTCGTACGCGTAGGTGAAGAGATAGGCGGCAAGCTCGTGATCGGTCGCCGCCAGGAGTGTCCGCCCGCGCTCGATCTGCCAGTGAAGGAGGCGCCGACCGAAGCCGCGGCCACGCCAGTCCGGATGAACTCCTCCGAGCACGGTCGCTTTCTCGTGGCGCTGTCCGGACCTTGCATGGTCGACGATTCCGTAGGCCACCAGCGTTCGGTCGACCTCGAAGACTCTGAGATCCTTGAGGGGATCGGTGTCGGGAGAGTCGAACAGGTCATCGACCTCGCCGCGGTCGGTCACCATCGGCAGGCCGTCGCGACGCTGGATCGTGGTCATCAGCCGGTGCAGGGCGTCTGCCTCTGCACGCTCCGGCGCTCGGACCACGATCTCGGTCACGATTCGATTTCGGCCAGGGTCGAGCGGAGCAGGTCGGCCATGGCGTCGAGCTCATCGGCCTTCGGTGAAACATCGGCATTGCGGAAATCGAGGTTGGCCATCGAGCGAAGCGGCACCACGTGGACATGGGTGTGGGGAACCTCGAAGCCGGCGATCATGAGACCGATGCGTTCGCAATCGACCGCCTTCTTCTGTGCCGTCGCAATCCGGTGGGCGACCGACATCAGGTGGGTGGCGAGATCGGCCGGAAGATCGGTCCATTCGTCGATTTCGTCCTTGGGAATCACCAGCGTGTGACCGGGGTGCAACGGGCGAATGTCGAGCATGGCGAAGCACAGGTCATCCTCGTGAAGGATCCGACCGGGAATCTCGCCTTGGATGATTCGGGTGAAAATCGACGGCATGAGTGGTGATGGTAAAGGATGAGGCGATGCAGAGCCCTTCGAATGAGCCCGTCGTGGTCGAGATCGACGACGGTGTTGCCACCCTCACGCTCAACGTGCCGGAGAAGAAGAACAGTTTGTCGCCGGTCCTCGTCAACGCGCTCGCTGACCAGATCGACGAATGCAATGCCAATTCGTCGATCCGGGTGATCGTTCTGACCAACACCGGAAACACGTTCTGCGCCGGGGCCGACCTCTCGGCCCAGACTCCCGGAACACAGGAGGGCGGCCGCTCGTTCGTCGACCTGTTCCGCATCATCCAGGCGTCGCCGGCACCCGTCCTCGGCCGTATCGACGGTCACGCCACCGGCGGTGGAGTTGGTCTCGCTGCCGTGTGCGACATCTCGGTCATGCGCGACGACGCCAAGATCGGCTTCACCGAGGTGCGACTGGGTGTCGCCCCGGCGGTCATCTCCGTGGTGTGCCTCCCCAAGATGCGCCGGGCCGATGCGAGCGAACTCTTCCTCAGCGGCGAACGATTCACCCCTGCCCGAGCGGTCGAGGTCGGTCTGATCAATCGAGCGGTCCCGCCAGACCAGATCGACTCGGTGATCGACGGCTTCGTCGACAAGATCGTTCGGGGAGGTCCGAGGGCGTTGACTGCGGCCAAGGAGTTGATCGCCAGAGTTCCCGACATGGACACCGATCTGGCGTTCGACTGGACGGCCGAGCGCTCGGCGGCCCTTTTTCGATCGGACGAGGCGGCCGCCGGCATCACCGCATTCCGCGAACGGCGTGATGCGCCGTGGGTACCAGAGGGCCGCTCGACCGACACTCCCGGACAGGCATGACCAGCCCGACAAGCCTTGCCGGCGCCGAGCCGAAGCGATCCGCTCCGTTCCGGCTGAGCGTGCTCGACCAATCTCCGATTCCTTCCGGCAGCGATGCGGGCACCGCCTTTGGCAACACGGTGGACCTCGCCCGCCACGCCGACCGTCTCGGGTATCACCGCTTCTGGGTCGCAGAGCACCACAACTCCGACGGGTTGGCCGGGTCGGCACCAGAAGTGCTCATCGGCCAGATCGCTGCTGCGACCGAACGCATTCGGGTGGGGTCGGGCGGTGTGATGCTGAGCCACTATGCGCCGTACAAGGTGGCCGAGACGTTCCGCACGCTCGGCGCGTTGTTCGAAGGGAGGATCGATCTCGGGATCGGGAGAGCGCCGGGATCCGACCAGGTCACGATGTACGCATTGGCCCCGAACCGAGAGCCGGTTCCCGTCGACGCCTACCCATCGATGGTCCAAGAGCTCATCGGTTTCCTTGACGACGACCTCGACGCGGACAATCCGTTTCGGGGCCGCGTTCGAGCGCTGCCCGGCTCTGGTGCAGCATCACCCCCGGTCTGGATGCTGGCGTCGTCGCCGGGATCGGCTGGATTCGCTGCTCACTTCGGCAGACCTCTCGCCTACGCCCATTTCTTCGGCGCCGGTGACGGAGTCGCCATCGTCGACAGCTACCGCCGGGCGTACAAGCCGTCGATTCCGCATCCCGAGCCAGAGGTGAGCATTGCCGTCGGGGTCATCTGCGCCGAAACGGACGAGGAGGCCCGGCGGTTGGCTCGCAGCGTCGAGGGCTGGCGATCAGGAGGGCTACGCGGTCCGATTCCGCACCCGGACGACGTCGCCGAACCCGGGCCGCTGGCGGTGAACCACCGAATCGAGGTAAACGGCGGCCGACCGGCGATGGTGGTTGGTTCGCCGGCCACGGTGCGAGAGGGCATCGATGCGCTGGCAGAGGAGTATCAAGCGGATGAGGTCATGGTGGTGACCATCGTCTGGGACCACGCCGCCAGAATCCGTTCCTATGAGTTGATCGCCGACGAGTACGGGCTCGCCGCAGAGACGTCTGGAGAGATCGACGCGACAGGCGTCGTCGATCGTCAATCCATCGAGGGATAGACCGAAGGCGGCGGACCCATCAGGCCCGGGCCGTCGCACACCCAACACGTCGAAACTGCCGACCCGGTCCACGCCACCTCACAACGGAGGCAACTCATTCGCAGACCGGATCGGCGGTACCGAGGTGGAGACGTCATTGTCGCCGTGGTACTCATGATCAACCTGTCGGTACGAGCGCGACGAAGTTGAGGTTCGGCTTCCTTGGCCCATCAGAGCCCGCTGCCCTTCATGCAGCTCGCCATCGAGCGGTTGGTCAGTGCGTGATGGTGGGTTCGAGCGTCTTGGCGTGCTCGATCCAGCGCGTGACTTCACTCAGCGACGGCGTTCGACGCACGATGCTCTTCTTGGTCTTCTTCATGTGTGCGTCATTGCTCTCGACCATCGCTGCCGTCAGATTCTCGGCCTTGCGGCGGCGGAGCTCCTTGACCGTGTCGACACCGGCGACCTCGAGAAGATCGCTGTATTCCGACCCGACACCTCGGACTCGCATGAGGTCGGCCCGGTTGGCCCACTCGAGCAGAACGGCTTCGCCGATCCCGGTGCTGGTGGAAACGGCGGAGCGGCCCTTCTTGTCACAGCACATGGTCAGGAGACGCTCGCAGGATCTGATGCCTGCCTCTCGCAACTTCTTCCCGTTCGCGGGGCCGATGCCTTCGATCGCTTCGATGCTTGCCATGTGTTCCATCTTTCCTGTCGCCATTGGAAGGTGAGGAACTTAGCCGACGAATATCGGGTGCGCTCCCGGTGCGGTCAGGATGTGCCGGTTTGTCGCTTGAACTCGACGCTCTCGGTGAAGGCGAGCACCACACCGTCGATGGTTCGAGCACCGGAATCGAGTTGTCCGACCCAGAACGCGAGCCCGGCTGCATCTGGCTGTCGCTCGAGCACGTTGTGATACAGGAGGGTCACGAGCTCGGTGTTCGACAGTTGCGCATTGGCGTCGAGGAACTCAGACGAGGACTGGAAGGATCGCGCAACCGACGCCAGCGAGCGGCCAGCCCGACGCTGATCGACCCAGAATCGGAAGCCACCGCTGTCGGGAACCCGACGGAGCAGGGCGACGTAGAGCCGAACGATCTCTCCTTCGACACCACTGGTGCCGGCATAGGGGGCACGGACATCGACGGTGGGCTTGACCTCGACGGTGACGGTGACGACCTGACTCGAGAACTCGAGGGTGGCGCCTGTTGGAAGATTGAGCCACTGGAGCCGATCGACCGCACGGTACGTGAACTCGTCGGCCCCGCTGAATCCAGGCTGGGGGACGTAGGTGAACGAGCCGGCTCGGAGGCTGCCATGGATCGGCTGATCGACGATCCGCACCCGCTGATCAGCGAAGCGGTTGGTGTTGCCGGGGTCGTCGTTCGACAGCAACGTGGTGGCCACGGCCCGGCCTTCCCAGGTGACGACCGCGTCAGCAACAGCCCTCGGCGCCAGCCCGAAGACGGCGGTGCTCGCCCCCTGCACATCACTGAAATCGGCCAGGGCGAGATCGGCGCCGACGAAGCTGGCACCGGCAACGCTCGAGAAGTCGACGTCTGATCGGGACAGATCCGTCCGCACCAGAATGGCGTTGTTCAGGTTCGCCCCGACGAGGTCGGCATCGGAGAGGTCGGCGCCGGTGAGATTGGCCCCGGTGAGATTGGTGCCGATGAGGTACGCGTCCCGAAGGTTGGCGTCGCGCAGATCGACACCGGCCATGTTGGCTCGAAAGAGAATGGCATAGCTCAGATCGGCACCGCGGAGGTCTCCGGAGGACACGTTGATGTCAGCCAGGTCGGCAAAGCTCAACCCACAATTCGACCAGTCGACACCCGGCGCCGGTACGTCGCTGCACGAGGCGGCAGCCGGAGCTACGAACCCGAATGTGGAGACCACCAGGACACAGGCCACGAGAGACCTGCGAATGCTCGATCGGATACTCGACACGTTTGTCCTCCAACTCAGGCCCGGCCGATTTATGGTCGCAGATCGGCCTTGCCGGTTGGCTGATGCTCAGCCGATAAATGCTCAGCCGATCAGACTGTCGCGACACACCTCGGACCGGAGGTCGATCGGTCGGGTGTCGACTTGGAGGCACCGCAGCGTGACGGTGTCACCATCGATGGTCCAACTGGTGACCAGCCCGCTGACAGGGTCGATCGAGAAGTTGTCGAGGGTGCCTGCCGCATCGGCCTCGGCGAGTCGTTCGGCGACGAGGCGCGGGTCACCATCGCTCAGGGTCGAATCGACCGCGCCGAGTTCCACGGCTGCACCGCTGACGAATGCCGAGCTGAACACGAGGTCGCTGGCCTTCTCCGGTCCTGGCACGTAGTAGAGCGAGACGGTTTCGGCGCACCCCTGGCAGTCCTGGTCGGCTGTGATGTAGAGGAATGGCAGCTTGAGATCTTCGGCTTGGCCGGCGATCAGCGCTGCCTCGAGATCAGCCGACCCGAGATCGGGGCCGGCCGTGGTGTCGGCGCCCGCGTCGTCGGGAGCCGTGGTGGTCGTGGTGTCGTCGTCGTCCTCACCCATGGCCGACTCCTCGCCCTCGACGAGAAGCTCCTCTGACCCGCCGTCGCCATCGGTGGTGTCGGTCGATTCGACCACAGATGTGTCGGGACCGGTGGTGTCGGTTGCCTCGACTGTTGGGTTGGAACTGCAGGCGGCCAGCGCCACGGCAGCCGCCAGGAACAACATCGGTATGGCCGCGACCTTTCGATTCGCTGCGGTGCGCATCGATACGTGTGGCGACAGAAACATCTGGATCCTTCGAAGAACGGGAGGGCACGGGGGCCACTCGGACGACACATCAGAGCACGGAGCGGACGCCAATGCGTCGCGGCGACTAGACAACACATCATGGCGTCACCGCTCCTCATCGACACCGCCGACGGCATCACAACGATCACGTTGCATCGACCGGACGCCCTCAATGCGATCACGCCGGCAATGCTCGAGGATCTCGATGTTGCTCTGACTGCCGCTGACGAGGATCCCGGGGTTCGTGTCGTGACCCTGACAGGGTCTGGCCGGGCGTTCAGCGCCGGGGTCGACCTGAAGGCGCTCGGTGACAGCGATCTCACGCCAAGTTCGGCCTGCGCCCGACCTGGGGTATGAGCCAACGACTTCCCCTCGCTGTCGGCCGGGCACGCGCTCGAGAGCTGTCGATGACCGCTCGTACGTTCACTGGTGTCGAAGCAGTCGAAATGGGCATGGCCTGTCGCTCGGTTCCGGCGTCGGAGCTCGACGGAGTGGTGAGAGAGCTCGCAGCGGCGACCGTCGCCAACAGCGCCGGGTCCCTGGCCGCGTACAAGGATCTCTATGCAGCATCGGAGCGACTGGGTCTCGATGACGGACTCGCCTACGAGGCCGGCACCCACTATCCGATCTCCGACACCGACGAGCGGCTCGCCGGTTTCCGCTGACAGCGACGTGTCAGTCGGCCGGCGTGGTTCTACTACCGGGGCATCTGAGCGGTCGAGGCCGACATCGCCGATGCCCCGCTACCGGGCTGAACCTCGGGTCTTTCGCTACGAGTCCAACCGGGCCAACAGGTTCTGGGCGATCTCCACGGCGGCCGTTGTTCCCTCGGGTGACGGGCGGTTCTCTTCGCCGACCATCTCGAAGATCGTCACGGCGATGGAGAATGCGACACCGTCCACCACGACGTAGGCGTCGGAGGGCGAATTGAACGGACTGAGCACGATCCGGTCGTCTTCAGCGGTTGGCGGGGCGTCGGCGGGGACGAAGAGTTCACCCGGCGCGCCCGCATCGATCCGGATGGTCCGTTGGGTCGGGTTGTCGTCGGACCAGTAGCAGGCTTCCACGCCGGTGTCGCTGAGCGATGTCGCTTCGCCCAGGTGGATGCCGAGGAAGGCTTCGAGTTCGGCCTGGCTGTAGAGGCCGCAGAGGTCTGCGGTCGTGACCACGGCGGATCCCTCGTCGGCGGCGCTCGGACCAGGTGCGGACGCTGCGCCGTTTCCGGCGGCGACCGCAATCTTGGCAAACAGTGCGCCGTCGCCGGCGGGGTCGAGGCCGGTGCCGCCGCTGTTGTTCACCACGACGCCGTAGTCGCCCGTGACATAGTGCGCCGCGAAGAACGTGTTCAGATCGAACGAGTCTTCGCTGAAGAGGGTGACATCGCTGTTCCCGGCCCAGTCGCTTCCGGTGACCTCACCCATGATCGGCACCATGACCGCACCGTTGCCGGCATCGCTGGTGACTTGGTCGGCTGACCCGATGATCACCGTGAGGCGGTGGGTGTCACTTGCATACGTGCAAGCGGCGCCGCTGGGCGTGCCATCATCGAAGGGGTAGTCACCGCCGAATGCGTCGCGTTCGGCGGCGGCTTCGACGATGCTCGCCAGTTCTGCGCCCGACAGCGCGGCGCAGGTGTCGACGACCGGTGTGATGCCCGGCGCAACCTCACGTTCGCCGCGAGGAGCAACGGCAAAGTCGGCGGGCGTGACCGGGTTCGTGTTGAGTGCCGACGGGTCGGTGTCGAGGGTGCCCAGGAAGTCTTCTTCGCGCGGTTCTGGGCCGAAGTCAGCGTCGCTGATGGTGGCGTCCGGGATTTCGTCCGCCGTTCCCGCACTGTCGGAACCGCCACAACCGGCAGCCAGGAGCGTGATGAACAGCAGTACCGAGAGCCGCGACACTGAGAACAAGGGTCGAAATGGGTGGGCGCTCGTTGTGGTTCGCATACCCCTGAGGCGTTCCGTCGCACGGAACACTGTTCCGCCATCTGGAACGCCTCGTAAGAGACGCGTGAAACCCCTGGCAGTAGACGTGGACCGTACAAGACTCGAACTTGTGACCTCTCGCGTGTGAGGCGAGCGCTCTAGCCAACTGAGCTAACGGTCCCGAACCGAGGATCCTAACGGTGCTGCTGGCTGCCGCCACCACGGCAACCGCAGCGGTCCCAACCCGAGGCTGGGACCCCCGGAAATGGGGGGCAGGAACCCGAGGTTTGGTAGCGCAGGATCCAGAGGTTCAGTTGACGGAGCGTTCGCGGCCTTCCCAGAAGGGGGCTCGCAGATCCTTCTTGAGGATCTTGCCGGTGGGGTTTCGCGGCAGCTCAGTGACGAAGTCGACGGACTTCGGCGTCTTGAATCCCGCCAAGCGCTCGCGTGCGTAGGCAATGATCTCGTCGGCGTCTGGCTCTGATCCGGCCACGGGCACGACGATCGCCTTCGGCACTTCTCCCCATTTGTCGTCCGGGACTCCGATCACGGCGACGTCCTGGATGTCGGGATGACCCATCATCGCGTTCTCGACCTCCGCCGGGTACACGTTCTCGCCACCGGAGACGATCATGTCCTTGACTCGGTCGTGGATGTAGAGATAGCCGTCGGCATCGAGGAAGCCGGCATCACCGGTCCGGAACCAACCATCATCGATCGCCTCCTCGGTGGCCTTCGGGTTGTTCCAGTAGCCCGCCATCACCTGGGTCGACTTGATAAGGATCTCGCCGACGTCACCCACGTTGGCGACATCGTTGCCCGCCTCGTCGACGATGCGGACCTCGACCCCGGGGCCGGCGACACCACACGACCGGAGCCGGTGGGCGTTGGGCCCGTCCGGATCGTGGTCCTCAGGCGGCAGATTGAACACGGCGCCGGTCGTCTCGGTGAGACCGTATGCCTGCCAGAACTTGCAGCCGAAGAGCGCGACCGATTGCTTCAGCACGTCCTCGGATATGGGTGAGGCGCCGTAAACCACGACCTTCATCGACGACAGCTGGCTCGCATCGAGGTCCGGCGTGAAGAGCATGAACGCCAGCACCGCCGGCACAACGAAGGCGTGGGTGATTGCGTGTTTCTCGATGAGCGCAGCGAGCGCCATGGGATCGAGGTCTCGCATGATCACCGTGGTGCAGCCGTTGTACATGCCGGCGGTGGCCCAACCCCCGCCGCCGATGTGGAACAACGGCATGGCGGCCAGGTTGACCGAATGCTCGTCGAGCTCCCAGATCTCCTTGGCCATCGGCAGCAGCCCGAAGAAGTTGTCGTTGGACAACATCACACCCTTGGGTCGGCCCGTGGTGCCGGAGGAATACAACTGGAATGCGATGTCGGACCCCGTCGAAGAAACCTCCGGATCGACCGGGTCGAAGCCGCCGATCCAGGTTTCGAACGAATCGTGAGTGGCGTGATCGCCGATCACCACGATCTTCTCCACCGTCGGGAGCTGGTCGGCAATGCCGTCGATCAGTTCGGCGAACTCGGCACTGACGACGACCACCTTCGCTTTCGCATCGTCGACGATGAACTGCACCTCGGGCGGCGCCAAGCGCCAGTTCGGGTCGACACAGACCGCATTCAACATGGCGGCGCCATAGAAGACGTCGAAGTGCTCGGCGCTGTTCTTGTCGAAGAACACCACCCGATCGCCCTCGCCAACGCCGCTGGCGGCCAGAGCCTGCGCGGTCCGAGCGGCACGATCGGCGAGATCGTTCCACGTGAACGATCGATCCCCGTCTATCAACGCCGTCGTGTCGCCGCGCTCGGCGGCGTGAACTCGAACGATGTCGGCTACGGATGCGATCTCCATGTGGTGTCTCCTCGTCTGATCGAGCGGTGTCGCCCGCTCGGTTTCCTTGCGCCCGATGATCGAGCTTTGGTGCTCCGAGATCGTGCCAGATCGTCGAGACCTGCGCTCGACCGAGCGCCCAAACTTGTTCGACCAAACCGGCCCTTGACCTGGGAAAGCTGTCATACCCCCTGAGTACTGTTTTCTATATGACCTTGGCGGAGGCGAGACGAGCAGAGCCCGAAGTTCGATCAGCTTCGGCTGTCCGAGCTGCCGGACGCCGCGCCGCCGCGCCGCCGACATGTTGGCCGAGGCCGAACGATTGCGAGCGGCCACGGTCCCTCACCTCATCGAATATCACGACGGCGCCGGATCCATCATCGACGGCTACCTCACCCCACAACGCCACCTCATCACCGAAGCCCGCATCGCAGACCGCGAAGCCAACCGCCTCCACCGCCTCACCCGCTTCTGCACCCGCCACCCACTCGTCGCCGACCAACTCGCCACCGGCACCATCAGCAACCGCCGAAGACATCGAAAACGCCTACGACCGACGATCCCTCATCGTCCAGAACGGCCTCTTCGGCGGCAGCAAAGGCCAATTCGAAGTCGACGCCGCCGCCACCGTCATCGTGGCCGCCGCCCTCCAAACCGACCCCGACCCAACCAACGGCATCGAACCAGCCCGCACCCTCAAACAACGCAACGCCGATCGCCTCGTCGAACTCGCCGGCACAGCCCTGCTGAACGAAGCAGCCGACCACGACTGCGAAGGCCACGAACCGCACGGGCCCTCAGGCGCCAGGCAAAACAACCGGCCCACCATCAACGTCATCATCGACCTTCCCACCCTGCTCGGCGGCGACTTCGATCTCGACAACCACCGCACCAACGACGGCAACGTCGACTGGGACGCCATCCAAGCCGGATTCGCCCTCACCGGATCCACCCCACGCCCAGTACTCCAACAATTCTTCTGCGACGCCCTCACCCTCCTCTGCAGACGACACCACACATCGGCGCATCAAGGCGGATGGCAACTCACACGCGGGCCAGACGGCCGAATAACCACCACCAGCCCGTAGATCACGGCGCTGGTGCCAGGAACGCCAACCAAACCGGCCGTTCCGGACCCGAACAACCGCGCTCGGGTCACACCCGCGTCTAGTTGAGAGCGACCTAGATCGGGGCGAGCCGGCTGGTGCCGAACACCTCTTCGCAGGATGCAATCGTTTGGAGCACGGCAACATCGGCGAGCTGGCGCCCGACGACTTGGAGTCCAACGGGCATGTCGTCATCGGTGAACCCACAACAGACCGTTCCGGCCGGATTGCGGGTGATGTTGAAACCATACGAGAACGCGACCCACCCCTGGCTCTCCTGCCCATTGATCGTGCCGTCGTGCCCGATGAGCGGCGTCTGGCCGGCACACATCGGCGTGAGCAGGATCGGCGCCTCCTCGAACGCCCGGTCGAGCTGGAGGTTGAGATCGTGGACAGCATCGATGCCGGAAACGATGTCGAGCCCTGACGTCGCAAGGCCGTGCTCGATCAGCGTCCGCAGGGTCGGATCGATCTGATCCCACGACGGGGTGTCGACCAAGTGGCCCTGCGCCCTGGCCCGGAGCGTGGCCCACGTGAGGTACCACGACATGACTGGATCCTCGGACCAGAGATCGTCCAGTTCGATCACCTCGACACCGGCGTTCTCGAGCTGGGCGACAGCCGCCTGACAAACTGCGGCGATCCCGGCATCGACCTCGGCGTACCCAAGCGTAGGCGACCACACGACACGGCTCGGAAGCCGAGGGGCAACGGCCGCTTCGTACCACGGCGAACCAGATCGGGGCAACGAGTACGCGTCGGTCGGGTGCGGGCCGACACAGACGTCGAGAGCGAACGCCGTGTCGGCGATGAGACGCGACATCGGCCCCTTGACCGTGAAGTTGCCCGATCCAGGAGCGTTCGGTCCGCCGAGCGGTACGCGGCCCTGTGTGGTCTTGATCCCCGAGAAGCCGCACAGTCCGGCAGGTATTCGGATCGACCCTCCGCCGTCGGATCCAGTGGCGAGGGGAACCATGCCGCTGGCGATCGCGGCTGCCGATCCTCCAGACGAGCCGCCTGGCGTCCGGTCGGTGGACCATGGGTTGCGGGTGATCCCGGTGAGCGGTGACTCGGTGACCCCTTTGTGCCCGTACTCCGGTGTCGTGGTTTTCCCGATCACGACACAGCCGGCGGCTCGCAGCCGAGCGACGAGTACGGAATCACCGATGGCGGGGCTGTCGTCAGACAGAACGGATCCGTATCGGGTTGGGAACCCTGCGGCGTCCTCGAGATCCTTCACGCCGAGCGGGATGCCGGCGAGCGGCCCGACTGCGTCGCCTGCGACCAAACGGTCGTCGACCGAGTCGGCTTCCATCAGAGCACGTGGCCCATCGACGACGACCCATGCGTTCAATTCAGGATCGAGTGCGGCGATCCGGTCCAATGCCGCCGAGGTGAGTTCACGGGCCGAGATCTCGCGCGTGCGGACCCTTGCTGCCAGCTCGGTGATCCGGTGTTCGCGAAAGTCCATGTCGGCAATGTAGACCCCGACCGCTCCGTCAATCAGCCAGGCAGACAACCAGCCCGGTTGGAAGCAGCAACTCGCGTTCGGTGAGGGCAGGACAGCTGCCGTCGAGCTCGCGGGCACCGACGACACGCCCATCGTTGAGATCGTCGCAAGAACGTTCCTGCAGGCTGCCGTCCGACGTCTGCCGCACACACGAGCCGGCGTCGATGCCGATCCCGAGGTCCGGTGCTGGGAAGGTCGTGACGGGTGCGGTGCCAGACGAGCCCTGTGCATAGGCGGTGAACACGAAGATCCCGATGAGCAGGCCGAAGAATCCCAGCACCGTGATGACCCGCAGAATGCCCGAATGTCGAGCGTCGGTCTCGTCATCCATCATGCGCCTTCGGGCGGCCAGGAACTCAGGGTCGAGCAACCGGGGATCGATGCGGGAAACACCGCCTTCGCTGCTCACCGCCTCGCCGACCGTAGTGGCGCCACCGGCAAGACTCGAGAGCTCGAGGTCATAGCGACGACGGCGTGTGACGTCACCGAGGACGGCCCACGCCTCGTTGAGCTTCCGCATCCGATCCTCGGCCTGCTTCGCCTCGAGCGGAGCCCGGCCGGCAAATCGATCGGGATGCCACTGCCGAGCCTCGTGGAGATAGGCCTTGCGCACGTCCTCGACAGAGGCGTCGGCACTGACTCCAAGTGTCTTGTAGTGCGTCGCCACGTCGGCGTCTCCAGAGATCGCGGGATTCCGACATCGATGGTAGAGGTGCTACACCGACTCGGGTGTACCGGATCGGCCGGGAACTCCTGACCGACGAACGCTTGCATCGGAGGACCTCCCATGGAACTCGCTCTCGGCATCGGCTACTGGTCAGCCGGCCCTCCACCGGGCGTCGTCGATCAGATCGCGGCCGCCGAGGACCTCGGGTTCGACAGCATCTGGAGTGCCGAGGCCTACGGATCTGACGCGCTCACTCCGCTGGCGTGGTGGGGCTCGGCGACCGAACGGATCGGTCTCGGTACGTCGATCTGTCAGATCTCCGCCCGAACACCAGCGGCCATGGCGATGGCCGCGATCACGATGGACCACCTCAGCGGCGGTCGATTCCGCCTCGGACTCGGCGCGTCCGGTCCCCAGGTGGTCGAGGGTTGGTACGGACAGCCATACCCGAAACCTCTCGCCCGCACCCGCGAGTACGTCGAGATCATTCGCAGAATCGTTGCCCGCGATGTGCCGGTCGAGTTCCACGGCGAGCACTACCAACTCCCGTACAAGGGCGGTGCCGACCTCGGCAAACCCCTCAAGTCGACGGTGCATCCGCTGCGGACTGACATCCCGATCTATCTCGGCGCCGAAGGACCGAAGAACGTCGCCATGACGGCTGAGATCGGCGACGGCTGGCTTCCGCTTTTCTTCTCCCCGAAGGACAACACGTGGTACGCCGACCATCTGGCGGAGGGTTTTGCCCGAGCGGGTGCAAGGCGCTCAGCAGACACCTTCGACGTCGCTGCCGTCGTCCCCGTGGTACCCGGCGATGACATCGAGAAGGCCGCCGACATGGTTCGTCCCATGCTCGCCCTCTACGCAGGGGGCATGGGCGCCAAGGAAGCGAATTTCCACCTGAACGTGTTCACTCGCATGGGATACGCCGATGCCTGCGAGAAGATCCAGGAGCGCTACCTGGCAGGTGACCGCAAGGCGGCGATCGCGGCCGTCCCGACCGCCATGGTCGAAGATGTTGCCCTCATTGGGCCGCCAGAAAAGATCCGGGATGATCTGGTCAAGTGGGACGAGTCGTGCGTGAACACGCTGGTGGTCAGTGGCCCGCCGTCGCTCCTCGAACTCATGGCCGGTGTCGTGGCCTGAACCGTCATCAGCGGGGCATGTCGAGCATTCCGGCAGAACGATTCCACGCTGCAGCAATGTCCTGATCGGTGACCGGTGGGGCGTACTGCTCGTCGTCGACCTCGCGAATGATCGCGAAGAGGCGAGCATCCTGGCGCCGAGAGATCTCGATCACGAGCCGGCTGGCGAGGATCCCCGACACGACGCAGGCGCCACCACCGATGATGCTCACGGCAGCGAAGGTGCGGGGCGAGAGGTCGGCGCCGGAAACATCGGCGCCGAGGCACGAGAAGAACAGGACCCAAGACGAGAACCAGATGAGGACGTAGTGATCAACGTCCTCGTGCTGGCCATTCGGCGGTGACGAACCGCGCCACAGCATCTTGACCGCATCGAGCACAACGAGGTGGAACCACATCTGCGAATAGAAGAAGAGAGCGAAGGCGATGAAGAAGAGCAGGATCGCCAAGCTGGGAATGAAGAGCCCGAACATGACGGCAACGAACCCGAAACACATGGCCAGGATGTGGCGGCGAATGCGCCCGATGACACCGATCGAGACCTTGCGTCCGAGGCGGCGGACGTTGCCGATGCTCTTCGTGACCCATGCGCCGCACAGAACGAAAGAGAAGAGCAGGAGCACCCAGCCGCCAGTGTGGACGGCTTGCAACGCCTGCTGGGCGCTGCCGCCGGAGGAGCTCAGGGGATTCGCGGTGAAGGCGATGAACCCGAAGACCATCTGGGCCAATCCGTAGAGCGTCCATACGAGGAAGAGGTTCCGGAGGGCGAGGGCGAGAGTGAACGTCGAGTCGTAGCCCTTCACCATCGCCACGATCTGCTGCTGGCGCTTGGATCGCATACGACTGGGCGCGGCGACGGGGCCCGTCGACTTCTTTCGATTCGAACGCCTGGCCGAAGCTGCCGTCACAGGTCATACATCGGCCGTTGCTGCGATCAGTTGAACCGTTCTAACCCAGCAGGAGCCCGGCGGAGGTGAGCAGACCACACACCAGCTGCACACGGCCGGTCTGGCCGAGTATGGGAATCAAGTCGGAGCCCAGCGCCCCACGCCGCACGGCCGAGATCGGCGGCACGGCCAACACCAGCCCGATCAGTCCGATTGCGGCGAGCGGACGACTGAATGCAAGAACGACGATCGCGGCGCCGGCGACGACGAACAGGAGGACGTAGAACTGCCTGGTGGCTGCGTCCCCGAGGCGCACAGCAAGCGTTTGTTTCCTGGCCCGAGTGTCGCCTGGAATGTCACGGAGATTGTTGATGACCAGCAGCGCGACAGCCAGACAACCCGCCAAGACTGCCGCCGTCGCCGAACGCCAGGCGACGTCACCGTCGGCGATCGTCTCGACGTGGACGTACGTCGATCCCATCGTGGCCACGAGCCCGAAGAACACGAAGACGAACACCTCCCCGAGGCCGAGGTAGCCGTATGGGCGTGGACCACCGGTGTAGGCCCAGCCGGCGATCATCGAAGCGGCTCCGACCACCAGGAGCTCGGGCCCCACGACGAGTGCCAGTGCTCCGCCGGCGAGTCCCGCGGCGGCGAACGATGCAGCTGCCGCCAGTTTGACCTCGCGTGCGGTGGCGAGGCCCGACCCGACGAGGCGCATCGGGCCGACTCGGTCGTCGTCGGTTCCGCGTTCGCCGTCTGCGTAGTCGTTCACGTAGTTGGTGGCCAACTGCAGGGACAGGGCGACGATCAACGCTGCCGCGGCACGCCACCAGATGATGTCGTCGATGGAGCCAACCGCGGCGGTTCCGAGCGCGACCGGGACGACCGCAGCGGGCAGCGTCTTCGGCCGGGCGCCCACGATCCAACGATTGGTCACGGGAACGCCGCAACCGATGTGGGTGTCAGTCGCAGCATGAGTCGCGCCATCCGCACGAACCGCAGCGGTAGTGCGCATGTTCTGGTGACATGTCACCGCCGCAATGCGGACACTCCGTGAAGATGCCGAAGCGGGACACCTCGGCACGACACACAACCGGCGGTGCGGTCGTGGACGACGCCGCTGCGGTCGAGGCGGTCATGGGGCGAGGGTGCGACATGGCGGTCGAACCTACTCCGCCTCGGCGACGCCGAGAAGGACCGAGGCCAGGCGCTCCAGCCCGGCGACACGACTTCCCTTGACCAGGACGGCGTCGTCGGCGCCAAGCGCTCCCAACCGGTCGAGTGCCTCGGCGATGGATGCCACGTGTTCGGCAGCCGGGCCGAAGGCCTCTGCGTCGACGGCAATCACCCGGATGCCGCGGGCAGCCGCCTCGGACGCGACAGCTCGATGCTCAGCGTCGTGCTCGTCGCCCAGCTCTGCCATGATGCCGAGGACGGCCGTGCGCCGAGCCTGATTTGCGGTGGCCAGGGCGGCCAGAGCCGCCCTGACCGAGGTGGGATTGGCGTTGTATGCGTCGTTGATGATCGTGGTCCCTGCAGGCGTCGATGCCACTTCCATACGCCAGGCACTCGATCGAGCAGCTTCGAGCCCGTCCACGAGGGAATCGAGCGCAACACCTGCCGATCCGCCGGCAGCGATGGCAGCTGCGGCGTTGAAGGCCATGTGAGCGCCGGCCAATTGCAGCGTGAGCTCGGCGTCTCCCCACGGTGTTTCGACCCTGAACGTCGGGCGCATCGCCCCGTCGAGGCGAAGATCGACGACCCGGACGTCGCCCGCCATCCCGAACGTGACGACATTGGCGTTGGTTCGCTCCCGCATCGCGAGAACACGGGGATCGTCGGCGTTCAACACCGCAGTCCCGTTCTTCGGCAACGCCTCAACGAGTTCTCCTTTGCCGCTGGCCACACCGTCGAGCGATCCGAACAGCTCGGTGTGGGCGCCGGCAACGCGTGTCACCACACCGATCGTCGGGCGCCCGATTCGACACAACTCGGCGATGTGGCCGATGCCACGGGCGCCCATTTCGAGCACGGTGATCTCGGTGTCGTCCGGGGCGTTCACGAGCGTCAGAGGCAAGCCCAGCTCGTTGTTGAAGCTCGCCGGATTGGCGTGCGTGCGTCGAGCCGGACCGGTCGCGGCGACGAGGAGATCCTTGACCGAGGTCTTGCCGACGCTGCCGGTGACGCCGATCACCGGCCCGGTGAGGCGACTCCGCGCAGCAACACCGAGCTCGGTGAGGGCTCGTCCAGTGTCTGCGACTGCGATCCACGTTCCGGCAGGTGTCGGGCCGGAGGTGAGGTAGGCCGACGCGCCGTTGGCCAGAGCCGCGTCGATGAAGTCGTGACCGTCGCGTTCAGCAACGATCGGGACGAACAGCGCTCCGCCGCTGATCGATCGGCTGTCGATCGACGCTCCGGAGACGCGTGCCGGTGGTCCACCGACCGTCCCATGGACCAGCTCGGCCACCTCGGTTGCTGTGAAGATCACCCCGGAGGTCTACCACCGCGATCGACGCTCTCGGTGTGATCCGGCCCGACTACGGTCGAGGGATGCAGCCCATACGCCTCGTCGTCGTCTTCGGCGGTCAGTCGGCAGAACATGCCGTGTCCTGCACGACCGCCAGCCACGTCCTCGCCGCCGCCGACCCGTCCAAGTATTCGATCGAGGCCGTCGCGATCACACGAACCGGAGAGGTGGTTCGGGCCGACGACGCGATGCGAGCACTCGCCGAAGGTGCTCAGTCGTTGCCGCCCGCCCTGACAGCCGAGGGCACCTCCACCGACCTGGCAACGGCCGTGGTTCCGGTGTCCGCCGATCAGCAGGTTGTCGTTCTCCCTCTCCTCCACGGACCACTGGGTGAGGACGGAACGATCCAGGGGCTGCTGGAGCTGGCCAATGTGCCATACGTCGGTTCAGGTGTGCTCGGATCCGCCGTCACCATGGACAAGGCCATGGCGAAGACCGTGGCCGCCGCCGCCGGCATCCCCCAGACCCGGTGGGTGAGTCTGTTCGAGCACGACGACACCTCGGATGGCGCGCTCTCAGCGATCGCCGAAGACCTCGGATTCCCGATTTTCGTCAAGCCCGCCAACATGGGTTCGTCGATCGGCGTCAGCCGGGCGACCACACTCGCCGAGCTTCGAGCCGGTGTCGATGCTGCATTCGCCTACGACGACGTGCTGGTTCTCGAGGAGGGGGTCGTCGCCCGAGAGATCGAGTTGGCGGTACTCGGTAACGACATCATTCGGGTCTCGGTGCCGGGCGAGATCAAACCGGCCGCCGACTTCTACGACTACGACGACAAGTACCTCGATGGTGCTGCTGAGCTGCTGATTCCTGCCTCACTCGATGCTGACCTGGTCACGCGACTCCAGGAGTTGAGCGAACAGGCATACCGGGCGTTGCGATGCGAGGGCATGGCCAGAGCCGACTTCCTCGTCGAGGAAGGCGGCCGAGGGCCTCTGCTCAACGAGCTCAATACCATTCCCGGTTTCACCCCCATCTCGATGTACCCCAAGTTGTGGGAGGCGTCTGGTCTGTCGTACGCAGCCCTGATCGACGAGCTGGTCCGCCTCGCCATCGAGCGCCATGCGCGTCGAGCCGCCAAGCGACCGATCGCCTGACCCGCTCACCAGCTGGAGCTGCTGCCGCCACCACCGAAACTGCCACCGCCGCCACCACTGAAACCGCCGCCACCACTGAAACCGCCGAAGCCTCCGCCACCGCCGCCCCCGAATCCGCCGCCACCGCCACCGACCACGACCCAGCCGCTGTTGCGTTTCCGCTCGGCCAGGATCTGGGCTCGGATACGAGCGACGCGCGTGCGCACGTCGGCCGCCGTGGCCAACTGTGATTCAAGCGTCCCGGCCGAGTCGTCGAGAGAGTGCTCGAGACTTCGCAGGGTGCGTTTGTCGTCGCTCTCGAACAGTTGCCAGCCGAGCGTCTTTTCTGCTCGCTCGATCTCACGTCTCGCTCGGGCCCGCTCGCGGCTGACCTCGCGACGCAGGGCAACGACACGGTCCCGCTCATGCGTGGCTTCGATGAGGACTGCATCGATGCGACGAGCGAGCGCACTGCCCGACTCCGCCACACGGAGATGATTGGGGCGACGACGGTTCAGCTCGGCAACGAGACCGTTGTAAGCGGACGTTGCCTGCTCGGGTTCCACGTCGAAGCGCCCTGGTAGGTCGGGGTCGTTGGCTCGTATGAAGACGTCGAGCTCGCGGATCTCGGTGGCAATCTCGGTCAACAGCGCCGGTGCCTGGTCGCGAGCGGTCTCCATGCTGATGATCAGGGTGTCCATGTGGTCGAGGAGGTCGTCAGCCCGAATCAGCCACAGTCCGGCCGATTCCAGGTTCGCAGCTGCGGCCTCCCACGCCTGACTCTCGATCTGCTGTTCGCCGAGGAGCCGCTCGCGCTCGGACCGCTCGAGCCGTTGGTCGACATCGTTCGGATCGCCGGCCCGGGCAATCGACTCCGCTGCGTGATGCGCCTCGAGAGCGGAGAGCTGTGTTCGCGTGATGCCGGCCCGCGAGCGTTCCGCAACCAGGTTCGAGCGCAGTTCGCCCGCCCATTCTTGCAGCCCGGCCTTGCGGTCCGGCAGTGTCTGCAGGTCGTGGCGGGCGGCGAACAAGACCGCTTCACCATCTTCGATGGCGGCCTCGGCCGAGAGTGCGTCGACAGCGAGTGCGTCGAGATCGAGCAACAACAGTTCGCCCTCGGTCTCCTGCAGCTGCCGTCGCGGTTCGGCCACCGCCCAACCTTCGTTCTCGCGTTGGTCGGCGAACCCGAGCGATTCGGTGATGTCGCTCATGATCCGAGCCCGCTTCACCGGCATCGTCACGCGGAGCCGCTCGACCCGGTCACCGAACTGCTGCAGACGATCCATGACCGCCTGCGCAGAGGACAGCGATGTGCCCAACTCCTCCAGCCTGACCTCGGCCGAGCGGACGTCGTCCCGGGACAGATCGCCAATGCCGCCCTCGACGGAGCGGGTGTAGTTCGCGATTGTCTCGTCGACGCCGGCCAAACCCTTCGCTGCAGCCGACCGCAGCTCGGCCAGGCGATCGCGCGCCTTGCCGATCACGATCCGGTCCCACACCTCGGTCCGGGCTTGGAGCTGAGCCATACGCTCCCTCGCCATGCCAACGTCGACCAACGGCTGCTGCGACGCCACCTCGAGCGCGTTGCGGGCATCGTTCAGCTTTCGACGTCGGCCGACGGCGCTCACCAGACCTGCACCCCCGGCGATCCCGAGGGCGGCCAGGCCGACCACAACAGCCGTCGCTGCTCCCCCACCAGACGATTCTCCACCCGCAGACTCCGGATCGGAGCCGGCATTTCCAGGATCGGGATCTCCAGGATCGCCGCTTCCAGGATCAGTGTTGCCGGGATCAGTGGCCAACTCGTCGCCGATGGCACGGAGCCCTGCGACCATGGCTCCGGTGATGTCGCCTTCAGCCAATCGAGGATTGATGTCATCGGACTGGATGCCGGCGACTCGGTCAGTCAACTCGACGTTGTGTTCTCCGCCGAACTGGATCGTGGTGCGTCGGTCGCCGAGCGACACGGCGATGAGCACGAGGTCGAACTGCCTGCTGCTCGGGCCGTCGGCGAAACACCGGGCGATCAGTTCTTCGGCTGCAGCATCGATGTCGCCCCCGGGCACGGACTCGAAGATGTAGACCTTTGCGTCGGCCGCCCCCTCCAGATCAGCCACCGCCGCCTCGACCTCGACGAGATCGATCGAGGAGGTCTCATCCACCACGGCGTCGCACGTCTGCGCGCTCGCTCCTGGAGCGGCACCCCCGGCGAGAAGAACGGCGACCAGCGACAGCGCAATCATGAACATGAGCAACTGCTGGGGAGTGATGCGAAGCGATCGGCGCATCACGGCACGCTACCTCTCGGCGCCTCGCCAGACGTGGGGGTCAAATGACGAGCGCTGCCTCGAGAAAATCGAGGACTGTCCGGCGCAGCTGGGCCGCAGTTCTGAGGTCGAGTTCGAGGCCGACGGCACGCAGGATCTCGGGATCGGACACGACACCGGTCACGGCGGCATACGAGGAGACCAACACGAGGCGAGGATCGGAACGACGGAAGTGACCGTCGGCCATGCCCGCTTCCAGAGACGCAACCGCCCGATCGACCATGGGCTGGAGCAAGACGATCACATCATCGGAAACGGGAGGCCCCAATCGCCCGACCTCGCGCAACAGCCCGAGGAGTTCCGGCCGTCGCACGGCCAGTCCGAACGCAGCACGGACGATCGATTCGACCCGAGGCCAGCCGGCGGCGCTCGCCTCGCTTCGTCGATCGAGTTCGGTGCGGAGCGTCTCGGCTGCGTCGTCCAGTACCGCGCTCAACAGACCGCTCTTCGACTTGAAGTGGTACAGGATCGTCTGCTTGGTGACTCCCATCGTCCTGGCCAGATCATCGAGGGACGTCGCCGCCACTCCCCGCTCGGCAAAGGCGGCAGCAGCAGTCTCCACGGCGCGCTTCGCTGTGGCGTGCCGCAGTGGAGGCGGATCGGTTAGAGTCATGACTTACCAAATGGTAGAGGAATCGTTGACTCGCATGGACACAACATCCCCAGCCAGCTCCGCTGAGCGCCTGGCGAACAAGCGAATCGCGGTCACCGGCTCGACCGGATTCCTGGGAACCGCCCTGGTCGAGCGGTTGATGCGTTCGGTGCCAGACTGCGAGCTCGTCCTGCTGGTCCGTCCCGGCAAGCGGTCGACTCCTGCCGAGCGAGCCCGGCGCGAAGTGTTTCGCAACGATGCCTTCCATCGCCTGATCGACGAGGTCGGCAAGGACCAATTCTGGGCCGACGTCGAACGTCGGGTCCAGGTGGTCGGCGGCGATGTGAGCGCCGACGGACTCGGGCTCGACGACAACGACCGTTCGATCTGGGCCAGTTGCGACATCATCATCCACTCGGCGGCCACCGTCAGCTTCGACGCCCCGATCGACGGTGCCGTCGAGGTCAACCTGCTCGGCCCGACCCGCATCGTCGAGACCTTGACCGATCTCGGGGTCACTCCTCACTTCATTTCCGTCTCGACCTGCTACGTCGCCGGGAACCGGCGGGGCTCGGCACCCGAACAGTTGCTGATGGACAGCCCGTTCCACATCGACGTCGACTGGCGGGCCGAGGTGAAGGCCGCTCGGCGGGCCCGTTCCGACTTCGATGCCGAGAGCCGCACGGCCGGCCGACTCAAAGAGTTCCGCGCCCGAGCCGAGAACGAGCTTGGCGCCGCCGGCACCCCCCTCCTCGCAGCCAAGACCGAACAGACCCGCCAACGTTGGCTGAGCGAACAGCTCGTCGAAGCCGGGCGGGCCCGGGCGGCGTCGCTCGGTTGGCCCGATGCCTATGCCTACACCAAGGCACTCGGTGAGCGAGCGCTCTTCGAGTCCAAGGCGGAGATCCCTGTCAGCATCGTGCGCCCTTCGATCATCGAGTCGGCCTGGTCCGAGCCACGACCGGGTTGGATCAAGGGTTTCCGGATGGCAGAGCCGATCCTGATCAGCTACGCCCAAGGTCTGCTGAAGGAGTTCCCGGGTGTGCCGGAGGGCGTCGTCGACGTCATCCCCGTCGACCTCGTCGTCGCCGCCATCATCAACGTCGCAGCCCGAGGACACGCAGACGGCACCGATGCCGAGCGGGCGGCGGTCGACATCACCCAGGTCGCCTCGGGCACTCGCAACCCCCTGCACTACCGACAATTGGTCGAGTTGGTCAGTGGCTGGTTCTCCGAGCACCCGCTCTACGACCGCAAGGGTCAACCCATCGCCGTCGCCCAGTTCAGCTTCCCCGGCCGTGGTGCCGTCGAACGCCAACTCGATCGTGCCCACCGCAATCTCGAGCGGGCCGACAAGGCCTTGAAGCTGCTGCCGCTGCGGGGCAAGCAGGCCATGATCAGCGCCGACGTCGAGGACAAGATGGAGCAGGTCGAGCGAGCGAAGGGCTACGTGAAGATCTACGGCGCCTATGCCGAGTGCGAGGCGCTCTATGGCGTCGAGCGACTCGTCGATCTCCACGCGTCACTCTCCGAATCAGACCAGGTGGAGCTCGGCTGCGACCCGGCCATCGTCGACTGGACCCGCTACGTCACCGAGATCCACCTTCCTTCGGTCGTCGAGCACGCCAGGGTCAAGACCACGGGCGAACGCTCGGATCCCGATGCCCGGGCAAAGCGTCTGAAGAAGCGTGTCCTCGATCCCGACCGCCAACTGGCGGCCTTCGACCTCGAGAACACGATCATCGCCAGCAACGTGGTGTTCAGCTACGCCTGGCTGGCCACGCGGAACCTCGGCCCCGCCGACCGCGTGCGCTTCACGCTCAAGACCCTCTCCGAGGCACCGAGCCTCTTGGCACTCGACGCCCGCGATCGCACCGACTTCCTTCGCCACTTCTACCGCCGCTACGACGGCGCCTCCGTCGCCCAGATGGAGAAGCTCGGCCAGGAGATGTTGACCGATCACATCCTCACCAAGGCATTTCCCGCAGCGCTGCGTCGAGTCAGGGAACACCGCCGACTCGGGCACCGAACCGTGCTGATCACCGGAGCGCTGAACATCGTGGTCGACCCATTACGGCCGCTCTTCGACGACGTCATCTGCACCGAGATGTCGGTTCGCGATGGCCGCTACACGGGGGAACTGCTCGCCGTGCCGCCCACCGGGGAGGTGCGGGCCCAGGCCTTGCGTGACTACGCCGCCACGCACTCGATCGATCTCAGCGAGTCAGTGGCATACGCCGACTCGTCGTCAGACCTCCCCCTTCTCGATGCTGTCGGGTTCCCCGTTGCCGTGAACCCCGAGACTCGCCTGGCCTCGATTGCCATCAAACGAGGCTGGCTCACCGAACATTGGACAAAGGCCCCGGGCGGCACTGACCGCCTCTTGCCCCTGGGCCCCATGCCACACCTCCGAAAGAGCCGACGCTGATGCCGACACCCCGCCCGAACCCTCGCCCCGGATTCGTCCTGGACGTCGACCGTCAGACGCCACCGATCCTGTTCCATCACGGCGAAGGCTTCCGCATGGAGAAGCTGCCTGTCGGACGCAGCCGCGTCATCTATCCGAGCGAACCGCTCGAGGGATTGAAGGATCCAGACGGCGCCATTCTCGACGCGCTGACCAACCCCATCGACGACGACCCACTGCCCTCGCTCCTCAGGTCGGGCATGAAGCTGACGATTGCCTTCGACGACATCTCGCTGCCATTGCCCCCGATGGCCAAGCCAGACGTTCGCCAGCGCCTGATCGAAGCCGTCCTCGACATGGCGGCGGCCGCCGGCGTCGACGACGTGCACATCATCGCCGCCCTTGCTCTTCATCGTCGCATGACCGACCCCGAGCTCCGCCACGCCGTCGGCGATCGCATCTTCGAGGCGTTCCATCCCCATGGCCTCCTCTACAACCACGACGCCGAGGATCCAGACGGGATGGTCATTCTCGGCCAGACCCGACACGACGAAGACGTCCAGATGTCGAAGCGGGCAGCCGAGTCTGACCTCGTCATCTACATCAACATCAACATCGTCAGCATGGACGGTGGCTGGAAGAGCACCGCCACCGGCCTGTCCGGCTATCAGGGAGTCAAAGCCCACCACAACCCCCAGACGATGGTGAAGAGCACCTCGTTCATGGATCAGGAGAAGTCCGAACTGCACCGGTCGAACTGGCGCCAGGGCGAGGTCATCAAGAACCACGGACCGCGCATCTTCCAGGTCGAGACCACCATCAACACCAACACCTTCGGCCACGACGGCCCGTTGGCCATGCTCCAGAAACGCGAGTGGGAGTGGGGCCTGAAGGATCGGGCTGCCTTCACTGCGATGAACACCGGCCTCAAGCGAATGACCGGAGCCCAGCGACGCAAGATCTTCCATTCGTGGAAGTCGCCGTACGAACTCACCTCGGTCCAAGCCGGCGAGGTCGAGGCCGTGCACCGCAAGACCACAGAGATGGTCTACAAGCAGCACCTCGTTCCGGTCGAGGGGCAGACCGACGTGGTCACGATGGGGCTCCCCTATCTCAGCCCGTACAACGTGAACTCCATCATGAACCCGATCCTCGTCGCCGTTCAGGGCCTCGGTTACTTCTTCAACCTGTATCGCAACAAACCAGTGGTGAAGGAGGGTGGCGTGCTCATCATGAGCCACCCGACACCGTGGGAGTTCCACCCCGTCCATCATCCCAGCTACATCGACTTCTTCGAGCAGGTGCTCTCGATCAGCACCGATCCGGTCGAGGTACAGAAGTACGAGAAGCAGTACGCAGAAGACGAGTGGTATCGCCATCTCTACCGCACCAGCTACGCCTATCACGGGGTCCACCCGTTCTACATGTGGTATTGGTGCGCCCACGCGATGGACTATCTCGGCAGCGTGATCGTGGTCGGCGGCGACCCCCGCGCCGTGCGCCGCCTCGGTTTCAAGCCGGCGTCGACCCTCCAGGATGCGCTCGAGATGGCCTCTGACACTGTCGGCCCGCAGCCCACCATCACACACCTCCACAACCCACCGATTCTCATGGCGGACGTGAAGTGACCGATGCGTGAATTACTGTTCAGAGCACCATGAGCTGGCTTCGTTTCATCACCGAGTCGCCGACGACTCCGAAGGGTGTCGAGAAGCGAGAGACCGATCCGACCGTCGGCGTCTATTACGACGCCGAATGGAGCCGCGGTTGGGGCGCGCGAGCGGTGCGCGAGGCCGGTGTCTATGGCTTCATGAAACCGGCGATCCGCATCTACGGATCACCCCGGGTGATCGGTACCGATCGCCTCACCGAGGTCGAGGGACCGGTCATCTTCGCAGCGAACCATCACAGCCACGCCGACACCACGCTGATGATGGCCACAATTCCTCGCCACCTGCGACGCAAGCTGGCAGTCGCCGCCGGCGCCGACTACTTCTTCCCGAACCGATTCGCCGCGATCCTCTCCTCGCTCTTCATCGGTGCGATCCCGATCGAGCGGCAGAAGGTCTCCAAGCTCTCCATCAAGAACACTGTCGGCGCCATCGAAAAGGGCCGCAGCCTGCTCATCTACCCCGAGGGCGGGCGCAGCCCAGACGGCTGGAGTCGGGAACATCGGCCGGGCGCGGCGTTCGTGGCCAAGCGAACCGGGGCTCCCGTGGTGCCGGTCTACCTCGACGGCACCGGCTCGGTCCTCCCCAAGGGCAAGAACTGGCCCAAGCGGTCACGATGCGCGGTGGTGTTCGGCTCCCCGATGCAGATCGGAGCCGACGAGGACGTGCGTGACTACGCCAAACGAATCCAGGCCGCCGTCAACGAACTGGCCGACGAGTTCACGAGCGGTTGGTGGGAGGCCCGAAAGAAGGCCCACCGCGGCGACACACCAGACCTGAACGGTCCGGAAGGTGGCGCGTGGCGTCGGCGTTGGGCGATGGGCCCGAAACCGGGCCAGGCGCGGCGGCGCCCAGGACAGCCCCGCTGGCCCAATCTCTGAGCGCTCTACATCTCTGAGCGCTCTACATCTCTGAGCGCTCTACGCGCGAGACTGCGCCGGTGCCCACCAGCGATGACGTGATCGACCACTACGACCGCGATCGTCCAATCGATCGGATACGCGAACGGTTGGTCGCGGTCGGCCATGACCTCGAACAGCTCGAGCCCCACGATGTAGCCGGCGTCGACGAGTTCCATCTCGGCGGTCGGGCGGCCACGGTCGAACTCATGCGATCGATCCCCTTGTCGACTTCGTCGCGGGTGCTCGACGTCGGCTGTGGCATCGGGGGCGCAGCACGCACGATTGCCGCGACGGCCGGCTGTCACGTCACCGGCGTCGATCTGACGCCGTCCTTCGTCGACACGGCCTCCGAACTGAGCGCGCTGGTCGGACTCGGTAGCCGGACCACATTCGGCGTGGCGGACGCGCTTCTGTTGCCGTTCAGCGATCGCGAGTTCGATGCCATCACGATGATCCACGTCGGCATGAACATCGCTGACAAGGAACCACTCTTCACCGAACTCGCCAGAGTTCTTCGCGTCGGCGGATCACTCCACGTGTACGACATCATGCGAATGGGCGACGGCGCGATCGACTTCCCCGTCCCGTGGTCGAGCAATGAAGCAACCAGCTTTGTCGAATCACCCACCGCCTATCGGTCGGCGCTGGGCGCTGCAGGCCTCACCGTCGATGATCCGGTCGATCGGACAGATCTGGCCATGGAGGCGCTCCGGTCGGCACAGGCGAACCCGCCGAGTGTGAACCTCGCCCATCTCATGGGTCCGGACTGGCCGGTGATGTTCGGGAACCTTCGGCAGTGCCTCGAGCGAGGGGTCCTCGCTCCGGTCGAGATCGTCGCCAGACGCAGCACAGCTGTCGCTGCTGCCTGAGACTCCCCCCCGGAGTGTGTCCCTGATCGGAACGGCGGCTACTCGGCAATCGCGTCGTCGTCTGGCTCGGCCTCAGGCTCGGGTATCAGCTCGGTGGTGCAGTCCAGGATCTCTGCCCGGTTCCCACATGTCACGCCGAACGCTTCGTACATGCTGCCGATCGGCGACTCCTCCCAGAGCGCATCGCACGCGGCACCATCGCCACGGTCGCAGTCGACCCACAGCACGTCGAGGTACATGTCGTCGCCGATGTTGAACGGGCCGACGTCGAAGGACTGCCGGGGTGGAGGTTCATCGGTGTTGAGTCTCGCGACCGCGTCGAGGCAGCTCGCGAACATCTCGTCGATCAGGGGGCGGTCGGCCTCAGAGGCGGCACCGGGAAGCAGGACGTCGAGATCGAACTCACGCTGGCCCAGCCCGACGAAACAGTCGGCGACGTCCGCATCGCTGCCGTCATCGACGTACGCGAGCACGACGTCGGCTTCGGTGACCGACACGACCACCGGTTCTGTCGAAGAGCACGCCGCCAGAACCAGCGCGGTGCACCAGACGAGCAGGAGTGCAGTGCGCGGTGGACCGCCGACCCGCCCTAGGCGGGAGGTTCTCGTCAGGAGTGACATCGCAGCCCCATCGGCAGCGAGTGGGTGGTCGTTGAGCGCGACGGGGCGTCTGCAGCGTGACCATCGACACAACCATCGACGCATCCAATCACCACATGCCCGTCGAAGGACCGTCAACACATCGCCCACCCCAAGGAGTTCACGATGACACTGACTACTCGCAAAGCTGCGGCCCTTCTCATGGCACTCACGCTCGGTGCTTCCGCCTGCGCATCTGACGATGCCGAAGAGAGCGTCGAGACCACTGTCGCCGAAGAGGTGACGGACGAGACCATGGAGGAGGCAGCCGAGGTCGGCACGATCGTCGACGTCGCCGTCGCCAACGGTTCGTTCACCACGCTGGTCGCTGCCGTCCAGGCCGCTGGACTGGTCGACACCCTGAGTGGCGACGGTCCGTTCACCGTCTTCGCCCCCACCGATGAGGCCTTTGCCGCTGCGCTCGGCGACCTCGGTCTGAGCGCCGAAGACCTCCTCGCCGACACCGACTTGCTCACCACCATCCTCACCTACCACGTCGTCTCCGGCGAGGTTCTCTCGACCGACCTCAGCGACGGCATGAGCGCCGCGACGCTGCAGGGTGAAGAGGTCGCCATCGACCTCAGCGATGGCGTCAAGGTCAACGGCGCCAACGTCGTGATCGCCGACGTCGATGCCAGCAACGGTGTCATCCACGCCATCGACTACGTGCTCCTGCCCCCGAGCCTCGGCCTGGGCGGAGACGCCATGGAGGACGACGCAATGGAAGAAGCGGACGAAGTCGGAACCATCGTCGATGTCGCTGCCTCCAACGACACGTTCAGCACGCTCGTCGCCGCCCTCCAGGCCGCCGATCTGGTCGACACCTTGAACGGCGACGGCCCGTTCACCGTCTTCGCCCCGACCGATGAGGCATTCGCTGCCGCCCTGGACTCCCTCGGCCTCACCGCCGAAGAGCTGCTCGGCAACACAGAGCTCCTGACGTCGGTGCTCACCTACCACGTCCTGGCCGGCGAGGTCCTCAGCACCGACATCAGCGACGGCATGACCGCCGCCACCCTCAACGGCGCCGAGATCACGATCGACCTCAGCGACGGCGTCAAGATCAACGACGCAACGGTGATCGCCGCCGACGTCGAGGCCAGCAACGGCGTCATCCACGCGATCGACGCTGTACTTCTTCCCCCGGCGAGCTGACACAGACGGCAAGCCGCAATACGCTACGCGAGAAGGCCCCCGGGATCCCTCCCCCGGGGGCTTTCTCGTGTGTCGGCGCTGACCGGTCGCCTACTCGGCAGCTGGGGTGAAGTTTTGCGTCGAGTAGTCGGCCGGGTCAACCCGGCTGACGGTCCCGCCGAGGTCCTCGACGACATAGTCGACAAAGCCCTGTGCGTAGTCAATGAAGGTATCGACGCCTCGGCCGCTGTCGGAGACTGTCTCCAGCGTGTCGAAGCCGTCACCGCCACCAGCCATGAAGCTGTTGACCACGACCGTGTAGGTCGCCGCCGGATCGATCGGCCCCCAAGCAGAACCGTCGGCCTTGGCCCTGATCTCGAGGTTCGACACCCGGTTGTTCGCCGGCTGCGTGAAGTCCATGTCCCAGCGGAGATAGGCGCCGTATGGATAGGCGCCGCTGGAGCCGTCGGCATCGAGGATGTTCGAAACGCCATCTTCCAGCGCCTGCTTGACCTCGGCGCCCGTCATCTCCAGATTCACCATCGTGTTGGCGAACGGGAGCAACGTGTAGGCGTCGCCGATTGTGATGGGACCGGAACCGATGTCGATTCGCACGCCACCCGAGTTCTGCAGAGCGAAGTCTGCGTCGAACGCTCGGTCAGCGAAGGCGAAGGCCACCAGTTGTTGGATGTCGCCGCCGTTCGGCATTCCGCTCGCAGCACACGCTGCGATCACGGTGCGACCGGTCTCGCCGGGGAGCCGAGCGCTGCAGAGATCCTCGGTGGCCGTGCCGATGATTTCGGCGGACAACACGTCGACTTCGGCCTTGTAGTCCTCGAGAATCAGCTGAGCGTCGGCGTCTGGAGTGACCACGCCGGCGCCGGGGATGCCGTCGAGGGCGGCCCGAACAGTCGCTTCCTCGTCGGCCGTCAGCGGAACGCTGTCGTCACCGACCTCTTTCGTGAAGCCATCGCCGAGCAGCAGATGCGGGGTCCCGCCACAGCTGGCAACGTGACCGTACCGGTCGAACGAAGCTGTGAACTCACCGACGACCGAGCTGTACTGCCACGCTTGCACGAGGCATACCGGAAGACCGGAAGCATCGGTGGTCTTGGTCGGGTACGGGCCACCGGACGAGAGTCCGATGGCGCCGAGGTCACCAAGCAAGGTGTGCGAGTCGCCACCGACGATGAGGTCGGCACCGGTCACCATTCCGGCCAGCCGCTGATCGTTGGCGTACGTGTAGTGCGTCACCAGGACGATCTTGTCGACGCCCATGCCCTCGAGGATGTCGATGTAGCGCTGGGCCGTGACTGCCTCGTCGAGGAACGCCGTTGACTTCAGCGGACTCGACGACACCTGAGTCTTCTGGGCGATGTCCAGGCCGATGATGCCGACCTGCTCGTCACCGAAGGTCTCGATGCTGAATGCCTGGAGGTAGTTCTGACCGTTGCCCGGATTGAGCGGTGTACCTCGCTGCGGCTCGACGTTGGCAGCGAGCACCGGGGTGTCGCAGTCGCCCTCGGCAAGATAGTCGAGGAAGGTCACCAGACCGGAGTCTCCACCATCGAACTCGTGATTGCCGAGTGCGAAGGCATCGAAACAGACCTCGTTCATGAGTGCTGCATCTGCCTCACCCTGGAACAGGGTGTAGAAGAGCGTTCCCGTGATCGCGTCTCCGGCATGGATCTTGAGGTTGTTCTCACCGTCGTGAGCGGCCTCGAGCTCGTCGATCTTCGTGACGACACGTGGGAACCCGCCGAGTTCGGTCTCGGTGGTCACACCACCGAGGGTGAACTCGATGTCGCTCTCGTCGAGGTTCGAGTGATGATCATTGATGTGGAAGATGTTGAGGTCGAACACCGGGTTGGGAGCGGTCGCAGTCCGCTGTTCGGCCGAGTCGGCGAAGAACAACGCGACCTGGTCTCGTGTGAGTCCGTCAGCGAGGCGCCCGATCCAGTAGGTGACGCCGCCGGCATCAGGTGAGCGACGAAATGCGTCGCGATAGAGCTGCTCGAGATACTCGCGGTCGGTCTGACCGTCCGGGTACTTGTCCTTGCGCTCCGGCGAATCAAGGAAGAACTGGATGATGCGCTCGTACGAAAGGCCGTCGGCCTGGCGGTCGAGCCAGTAGCGCAGGCCACCGTCATCTGGATCCCGACCGAGCAGCGTGATGTACGCCCGCTCGATCTTGCCGACGGTTTCGTTGACGGCAGCCGCAGATCGTCCGTCGCCCCGGTCGTCATCAGTGGCGCTCGCCGGCAAGACTGCCGCCAGCGACGCGATCATCGCCGCCCCGAGTACTGCGCCGACAAGACGACGCGACATTCCCTGGAATCTCATTTGGGTCTCCGTTCCCGTTGTGCTCGTTGCACATCTGCCCACCCGGATGGCTAGCAAACACAAGCGCGATCGTCCACGGGAACGCTGAATAGGTTCGCTTGGAGGCCGGGCCGAGGACGTCGCGGGACACAACGCTGCGATGTCGATACGGTGCGACCGATGGCGCTGCTCCACGAGATGGACGAGCTCGAATCGAGCCTTCGTTCGATGAGCGACGAGGCACAGTCGGAGGCAATGTCGGCCTATCTCGGGAATCGGTTTCCCTTCCTCGGCGTGAAGACCCCCGGGCGTCGGGCGGCCGTCAAGGCATCGATCACCACGGCCCGTACCCCTTCACGTCCCGAGCTGGTCGATGCCGTCGATCACCTCTGGGCGATGCAAGAACGTGAGTTCCACCAGTGCGCGGTCGACATCCTCCGGCGCTGGCAGCGCGTGCTGGTCAGCGAGGACATCGATTGGCTGGGCCGCCTGGTCACCACCAACTCGTGGTGGGACACCGTCGACGCGCTTGCCACCCATCCGGTTGCCCACCTCGTCCGCAACGATCGATCGCTGCGTCAGACCATCGACCGCTGGGCAACCAGCGAGAACCTCTGGCTCAACCGGACAGCGATCATCCATCAACTCCTGTTCAAGGACGACACCGACGTCCGCCAGCTCTTCGACTATTGCGACCTGCATGCGTCGAGCACCGAGTTCTTCCATCGAAAGGCCATCGGCTGGGCACTCCGCCAGTACGCCCGCACCGACCCCGATGCCGTGCAGGACTATGTCGACACCAGGCTGGACGTGCTGTCCGGCCTGTCGATTCGAGAGGCCCTGAAGCACCTCCAACCGCGCTGATTCCGTCCACTGCGTGGGCCGGACGAGATCAATCGACGAGTCGAAGACCGGCAGGAGACGAATGATCCTCGGCCGACGCGAGCTCGGCCACGAATTCGGTGAGATGGCCGGGGAACACGTGCTCGGACACGAGCACGGCCGTCCCGCTGCGATCGTGGGTCACCCGCTTCACGACAAGGACGGCGCTGTTGACCGGGATGTCGAGAAGCGCGGCATCGTCGTCCCCGACGATTTGAGCCCCGATCGTCTGCGTCGCTCCCCCGACGTCGATCGGCAGCAGGTCATAGAAGCTGGAACGTTCGACGTCGGCAAGCGACAGCGACGACCCCATCTCGTCTGGGCACCACACGGTCACGCGGGCGAACGGTGATCCGTCGGCAACACTGAGCCGACGGGTCTCGAGCACGCGCCGGCCGAGCAAGGGGGCCACGTGTGGTGGCGCCTCGACGAACTGGAAATCCAGCACGCGGCGTTCTGAGGTGCGGCCGGACGACGAGAGCTGCCCCTCGATGGTTGCGAGTGTCGCCAGCGTCTGTGGAAGTCGGTCGGCGGCCGTCGACCAGCCGACGCCCTGGTGTGGGTCCACCACTCTCTCACCACGCAGGACCTCGAGGGCCTTGCGAATTGTGACCCGACTTGCCTCGTAGACAGAACCGAGCTCGGCTTCGCTGGGCAGCAGCCGGCCGGGGGGAAACTCCCCGTCGGTGATCCTCTTGCGCAGATCATCTGCGATTTGGTGATAGCGAAACGTCCTCACTTGTATTAAGGTTGTATCACGTCTACGAGACAGGAGCCAGTATGGCTGTCGGACCCGAAACGCCCATCGAACTGATCAATGGGGTCTACGCAACCCTCGATGAACGAGTTGCCGCATTCCGAGCCAAGACCGGAAAGGCACTGACCCTCACCGAGAAGGTGCTGGCGAATCACCTCGACGACCCTGCAGCCGAGACCGTTCGCGGCGAGAGCTACGTCGACTTCCGGCCCGACCGGGTCGCGATGCAAGACGCCACGGCACAGATGGCGTGGCTCCAGTTCGACACGGCCGGTCTCGACAACGTGAAAGTCCCCACCACCACCCACTGCGATCATCTGATCCAGGCGAAGGTCGAGGCAAAGCAGGATCTGCTGCGCGCCGTCGACGCCAACGAGGAGGTGTACGACTTCCTCGAATCGATCAGCGCCAAGTACGGCGGTGGGTTCTGGAAGCCGGGCAGCGGCATCATCCACCAGGTCGTGCTCGAGAACTACGCGTTCCCCGGCGGCATGATGATCGGCACCGACTCCCACACGCCCAACGCCGGCGGCCTCGGGATGGTGGCGATCGGAGTCGGCGGCGCCGATGCCG
This sequence comes from uncultured Acidimicrobiia bacterium, assembly GCA_965530755.1. Classification (GTDB taxonomy): domain Bacteria; phylum Actinomycetota; class Acidimicrobiia; order Acidimicrobiales; family SZUA-35; genus SZUA-35. The sequence goes on along the minus strand of CBESNA010000002.1, from coordinate 53,862 downwards.
TGGACGTGATGACCGGCTTCCCCTGGAATGTGAAGTTCCCGAAGCTCATCGGCGTGGTCCTCACCGGCCACCTCAACGGTTGGAGCGCCCCGAAGGACGTCATCTTGAAGGTGGCCGAGATCCTCACCGTGAAAGGCGGCACCGGAGCCATCGTCGAATACATCGGCGAGGGTGCCAACAGCCTCAGCGCAACGGGCAAGGCCACCATCTGCAACATGGGCGCCGAGATCGGCGCCACCACCTCGATCTTCGCTTATGACGACGCGATCGCCCGCTATCTCAAGAGCACCGGACGTGAAGCCACAGCCGATGCCGCTGACGCGGTGGCGCATCATCTCCGACCAGACGACGAGGTGCTGGCCAACCCGTCCCACTACTACGACCAGGTCATCGAGATCGACCTCGACACGCTGCAGCCACACATCAACGGCCCTCACACGCCGGATCTCGCCCGCGAGGTGAAGGACCTCGGGGCCGAGGCCCAGCGCGAGGGTTGGCCGATGGAGATCAGCGCCGCACTGATCGGGAGCTGCACGAACTCGTCATACGAGGACATCACGCGAGCAGCATCGATCGCTCGCGAGGCAGCGGCCAAGGGGCTGACCGTCAAGACCAAGTTGCTCATCACACCAGGGTCGGAGCAAGTTCGAGCCACCATCGAGCGAGATGGCCTGCTGGCAGACTTCGAGGCCCTCGGCGCAACCGTGTTGGCCAACGCATGTGGCCCCTGCATCGGGCAGTGGGATCGTTCGGCCGAGCGCGAGCCGGGCGAGACCAACGTGATCGTCACCTCGTACAACCGCAACTTCCCGAAGCGCAACGACGGCGATGCGGCGACCCTCGCGTTCGTGACCTCGCCCGAGACCGTCATGGCACTTGCCCTGGCCGGCCGGGTCGACTTCGACCCGATCAACGGCACGCTCACCAACGATCAGGGGGAAGAAGTCAGCCTCTCGATTCCCGTCGGCATCGAGTTGCCGCCCAAGGGTTTCGATCCTGGCGAGGACACATTCATTGCTCCGCCGAAGGACGGCTCGGACATCAACGTGGCCGTGTCACCCACGTCTGATCGCCTGCAGTTGCTGAAGCCGTTCGAGCCGCAGCCGCTCGAGCGGTACCGCGATCTCCCCATCCTGGTGAAAGCGCACGGCAAGTTCACGACCGATCACATCTCGATGGCGGGTCCGTGGCTCAAGTACCGCGGGCACCTCGAGAACATCTCCGGCAACCTCTACCTCGGTGCCGTCAGCGCGTACAACGAGAACATCGTCGGCATGGGCAAGAACCAGTTGACGGGCGAGCGACAGAGCTTCCCCGACATGGCGAAGGCCTATCACGAAGCCGATCAACCGTGGGTCGTCATCGGTGACGAGAACATGGGTGAGGGCTCGAGCCGTGAGCACGCAGCGATGGAGCCCCGCTTCCGTCTCGGCCTGGTGGCGATCGCACGCAGCTTCGCTCGGATCCACGAGACGAACCTGAAGAAGCAGGGCATGCTGCCGCTCACGTTCGACGATCCGGTCGACTACGACAAGATCGGCGAGGACGACCGTCTCTCGATTCTCGGACTCGACGAGTTGGCTCCGGCCCGGCAGGTCACGGTAGAGGTGAACCCGTCGGATGGTGAGTCCTGGACGTTCCAGACCAACCACACCTTCTCGCCGGACCAGATCGAGTGGTTCAAGGCCGGGTCGGCTCTCAACGTGATCCGCCGCAACCTAGCCGGCTGAGCCGTCAGAGGTCGGCGGACCAGGGCGGGTCGGCCCCGGGGCGCGAACACGTGATGCCGGCGACCCGCACAGCGAAGGCGAGGATCGACTCCCACCCATCCGGGTCAGCCGGCCAACCGTCGTTCCACAATCGGGTGAGCAGCGCACCACAGAAGGAATCGCCTGCACCGACCGCGTCGACGAAGTCGATCGGTGCCGCCCCGACCGCCGCGGACCGACCATCAGCCAAGTGAGCGACGGCGCCCTCGGCCCCGCGAGTCTCGACCACGACCCTCACTCCGCGATCGAACAGGTCGGTGACCGAGACTCCCATCCAATCGAAGTCCTCGTCGCTTCCCCGCACGAGGTCGGCTCGAGCGAGCCACCCGTCGGCGTATCGCCACCAGCGGTCGAGGCCCGCGAGCTCGATGATCTCAGAGCGGACGTTCGGATCGAAGCTCACGATCCCGTCGAAGGATGCCGCCACGTCCAGCAAGACATCGGCGGTCGTGCCCCTGAAGATGCCGAGGGCCCCACCGTGCAGCAGGTGCGGGTGTCGGCCGGGGACGTCGAGACCAAGCCCGGAGAGATCGGCGCTCGTCATCGACGCATCGGCGGTTCCGTCGCCCAGGAACGTGAACCGCTGCACCGGTTCGATCTCGACGATCGCACGAGCGGTCGGCTCAGGTCCCCGCTGAGCGGCGTCGAGTCGGACGCCACTCGCCTCGAGGTGCGACCAGATCTCATCACCGTGAGCATCGGTCGACACCCGACCCAGAAATGCGGCAGGCGCGCCAAGACGAGATGCGGTGATCGCGGCGTTCAGCGGGCCACCGCCAGGCACGACACGGTCGCCGGGTAATACGTCGACAAGCGCCTCTCCACACGAGATGATCACGGTGACGAACCTACAGAGGGTCGACTTCGCTCGCACGGTCAGCGACGTGCCCAGGCGGATAGGTGGCAGCCAGCTCGTCCTCGGTCGGGGTTCGTCGCGTTCGCGCCTCAGCCGGGAGCAGCGCGACGATCCGTTCCATCAGCTCCGCAGTCGCCTCGTCGATGTCGTCGGTCGACGGGAGATACGGCTCGCCGATCGTCACCGTCACCTTCGGCGGGTCGGCCAGGTTGAGCACATACGGCAGAGACCGGTTGCGCGGCCAGGCAGCCTCGGTCCCCCACACGCCGACGGGCACGACGGGTGCGCCGGTCTCCAACGCCAAACGAACAGCGCCGTAGCGACCCTTCAACTCCGGATCGAAGAAGGCCTCACCGCGCGGGATCGTGCCTTGGGGGAACACAGCGACCATCTCGCCGGCTCGGAGCGCACGCGCCGCTTCGACCATCGACGACGCCGTGTCGCCTCCGCGGTCGACTCGGATCGCGCCGAGCGCCAGGGTGATCTGACCGACGATCGGGGCGTCGGTGATCTCCTTCTTGGAGAGGAACCGAACGGGCCGGCGGCTCTTGCTCGCCGCGAATCCGACGACCAGCGGATCGAGGTAGCTGCGGTGGTTCGACGCGAGCAGCGCCCCACCGCTGGTCGGGAGATGCTCGAGACCGTTCACCTCGATGTCGATCCACGGAAGGAACTCGGGTCGGGCCAGCGCCGTCACGAGCTGTTGGGGTTCGAGGCCCAACGGCTTGGGCACCCCTGGCGGAGCCGAGAACCAGACCGTCTCCCAACCCCGGAGTGCGGCGTAGGCCCACAGCCGAGGATCGGGATTCACCGCCACCGGGTGGCCCACCGAACCGAGCATCGGGAGGTCGTAGAAGCTGTCAGAGTACGCATACGAATCGACCAGTTCGATCCGATGAGCCCTGGCCCAGTTCGTCACTGATCGAGCCTTGCCCCGATTCCACACGAATTCGCCATCGATCGTGCCGTCGTAGCGTTCGTTCGCCCCGACCCGATATCGGGTGGCGAGGACGTCGTCGAAACCGAGTTGTGCGGCGAATGCCTCGACGAGGTCGTACGGCGTGGTGGTGGCCAACACGAGCGAACGGCCGGCAGACCGATGGTCCTGGATGACTTCTCGGGCGAAGGGCTCGACGGCATCGAGGAGGTCAGCGGCAGCAAGCGCGCCGGCCCGCTTCATCGCAGCGACCGACCATCCCTTCGCAGCGCGGGCGGCCTGCCGGGTGAGCACCATCGCCGGCAGTGTCTCGCCGACGAGATCGAACAATCCGAACAAGGCGCGCTCGCCCCGGACGGGGGCACCTCCGAGGAGACCTTCCTTGCGAAGGGCGGCGGAGATGATGGGCCCACTCGCGCCACGCAAAAGAGTGCGGTCGAGATCGAAGAACGCCGCCGACTGTGCCATGTCCGAACGCTATCTCTCCGTGCCAAAAAGACAGAGACCCAGCCGAAGCTGGGTCTCGCTGGTGGCCGAATCGAGGGGGACCGTTCGACACACCTGGATGTTGGTTCGCCCGAGGGGGACCGGTGAACCAACCCGTTGTGAACGCCAACCTAGCGACCGCACTTGGATCTGTCGAACAGCTGCATACGATACTCGACATCGTTTCGAGAGATGCCTTCAGCTCTGGGCCTGGACGTGGCAACATGCACCATGGACCTCCGCCAGCTCCAATCACTGCTTGCCGTCGTCGACCACGGTGGTTTCACCGCAGCCGCTCGAGCCACCCACACCGTGCAGTCCAACATCTCGGCTCACGTCGCCAAGCTCGAACGGGAGCTCGACGCGGTGCTCATCGACCGTGCGTCCGGCACTCCAACGGCCGAAGGCGAAGCGGTCGTAGCTCGCGCCAGGCGTATCGAGAACGAGCTCACGGCGCTCGAGGCAGACGTCAGCGCCTTCAGAGGGAGCCCTCGCGGTGTGGTGCGCATCGGCGTGATCGGCACCACCGGGCGCTGGCTGACACCGCTCCTCGTCGACCGAGCTCGTGAACAGACGCCTGACCTGCGCCTGCTCATCGCCGACGGTTCGACCACTTCGCTCCTGCTCCGATTGTTCGACGGGGAACTCGACCTTGCGCTCGTCTCGCTACCGAATCCCGATCCGGACATCATCCATCGTCCACTCTTCGAGGAGTCCAACGAGCTGATCGCACCGGATGACCATCCGCTGGTCCAGCTCGGTCGCCAACCAACGCTCGCCGACGTCGCTGAGCACGAACTCCTCCTCGCCGCACCCGGCACCACATTCCGCCTCGAGATCGACGAGATCTTCGCTGCAGTCGGCCTGGTGCTCAGGCCGAAGGTCGAGGTCGATGGACTTCGGCTGCTCGCATCCCTGGCCTTCCAGGGGTTCGGTGCCACGATCCTGCCGGCGACGGCCGCACCGTCGTGGGTCACGGGACCCTGGCGACGAATCTCCATGCCGGGCCTGGGGCGGCGCACCGTCGGCCTGGCCACCCGACGCCGAGGCCTGCCGTCGGCAGCCGCCGAAGCGGCAAGTGGGCTCATCAGCGACGTCATCAGCAGCCACGCAGAGCCGGCCGCCGGCATCCATCCCATCGCGGCGCCGCGGTGAGCTGCCGTCGGCTCGCTGTGCGTTCATTCCCCGCGACCCCCCGCGATCCGATAGAACGAGCGGATGGCACCTCCGTCCACGCCTCTCATCATCCGACGTGCGCCATCCGGTGCGTCCCATGAGTGTCGGTGCTGCTCGTGAGTGAGGGTGTCGGCGTCCGCGATGCCGCCGGCGGTGGCGCATCGGCGCGACTTGCCGACCTCGACGGCCGACGGGTCATGCACATCACCCTCGATCTCGCCGAGTCGGAGGGTCTGACCACCATCGACGCGATGACGCTCGAGGCTGGCTTTCGAACGGCGTGCGAGAAGCGGTTGCCCATCATCGCTGTCGTGTCGAGCAACGGCGTGTCGATCGATGACGGTTTCGACGCCGTTGTTGCGTGGGGTCGGGCAGCAAAGGCGCTCGCGAACGCCTCCGGCGTCGTCCCGACGTTGTTCGTCGTCAACGGCCCGATGGTGGCCGGTCCGGCGCTCCTCCTCGGGATCGCTGATGCCGTGGTGTTCGTCGACGGCAGCCACGCGTTCGTGTCCGGTCCGGCGATGGTCGAATCGTTCACGGGCGTGCCGATCACCAAGGACGGTCTCGGCGGCACGGGCACACACGCTCGATCGAGCGGGCTTGCCGCACTGGTGGCCGCAGATCTGGACGCTGCACTCGAACTCGCCAGTGCCATCCTGGGCCACCTCCCCGACCATGTCGACGAGACAGCACCCCGCATCGAGACCGATGATCCCGCCGACCGGCCATCGGATGTCGCTGCCACGACCATTCCGGACCATCCCACCGGCTCCTACGACGTCCGCACGATCGTGCGCGACATCGCTGACGACGGCGAGTTCCTCGAGCTGCGAGGCTCGTGGGCGCCGAATCTCGTCACCGGTTTCTGCTCGATCGCCGGCCGCTCGGTTGGCGTCGTCGCCAATCAGAGTCAGGCGCTCGCCGGGAGCATCGACATCCCGGCCAGCCAGAAAGGGGCGCGGTTCGTTGCGTGGTGCGATGCTTTCAACATCCCGCTCTTGACGCTCGTCGACACGTCCGGTTTTCTTCCCGGCAAGGATCTTGAATGGCGGGGGATGATACGACACGGAGCCCAGCTGGCGTTCGCCTACGCCAGAGCCACCGTTCCCCGTGTTGGGCTGATCCTGCGCAAGTCGTACGGCGGCGCCTACATCGTGATGGACTCGCGCAATATGGGCAACGACATCATGATCGCCTGGCCGTCGGCGGAGGTTGCGGTCATGGGAGCAAAGGGCGCCGTCGAAATTCTGCACCGCGGCGTGACTGCCGAGGAACGTGCGGTCCTCGAGGCCGACTACGAAGCGCGTTACCTCACCCCCTATCCCACCGCGGAGCGGGGTTCGATCTCGCAGGTCATCGACCCCTTGGAAACCAGGGCGACGCTGGCGGCGGCCTTCGACGTACTGGCCACGAAGCGAGAGCGTCTGCGCCCACGCAAGCACGACAACTCGCCCCTGTGACGAACCCATCGCTCGTTGTGACCTTCGCCTCAGATTGAGGCTAGATTCGAACGGGCTGCCAGTCACAACGATCCCGCTCCCGAGCGGACCACCACTCGCAGAGTCCTTCGACACAATGGCGTGTCGAATTCGCAACGAAGCCTCGAACCAGGAGCAGACACGCCGTGCCCGAGACCGTAACGATCACCGACAATCGCACCGGCAAAAGCGTCGAGATTCCCATCGACAACGGCGGAGTCGACATGGCCGCCATTCAGAAGCTGATGCCGGGCACTTGGATCCTCGACCCCGGATTCGGAGGAACAGCGTCGACCACCTCGGAGATCACCGACCTCGATGGCACCAACGGCATCCTTCGTTACCGCGGCTATCCGATCGAGCAGCTCGCCGAGAACTCGACCTTCCTCGAAGTCGCCTACCTCCTGTTGTTCTCCGAGCTCCCGAACAAGGAGCAGATGGACAACTGGGTACACGACATCACGTACCACACGTTCATCCACGAGAACATGCGCAAGCGATTCATGGAGGGCTTCCACTACGACGCCCACCCCATGGGCATGCTCACCTCGGCGATTGCGGCTCTCTCCACCTTCTACCCAGAAGCGAAGGACATCTTCGACGAGGAGAACCGCTACAAGCAGATCAACCGGCTCATCTCCAAGGGGCCGACACTCGCCGCCATGGCGTATCGCGCCAGCCTCGGGATGCCCTTCGTCTATCCGGACAACAATCTCAGCTACGCCGAGAACTTCTTGTCGATGATGTGGCGAGTCGCCGAGCCAAGCTACAAGCCTGATCCCGTGCTCGCCAAGGCGCTCGACGTCCTGCTCATCCTGCACGCCGACCACGAGCAGAACTGTTCTACCACCACGATGCGTGTGGTCGGCTCGAGTCATGCCGATCCGTACGTCTCGGCGTCGGCAGCAACTGCCGCGCTCTACGGGCCTCGCCATGGCGGCGCCAACGAGGCGGTCATCCACATGCTGGAAGAGATCGGCAGCTACGACAACCTCGAGCCCTTCGTCGAATCGGTGAAGGCCGGCGACAGCCGCCTCATGGGCTTTGGTCACCGCGTCTACAAGGCGTATGACCCGCGGGCTCGCATTGTCAAGGAGCAAGCAGACAAGGTCTTCGAGGTCACCGGCAAGAGCCCACTGCTCGACATGGCACTCAAGCTCGAGGAGATCGCTCTCAACGACGATTACTTCAAGAGCCGCAACCTGTACCCGAACGTCGACTTCTACACCGGCCTGATCTATCAGTCGATGGGCTTCCCCCTCGACATGTTCACCGTGCTGTTCACCATCGGCCGCATGCCGGGCTGGCTTGCACACTGGCAGGAGATGCTCGAGCAGGGCCAGCGCATCAGCCGCCCCCGCCAGCTGTACACCGGCCCAGACGTGCGCGACTACGTGGCACTGGGCGAGCGCTGACGAACCGGGAATCGAAACCGGTCAGTGACCGAACGGGCCAACCGATCCGTGTGAGACTGGGGTGATGCATCGCATCACCCCAGTTCTGTTTCTGCTGCTCGGACTCGCCGCCTGTGGTGGTTCTGACGAAGCCGCGACCACGACCGGCCCCGAGACCACAGTGGAGACTTCCACGATCGACAGCAGCGACACCACGGCAGCGGACACCGCCGAAGCCGGCGACACCACCGCAGTGGAAACCACCGAGGCCGGCGACACCGAGACCACCGAGACCACCGAGGCCGTCGAGGAGCCAGACGACGAGGTGGGCACCACATGTTCCGCCTACCTCGCCTCGATCACGCCATCGACGTATGACCAGGGCCTTGCCGAACTCGCCGCCATTCTCGGGCCGGACGCCCCGTCGGGGATCCAGGCAGCGTTCGACACACTCCAGAACCCCAACAACGATGTCGAGGCGTTCTTCACGGCACGGAACTCGATCGACGGCTACGTATTGCCCATCTGCGAGGGCCGGTTCCGCAGCATGATCGTCCCGCAAGCAGACGACACCACAGCAGCCGACGCGTTCGTCGCTGCCCTGCGCGACGGTGACCGCGGTGGGGCCGAGCGACTGGCGCCGACGAATGTGATCGTCCAGTTCGACTGGACGGGTTATCCGGAGACGACGGCCGACTTCAGCGCCGACAATTCGACGCTCTCATTGGTGTTGGAACCAACGGTCACGGTGTTCTGCCAACTCGACGGCGGCGCCGTCGAGTTCTGTGCCTTCGGCGAGTGACCCGTGCTGCGGGCGCCGTCTGACGTTCAGCCGGCGAGATGGCGAACGCCGGCCAGTGGATCTCGTGGCCAGCGTCGCAGCACCACGAATGCCTCCACGGGGATGGTGTCGGTGTTGCCGGCGAGCACGGGGTTGAAGCGGATGCTGGCGATGTCGGGTGACGCATCGGCAGCCGTGGCGAGTCTGGCCAGCAGATCCCGCAACGAGAATCTCGCCGAGCCCGTCGGGAGCAGATCGGCCAACCACGGTTCGAGCAGCAGGCGGTCGAGGTCGCTCTCGCTGGCCGGCAGGAAGACCGACGACATGGCCGATATAGACGTGGCCGATGCGCCACCGATCCCGATGGCCAGCCGTGACCCGGTGACGGCGTTCTGCTCCAACTCGACGGCCAAGTGGACCCCGGTCGGCGCCGAGGACTGCACGATGGCGGGAAGAAACTCCTCGTCGAAGGTCTCGAGCATCCGCTCGAAGGTCGCCTCGACCTGACGCGCCGTTCGAAGGTCGAGGGCGGTGCCACCGGCCTCACCGGACCGTCGGTCGTGGACGCCCCCGGCCTTCAACACGACCGGGTACCCGAGCTCGGCTGAGTGCCCGACCGCCTCGGCCGCGGTCCCGGCTGTGCGGAACGGCGCCACCAGTAGGTCGAGGTTCGCCAACAGATCGGCTGTGCCGCTCGAAGTCATCGTGAGCGTCAGCTCATCCTTGTCGCCAAGAGCGTCCCCGATCAAACGGTCGACTTGCTGACGGAAGTCGGGGTCAGCCTCGATCGGCGCACCTCGGTTCTGCCGCCGCCAGGCCGCGTAGGTGGCCATGCGACCGAGTACGCCAGCCGCCTGCTCCGGATACGTGAACGACGGCAGGCCGTCGACGCCGAGCCGCGATGGATCGACCAGTCCGGTCGCCGCCATCGGCTTGTCGATCCCCCGATTCACTCTGCGCAACAACGCCGCCAGCTTCTCGATCGTGAGCGTCAGGGTCGGCACGATCGCGATGAGGGTCATGTCGACGTCCTCGCTCACCGCAGCTGCGACCACGACCTGCTCGTACACCTGCGCATCGGCGCCGCGGGGCAGCGAGAGCGTGTCGGCGTCGCCGATGAGGAGGGCGTCGGCCACGACGGAGTCGACGACGCCGGGAGGTACGACCACCTCGAGACCCGCCCGCCGGCACGCCGCCGAAGCGAGCGAGGCGAGCGAGGCCGTGTTGGAGATGATCGCGACTCGATGACCGGCCGGGAGCGGTTGGTCGACCGCCATCTCGGCTTGTTCGATGAGCTCGCTGACCCGAGGAACCACCACCACGCCGCTCTGCCGCAGGAGACCGGCCAGCACATCGGCCTCGGGTTGGACGGCGATGATCGGCTTCACAGTCGACACGTCCCTCGCAATCCGGGCGAAGTTCCGCGGGTTGCCGATCGTCGGTTGATAGAGGCAGATCGCTGCGGTTCGCTCGTCGGCCGCCCAGAATTGGAGGAGATCGTTGGTGGAGACGTCAGCTCGTTGACCGATGGCCACGAATGAGGAGAGACCAACACCCGAGCCGGCCAACTGCTCGAGCAGCGCTCCCCCGAGCGGCCCGGACTGCGAGAGCACTGCGACCCGGCCGGGCTCGGGGAGGCGCACGGGCAGGAACATGGCGTGCAGATCCACTTTGGGGTCGGTGTTCACGACACCGAACGAGGCGGGCCCGATCAAGCGCATACCGTGCGAACGGGCGAGTTGAGCGAGACGAGCCTCACGTTCGGACCCGGCCGCTCCCTCGTCGCTGAACCCTGCGCTGATGACGAGCAGCCCGGCCACCCCTGCTGCGGCACATTCTTCGACCACGCCCTCGACGGCGGCGGCGGGAACGGCGATGACAGCGAGGTCGATGGGCAGCTCGATCTCGGCGAGCGACCCCACGATGGTCAAACCGGCGATCTCTGTGATGCCCTCGACCACTGCTGACGGGTTGATCCCGAAGGCGCTCCCGGCGAACGGGCGCCCTGCGATCGCGTCGGCCAGACGGTGACCGACCGAGTTCTCGTCGCGGCTGGCGCCGATCAGCACGACAACTGCCGGCTCGAGGAGGCGGGCCATGGATCGGACCTGAGCCCTCCGCTCGCGCGCCTCGATGACCTCGGCCGCCGCCTTCGTGATCTCGATGCCGAGGGTCACTTCGATCACGCCGTCGGCGAATCGCGACGACACATCGAATCCGGCTTTCCTGAACACCCGCAACATGCCGTAGTTCTCGGCGAGGACGGTGGCGGTGAACCCGTCGAGATCCTTCTGCCGAGCGACCGCGGCGAGGTACTCCAACATGAGTGTCGCCAGCCCCTTGCCGTGGTGAGCGTCGTCGACGAAGAACGCGACCTCCGGCTGCCGGGTCTCGACCTCGCCGCTCTCGTAGCGAGCAACAGCAACGAGGTCGTTACCGACGGTGGCGACGAACGCCATGCGTTTGTCGTAATCGACGTTCGTGAAGTAGTCGAGCTCGGTGTCGGAGAGTTCCGGTCGGAATCGGAAATACCGGAAGTAGATGCTCTCCTGGCTCTGCCGCTCGTGGAACGCAGCGAGCATGTCGCGGTCGTCTGGCCGAATGGGACGGATGTTTGCCACCGAGCCATCGCTGAGGACGGCGGCGGTCTCCCATTCGAACGGGTAGGCATCCGGGTGGGAGGGTTCCGACACCCGGGTGATCGTACTCGTGCGATGCAGATTCGACGGGGTGGAATCGAATCTCGTAATAGTTGATCAACTTTGTCAGTTATCATCGACCGTGATGCACACCGTCTTCCGTTTCCCCGATCCAGTCAATGAGGTCGCCGCCCGCATCGTGGCCGGGTTCGTCGTCGCCCTGACCGCTCTGTTCTACGTCACTGGCAGCGTCCCGATCTTGGCTTTCCTCGCCTACGGCTTCGTCGCCAGGGTGGCGACGGGACCGACGCTCAGCCCGATCGGACAGCTGGTGACCCGAGCCATCGTGCCCCGCATACCACTGGCCGAACGACCGACAGCGGGACCACCGAAACGATTCGCCCAAGGGATCGGTGCCGTCCTGTCGGTGTCGGCGCTCGTCCTCCATGTTGGCGGCGCCCCCGGCGTTGCCTACGCGCTGGTGGCGATGATCGCTGTCGCCGCATCGCTCGAGAGCTTCGCGGGGTTCTGCCTCGGATGCGCCATCTTCTCTCGGCTGATGCGCGTCGGGCTGATTCCCGAGACCGTGTGCGCCGCGTGTGCCGATCTGTCACTGCGACCGGGCTTCGCCGAACACGCCGCATGACGCAGAAACCCCACCCGAGGGTGGGGTTTCGTCCTGAGTGGGCCGTACTGGACTCGAACCAGCGACCCCTACCGTGTCGAGGTAGTGCTCTAGCCAACTGAGCTAACGGCCCAGGATGCGACCGGGATGACCCGGAAGCGATGAGAGTAGCGGGACCGAGTGCCCGATGCCTCCCTCTTTGCCAGGATGCGTTCGGCAGTCCGTTGGACGGTTCAGAAAGCGTGGAGCGCAGAGCGGGATTTGAACCCGCGAATCACGGCTTTGCAGGCCGCTCCCTTAGACCACTCGGGCATCTGCGCAGTGCAAGCGATGCTAGCCCCGCTCGCCGGTTCTCCCGCAGTCCGTTCCCGAGGCCTCCAGCAACGACTCCCGGCATAACGTAGGGGAGATGATCGGGGCGAAGGACAGCGCGGAGAGCGCAGGCGGACAGGGCGCAGTGGGTCTCGTGCTGGGCGCCGGCGGCGGTGCAGGCGGACAGTGGATCCGCGGCGTTCTCGACGGATTACACGCCACGACGAGCTTCCGGCCGGAACACGCATCGACGCTCGTCGGCACCTCGATCGGGGCGATCCGGGCTGCCGGTATCGGACCCTTCGAGGCTCCGGCGGCGTCAACGGTGCGGGCGCTCGTGGCCGCAGCCGCTCCCCCGCGCCGCCAGGGCCCCATCGGAAGTTTCCTTGCGGCAGCTCGGGCTCTCGGCGGCCAGGGCGTGGCCGCCCTCAGTCGTCCCGGTGCTCCGGACCCCCTCACATGGGTGGAGACCATTCACCCCGAGACCCGAGCGCAGGTGTGCTCGGTGAGACGGCTGCCGCCTCGCAGACGAGTCAGCTCGATCGCCGACGCTGCGGAACCCGAGCGTGAGATCGCAGCATCGGCCGCAATCCCATTCGGAGCTCAGGCCGTCGAGCTCGACGGCGCACTGCACGTCGACGGCGCCGTCTGGTCGGTCACCAACGCTGATCTGGCGGACCCGGCCATGCTCGATGTATTGATCGTGATCGCACCGCTGGTCACCACCGACGGGGGCACGATCGTGTCCGCTCTCGGCAGACACCAACTCGCAGCCGAGCTGCAACCGTGGGCTCGGGCGGGGAAGCCGGTCCTGGTGTTCGCACCCTCAAGCACACAGTACGCACAGCGTCAGGAACGCCAGCATCACCGAGTCGAGGGCGAGGCGCTGGCGAGGCAGCTGACCGCAACCCTGTCCTAGCCGCCCTCGTCATCGCTGCCCTCGAACGCCATCGATGCCAGCATGGCGAGAGCGTCGTCTGCGTGCTTGTTCATGCTCGTCTCGCTCGTCACCGACCCGATCAGCCGCTTGTCCGTGCCGACAACGAACGTGGCCCGCTTCGGCGGCATCGGTCCGAACCGCTTGACACCGAGAATCGCAGCAACCGTCTTGTCCGGATCGGACAACAGCGGGAAGCCGAGCCCGTTCTGCTCATCGAACTGCTTGTGCCGATCCACGGGATCAGCGCTCACACCAACGATCGTTGCTCCGTGTTCTGCGAACTCGGACCGGAGATCTCGGAAGTGCGTCGACTCGACCGTGCAGCCTGGCGTCATCGCCTTGACGAAGTAGTAGAGAACGGCCGGACCGTCGGCCACCAGATCCGACAGCGTCACGGCATGCCCGTCTTGATCCTGCAGCTCGAACTCGTCGATGAGATCCTCGGGCTTCATATGCCGATGGTGTAGCAGATGAGTCGCGCCCGACAGCAGCCGAGGGACGCTTGTCACTCGTCGGCCAGGCTCACTGTTCTGTCGAGAAGACCACGTCGTCGATGCACCAGCCATCGCCATCGGGACGAGCACGCACCAGCAACTGATGCTTGCCGGACGACAATCGTGCGACCGCCGACTCGAGGAGGAATGAATCGAACGAAGCGCGGGTCGAGGTGAGGTCCGGTGTGGACTCATTGTTCGATTCGGCGTCAGCACGGACACCATCGACAGCGGAGTGAAATGCCCGGATCTCTTCGGCTACATCCGCAGGGTCGTCGCACACCGGCACTCCGATGTCATCGGTCGAGCCGATCCGATCCGCAAGAGCAGGGTCGACCACGGCGTCGAGGACCTCGGCGGCAGCGTCGAGGCGACCACGAAGCCAGACGCCGGACGCCACCGTCCCTGCGAGCAGCACGACCAGCACGGCCGCCACTGTCATCCATGGTCGCTGCTTCATGTTGCTCCAAGGCTACGGATCGTCGACACGGGCAACGTGCGGCCTGCATCGAGGTCGGCGAGCACGAGATCGACGAGCTCACCGCTTCGAAACTGTCCATCGGCGGACATCCGGGCGATTTCAGCACGATCGGTGAACCCGACCTCGGGATGTTCGTCTGACGGCGTCACGATGCCCCCGACCGCGACAGCGCGGAACACCACGTTCAGGCCGAACGAGTCCTCTGAAGTGGTAAGCGAGTGGTACACACCGAGCAGATCGACCGGTTCGGCCACGATGCCTGTCTCCTCGTGGACCTCACGCACCATGGCATCAACGATCGACTCGCCGGGTTCGACCTTTCCCGCAGGGAACGACCACTTGCCCGCCTTCGACCCGGCCGACTCCAGGACGAGGAGGATTGCGCCCGCGTCATCGACGATCAACCCTCCAGCTCCGAGAAAGAGTTTCACACCGCGGATGCCGGGGGTTGCCCTGCCTCGTCTGGATACGGGAACCAGCGAAGGTGCTCGAAGTCGGATGAGGTCGCGGGGAGACCAAGCGGGCTGGGTGGTGAAGTTGCGGCGCGATCGAGCACCTCGACGGCCGCAGCCAGGTGTTGCGACAGATCGGAAGGCTCGACCTCCAACCGGGTCGGCGTCGCCACCATTTCTCCGCTCGAGTAGTCGATGTCGTCGAGCGACATCGGCGGTGTCCGGCGCCCGTCCCGATGGACCCAGAGGCCAGACGCAGGATCGAAGCGGTAGTACGGGAGAAGGACGGCGCCCCGACTGGCGACGAGATCGACCGCAGCGAGGATGTACTCGACGACGGCATCCTCGACGAAGTAGTTGAAATTGACCCGAACCCATCCCGGCTTGATGCCTTCACAGCCGTTCACGATCTCCCGCTCGAACTCGTGGGAGCGATCGAGATCGATGCCGAGCAGACGGTGGCCGTATGGACCGGCGCACGAGCAACCGCCGCGGGCCTGGATTCCGAAGAGGTCGTTGAGGACCGCGACCACGAAGTTGTGATGAAGGTAACGCCGTTCGTTTCGTGGTCTGTCTGGCCCTCCGCCGTCGTAGCGCACCACGAAGGACACGATCGAGAGCCGCTCGGCATCGTGACTGCCGAGGATGTCGATCCGCTCGTTCGCCTCCCAGTGGGTGATGGCTCGCCGAACGAAACGCTCTTCCCTTGTGCGGATGGCGTCGAGGCCTACGGCCTCTTTGAGTTGGAAGACGAGACCGGCGCGGATCGATTCCACGATCGCCGGCGTCCCTCCTTCTTCGCGATGCTCGACGTCGACCAAGTAATCATGCTCGGAAGGGTTGACGAAGTTGACCGTGCCTCCGCCCGGGATGACGGGAACCCGATTCTGGAAGAGTTCTCGGCGGGCGACCAACACACCCGGGGTTCCCGGGCCACCGATCATCTTGTGGGGGGAGATGAAGATGGCGTCGAGGTAACCGTCCGGATCGTTCGGCGGCCCAGCCATGGAGATTCCCACGTAGGGAGCGGCTGCCGCGAAGTCCCAGAAAGCCAACGCTCCATGACGATGGAGCAAGCTCGAAACGGCGACCGTGTCAGTGACGATGCCGGTGACATTCGAGGCGGCGGAGAACGATCCGATCTTCAGCGGTCGGTCGGCGAAGCGTTCGAGGGCGTTCGCGAGATCGGCAAGGTCGACGTGTCCGTCGGCATCTTCGGCGATCGTGATCACGTCGGCGATCGACTCACGCCACGGCAACTCGTTGGAGTGGTGCTCGAACGGACCGATGAAAACAACCGGACGCTTGCCCTCGGGGATCATCGCCGAGAATCGGTAGTTGTCGTCGAGTTGCGATGGCAGCCGGATACCGATCACTCCGATCATCTTCGCGATCGCCCCGGTCGAGCCGCTCCCGGCGAAGAGCACGGCGTGTTCGTCCGTGGCGCCGACACACCGAGCGATGATTCGCCGGGCGTCCTCTCGGAATCGCGTGGTCTGCAAGCCTGTCCCGGATGATTCGGTATGGGTGTTCGCGTAGAGCGGAAGGACGGCTCGGCGGAGGTAGTCCTCGATGAACGAGAGGGATCGGCCGGAAGCGGTGTAGTCGGCGTAGATCACCGGGCGTGGCCCGAACGGACCGTCGACCGCTTCGTCTCGACCGATCACCGATGCACGGATGGTCTCGATGAGTCGATCCGACGACGTTTGCTGCGCATCCACCGACCGAGTCTGCCACGCACGAAGGATCTCCACGCGGCGCTCGCTCACGAACCTCCGGGCCACGTCGACAGTCGTCGGGGAGGCGTTCCGGCCGCGACCCCGTTCTGTAGCCGGATCGCTGCGATCATCGAACCGGAGACTCGTTCATCACCAGCACCCAGGCTCGACCGGCAGCCAAGACCACGGTCGCAGGTTCATCACATCCGTCGACACCGCCCGAGGGCTCCCTGGTCGACCGGATTACCTGTCAGTCAACATGTCCCGGATCGTGCAGAAGCTGATCGGCCAGGAGATTCCCCAAGCGGGGTTGGCCGGACTGATGCGGAGCCTCGGTGTTGTCGTGTTCATCACCTGCGTCGGCGAAGACTGCAGCCCCATTCAGGAACAGTTTCGGCTCACCGGACTGCCAGACGACGACGCCGAGCTCCGGGCCTTCGGTGCGACCCACGCCGAACTCGGCGCCTACGTGCTGCGCATGTGGAACGTCGATCCGCTGGTCGTCGAGTCTGTCCACCACCATCGAGACCCGGGCCCGGCCTCCCCGGAGGCACAACGTGTCATCCATGCGATGGCGGCGGCCGATGCCGCGCTCTCCCCCGAGCGCCCTCGGCCTGAGTGGATCGACGAAGTCGTTCGGGCCGTCGTCGACTTCGACGACGCTGTCGGTCTCGGGCTCGGATCGCCCAAGGCACTCGCCCGCATGGCGCCGACCCATTCGGAACGAATCATGCAAGCGCTGTCCACGTGGGGCGGCGCCGATGACGAGACCGTTGGTTCGAGAGGTCGGACTGGCACAGCTCATCGTCGGCCTGGTCGTCGCACGAGACATCGTGACGCCGAGCGGCAACCTGCTCGTCAAAGTCGGGTCCGACATCACCGAAACGCTGGTGCAACGTCTTCGCAACTTCAGCAGAACCCACGGAGTCGAGGAACCGCTCACCGTGTCATCGAATCGACGCTGAGCCTTCAGCCCGACACGACGACGTCGCGCAACACAGCGACATCACGCACCACCGGTGCCGAGTCGGTACGGGAGCGCAGCGAGTGGTGGCGGGCGGCGATGATGATCGCGTCAGCCCAGAGTGCGATGCCGAGAAACTTCGACCCGTCCTCCATGGCGAAAAACGCATCAGGGTTCCAGGTGCGGAAGTTGGCGAAATCGATCACGACAGACACGCCGAAGAGAAAGAAGGCGCCGATGATCAGCCACAGTGCGCCCGCGGCACGAAGGATCGACGCTGATCGGAGGACGAGCACCGGCACGACCATTGCGTACAACGACACCATAAACAGTTCGTGGACGCCGAGACCGGGAAGTACTTCGTCGTGGAGCAACAGTGCATCGTCGAGGAAGAACAGCAGCGAAACGGCGCCGAGACCGAAGAATGCACGACGCCCAACTCGATCGGTCTTGTCTGACACCGACACCGCGAACATCGAGATCGATGCAGCGACGACCCACAACGCATTCCCCAACGTCGAGATCAAACCGGCCCATGCGCGACTTCCGGAGATCTGGTTTGGATCTCGGGTGAGAAATCCGACGCCGACATCAGTACCGGCGACGTAGGCGAGCGCGCCGACGAGGATCAGCACCGACAGCATCGTCACGCGGAACCTTGACACACGCGGCATCGACCGCACATCCACTTGCGCTGATCGACTCATTGGACATCCCCGAGATCTCTTCGGCGTGGTTTCGACGGCACCACCGAGTTCATCGCTAGATGAGTCCATCGCCGATGCTTCGATGAACGCATCGAAGCTCCTATCGGACTCAGGCAGGTCGAGTTGAACGATCCGGTGCCACCGACGCCGTCGACTTCCGAAGAATCGCTCGGTGGAACATCTCGGCGAACAGGGGCTTTTACGACAACTTCATAAGAATCCGTCGCCCCGCCCGCGACTCTGGTGTTTCTGTGCCGTTACTCAAGGGAGGCCGCGCTTGCGGCTCAGCCACAAGGGACAGACGACATGACCGACCTGATCGACCCAATCACCGACGCCGAGCCGCCCCCCGTCGAAGATGAATCGACGGTGACCGACGCCGACCTCGACTCGAAGGCACCGAGCGACGACGACGCGTCGCTGCCAGACTCGCAGTCGACTCCTGATCCGCTGACACCTCCAAAACGAGGCCTCGTTCGCCGTCTCATTCGATTCGCACTGTTCGTCGGCGTCTTGGTCGGGTTGGTCGCTGCGGTCATCTACGTCGCACCGATCGTGAACGATCGAGTCATCCAACCCGTCGAGACCAACACGGCCGATACTGCGGAGCTTCAGACCGCGGTCGACAACGCCAGCGCACGAATCGACGAGCTCGAGACTCAATCCGCCTCCCTGGGCGCCGAACTCGATGCTGTCAGCGCAACAGTCGACGGCAACAGCGAAACGACGGCGTCGCTCGTCACGCGAGTCGACGACATCGACGCCCTCCTCGCTGCTCAGACAACCCGGATCGACGATCTTGATGATCTCGCGGCGACGCTCGGCGAGGAGCTCGAGACCGCCCAGTCTGCGACCGCACTTGAGATCGAATTCCTCAAGAGCACAGAGCTGTTGTCCAGGGCTCGGCTGTTTCTCTACCAGGCGAACTACGGACTGGCGGCCCAGGATGTCCAGTCCGCACGCGATCTGCTTGCAGCGCTGCAGGCGAACCAAGGCGATGACGGACCCGTCGCCCCCACGACCTTGACCGACGCACTGGTCAGGATCGACCTCGTCCTTGCCGCGTTGCCGGGCCGACCCGTCGCTGCGAGCGACGACCTCGACATCGCGTGGCGGCTGCTACTCGATGAACCGCTCAGCCCCCTCGTCGCGTCGGCCGCAGCACCACCCACGGCTCCAGGCGAGGCCGGCATCGACCCGATTGTGCCACCCGAGAACTAGGGAACACCATCGTCGTCGGTGTCAGTGACGGCGGCTGCGGTGTGCCATCCAAGCCCAACGAGATCGACCAGAGCGGCGACGTGGCCGTTGTGGATCCGCTCGTCTACCGCCGTCGCTACCCGTTCGATGGCGCCGGGCTGAGCGGAGGTGAGCTCGTCGAGCGCTTCGCGGTCTGAGTCGTCGAGCGCTGTCATTCCTTCGAGTCGACCGACCACTTCGGGGTCGTCGAGCTGTCGTTCAACCCTTTTCGGACGTCCCGAGCGAAGCCACCTGCGCAGTGTTCGATCTGGGATTCTCACGACGGCACCTCGTCTTCGTTCAGCAACGCTCGAAGTGCGTGGCGAGCTCTGAACAGTTTCGAACGAACGTTCGACTCTGAGATTCCCAGCGCATCGGCAATTTCGGCGTAGCTCAGGTCCTCGGTCTCACGAAGAATGATCATCATTCGAGCGTCGGTGTCGAGCGTGGAGAGCGCCCTCCAGACCTGACTGAGGCGTCGTCGAGAATCGATGGTGATGTCGAACTCGTCATTGGGACTCGGCTCGGGCGGGGCGTCGGTGACGTCATCGAAGCGTCGGCGCCGAAGCTCGTCAATCGCGGCGTTGCGGGTGACAGTCCGAAGCCACGGCATCGGTCGCTCTTGCGAATCTGCTGGCAGCGATGTCCACGCCTTGACCATGACGTCTTGCACGACGTCTTCGGCGAGCGCGTGGTCGTGGACGATGGCCACGGCGATTCGGTAGACGAGCGGACCATGCTCGTGTACGAGCTCGGCCAAACCGTCGGCTGTCGAGCCCACTCCTCCCCTGTCGCCACGAGGAGCATTCCTTGCCGGAGATCGCCCGCTCATCAATGGACGCACCGGTTCAAGGTTCCGCACTCCCGATCTCGAACGGCGCGTCGAGCAACCTCGCGAAGGGAACGAACACGCGACGCCCGTCGTCGGTCTCGATGACGACCAGCGCCGGCCGAAGGTCCACAACTGTCCCGGACACGTCGCCGGACACGATCGTGGCGCCGACCACCAGATCGGAACGAAGGGTTCTGCCGCTCGCAATGTTCGCGGCGACGTCGCGCCCGCCAAGCCCTGCGATCAGAGCGAAGGAAAGCGCCAGGGCAAACACGACGCCGGCGAGGATGATCTGGAGCGACGTGGTTTCGACTCCAAGGTTGCCGAGAGCGAGAACGATCGCCGCGCCCATGATCGCCCACCGGACAACACGCTCGACTCCACGTTGACTCCGGCCCGTGGCACGCTCGATCGTCGATCCGAAACCAACCGACAGCGCTGCTCCGGCGGCATAACCGCCAAGGATGAGAAGCCCCGCAACCAGCGCGTTCGGCATCCAGTCGATGATGTCGCGAGGGATCGGCTTGAGCGTGTCGGGACTGGTCGCCCCGATGGCGAACACAACGCCTGTCGCCGTGGCCAACCAGAACAAGAAGGTGCTCGTGGGCGCAGCCACGGCGCGGAGCGGAGCTCGGCGCTTCTCGTGGCCGAGGTAGCGACGGGCGAGAGCGGCGGCGACGGCCCCGACGAGGAGGCCGGCGATCACTGATCCGACAGCCCATACCCACGGCTGATCGAAACTCATTGGGGCGTGTCCTTCTTGGTCATCATTTCCTTGGTCGTGAAGATGGGGAGCCCGAACAAATCGGCAATCGCGAGTGCGGCTTCACGATCGGCAATCCGTCGCATGGCACCGGTGGTGACCCGATCGACGAAACCGGGAGTCGGCTGCCAGAGGGCAGCGAGGCCAGCGGTGTCTTCTGCAAGGCCTTCCAGCATCGAATCGAGGTCTTCTGGAGCGATCCCCAGCGCAGCCAGCTCGGCCGACATCTCGGAATCGTCGTCCATATGTTCGCTGCTCATGGTTCACCGCCTCTCACCAAGCGTGGAGTCTTCCAGGACATGTCATCGATCTGGCGTAGTGCCAGGATGCTACGGGACCGGCCGGGCTTCCTGTTCGTGTCCGACCCGGCAAGAAGCAGACCGAATGACAACGTTCGAATACAATCCAGCTCGGCGATCGACGTCAACGGGAGAGCCGTGTTGACGATGTCGTTCGACGGCGAGCAGATTCGCCCAAGGAACGGGGACATGCCTTGAGCGAACGAACAGCAAAAACGGAGTTGCCAACCGCCGTTGACCCGGAGGACAAGAAGCTCGGCACGTTCGGCGGCGTCTTCACACCGAGCCTCCTCACGATCCTCGGCCTCGTCCTGTTCCTGCGGCTCGGAACCGTTACTGGCGATGTCGGCCTTGTCGCGATGCTCGCCATCCTCGGGCTTTCGACCCTCGTTTCGGTGCTGACGACGATCTCACTCGCCGCCATTGCCACGAACCTTCGTGTTGGCGGGGGCGGCGTCTACTTCCTGGTGTCGAGGACGCTCGGACCTGCGTTCGGTGGATCGATCGGCCTCGTTCTCTATGTAGCGATGTCGATCTCCATCGCGTTCTACGCCATCGGTCTCGGCGAGGCCGTCGCCAGCGTCGTCGGCTCTGACGACGCAAATCTCCCACGACTCATCGCTGCGGTGGCGATCGTGGCTCTGCTCGGTCTGGCCTGGCTCGGCGCCGACATCGCGACCCGCCTTCAATACCTGGTCATGGTGTTCCTTGTCATCGCCATCGGCGCCTACTTCATCGGCGTCGTTCCTGATCTGGATCCGGGTCGACTCGGTTCCAGCCTTGGTCGCCCCTCGGCCGGTGGATCGTTCTGGGTGAGCTTCGCCATCTTCTTCCCTGCGGTCACCGGCTTCACCCAAGGCGTCGCCATGTCCGGCGACCTCCGGACACCGTCCCGAAGCATCAGCGCCGGCACGTTCGCCGCCATCGGAACGTCCACCGTGGTTTACCTGCTCGTCATCGTCACGTTCGTGCTGGCTGTACCCATGTCGGAGCTCCGCGCCGATCCGACCATCATGCGTCGCCTTGCCATCACTCCATGGATGATCGATCTCGGCGTCATCGCAGCAACGCTCTCGTCCGCCATTGCCTCGATGATGGGTGCACCCCGCACCCTCCAACGGCTCGCCGCTGATCGCCTCGTCGCCCGCCTCGAACCGTTCGCCGTCGGGTCCGGTGCCGACAACAACCCACGACGAGGCACCGTCCTCAGCGCCGGAATAGCACTCCTGACCGTCGCGCTGGGCGACCTCGACGTCGTTGCGCCGGTCATATCGATGTTCTTCCTCTCCAGCTACGGGATGATCAACTACGCGACGTACTCCGAGGCAAGGGCGGCGAGCACGTCGTTTCGCCCGACCTTCCGCTACTTCCATTGGCGTGCCAGCCTCGCCGGGACCATCGCCTGCTTGGTTGCCATCCTCGCGATCGATCCGCTCGCGGGTGGACTCGCAGGGTGTGCGCTCGTTGCGCTCTATCGCTACTTCTCACGCAACATCGATCAAGTCCGTTGGGTTGACAGCAGCAGCGGATTCCACGCCTCGAACGTCCGACTTCACCTCGAACGCCTCGGAACGTCGACAACCCACAGCCGAGACTTCCGGCCGTGCATCGTCGCCTTCTCGCCACGGGATCCCGAGCGACGCCAGCGGCTTGCATCAGTGGCGAGTTGGATCGACAGCGGGTCGGGCTTCACGACCATCATTCGTGTCGTTCCCGGGAAAGGACCCGTCGTCCGCAAGCACGCGGAACGAATCGGTCTGGCGCTCCAGACGGAGCTGGCAAGTCACCCCGCCACCCTGTACGGCAGGGCCGTCGTCGCCGAAACCCTTGTCGCTGGAGTCAGCACCACACTCCAGGCCCACGGCATCGGCGCACTCCGAGCGAACCTTGCAATGTTCAGCTGGTTCGCCGAGGACGACGACAGCGACAAGGCAATCGACCATACGATTCTCGCTCAGACCGCCATCAGATTCGGGGTCAACACCGCCATCGTCCATGCCCCGGACCAGGCCTGGCAACAGCTCCAGGACCACACCGTGCCGAACCGCATCGCTGTGTGGTGGGCTGACGACACCAACGGTCAGTTCCTCACCCTTCTCGCTTGGATGTGCACTCGAAGCGAACAATGGAACGACGCCACGATCACGGTCTTCGTGCCCACCGATGCCGCAGTGACACACACCGAGGTCGAAGCCAGACTCGCCGACGCTCGGATCACTGCGGTCGTCACATCGGTCGAGCCGCACATCTCCATGACCACGATCGTTTCGGATGCCGGGCTACTCCTGGCTCCGTTGCGCATCCGCGACGGCGTCCCTCTCGGTCCACGCGATCAACCGATCGACGACACCCTCAACCAACTCAACACCGCGCTGTTCGTTCACGTCGCCGCCCCGGTCGACATCGACCAACAACCCGACGAGGGCCAAGCAACGGCACTTGCACTCAAGCAGGATCGAGCCATCGATCTGTCAGCCCGAGCCGACGAACTCAGCACCGCTGCCGGCCGCCTGCTGGTCGACGCGGAACTCGCCAGAATGACCGATCAGAACCCCGAAGCCGTCGCTGCGGCCGACAATTCAGCCGCAGCAGCACAGCGAACCTACGTCGATGCAAAGACTCGAGCCGACGAGGCCTGGCGGCTCGTCCGGGAGCTCGATCCCAACCATGACTCGAGCATCGTCGATCCGTCGTTGTGGCTCACTGGGGAATGACGGAGACGCTGCCACGGCTACCGGTGTACCGGCTCGACGGCACGTACAGCCGACGAGTCGATTTCGGGCATGTCGCGGGTGGCGATCACGGCACAACCGGTGCCGAGCAGATCATCCAGCAGCACGTCGCCCATCTTCACCGGAGCCTGCACCCGAACCCGTCGCAGCTCTTCACACGCCGCCAACACCTGATCCTTGGGGATTTCGCCGCTGGTCTTGACCGGGAGCCGTGGCCAGATCCCTCCGCTGATCGCCACCGTGGTTGTGACGCTGCGGCGGGGGTCGGTGTGTTCCTGTTGGGCGTACCGGTCGCCTTTCCGGCACGATGATCCCCGAATTTCGATGATGTCGCCGTGGTTGTCCTCGTCGACTTCGAGCCTGCAGCCGAGCGGGCAGCCGATACACAGGTACGCGTAGGTGGTGGTGTCAGCGTCGGTCATCGGGGCACCACCTCCAGCTGGAGGGCGTCGCCCTGGAACCCGTCGAGCACGCCGGGACGGAGTTTCAGGGTGACCATTTCGGCCGGCACCACGTAGCGGAGACGGCGCTCGTGGACCACGGCACCTTCGGCGTCCCGGAGCCGGAGCATGCTCTTCTCCAACGGCTTACGGACCCGCAGGTAAACAGTGTGGGGCTGATCGGTGGTGACAGTGTGGGGCACGCAGTAGGCGACGTTGGCGCCTGGTTGGAGCCGCACGTTGTCGTGCGGTGGCCGAACCCCCGAAGCGAATCGGCCGGCGTGGCGCCCGGCCAGCTCGGCTTCGGCGCTGACGAAGTCGACCAGGTCATGGATGTGCACCACGTTGCCGCAGGCGAAGACGCCGTCACGGGACGTTTCCATCGTGCTCGACACGATCGGTCCGGACGTGGTGGGGTCGAGCCGCAACCGCAGTTCGCGGGACAGTTCGTTTTCCGGGATCAGGCCCACCGACACCAGCAGCGTGTCGCACGGAACGTCCCAGGCTTTGGAAAGCACCGGCGTGAGGTGATCGTCAACCGGGGCGACGGTGACCTTGTCGATCCGATCCCGTCCGTGGATCTCGACGACGGTGGTGGAAAGGTGCAGAGGAATGTCGAAGTCGTGGAGGCACTGCACGATGTTGCGGCTCAGGCCGTTGGCGTGGGCCATCAGCTCGAACACCCCCGCCACTTCGACCCCTTCGAGGGTGAGGCGGCGGGCCATGATCAGCCCGATGTCGCCCGATCCGAGGATGACAACCCGCCGGCCGGGCAGGACACCGTTCAGGTTGACCAACCGCTGGGCGGCGCCGGCGGTGAAGATTCCGGCGGGGCGTCCGCCCGGAATCCGGATCGCAGCTCGGGTTCGTTCCCGGGCGCCCATGGCCAGCACGGTCGCTCGGGTGTCGAGGATGGAGACGCCGTGGTCGGCGGAGAGCAGCTTGATGTTCTGGTCGTTGTCGATGTCGAGTAGATAGGCGTTGGTAAGCACATCGACGCCGTCGTCGAGTGCTTCCTCGAGGATGCGTTGGGCGTACTCGGGTCCGGTCAGTTCCTCGCCGAAATGGTGAAGGCCGAACCCGGAGTGGATGCACTGGAGCAGAATTCCACCGGCTTCGGCTTCACGGTCGACGACGAGAACACGTTCCGCCCCTGCATCGCGGGCTGCCATGGCGGCTCCGAGGCCGGCAGGCCCGCCACCAGCGACGACCACATCGTATTTCCGGTGCAGCACATGCGGTCGGTCGTCGATCATCACGGGTCCTCGACCAGCGACGAGTTGACATCGGCGATGGCATCGGTTCGGTCATCGGCATCGGGGGTGGTGCCGTCGGGTCGGTCGAGAACCAGCCATGACCCTGGGCCACGTTTGGTGACCTCTGACATCTTGATTCCGAGCTCGCTCGACAGGAGCTCCAGGCAGTTCGTTGCGCAGAAGCCGCCCTGGCAGCGACCCATGCCGGCCCGGGTCCTGAACTTCAATCCGTCGACAGTGGTGGCCCCCCGTTTGATGGCGTCGCACACTTCACCTTCGGTGACGAACTCGCAGCGGCACACGATCCGCCGGTAGCGCTGGTCGTCGTCGGCCAGGGCTCGTTGGGCGTCGGTGGCGAGGGAGGCGAAATGGACGGGCCGCTCGATTCGGTTGAGATGTGATCGCGGCGTCAGCTCCAAGCCGTCATGGGCGAGAAGGTCGGTGACGTAGCGGGCGATGGCAGGGGCGGCGGTGAGGCCGGGTGACTGGATGCCGGCAACGTTGATGAATCCCGCAGCCTCGGTAGGGCCGATGAGGAAGTCGTCGCCTCCGATCGTTGCTCGGGTTCCGGCGAACTGAGCGATGATGTCTCGTTCGCTCAGGGAGGGCACGAGCCGACGCGCTTCGGTGAACACCTCGGACTCGCCGGAGGCGGTGGTTCTGGTGTCGTCGAGGTCGTCGACCGGTTCGGCCGTGGGGCCGATCATGATCGTGCCGTCGTAGGTGGGGATGACGAGGGTGCCCTTGCTCACGGGGGTGGGGCAGGGGTAGATGACGTGGCGAACGAGGTGGCGGAGGCGTTTGTCCAGCAGGTACTCCTCACCTTTTCGGCCCCGGATCTCGAAACCGTCAACCCCGGCCAAGTTGGCGATGGCGGCGGCGCCGAGGCCGGCGGCGTTGATGACGAACCGGGAACCGAGCGTGCCGGAAGGTGTGGCAACCGTCCACACGTCGCCATTGTGACTGAGGTTGGTGACCGGGGTGTTGGGGTGGAACTGGACTCCGTTGGCCACGGCCGCTTCGACCAGCCCGAACACCGCCTCGTAGGGGTTGACGACTGCGGTGTGAGGTGAAAACACCCCGGCGATGACGCCTCTGGTGACCTGGGGTTCGGCGGCACAGATCTGTTCCCGAGACCAGGTTTGCACACCGCTGATGTCCTTCTCTTCAGCGTTGTCGATCAGATCGTCGAGCGCCGCCAGGTCGGATTCGGTGAGGGCGACGGTGATTTCGCCGACACGGGCGAAACCGAACCCGAGTTCTTCACACAGCGGGTCCCACAGCTGGTTGCCCCACCATTCCAGGCGCCCCTTGAGCGTTTCAGTGTCGGTGTGGTGACCACCGTGGATGATGCCGCTGTTGGCCTTGCTCGTTCCGAATCCCGCTTCGACCTCCCGTTCGAGGAGTGTCACCGAGAGCTCGTACCGGCTGAGCTCGTGGGCGATGGCCGCTCCCACGATGCCTGCCCCCACCACCACGACGTCGTGCAGCGAGTTGGACATGGCGAGGCAACAGCTCCAATCTGCGGTCGACGAGGACAGGCACTCCATCATGGTTGGTGAAGCATGTGAATCGCAGGGACCGAAGTCCCGAACACCTGCTAGAGCATGCCGCGCAATGCTGAGGCCTCTGCGACGCGCTCGACGGCGATGACGAACGCCGCCTCTCGCAGGGTGCAGCTTCGAACCTCGGCCACCTTCGCGACAGCCTGATACGCATCGACGAGTCGGCTCCTCAGCTGTTCGTTGACCTGGGCTTCGGTCCACCGGAAGTGCTGCATGTTCTGCACCCACTCGAAATAGCTGACCGTGACGCCGCCAGCGTTGGCGAGAATGTCGGGGATCACCAGCACACCCCGTTCGGCCAGCCGGGCATCGGCCCAGGGCGTCACCGGGTGGTTTGCTCCCTCGAGGATGATCTGCGCCTCGACCTCCTCGTAGTTTCCGGCATGGATCACGCCGCCGATCGCGGCCGGGATCAAGACGTCGACGGGGAGCGCCAGGACGTCGTCCCGGGGAATGATTTCAGCACCGTCGAAGTTCTCGAGAGTGCCGCACCTGGCGCGGTGTGCGGCGACGGCCTCGACATCGAGGCCATCGCCGTTGTAGAGGCACCCCTCCCTATTCGACACGGCGACGACCTGGAAACCCTCGAGGACCGCAAGACGGGCTGCCCAGGAGCCGACATTGCCGAACCCTTGGATCGCGACCGTGGTCTGATCAGGGGCGAGGTGCAGATCGCGGATCGCTTCCGCCAGCACCACGATCGCGCCGCGGCCGGTGGCCTCGTTGCGGCCGGGCGAACCGCCGAGTGGGATCGGTTTTCCCGTGACGACGGCAGGGGCGTAGCCGTTGATCTGTTCGTACTCGTCGAGGAACCAGGCCATCACCTGGGCGTCGGTGTACATGTCGGGTGCCGGAATGTCGGTGGTCGGTCCGATGATCGTGCTGATCCGGCGGACATAGGTGCGGGTCAGGTGTTCCAGTTCGTTCGAGCTGAAGCCGCTGACATCGACCTCGATCCCACCTTTCGCACCGCCGAAGGGGACGTCGACCAGGGCGGTCTTCCAGGTCATCAGCGAGGCCAATGCCCGCATCTCGCCGATCTCAGCCGAGGGGTGGAAACGCACACCGCCTTTGAATGGGCCGCGAGCGTTGTCGTGTTGCACGCGATACCCCAGGTAGACCTCGAGCTCGCCGGTGTCGCGTCGCACCGGCACCTCGACGCGCAGCTCACGTTGCGGCGTCCTCAGAACCGTCTGGTTCGAGGCCGACACGCCACTGATCGCTGCGGCACGGGTGAAAAAGTAGTTCACCGCGTCAAACGGGCTCATGTCCTTGGTCAACTCCACCGAACGGTCACCTGTGACTGGACGACGTTCAGCTGGGTGCATGGCCTCATCGTCTGTGCCACCGGCCCCGGGTGACAGAGACCAAGGTCACCCCAGCGCTGAACGGTCGCTGACGATGCCGCCAAAGCTGCGGAACCGGTCGACGAGGTCTGTGACCGTCATCGCCGATCGCGCCTCACCGGCGACGTCGAAGAGCACCGACCCACGATGCATCATCACCGTGCGGTCACCGGTGGTCACCGCATGTTCCATGTTGTGCGTGACCATCAACGCCGTCAGCCCTTCTTCTGCAACCAACTCGTTGGTCAGACGCAGGACCCGCTCTGCAGCGCCGGGATCAAGTGCAGCGGTGTGTTCATCGAGCACGAGGAGATCGGGCTTACTGACGGTGGCCATCAGCAGTGCGAGCGCTTGGCGCTGACCGCCGGACAGACTTCCGACCTGATTGCCGAGACGGTCCTCGAGCCCGAGCCCCAATCGCGACAGCTGCTCGCGGTGCTTCTCGTTCTCGCCGCGACGGATCCTGCGGAATCGGCGGCCACTCGATCGACGCTCGGCCAGCGCCAGATTTTCTTCGATCGTCATCGAACCTGCTGTGCCGGCCAAGGGGTCCTGGAACACCCGACCGATCCGGGCGGCCCGTTGATGCTCAGGCTGGTCGGTCACCGCATCACCGTCGATACAGACGCGGCCAACATCTGGCAGGTGCCGGCCGCAGATCAAGTTCAGCAAGGTCGACTTGCCCGCCCCGTTCGAACCCACGATGACGATGTGTTCCGAGGTTGCGACCTGGAGGTCGATCGAGTCAAGGGCCCGCACCTCGTTGTGCTGTCCGGCGTTGAACGTCAGCGAACACTTCTCGACAGAGAGCTTGGGATGGTCGCTACTCATGTTCGCTTCCGCCGCCGCGATCGTTCGTCACGGCTTTCGCGCAGGCGTGGAACGGCGAGCATCGTCACGACCACCACAGCAGTCGCCAGCTTGATATCGCTCGCTTCCAAACGAAAGCCCTCCGTGCCAGGGA
This sequence comes from uncultured Acidimicrobiia bacterium, assembly GCA_965530755.1. Lineage (GTDB taxonomy): Bacteria > Actinomycetota > Acidimicrobiia > Acidimicrobiales > SZUA-35 > SZUA-35. Next base: position 24,217 of record CBESNA010000002.1, on the reverse strand, counting down.
ACCGAAGATCGGCGTTGAGCGCCAAGGCAATCGCCACCCGATAGGCGATCATGCCGAGACCAACGGCAATCAACTTCGCCATGGTCGACCGCGCTTTCGCACCGAAGAGCACCTCGCCGATGATCACCGCAGCAAGGCCGGAAACGATGAGTCCGGAGCCTGAGTTGATGTCGGCGAACCCGGCGTGTTGAACGAAGATCGCTCCGCTCAACCCAACGAGCGCATTCGACACGGCAACACCGCCAACGAGATAGCGCGCGGTGTTGATCGCCTGCGACTGACTCATCTCACGATTCGCTCCGGTGGCCCGCATCCCCAGACCGATCTCGGTAGCAAAGAACCAGCGGAGCACCACGATCATTGCCGCCACGAGCAAGACCGTCATCAATGAGGTGGTCACGGCCCGGTGGACCTGAATGCCCGAATCGCCGAACCACGCCTCCAACTGAGCCTTGATGGGCTCCAGCCACGGCGTGAAGATCCGCTGAGAATTCAGCAATGAGATGTTCGCCGACCCCTGAACCCGCAGATTGACCGTGAAGGCCCCCGTGAGCGTGATGATCGACGCAAGCAGGGAGTTGACCCGAAGGTAAATGTGCAAACAACCTGTCACTGCGCCCAAGGCTGCACCAAGCGCCATGGCTGCCGGCAGCGACAACCACGGCGACACGTCATTCGAGATCAACGCAGCAGCGATCGCGCCTCCCGCTGGGAACGAAGCGTCGACGGTGAGGTCGGGGAAGTCCAGCACCCGGAACGTGATGTAGACCCCGACCGCTGCGGGAACGAAGATCAACCCGATCGCCAACGCCTCCAGCCATTGCGACCACCCCATCGACGAAACTGCACCCCACAACGTCGGCACGAGTCCGATCGCGATGACCGCAGCGACGAGGACCGCCACGACCCCCAGGAACGAGGGTCGTGGCGAATCTCCGATCGTGTCGTCATCCACACCTGATCGGGTGAGTGAGTCAATGCTGGTCATCGAAGCGGGAAATCGATCGGCTGATCAGTCGATGTCTTCACCGATGTCAATGACCGACGCCGGGATCTCGATGCCCTGTGCCTCGGCGTTTGTGGTGCTGTAGCGAACGAGCTCGTTCTCGAACTGTTGGATCGGGAAGTCGGCGGGCGTCGCCGTCCCGGCGAGAATCTGACACGCATACTCAGCGTTGCGCTGACCATCACCGTAGTAGTCGAGCCCGGTGCCGATCGCAGCCCCGGCCTGGGTGATGCCGGAGTCCTGAGCGATCATCGGAATGTCGAAGTCGTCTGCCACCTGAACCATGCCACCCAGTCCGTTGACCAGGATCGAATCGGTCGGGACGAAGAAGAAGTCGATGTCACGGGTGGCAAGCGAGGTGGCTGCAGTGCCGACCTCGCTCGAGTCACCGATCGTGGCGGTCTCGACGGTCCAGCCGCGGGCGTCAGCCTCTGCGACCATCTTCGCGAGAGCGACCTCGCTGTTGACCTGCGACGGATCGTAAGCCACGCCGATGGTGTCGGCATCAGGGTTGATCTCCGCGGCAATGTCGAACATGCCGACGACGGGAGCATCCGCCTGCCAACCCGCCAGCCATGACGGCTTGTCATCGGGGCCGACTGCAGCCCCAGCGGCGAAGGGATCGGTGACCGCACCGAAGAGCACCGGGGTCTCCCGACCGTCTGCCTCGTTTGCCGCCACGGTCGCCTGCAGCACCGGGGTCGAGATGGCGAGAATCAAGTCGACGTCAGCGTCGAGGAACGAGGCGATGATCGGCGCCAGCTGCGACCCGTCACCTTCTGCGTTGCGGTAGTCGAGCGTTGCATCAACGGCGGCACAGTCGGCCATGCCGTCGGTGAATCCATCGTTGACCAGTTCAAGTGCAGCGACAGGAGCGATGTTCGCGATGCCGATGGTTGCGGTGACGGGGCCGTCAGCAGGCGCTGCTGTGGTCTCGGATGCTTCGGCCTCGGTCGTGTCAGCGGTGTCATCCGCCTCGGTCGTGTCAGAGGTCTCATCGGCTGTTGTCGTATCAGCGCTGTCGTCGACGGCGTCATCGCTCCCGCCACATGCCGCAGCAGCCATCGCGAGGGCGACGAGCACGGCGGTGAGCCGCAGCCGCTTGGCGGCACGACCCCTCGAGGTTGCTTCGTCGAGAACGGACTTGCCCGAGGTCGAATTCGAGTCAGATTGGGATGTCATGGTCATGCGCTCCTCCTGAAAGCTCCTGCAGTGTGGCGCGCGACACACACATATCCACAACAGGGCCGTGGAATTGAACGCATCCGAGGTCCAAACCCACTCAGTGCCCTCGGGACCAGTCCGGCAAGCCGCGTCACGCTCGAGGCGTTACGGTGAGGCCCAGCGGGAAGAACCCGACGACACACGGATTTCGAGAGAGATCGCTGCCGACCATCGACCTCCACGATCCAACGGCGGGTGCCCGAGCCGCCGACCGTGTGTTGTCCGGTGCGAGCCGAACGCTCGACTCCGCACGGAGTCTTACCGGCAGAAGCGAGCGCGTTCGTCCCTGATCTGCGCCACCAACCGGTCTCAAGCTCGGTCCCCTGCTGGTCGACGACTCCCGCACCGAGCGTTGCCAACTTCCTTCGAAGCCGGAGTCCGACATGTCACGCATCACCCACGACAACACCCCATGGTTCACCACCTCCGCCCAGGGAACCGCGTACCTTGCAGCTCGCCTTGACCTGTCGAACCCCGACAGCGGCCAGATCACTCTCACCGTCCGCAAGCAATCGACCACGACTCCGGACTCCGTCGCCTCGACAACACGCACCTTGGATGCCGCAGTCCAGAGGTTCGGCGGCCAGTACGAGAGTTGGTCGACCTACATCGTGGTTGCTCCTCGCAGCCAACTTCGGCGGGAGAAACTGGAAGCGATGCGAGCTCGAGTGCCCGCTCCTCGCAGGCGGTCCACGATCGCAAACCTGCCCGAGAGTCACTGATTCGGTACCCACCGGATGCGGACGAACCTGCCTCGCCGTACTGTTCCAGTCCATTGCGTCCGGTTTGAGTACTGCCCTGTCCGGCTCAGTCCGCCTTGTCAGTAGAGCGCTCCACTATCCGAGAGTGCACGATGACGAGGCAACGGCGTCACACCAGATGCATACACTGCATTCGTGGCTTTGACCGACACCAGCGAAGCGGCCCGCCAGCGGCAACTCGACTTCTATGCAGCCAAGTCCGGTGCGGACAAAGTTCTGCTCGCCTCAGAGATGGCCGAACAAGCGAAGCAGATCGCCATGATGGCAGACGTCACCACCTACGTTGCAAGTGCGGAAGACACGATTCTCTCGAAGCTGGAGTGGTCCGAAGACTCGGGCTCAGAGAGGCAGTTTCGCGACGTCGTTGCGGTCATCCAGATCCAACGAGCGAGCCTGGATCTCGACTCTCTCGACCGCTGGGCAACCGAGCTCGGTATCGACGACCGTCTTCGAGCAGCCCTCGACGCCGCAAACTGACTGAGAGGCCAAAGCCCAAAATCTGGAAGAGGCCCGCCGAAGCGGGCCCCTTCAGTGACCAGCCCTCACGAGTGAGCACTGGCCAGGTATTACCTGGAGCGGACGACCAGATTCCAACTGGCGACCCCAACCTTGGCAAAGGTCCTACCGACCGTCCATCTGGTACTACTGCGTCCAGCTGAGTCCATTGCGTCCGGTTCGAGTGTTGCCCTGTCCGGGTCAGTCCGCCCTGTCAGTAGAGCGCTCTACTATCGGCCGCTCGTCGACCAATCATGGAGTTGTCCATCGCGAAGAACAGCTGCCTTCATTGGAACCCTTCCAAAACGAGCTTGCCTCGTGCACTGTTCGTCTCGATCGAGGTGTGGGCGGCACGGAGGGTGTCGACATCGATGGGACCAAGGACGTCGGTGAGCGTTGAACGAACCTTCCCGGCGTCCACCAACCTTGCGACCTCATCGAGGATCTCTCCCTGCCGGCCCATGTCAGCAGTCTGGAACTGCGATCTGGTGAACATGAGCACCAAATGGACCGAGATGCTTTTCGGGAGGAATGCATCAATATTGATCGGCCCCGAACTTCCAATGAATCCCATCCGTCCCTGAGGAGCAATCAATTCGGCGATCTGGCCCAGATATTGCTCGGTGTAGTTCGTCGAGAACACAAACCCCGGCTCGCCGAGACCCTTGGCCGCGAGCTGAGCGGGAAGCGGTTTGCTGTGATCAATCACGTGATGAGCACCAAGTTCGCTGACCCAAGCGGTCGTCTCTGGGCGCGACGCGGTGGCGATCACTGTGAGATCAGTCAGCGCACGCAAGAGCTGAATGGCAATCGAACCGACACCACCGCCGCCCCCAATGATCAGCACCGAAGGATGAGCTCCAGGCACCGGGTCGGTCACCCGCAACCGGTCAAAGAGCGTTTCCCACGCGGTCAGAGTCGTCAGAGGCATCGCTGCGGCCTCAGCATCAGATATCCCCGTCGGCATCCGACCAACGATCCGTTCGTCAACCAGATGAAACTCAGCGTTGGTGCCCTGCCGACCGAAGTCGCCCGCGTACCAGACCTTGTCTCCCACCTCGAACCGCGAAACGTCGTCACCCACTTCGACCACTGTGCCTGCGGCATCCCACCCGAGGATCCGCGGTCGATCGCCAGACACGGGCCGATTCGCCCTGACCTTTGCATCGAGGGGATTCACCGACACGGCAGCGACCTCGACGAGAAGGTCCCTCCCCGCAGCGACTGGACGGTCCGTCTCGAACGCGACAAGAGCATCGATAGGACCGGGTGCGGAATAGCCGATTGCCTTCATCGTGATGTTCCTTTGGTTCGAGAGGGGATCGGGGCCCGAGCCGTCGCCATCTTCGGCCGCTTCATGAATCATCGCAAGAAGCGAGAGACAACGCTCATCCAGCACGAGTTGCTGCGTACTGATTGAGTCCGTTTTGTCCGGTTTGCGTGTTGCCCTGTCCGGCCCTGTCCGTCCTGTCAGTAGAGCGCTCTACTATCCCGCCGCTCACGAAACAGCCAGGCGACTCGTTGCGGCAGCGCCAAGCATTGACCGCAATGTATCACCAGTGATACATTTGTCTCATGGCTGATGTGACAATCCGAGAACTCCGCAACCATGGCGGAGATGTGGTCGATCGCGTCGCCCGCGGCGAACACGTGATCGTGACGCGACGCGGAAAGCAGGTTGCCGAACTCCGCCCCTTGCGCTCCGCAGCAACACCAGTGTCCGACCTCGTCCGGAGTCGTTCACACCTTCCACACGTCGACCCTGCGCGACTTCGCAGTGACCTCGATGCCGTGATCGACGCTTCGTTGTGAGCGCCGACGGCATCCTCGACACAAGCACACTCATCCTTCTCGGCAGAGTCACTGCAAGCAATGCCCTGCCCGAAGGTGCGTTCATCACGGCAGTGACTTTGGCCGAGCTCTCTGTTGGCCCGCTCGTAGCGACGACCGATGAAGAACGGGCCTCCCGCCAGGCGCATCTCCAAGCCGCCGAAGCAGATTTTGACCCTCTGCCGTTCGACGCCGCTGCAGCGCGCGCCTTCGGTGGCGTTGCCGCCTCACTCAGACGCAACGGGCGCAAGCCAGCAGCCCGGGCCTACGACGCAATGATCGCAGCGACCGCTGTCTCGAACCAGTTGCCGGTCTACACCTGCAACCCCCGCGACTTCGCCGGAATCGACGGTCTCGAGGTCTTCGCCGTACCTCACCCTGATCACGATTGAAGACCGAAGGTCAGTAGAGCGCGCTTCTACGACGAGGCGGTCGGGCAGAGATCACGGACCCATCTCCTCGACGGCTTCGGCGATGACGCGCACCGTCATTTCGCCCGCAACGGAGTCCGGCTCACTCCACGAGCCTCGAGACGGTGTCGATCTGCACCGGCGAAGCACGTATCGAATGTGCCCTGCGGTCCGAGGAGGGATCGCGGCGGGAAGACTGCCAATCACTGAGGGTCGATGAAGCTCGCCCGTATCTTTGCCTGATCCCGTGTGTCGCAGCCGTGCGATGCGAGCCAATCCGGTACCGCTCGCTCGCCGCCGATCGAGTCCAGCGCTGCGATCACCCACTTGGCGTCGGTGCCCGACGTTCGAGCCAGCTTCTCGGGACCCAGTGCTTGCATGTCGGGATATCGCCGAAGCATGTCCTCAACCGCCCGCTTGGAGGTTTCGTCATCTTGGCGATACTCGACGAGCGCAGTTTCGAGCGGGACACCCACGACGAGATGCAGGAGGACCACAAACAAGCCCGTGCGATCTTTGCCCGACGTGCAATGCACGATCGCCGGCAGGGCGTCGTCGGCGAGCATGCGCAGGCCACGGGCGAATGCCGGCCCGCTTGTGCTCATGATCTCGAGATACATCGATGCCATCGGGTCGTCCATGGCCCGCATGTCGACACTGCGTTTGTCGTCGCCAGCCGGTGGCGTGACGCTGGAAACCAGGTGTTCCCAACGCACTTGCATCCGGTCGAGCGGGAACCGGCCGTGACGGTCGACCTCGGACTGCGAACGTAGATCGATCACCGTGCGGAGACCGCGGGATCGGAGGACATCGAGCCCTCGATCGGTGATCGCGTCGAGCGATGCCGATCGGAACAACCGGCCTGGCGCCATGGTGGCGCCATCACTTGTACTCACCCCTCCGACGTCTCGAACGTTGAACGTGCCCCCGACCTCGAAGGTCCGATTGGACTCTCTCGACCAAGCGGTCTTCCCATCGTTGATCACCGCTGGGCCATCCAATCGGCGATTGCGGCGCCGATCTCGTGGGGGCTGTCCTCCTGAATGAAGTGGCGGCCGGGGACCGTGACCTCGGTCTGATTCGGCCAGGAGCGAACGAAGGCTCGAAGTTCCCCGCTGAGGATGCTGCCCGGGTCAGCGTTGATGAACAACTTCGGAACATCAGAGTCGGCGAGCCAGTCGCTGTAGGCCTGGGCGATCGCAACGACATCGGCCGGATCGCCGCCGATCGGAACCTCACGAGGCCAGGTCAAGGTCGGGCGGCGATCCGCCGGGTCAAGGAACGGTCGCCGATACTCATCGTGTTCCTCGGGCGTCAGATCCCGCAGGATCGATCCGGGAAGGAGCCTCTCGACGAACATGTTGTCCTCGATCACCATGGTCTCCCCCGCCGGGGACCGGAATCCACGGAAGATCTCCTCGGCAGCGAACTCATCCCAGCTCATGGGGCGGACGATGGCTTCCATGTAGGCGATGCCCGCCACCCGGTCGCGGTGGCGGTTGGCCCAGTCAAACCCCAGAGCTGAGCCCCAATCGTGAACCACCAACGTGATCCGGTCGCCCAGATCAAGCTGGTCCAACAGCCCATCGAGGTACTCGCGATGCTCGACGAATCGATACGAATCGGGGCCGTTGTCGTCGAGCTTGTCCGAGTCGCCCTGTCCGATCAGATCTGGAGCGATACAGCGAGCCGTCGTCGAGATGTGGGGGATGATGTTGCGCCACAAGTACGACGATGTCGGGTTGCCATGGAGGAACACCACGGAGTCACCTTCGCCTGCCTCGTGGTAAGCCATTTGCTTGCCATCGACGGTCTTGAAAGACTTCGTCAACGGTGTCGTAGAAAGAGATTCAGTCATCGCGGACCCCTTCAGAAGGTTTCTGGATTGCTCTATCCAGATTGTGTACGATATTATGTAGAGCGTGAACCAGAAAGCAAACCTCGCGACCAAAGCTCAGCGAGGGCGACCCCCAACGTTCGACACCGATGCAGTCATCAACGGCGCTGTCGAACTATTTTGGTCAGACGGCTTCGAAGGCACCTCCCTCCAAGACATCGCCGCCGCGCTCGGGATCCGCTCCTCAACGCTCTACAACAGCTTCGGCGGAAAAAACGGCCTCTACCAGTCCGCGATCGAGTCCTACCTGGCCACCACCGATGCGTTCATGTTCGCCCCTTTACGCGACGGAGGGGGCGGCCTCGATGACCTCATCGCCCTGCTCGAACGACAAAGGGTGTCGCTCACTCACCCTCGACAGCCGACCGGGTGCCTGATCATCAACACCATGGTCGCCGGCCAACACGCCGAAGTCAGCAACCGCTACCGCGACCAGTTTCTTCACGCCATCGACTGCGCTCTCGCCCGCGCCGCTGACCGCGGCGAGATCGACGCCGCTGACCGCCCGATGCTCGGCGCTGCACTCCTCAGCGGCATCGTGGGGGCCAACATCACCGCCAAGTCCGGCAGTACCCGAAACGAACTCAACAACATCATCAACGGTCTCGCTCACACCATTCGCAGCTGGAGCAAACTCGCTCCGCAGCCTTGACCCAAGCCGCCCGTGCTCGACTCTGAGATGACCATGAACGCCGTGGCGGCTGCGACTCGCTTCGACACAACTCTCAACCTTCACTTCGGCCTCAGGCATTCTGGTCGCGGCAAGAGGATCGAGTCCGAGTGCCGCACTGATGGTGTTGTGGTAGTGGTGCAATGCCGGCTCGTTGCGACCGAAGATCACATGGTCGAGGAGCGGAGCCGCTCGGGCGTCCGGCGCGCATACGGGCCCGAGTGCTTCACAGCGGATCAACGACAGCGCCAGCGATCCGGCTGGATGCGCCGCTGAGCTTCTGGGGAGGCTTCGATCCAGCGTCCGGCCAAATCATCGACCGTGCGCATCCCCAAGCCGGAGCTTCCCTCGCTGGCAAGGTCGTCATCATGCCCGGTTCGAGAGGCTCATCTGGCACTCCGGGCGTGCTGGCTGAATCCATCCGACGTGGGACCGGACCCGCTGGGCTGATCGTCGAGAAGGCTGACGTCAACCTCGTCGCTGGCGCCATCGTCGCCGCTGCCCTCTACGGCATCCGATGACCCATTGTCCTGGCCGACCGCCCATCGCTCCTCGCCGTCAGCGAGTGGCTGGCGATATCGATCACGATCGACGGCCGGGTCACACCCGGAGTGACCCGGTGATCGAAGACACAAAGCTCCCGCCCACCAGATCGAGTCCGGTGGGCGGGCGAGCGTCAGTGAGTTGCGGTGACGACCGGGACGCTGTCGACGATCTGTTCGAATGAGCGGATCTTGCCGTCAGCGAGTGTCCAGATGTGAGCAACTCGAGCTGTCATTGTCTTGCCAGTCTCGTTGTGTTGCCCGTGATAGGCGCCATATGCCGCAACGTGGTCGCCATCAGCGAGGTATCCGTCCGGCTCGAAGCGGTACCCAGTCCATTCGCTGGCGAGCCCTGCAGGGCGGCCGCCTCCGCATCATCGTCGACGGATGCCGCGATCACTCGAATGCCCGTCTCGCGCAGTTCCTGGTGTGTGTCGAAGTCAACCAACTGTTGACGACAGAAGGGTCACCATTGCCCTCGGTAGAGAGGACGGCGATCACGAAGATCGTTGCGACCGGCAACATCACCAACAACGAGTTGTTGGCCTCGTTCGAACGACACCTCGAAACGATTGTCAGCACATTCGACGATGCCGACATGGTCGAGCTGCGGCAAGACCAACTCATCGCTCGACCACGGGCATGACGCGAATCGCTCAGTAGCCCGCTCTGCCCACAAAACTGGAAGAGGCCCGCCGAAGCGGGCCTCTCACCAGGTATTACGTGGAGCGGACGACCAGATTCGAACTGGCGACCCCAACCTTGGCAAGGTCCTACCGATCGTTCATCTGGTGCTCATGCGTCCATCTGAGTCCATTGCGTCCGGTTCGAGTTTTGCCCTGTCCGGCTCAGTCCGCCCAGTCAGTAGAGCGCTCTACTATCCGTCCGTGCACCTTTGCGGCGAAGGCAACACGGCATATGCGTACACTGCCCACGTGGCTTTGACCGACACCAGCGAAGCGGCTCGCAAGCGGCAACTCGACGTCTTTGCAGCTCAGCCCGGGGCGGACAAGGTCCTGCTCGCCTCGGAGATGGCCGAACAGGCGAAGCAAATCGCCTTTGACGGCATCCGTGCTCGAAACCCCGAACTGTCTGAGAGGGAAGTCCACGAGTCGTGGCTTCAGATGCTCCACGGAGAACTCACACCGAGCCTGATCAGCAAACGCGATTCCGAGACGCCCTAGTGCAACACGAGCTGCTCGCCAAGGTCGTCGAGGCACTAAACGCTGCTGGGATCAACCACATGGTGACCGGTTCCTTCGCAAGCACCTTCCATGGTGAGCCACGCATGACGCGAGACATCGACATCGTCATCGACCCCGACAAGACGAGCATCGTCTTGTTTGCCGAACAGTTCGACCCCGCCACCTTCTACATGAACGACGCAAATGCGGCGACTGCACGGCGAGACATGTTCAACGTCATCGACGTGACGAGCGGTTGGAAAGTCGACCTCATCATTCGAAGGGACCGACCATTCAGCGCCGAGGAGTTCCGTCGCCGTGTCCCGGTCGTGATCGGCGGAGTCGCGACCTTCGTAGCGAGTGCCGAAGACACGATCCTGTCCAAGCTTGAGTGGTCACATCGATCCGGATCCCAGCGGCAGATGGATGACGTGATCGCCGTGATCCAAATCCAGCGCCACCAGCTCGACATCGAGTACCTCGAGCATTGGGCGACAGAGCTCGGCGTAGCTGATCTGCTCCAGGAAGCTCTCAACGTCAGCGACTGACCGGACACAGTCATGAACTTGGCGAGAATCCGTTCAACTGGTGAACGAGAACTCACCAAGTTGGGACGGAACCTCGAAAAATGGAAGAGGCCCACCGAAGTGGGCCTCTCATTGACCAGCCCTCACGAGTGAGCACTGACCAGGCATTACGTGGAGCGGACGACCAGATTCGAACTGGCGACCCCAACCTTGGCAAGGTTGTGCTCTACCAACTGAGCTACGTCCGCAGCGATCGGCAAGGATAACAACACGGCTCGGAAATCCACCGGGAGATCATGGCGATGTCAGGCTCAGCCGTGACTGGAGTTCTGTTGTCGCGGCGGTTGCGGAGCGGTCAGGCGTGTCCACTCGTCGTCATCATCGTCATCGACCAGTGAGACGGGTTCGACGGCACGGCGTGTCCCGGTCGCTGCTGGCGGCGATGATGCTCCGGCCGCCGGCGATGTCGGTCTCGCCGCCGGTCTGGCCGTCGCCGAACCGGCGACGGCATCCGAGTGGGAGGACGCTGCCGGCCCGGAAGCCGATGCCCGTCGAGCCTGTGCGGCTTGGACGCGCTTGCGCGGGCTGGTCTTGACTGCGTACCAAATCGTGAGCAACGCCAGCAGGAGGGCGACCGCCAACAGCGCCAGGATGATCAGGCGGATCTGCCCGTCGCTGACCGACGTACTGAGCTGAGCGAAGACGAACACGCCTAGCAAGCTAGCGGGATCAGCGCTGGTGTTGCGGGCAACTGAACGTGGTTCTGCCCCCGATCGTTCGACGATCGAGCGGCGTACCGTCCTTCGGACAGGTCGCACCCCGGACCCGAGCGGGTTGCAGACGGCCGGTGTGTGACCCCCCATCGCGAAGAAAGTCGCCGAGCACTGATCGAAGATGACGTAGGAGTCGGCGCCGTGTTCTGCCATCCAGAGAACCGGCCGGTTTCGCCGGGTCGACCCCTGCTCGCCACAGCGTCTCATCGGCGATGAGGTTCCCCACCCCGGCAATCCGCGTCTGGTCGAGCAGGCGCGCCTTGATCGGCACGTCGCCGACGAACACCCGACGATCGAGCTCAGCCGGGGCGATCTCGAACGCATCCACACCGAGTGCATCCTCGTTTGGTTCGAGACTCACCCCACCCAGACGTCGGGGGTCTCGGATGCGCAACGATCCGCCGTCGGTGAACACAACCGCGAAGCGGTCCCAGGCGGGATCGTCACGATCGCTCGAGTATTCGAGTGCGTCGATGGGTGCAAGATCATCGACGATGAGGCGCCCGGTCATGCCGAAACGAAGACCGATCCGACCGAAACCGACCGCATCCGGCGATGTGTCAGCCTCGAAGTCGACGTCGAGAATCAGGAGCTTCCCGCGACGCCGGGCCGCGGAGAACGACGCCCCGGTGAGCGCATCAACCAAGGCATGCGGCGTGGTTCCTTCCTTGCAGAACCACTCGTCGTCAGCCACCACCGAAGCAATTGTCCGGTGAAGCGCGCGCTCAGCGGCGCGACGGTAGATCTCGATCTCGACGCCCTCAGGCACCGGTCAGTTCCGTCCCGCCTTGAACTGGTCGAGGACGAATCGATCGACCATCGGACCCAGCTGATCGAACTCGATGAGGAAACCGTCGTGCCCGTGGACCGACGAGACTTCCTCGTAGGTGACGGGCACGTCGCCGATGGCAAGCAAGTCATCCCGGAGCTCGTGCTGCTGACGCGGCGTGTACAAGATGTCGCTGTCGATCGAGACGATCAGGATCGGACAATTGATCCGACGCAGCGCGGCGATTCTGCCCCCTCGGCCCCGGCCGATGTCGTGGAGATCCATCGCCTTGTTCAGGACCAGATACGAGTTCGCGTCGAAGCGCCGCACCAATTTCATCCCGTGATGATCGAGATAGCTCTCCACTTGGAACCGGTTCCACAGACCGATGCTGTCGAAGCGATCGGCCTCAGCCCGGCCGAAACGCTGTTCGAGCGACGCATCCGCCCGATAGTGGAGCTGCGCTATTCGACGGGCCAGTGCCAAGCCCTCGTGCGGACCATCGCCGTCAGCCGCCTCGTAGTAATCGCCCTGGTTCCAGTTGGGATCGTTGACGATGGCGAGCCGCCCTGTCTCGCTCCACCCGATTTGCATCGCACTCGCCGCAGCCGTGCTGGCAATGACTGCCAGGGAGGCCACGCGATCGGGGAACATGACGCCCCACTCGAGGACCTGCATGCCGCCCATCGACCCACCGATGACCGACAACCAACGAGCAATGCCGAGATGATCGGCCAGCATCGCCTGCGATCGAACGATGTCGCGAGGCGTGACCACGGGGAATCGGGCCCCATACGGCCGGCCGTCCTCTGGATGTGGTGAGAGAGGTCCGGTAGATCCACCGCACCCTCCGAGGACATTGACGCACACGACGAAGTAGCGATCGGTGTCCAAAGGCCTGCCAGGACCGATCATGTCATCCCACCAGCCGGCGCTCGGCTGACCCGGCCCGGATGGTCCGGCCGCATGGGCGTCACCCGTCAGTGCGTGGCAGACCAAGATCGCATTCGATGCCGAGGCATCGAGTGAGCCCCAACTCTCGTAGGCAACCTCGACGTGGTCGAGGCGGCCACCGCCCTCGAGCGCAAAACGCCGCCCCTCCGAGATCGTGACGCTGCGGCGCCACGCCGGCGGGTCGATCCCCGGACGCCAACCACCCGTGGCCGGCGGCGGGTCCCCGACGACAGCGGGCCGCCGCAGCGGGAAGGCGGGGTCGAACATCGCCCGAGACTATCCAATCCCCCGGGCCGGGCGCCGACGTTCGTTCCACCACTCGAGCACGACGCTGTCGGCGTCGAAGGCTTCGGCCATGAGCTGCCCGATTCGATCGACGGCGGTCGGCCCCTCGGCCACCAACGCTGCAGCAGCATCCCAGGCGGTGCGATCAGGAGGCAGCGGCACCTCGAGAACATCTCGCGCTCGAAGCTTGATCGCTCGAACCGACAACGCTGAACCGAACGTGCGATGGAGTGCCCAAGCCGCCACGCTCGGTGCCAGCAGCACGGCTGCAACGTGGTCGAGGTCGTCCGGCGCAGCCGTCACCGAGAGCAGCGGCGTCACCGGGATGACTCGCCCGGTTCGATCGACGAACGGTTCCAGCGTTCTGGCCTGCGTCGGCACCAGCACCTTCGGAACCCGCTGCCGCTCGAACCACCCGACGACCGCCTGCGGAAGCAACGGCTCCTCGACCACCGGATGCGTCCATGTCTGCTTGGCGAAGCGCGTCGGGCGGCTCCCCCAGAAGGACTCGAGCGCGTCGATCGAGCCGACGGTCGCCAGCCGGCAGCGATCGTCGTCAGCTTCCCCTTCGACGCACGCCTCGGCCAGCGCGTAGTACTCGTCTCGGAACCCTGCCGTTGCCTCGACCATGGAACCGAGCACAGCCGACCCTCGGTCGTCCGTCGCGTCGATCCCGGGATCTGGCACGCCCATGGCCGACGCTGCTGTCGCCGCCCAGTTCACCTGGCCGCGGCTCGATCGGCCATCCAGCACAGGCGCACACACCATCACGCTGGCATCGAAGACCTTCGATCCCGTGATCCACAGGCTGGCCATCGGGAACCGCTCGGCCAGCCACGCCCGCAGCGGTGCCGCATCTCGGCCGGCCAGCACCGACTGCGGCAGCACCAAGGCGATCCTGCCCGCCACCTCGTCGACGTGATGCGCAGCATTCAACAGATGAATTGCCGCGAGGTCGGCGTACGGGCCCAACTCGGTCCTGTGCCGCAGGCGAAACGACTCCGCCGTCGCCGGCAGGCCATCAGCACCGGCGGCCGAACGAAGTGGCGATGCGAACGGTGGATTCCCCAGCACCAGATCCGGTGCAGCCCACGCAGATGGCCATGGCTCCAACGCATCGCCGACCTGCACTCGATCGGAGCGAGGGCTCACCCCGTGCTGCTCCGCCCACCGGGCCAGGACACGGCGCGTCGTGTCGACCGCAGCGGCCGATATGTCGAGGCCGGCGACACGTCCGAGCGCAACATCGGGAGCCAGACCGGCACCGACCAGCGCATCGAGCGCAGTCAGCAGGAAGGCACCGCCACCACACGTCGGGTCGACCACGACGCTCGGCAGCTCATTGGTTCGACAAGCGAACGCCTGCCCCGTGATCTCCTGCGCCACCTCGCGCGGCGTGTACCACGCTCCTCGTTCGCCACGCTCGGACATCGGCGTCGCGAGCTCGGCTGCTCGCATGATGTCCCAGGGATCGCTCTCCCCCGGCACGGTCAGCTCTCGGTCGGATCCCAGTTGGCCAGATCTTGGAGACGCTCATCGTTCGAGAACATCTCGACGATCGGGATGTCGAGTTCGAGACGCTTCTGCATGCGCTTCACGTCGAGCTCCTGATTCCACAAAACGAACGTGACGGCCAGACCAGAACCGCCGGCCCGGGCCGTGCGGCCAGAACGGTGGAGGTACGTCTTGTGATCATCCGGCGGATCGAAATGCACCACGACGTCGACGTCGTCGACGTGAATGCCACGAGCGGCGACGTCGGTGGCGACGAGCGCCTGGATCTCGCCGTCTGAGAAGGCCTTGAGGGCCTTTTCGCGCTGCCGCTGCCGAAGATCACCGTGGATCGGCTCGGCCGACACGCCCTGGGACTCGAGATCGTCCGAGAGCCGGTCACACATGCGTTTGGTGTTGCAGAACACCAACGTTCGATTCGAGGCCTTGATGATGGCCGCAGCGACCTTGGCCTGGTCCATTTGATGGACCGTGATGAAGCGGTGCGTCATCTGCTCGACCGTGACCTCGTCGGCCTCGACCTCATGACGCACCGGATCGTGCTGATAGCGAGCGACCAAGGTGTCGATTGCGCCGTCGAGAGTCGCCGAGAAGAGCAGCGTCTGGTGCTGCCCGTCGATACGGCGCAGGATCCACTCGACCTGAGGCATGAACCCCATGTCGGCCATCCGGTCGGCCTCATCGAGCACGACGATCTCCACGCCCTCGATCGAGAGCGCTCCCCGTTCGAGAAGGTCGATGACGCGGCCGGGCGTTGCCATGACCATGTCGACACCCTTTTCGAGGGCGCTGATCTGCTTTTCGATGTCGGCCCCGCCGTAGATCGCCAGCGGTGTCAGGCCCATGGCCTTGCAGAGCGGGGCGAGCTCGTCGAACACTTGGTTCGCCAGCTCACGGGTCGGCATGAGCATCAGCGAACGAACCCGGCCACGATCGTCGCTGGCGGCAAGGCGCTGCACAGCGGGAATGCCGAAGGCGAGTGTCTTCCCGCTGCCGGTCTGCGCCTTTCCGCAGATGTCGCGGCCGGCGATGGCGTCTTCGATACTGAGATCTTGGATGGCGAAGGCGGTGTCGAACCCTCGAGCGGCCAGCGCCTCGACGATTGGAGGAGCGACGCCCAGTTCGGCGAAAAGTCGTGTCATAGAGCTGTCAAGGCTACCGAGCGGCGGACCGCACGAGCAGGATGCCATTCACCGACGAGTCGGCGGACCGTATCCGAGGCTCGGGTGAGAGCGATCAGAGGTTCAGAGCGCCGACCAGCGACTCGACTCGTGAAAGGTCCGCCACCTCGAGCGGCTCGGGAAATCCGGGAACTGCGAGCTCTCCGATGGGTGCTTCGGACCTGGCCAGACCCGGAAGCGTGTCGAGCGGTGCGAAGATCTGCCACGAACCGGCCAACTCGGCGAGGCGTGCAGCCAGATTGACCGTGGAGCCGATGTGATCATCGCCTTCGAAGAGAATCACGTTCCCTTGTGCCATACCGGCGTGCAACGGGAAGGCGAGCTCCTCCTGCTGCATCCGCCGCATGATGTCGAGAATTGCCGACACCATCGACACTGGTTCGAGCGAGACGAGCATGGCACCATCACCCAACCACTTGGCGACCCGCACACCGGTACCCGATCCGACGGCACGTACGATCGCCCGGAACTTACTGAGCTGTTCCACGGCTCGATCGTCGCCTTCGAGGTTGGCGTAGGTCGTGAACCCGCCGATGTCGATGAAGCCAAAAGTGCGAAGTACGCGATGGCTCGTGGGAACACTGGGACCACTGTCAACGCCTGCCACCATCAATTCGAGGGTAGTGCCGATCGGCCAGATCTGGACTGGCGAAGCGGGCAACCCAAACCGACGAGTGCAGCCCACCGGAACGCTACGGTCATCCTGTGCCCCCAGTCCATGACCCACTGGACCTCATCGGTGAATGGCCGGTCCCGACCGCAGCCGCCGGGTGGATCCGACTCGATGGAGGCGTGAGCCGCAGCGGCGAGACCGCTCGTGTGTTCGAGCTGGCATCGGTGACCAAGCCCCTGTTCGCGTACGCCGTTCTCATAGCGATCGAGGAAGGCTCGCTGTCGCTCGACACCCCGGCGCAACTCCCCGGCGTCACGGTCCGCCACCTTCTGGCCCACGCCGGCGGGATCGACCCCGATCGAGCCGAGTCCATCGCTGAGCCCGGCACACGACGCATCTACTCCAACGCCGGATTCGAGATGCTGGGTGCGCTCCTCGCAGGTGCGACGGGATTCACGGTCGAGTCGTACCTCTCAGGAGCAGTCCTCGAACCATTGGGGATGTCGGCCACCGAGCTCCGCGGATCACCGGCTCATGGTGCGGTGTCGACCGTCGACGATCTCATGCGCTTCGGGGCCGAACTCCTCGCTCCGTCGCTCATCGACCGAGGCACTCTCGCACTGGCCACCTCAGAGCAATGGCCTGACATCGGTGGCGTGCTCCCAGGGTTTGGACGGCAGGAGCCGAACCCGTGGGGTCTCGGATTCGAGATTCGTGGCCACAAGACCCCGCACTGGACCGGCACGTCGAACAGCCCGGCAACCTTTGGTCATTTCGGGCGGGCAGGCACGATGATCTGGATCGACCCGATCGCCGGACGAGCTGCGTTCGCCCTCACCGATCGCGACTTCGGACCGTGGGCCGCCGAGGCCTGGCCCCGATTCAGCGACGCCGTACTCGCCTCCTGACTCTGGCGACCCGAACGGCGCCAGCACGACGAGGGCGGTCAAGACGGCGGCGGAACTGCCGATAGCGCGTGTGACCGTGCGGGCCCTCCCAATCGCTCACTCTCATCATGGACCGTGTCACCGACCCCTTCGCCATCACCCGGGCACGCCGCGCCCTGCAACAGGCGGGGCTCCCGTTCAGTGGTGAGGTCGTCGCCGCCAACAGCACCCGAAACGAAGTCATGATCTGCGGCGACTACGTCGTGCGAGTCAATCGAGAACCGAATCAGCGCCTACGCCGCGAGGCGGCCCTGGTCGCAGAACTCCCCATTCGCACCTGGACGCCCAGAGTCCTCGGGCATGGAGGCGACATCGGCGCCGACTATTTGATCGTGGCCCGTAGACCCGGACAACCCCTCTCTCGATGCTGGCCGACCATGACACCGCGCGATCGCCGATTCGCCATCGCCCAGCTCGCCGAAGCTCTCGACGATCTGCACCGCACGCAGACGCCTCGGTCGGTGCCTCGTCTGACCAGAACCACGCACCTGCTCGACGACGGTCCTGGCCTCACCCTCCGCCCGCTTTGGCGGGCGATCGGCACCATGCGGCGGGACAAGCTCGCCGATCAACGGCTGATCGACCTCATCGAGTCATCGACCTCCGAGCGTGCCCATCTGTTCGACTCGTTCTCGACCGACTACCTCGTGCATGGCGATCTCACCTTCGAGAACATCATGTGGGACGGTCGCCAGATCACCGCACTACTCGACTTCGAGTGGTGCCGAGGCGGACCGGCCGAGCTCGACCTCGACTCGATCGCCCGCTACTGCAAGTACCCGTTCGCTCATGTGCCACCGCCTGCGTCCAAGCAGCAGCGACCAGAGGACTATCAGAATGTCTGGTCGTGGCTCACGTCGGATCTTCCCGACCTCTTCGAGGACCCCCACCTCGACGACCGCCTGCTCGTCATGGACATCGCGTTCGAGCTGCATGAACTGATCGCTCACCCGGACCTCGGCTCTCGAAAGCAGCTCGGACCGCTGCACCCCCTCAACCGACTCGAGACTCGGCTGCGGTCGCTCGTGTTCCAGGCCGACCTACCCCTCGTCACCGAGTAGGGCAACTAGCCTGGCCGCCGATGGCCACCGCAACCGACAACGCTTCCGACACGACACCCGCGTGGATCGTCAACCCGTCCGGCCCACTGCGAGGTGACGTTGCCGTGCGCGGGTCCAAGAACGCAGTCACGAAGCACCTCGTCGCCTCCATGCTCGGCCGGACCCCGTCGACCATCACCAATGCCCCGGACGTCGGCGATGTCGACATCACCATCTCGATGATCGAGGCGCTCGGCTGTGTCGTCAACAAGGACGACGAGGGCGTCACGGTCGATCCGTCCCCGATCAACTCGAGCCGTGTGCCGATCCGATTCTCGGGCATGAACCGTATTCCGATCCTGATGCTCGGCCCGTTGCTCCACCGCGTTGGTGAGGCCTTCGTTCCCCTCGTCGGCGGCGACGACATCGGCTCCCGACCGATCAACTTCCACGTCAGCGCCCTCGAAAAGATGGGTGCCGAGATCACCATCACCGAGGATGGCCTGGAGGCCAAGGCCAGCCAGCTCCGGGGTGCCCACATCGAGCTCCCCTATCCATCGGTCGGCGCAACCGAGACCGTTCTGATGGCCGCAACTCTGGCCAAGGGCCGGACCGTCCTCGACGGCGCAGCCACCGAACCCGAAGTGATCGAGTTGGCGCTGTTCCTCCAGCGCATGGGTGCCCGCATCGAGATGCGCCCCAACAGGCGATTCATCATCGATGGTGTCGACGAACTCGTCGGAGCATCACACCGTCTCAAGGGTGATCGCATCGAAGCGTTCAGCTACCTCGTTGCCGGGCTCATCACCGGAGGCGAGGTCCGCGTTCACGGCTGCAGTCAGGAACGTCTGGTCACCGCCATCAGCACTCTCTACGGGATGGGTGCACATTTCGACATCACCGATTCCTACGTTTCGGCGTGGGCCGACACGCTCAATCCCACCGCCGTCGAGACCGATACCCACCCCGGTTTCATGACCGACTGGCAGTCGCCGATGGTTGCGTTGTTCACCCAGTGCAACGGCCTGTCAGTGATGTACGAGACCGTCTACGAGAACCGGTTCACCTACGTTCCGGCCCTCAACAAGATGGGCGCCGAGATCGAGATGTACAACATGCCGCTCGGCAGCATCGACTCTCGTTTCGTGGGAGCAACCACGCCGTGCTCAGTCGTGGTTCGCGGCAAGGCCAGCCTCAAGGGAACCGACGTCGTGGTCCCCGACATCCGCGGCGGATTCGCCTATGTCCTGGCCGCAGCGGCGGCCGAAGGAACCTCGACGATCACGGGAACCCACCACCTCGATCGGGGCTACAACCGACCGATCGAGAACTTCAGCGCACTGGGTCTCGACATCAAGCGGGCTGACGTCCCAACGCCGACCGAGGTCTGACCCGCGTGGCGCGTCGAGGTCGGGGCGCAGACGACCTCGATGGCGACCAACCGATCGAACTGATCGATTCCGAGGTCCGCAGTTCGGTGATCGAGCTGGGTGCCGACATCCGACCTCCGCCCGGAGGAGAACCGGCCGCGTCGCACTCCCGTGTCGTCGGCCTTGCCGCCGTGCTGCTCGCGGCCATTGCCGCCTGGGCCCTCGCAACCAACCGCAACGAGGCTGCGGCACCTCCGACGACCGAACCAGCGCCCGTCGAAGAGCCCGAGCCCGGCATCGAGACCGCCAAGACCGGGGTTGGCCCCGAATTGCGCTGGGCGAGCATCGTGTGGAACATCGGGACCAACGACTTCCGATGGATCAACGGGGCGTTCGTCGGCGACGACGGCATCACCGAGTGGAGTGTCACACCGAGCATCATCGGCCCGACGATCGGTCAGCGCCCGAGCGTGTTGACCGACCGCCCCGACTACTTCATTGTTGACGCCGTCGGCGCTCGCGTCCTCGCACCCCGTGTCGAGCAGCCAGATCATCTGTTGGTCATCGCAGGGGATGGTTCCGAGACTCGGATCGACCTGCCGCCGAAGCCCGGCGTCACCGAACTCGTCACCCGTCACCACCGGATCGAAGTGGCTGTCATCGGCAGCACGGCCGTCGTTGCCGTCCACCAGGAGGATCGAGTCGACGGGGAGGCATTGTCCGCGCGAGTGGGCATGCCGCTCGGCGACGTCCTCGGGGTGCGCGTCTTCACCGACCGACTCTCGATCCTCGTCGCCGGAGCCCCCGGCAACCCACCACAGGCAATTGACTTCGCGTTCGACGACGCGCCGTTCACCGCGACCGAGCGATCGGCCGTGGCAGGCATCAGCAACAGGGTCGATCTGTACGCCGTCGACCTGGCCGACGGTTCGATCGGTCCGGCGGGCATCGTGCCAGATGCCGTCGAATCGCTCGGTGTCGCCGGCGAACGGTTCGTTCTCGAGTGGTACACCTCCACCGCTCCGGCCTTCGTGTCGACCTCGACGACCGGCAGGTCCTGGGCGCCGCCACGAGACTTCACCGGAATCGGACGCATCGACGGCGACGCCGGCTCCATCTATGGCGTCCTCCTCACGACCGACATCGTCACCCGCTCCGCCGACGGCGGATCTACGTGGACCCGCACCCCGAGCCCGCTACGAGAGTTCGAACTGACCGCAGGACGAGATCACATAGTGCTCACCGAAAAGGGGGCGCCTCAGCCGACACTCACCTACGAGGTCGAGGCCGACGGGTACCTCATGACGATCACCGAGGACGCGTTCAACTTCGTCCCTGATGGCTCTGCATTCGTACTGACCGAGCTCAGCTCCGGGTCGGTGTCGACCGGGAGGATCGGCGCCGTCGGGAGTGGCGTCACCTACGACTCGTACGACGGCAGTGTCGACGTCGTCGATGCCGATGGGGCAATCATCGCCTCGATCTCACCCTCCGCACAGTGGCTGGCCCGGAATCGGACGCTTTCCACCGTCGACCCGCCACCGTCCATCGCAGCCACCCGCTGGGCAGGTGGCGAGCCACCCGAGTGGTCCGTCGACTCCCTTGCC
This sequence comes from uncultured Acidimicrobiia bacterium, assembly GCA_965530755.1. Lineage (GTDB taxonomy): Bacteria > Actinomycetota > Acidimicrobiia > Acidimicrobiales > SZUA-35 > SZUA-35. The sequence goes on along the minus strand of CBESNA010000002.1, from coordinate 2,620 downwards.
GACCTGTTCGGTGACACGGCGGTCCGAGTCGACTTCGTCGGCGGCGAGGCGGAGATTCTGGCCGTCGTCACGACCACCAACGGCTACCGCCTTCACATGGCCGAGCTGCCCCCCGGCTGACGATCAGCGACGGGCGTGGGCGTCGAGGAGGTGGGCGACCGCCATCGTCAGCTTCCGCGCCGTTGGGAGATGCAGGTATTCGTTGGGCCCGTGAGCGTTCGCATCGGGGCCGAGCACGCCGGTGATCACGAACTGCGCGCCTGGAAACTTCTCTCCCAACATGCCCATGAACGGAATCGAGCCTCCATCGCCGAAGCTCCTTGCGCTGCTTCCGAACGCCGCCGTCGAGGCGTTGTCGAGGGCCTCGGCCAGCCATGGTGCAGTCGCCGGCGCATTCCAGCCGCCTGCGCCGTCGACGGACGAGAACGAGACGTGCGCGCCGTACGGCGGATCGGCTTCGAGCGTCTGTCTGATGGCCTCGGCTGCAGCTTCGGCGTCTGCGGTCGGGGGAAGGCGGAACGACAGCTTCAGTGTGGTCGATGGACGAAGGACGTTGCCTGCTCGATTCGCAGGCGGAAGCCCATCGGCGCCGACCACACACAGCGTCCCCCGCCACGTTCGCGACAAGAGCTGCTCCGCAGGATCGCTACTGGTCGGTCCGGCCCCGTCGACGAACGGGTAGTGGTCCGCGATGGCGCCGATCTCGGCCGCGGTGGCGGCCGCTTCGGCCACGCGCCCCGGTGGAATGTCAACCGACAGCTCCGGGAGGAGGAGTTCGCCGGTGGCCGAGTCCTCGATGCGCTCGAGGAGTTGGCGAGCGATCCGGAACGACGACGGCACCATCCCGGACGCGTCACCAGAGTGCAGACCTTCGGTCACGATCTCGACCGTGAGCTTGCCCATGACCACGCCCCGCAGCGACGTGGTGACCCACAGCCGGTCGTAGTCGATACAGCCCGAATCGAGACACACGACGAGGCTCGGCGTTCCGATGCGGTCTTCGAGGGCTTCGATGTAGGCGGGGAGATCGGGCGAACCGGACTCCTCGCTGGCTTCGATCAAGACCACGCATCGGGTATGGGCACCACCGGCGGCGTGGACGGCCTCGATGGCGGCGAGGCTGGCGAAGGCGGCATAACCATCGTCTGCTCCCCCTCTTCCGTAGAGGCGGTCGCCTTCGAGGACCGGGGTCCACGGCCCGAGGCCCTCGCGCCACCCTTCCATCTCCGGTTGTTTGTCGAGATGGCCGTACAACAACACCGTGTCTGTATCCACGCCTGCCGAGCTCGCGTCGGCGAGTCCCGCAGTGGCCGGAATCTCGACGATGACCATCGGTGTGCGTCCGGGAAGCTCCATGACCTCGAGCGTCATCCCCGGAATCGGACGAGCGCGACACCATCCGGCGATCAGCTCGACGGCCTCGGCCATGTGGCCGTTCTCACGCCATTGGGGGTCGAAGTCGAGCGAGACGTTCGGAATGGCGATGTAGTCGTGAAGGACAGGCAGGATGCCGTCCCATGAGGTGTTGGCGTGGTCAGTGATCGTCGCTGGATCGAGCATCGTCATGAGTCCCCAAGGTAGCTCGGGCTGATGCCGACGTCGGATTTGCGTCGTCACCTTCGTCGCCGTCGCGATCGCCTGGATCGTCGGTCGCAACGACAGAATCCACCGCCCCCGGACGACGCTGAATCGCGAGGAACCAGAGCCCACCGATCACGACAGCCGCGCCGCTCACCCAGTGATTGACCCGTATTCCGGCGATGAGTGAGGCCTCGTCGGTTCGCATGCCTTCGACGATGAATCGAGCAATGCCGTACATCGCGATCCACAGCGGCAACATGGCGCCGGGCTTGAGCCACTTGCGACGGTCGGCGTAGATGAGAGCGGCGGCGATCGTGAGATTGAGCAGGCCCTCGTAGAGGAACACGGGGTGGAAGGTCGAGAATCCCTCGAACTCGCTGGACGGATTGTCGATCTCGACTGCCCACGGGAGGTCGGATGGGCGGCCGTAGATCTCCTGATTGAACCAGTTCCCGAGTCGGCCGATCGCCTGTGCGACCGGGATGCCGGGGATGACGGCGTCGGCGAGTCTCGTGACGTTCAAGCCTCGAGAGCGAGCGACCCAGACCCCGACCGCAACACCCAGCACCAGGCCACCGGGAATGCCCAGACCACCCTCCCAGATCTTGAAGGCGTCGAACCAACGGCCCTGGTAACGCTTCCAGTCTGTGGCGACGTGATAGATCCGTGCACCGATGAGACCGGCGGGAACCGCCCACTTGGCGACTTCGATCACGTCGTCGGCCTCGCCACCCATGGTCTCCCAACGGGCTCGCCCCATCTCGACCCCGATCAACACGCCGAGGGCGATCATCAGGCCGTAGTAGCGGAAGGTGAGCGGTCCGAGGTCGAAACCGTTGCTCGATGGCGAGGGGATCGAGGCGATCACGACAGAAAGGGGCACGGCTCAGAAACTACCGGCGACCCGGTTCTGTTCCCGACGGTGTTGTGCCGATGTTCTCAACCCGAGGCCATGACCCCCGTTTTTGTGGGGCGCAAACCCGAGGTTTGCGCCCCACAAAAACGGGGGCGATTGCCTCGGGTTGGGGTTGGGGTTGGG
>CBESNA010000001.1:0-152624 GCA_965530755.1 uncultured Acidimicrobiia bacterium | reverse complement strand
TTTCGTATGGAGCGGGTACGGGGAATCGAACCCCGGTATTCAGCTTGGGAAGCTGATGTTCTACCATTGAACTACACCCGCAGAAGGCGACATCCTAGCTTCGCCGATGCGGGTGCAGTGCAAGCGCCGTCAGGTCTGAACCGCTACGTGAAGATGATCTGGCCGCCGGCCGCCATCTCGTAGAAGTCGCCGATCGTGATGATGCTGTCGACCTGCTCGACGAAGTCGTCGTCTTCCAGTTTGAAGAGGTCGACTGATGCCAAGCAGCCGTAGATGCCGGCACCCGTGTCGGAGATCATCTCGATGAACTCAGGGATCGTCGGGATGTCGAGGGCTTCGATCTGATGCTCCATGTACTTGGTCATCAGCGACGATACGCCCGGCAGACCGCCGGCCCAGGTAGGGATGTGCAGCCCAGGGTTGCCCACGGTCGAGACTTTGATGTGGTCCTGACGCTTCTTGTGGATTGCGTCGAGCCCGAAGAAGGTGAAGAAGAGGTTCGCTTCCATACCTTCGGCCCGGGCGCCGTTCGCCATGATCAGCCCCGGATAGATCTCCTCGAGCGAGGCCTTGGAGATCACGATGGAGACCTTGGTGATCGGCTCGGGAGCGTCTGAAGACTTGGTATCGGCGTCGAACTGTTGTGCCAGTGTGGTCATGACGGCCACCTTTCTTGTTGAAGCGTGGTTGGTGAGGGTGTGCGGACAGGCCTGAACGCCTAGATGCAGCCCTTGGGTTTCGGGATGCCGGCAACACGGGCCGCCAACTTGGCCGGGCCTTTCGGGAAGAGCTGGTAGAGCTCCTTCACGGTGACGCCGGATGACTTTCCGAGCTTGCGAACGGTCGGACCCGTCCCCTTCTCGAAGTACTCCTGGCGCATGTAGTTCAGCACCAGCCAGTGCTGGTCGGTGAGGGGACCGGGTACGCCCCACTCCTCTGCGAGCTGGGGGACCATGTCGGTCGTCCACTGTTCCGGGTCGACGAAGAAGCCTTCGTCGTTCAACTCCACGTCGACCCCGGCGAGTGTTGCGATGGTCATGTCGTTCTCTCTTTCATTGTCTCTGTTGACTCTTCTGTTGAGCCTGGTTGGCTCGGATTTCACGAGGCCTCGACGGTTTCCTTGCCTCGGCCGGGCATGTCATGGCCGATGCCGGGGATGTCGCGACCGGGGAGCAGGCCGTGCCAGTAGAAGGACTGGAACATGAGCTTGCCCAAGTGGTTGATGCGAGATTCCTTGAGGAGTGGGAGGCCGAAGCGGCTCGGGTAGTGCCCATGCAGCGGTTCGGTCTCGTAGTTGAAGTCGATGAGCAGCGCCTTCGAGAACCCGGTCTCGATGAAGCAGTTGGCGTGTCCGTCGTAGCTGGCTTCGAGGGGCTTGCCGGCCAGGAACGACTCGATGTTCTCGACCAGCACCTCGCCCTCGAAGTGGGTGACGGATCCGGCCTTCGATGTTGGCACATCGGCAGCGTCGCCGAGCACGAAGATGTTCGGGCGAACCAACGACTGCATGGTGGCGTTGTCCGTCGGCACGAAACCGAGCTCGTCGCCGAGGTCACCAGATTCAGCCACGTATGGGGCACCTCCGTGGAGGGGCACGACCACGGCCAAGTCGAACGGCACCTCGGTGCCGTCGTAGCTGATGAGGGCCTTGTTCTCGTTGTCGACCTCACCCGTGTTGAACTCGGTCACGATCTCGATGTTCTTGTCCTCGAGCAACGATCCGAGGGCATTGGAGGCGGTCGGCTTGGTGAAGGCCCCGTCGAGCGGCGTCGCATACACAATGGTGATGGCGTCGCGCACGCCCTTCTCGGTGAAGTACCAATCGGCCAAGAAGACGAACTCGAGCGGAGCGACCGGGCATTTGATCGGCATGTCGACGACGTTGACGACGAGCCGGCCCTCGGTGAAGGTCTCGAGCTTGTCATGCAGCGCCGTGGCGCCTTCCATGTCGTAGAAGGTGAAGACCGAGTCCATCCAGGCGGAGCCGAGCAAACCTTCGGTCTCCTCGGGAAGCAACGTGGTTCCGGTCGCGACGAGAAGCACGTCGTACGTCAGGGTCGCGCCGTCACCGAGTGTGACCTTGTTGGCATCGACGTCGACCTTGGTCACCGGGTTCAGGTGGTAGTTGATGCCGTCGTGCAACTGGTGATCGCGGGGGCGGACGATCTCGTCCGGCTTGGCCAGGCCGAAGGGGACGAAGAGGAGACCAGGTTGGTAGACGTGGTCGTTGTTCTCGTCGACGATGTCGATCGTCAGTTCTTCCGTCGGGAACTTCTTGCGGAGCCGATTGGCGGCAAGCGTCCCGCCGGTGCCGGCTCCGAGTATGACGAGCCGTTTCGGCTGCGTGGTCATCTGCATCTCCCTTGGATCGATATGCATGAGCATCGGCCCCTCGAGAGGCGGCCGCTACGGCCCTAAGTCCCTTCTTGGCGCCGAGTTGCTGCTGGGCGACAAGGCGATCTGCTCATCCCCGCTGCCGATCGGCCCATTGCGCCAGGTCGTGGAGGTGGGCCACACTCAGCGGGTTCGTAGCGAGCGATGGGGAGCACACGATGCGCAATCGCCAGCGTGTGTCTCGTTCGGACTCGGTCGCGCCGGCGACCCCGAGCCATCCGTGGGTGGGGGTGCTGACCGACGCCGTCGGTTGGCAGACCTTGGCCGGATTCGTCGTTCTCGCATGCATCACGATTGGCGCCCGGTTCGTCGCTGATCTCGAGCAGGGCCAACTGGCGGACGATTGGCTTCTTCTTGCTGCGATTCGCTCCAACATCCCGCTGTTCGCCCTGGGCGCCGTGGCGCTGGCTGCGGTTCAGGTGCTCGGTCGAGGGTCGCTTCTACTTCGGTGGGGCGACCTTGACCGGGGCACTGCTCTGAGAGTCTTCACTGGCACCATCCTTGCTGCCATCACCTGGCGCTTCGTGACCGCCGACTTCGATTGGGTCTACGGGCAGTGGTGGACAGCGGATCGAATCGGCCTGGTGCTGATGGGAGCACTCGCCCTGTGGCGACCGATCGGCATCGTGCCCTTCGTCGTGCAGCTTCGTATTCTGCAGACGCCGCTGGGTTCCGGGTTCGGTTTTGCCCTGGGCGTCACACCGGATGGGCTTCCTCGCAACGCGCTTGCCGCAGTCGCCGCCACGGCGATCGTTGCGGCAGTCGTCGGTCACCGGCGGACGAGCATCATTGTCTCGTTGCTCAGCGCGGCGACGGCGATCGAGTTCTTCGTCTCTGGCCGTCTGAAGCTCGAAGCGGGCTGGATCGGCGTCGATGATCTGTCGAATTTTCCGCTCAACGGCTACTACCAGGGTTGGCTCGGTAGCGGTGACGGCGAGCTCGCCTCGACGCTGTCCACCTTCTTCGACACCTTCCGGTGGCCGCTGCTGTTCGGCACCCTCCTGATCGAGGTCGGCTCCATCGTCCTGCTGGCCCGGCGGCGTTCGCTGCTGCTTGCGCTTGGCAGCTTCGTTGTCTTCCATGCGTTCGTGTTTGCCAGCTTCGGCTTCTCCTTCCTCGAGTGGGCGATCGTCGAGCTCGGCCTCGCAGCGCTCCTTCTCGGCCGTCATGGTCGCGACTGGTCGGCACCGGCGTTCCGGCCGGTTCCCGTGGTCGTGACGATGCTCTTCGTCTTTTTCGGTAGCGCCGTCTTCAACCCGCCGAGCCTGTTCTGGTTCGACGGTCCAGTCGCGTACGCGTACGAGTTCGATGCGGTGGACGTCGAGGGCAATCCTCGAATCCTCGTCGCGAATGACTTCACGCCGCATGAGTCGTCGTTCGCCTTCGCCTTCCTCCATCTCGGACCGACGAAGCCGGTGGCCGCCGGTTACGGGGCCATGAACCGTGACCGCCTGGACGCCACGGCCTCGGTGTCGAGTTTCGCGGAGCTCGAACGACTCGAGGATCCGTTGCTCGCGGTCGATCAGCGTCGCGGCAACGTCGTCGCAAACATTGAACAGTTCCTCCTCGCATCGGGCCGAACGCCGGCGTTCATCGACAGAGTTCCGGGTGGGCTCACCCGCTACGCGACGAGCCGCGACGGGCAGAACTACAAGCCCGGCATCGGTCTGGTGTCGATGACTGTCACCCGCGTGACGACGTTGAGGGTCGACGGCGAGGCGCTCGTGCGAAGAGAGCCCGTCGCCACCTTCAGAGTCGACGGCGATCGCGTCGCCGTCGACTGGGCGCAACCTCCTGGGTGACGCGTTCTGGGTGGACTTGCTCTCTCGTGTTCGACGCGTCTCGGGCCGTTCACCACTCCATGGTGTCGATCTTCAGCAACCGAGCTCGCAACAGACGGCGAGGCGTTCCCCAGCCTCATCCCTTTTTCTCGTCTGCGCTCGGCGCGCTGCCGTCCAACACACGCTGGGCCGTCGCGTGCAGTGCTGAGTTCCGCGTCGATGGGGTCGGTGACCTCCGTGGCGTCCTCCACCACGACGGCGCCATACTCCGGTTCACCACGTGGGGCGGAGCCGAGCGTTTCACAGGGTCCCCGATGGAGTTCACGTGGGAACTGACTACCGACGGCACCATCCACATACTGGACCGGAACGATCATTCGTGGTTCCTTCAGCTTCGGCCGCTGAGCGATTTCGTTCCGGAACCGCCATCGTTCTCAGCAGTCGGACAGTCGCTACACGAGGATCTGTCAGCTTGGATGCACACCTGGGCACCGGAGCGATCGGCGCCGCTAGCCTCCCTCGTGTGATTCTGTCTGACCGCACCATCCGCGAAGAAGTCGCCGCCGGGCGCATCATCATCGAACCATTCGAGGACGGAGCTGTGCAGCCGTCGTCTGTCGATCTCCGGCTCGACTCCTACTTCCGGGTTTTCCGCAATCACACGCTCAGCCACATCGACGTCAAGCAGAACCTCGAGGAGCTCACCGAGCTGGTCGAGGCATCCGATGAGGATCCGTTCATTCTCCATCCCGGAGAGTTCGTGCTGGGCTCCACCGCTGAGCGGGTGGCGATCCCGTCCGACCTCGTCGGTCGTATCGAGGGCAAGAGCAGCCTCGGGCGGCTCGGCCTCCTCATTCACACGACGGCCGGTTTCGTCGATGCCGGGTGGGACGGTCAGCTCACGCTCGAGTTCTCCAACGTCGCCAGCCTCCCGATCACGCTCTATCCGGGGATGAAGATCGGCCAGATCAGTTTCATCCGCATGACCACTGAGGCAGACCAGCCGTACGGCACCGGCAAGCTGGGCTCGAAGTATCAGGGCCAGAAGGGCCCGCGCCCGAGTCGTTATTGGGAAAACTTCGACCGCTGACCCCGGGCGCTGGTCAGCGGGCCGGCGCTCGTCTGTGTTTGAATCGTTGGCATGCGGCGCCGCCACGAACTCGTCGAAATCGAGGATGACCTCACGCTCGCACCGGCTGCCGACGCGCCCCTGTTCGGCGGTGATCTGCTCGGCGGTGACCTGTTCAGCGCAGACGGGGACAGGGACAGCGGCGACCCGGAGCTGATCGACGAGTCGCGTAAGCCGACACCGGTTCTTCGTGAACCGATCGGCATGCACGCGACGCCCTCTCGTTCGGTCACCTCGGCCATTCCCACGAGTCATCCGATGAGCACCGGCCAGACCGGTCTCGGCTGGGGGCTCGGGACCGACGGTTGGCCGCGGCAGAACAGCCGCCTCGTTCGCCTCCTGGTGTGTGATCCGTCGACGCTTCTCGACGGAGTCGTCGGTCGCCGCTGGGGCTCCCTCGAACTCGAGGTCGAGACGATCGCCGACGTCGAGTGGCCCCGTACCGTGCCCGGCTGGCTGCAGATGCCGTATCCGTCGACCCCTCTTCGCGTTGAATTGCGGGCTCAACCGTTTCACGATCGGTACTGCCGAGTCGACGTCGTGTTGTGCTCGCAGCACCGCCGACCGCGCCGCTACTTCGATGTCGCTTCTCGATGCCTCTCGGAGATGCGGATCTTCGAGCGGGCCCCGGCCGGCAGCTGACACATATCAGCCGGACGGCCGAGCGCTGAGCGCGTAGGCTCGCCGGCTTGAGCATCTCCGCCCAGCCGAACCCAGCGCTGCTCTATCTCCAATGGGCCACCGTGTGGAGCGCCATCATGCGGGGCTACTTCGTTCTGGTATCGGTGTGGTGGGTCGTGGACGCCGACCTCAGTCCGCTGCAGCTCGTTCTGCTCGGCACTGCCCTCGAAGTCAGCGTACTGATCGGCGAAGTGCCCACCGGAGTGATGGCCGACACGATCAGCCGCAAGTGGTCATTGGTGATCTCGCAGGTGATCATGGCCATCGGCATCGTGCTTTCCGGGCTGACGGTGTCCTTCGTGCCGCTCCTCGTGAGTCAGGTCTTGTGGGGCCTCGGTTGGACGTTCACGAGTGGAGCGGACATCGCCTGGATCACCGACGAACTGCATGCCGATGGACGGGCGCACGAGGTCGACCGGCTGATTGCGACGGCGGCGAAATGGAGGCTCTACGGCGGCATTGTCGGCATGACCGTGTTCGGGGTGCTCGGGTGGTTGGGCGGGGTCGACCGAGCGATCGTTGCCTGCGGGGTGACCTTCCTCGTGTCCTCGGTGTTCGTTGCCATCAGATTCCCGGAACGTGGGTTCACCCGAAACGAGTCAGACCATTTCGCTGCGTCGATGACGATCCTTCGGTCCGGGATCTCCCTGGCCCGCCGAGATCATCAGATCCTGCTGGTGCTCGCAGCCACGATGCTCTTCAACAGCGGAGCCGAAGCCATCGACCGATTGTTCGCCAGGCACCTGGTGGATCTCGGCCTCCCGTCAAACCTCGACCCGATCGTGTGGATCGTCGCCCTCACTGTCGTCGGTTCATTGGCCGGTGTGGTGGCTCTGAAATGGGTCGAGTCCCGCATAGGCGGCGCCGGGGCACCGCGTCGCCTCTATGTCGGAGCTGTGGCTCTTGCTGTCCTCGGAACGGTCGTGATGGCTGCTGCGCCGGAGATCTACTCGGGACTGGCGGGCACGTTCATCACGCGCGGCGTTGCGTGGTCGGTGATCCCGGTGGTGGCCACGACGTGGGTCAACCAACGAGCCACGAGTGATGTTCGGGCCACTGTCCAGTCGTTTCTCGGCCAGGCAGAGTCCGTCGGCGAGATCGGCGGCGGCATCGCGCTCGGCTCGCTGGCTCAAGCCGCCGGTGTTCCCCTCGCATTCTCGGTGTCCGCCGCCTGCTTCGCTCTCGCCGGAATCCTGGTGTACCGGTCGAAGGCGGGTCGCGCACTGGCGGCTTCTACCCCCTGACGAGCTGCCGATGCTCGCCTTGTGTCGCATCACTACTACCTCAGAGTCGAAGAATCCGAACCCCAGGGCGAGTACTCGAGCTACGCCGAGGCTTCCCAGGCCATCGCCTCGATGGTCAACGACAGGGCTGCCCCCTGGGAGATCATCCGAACCGATGACCGGCCGGACGCATGGATCGATGTGTTGAGCGGTGCCGGCTCGCCGGGTTCTGGCCAACACACCTCGCTTCGGCACTATCCACCGTCCAGGTAGACCGCGTTTTGCGGCACTGAACCCTCAGAAGTGAGGGCTGAAAGCGGCAGACCGGTCTCAGTCGCCCGAGATGGTGTGCAGACGCTCGCCGCTCTCGATCGACGCCTTGCGGGTGCCGTCGTCAGCGACATGCTTCGCCTCACCGTTCTCGATGGCCTCGAGCACGTGCATGGCGATGTCAGCGACCTTGACCTCTGACTCTTCCTTGCCATGACCCTTCACGCCGTCGTCCATCATCACGTAACAGAACGGGCACGCAGTGGCCACACGGGAGGCCCCTGTCTCGATCAGTTCTAGCGAGCGTTCGTCGTTGACCTTGGTGCCGATGGTTTCTTCCATCCACATCCTGGCGCCACCGGCGCCGCAACACATCCCCTTGGTGCCATTGCGTCCTGCCTCCACGATCTGGATGCCCTTCAGCGAACCGATCACGTTGCGGGGCGCCAGGTAGACGTCGTTGTGTCGACCGAGATAACAGCTGTCGTGGTAGACGACCCGCTCTTCGAGCGTGGCCTCGGAGACGTCGAGCTTGCCCTCGCTGATCAACCACTCGAGGAACTGGCTGTGGTGGACCACCTCGTAGTGGCCGCCCAGCTGCGGGTACTCGTTCTGGAGGGTGTTGAAGCAGTGCGGGCACTGGGTGATGATCTTCTTCACGCCGATGCCGTCCAACGTCGCGATGTTCTGCTGGGCCAGCATCTGGAACACGTACTCGTTGCCGCCGCGGCGAGCAGAATCGCCGGTGCACAGCTCGGACGGTCCGAGGATGGCGAAGTCGATACCCGCTCGACCGAGCAGGTTGGCCATCGCCTGCGTGACCTTCTGGTTCTTGTCGTCGAACGACCCGGCACAGCCGACCCAGTAGAGGTATTCGTGAGTGAGCATCTCGGTCGGGTCGATGATGTCGACGTCGAGATCCTTGGCCCAGTCGGCGCGTGTGGTCTGGCTCATCGCCCACGGGTTGTTCTGCTGCTCCATGGCTCGGAACGCCGACCCGAGCTCAGACGGGAAATCGGCTTCCATGAGGGTGAGGTGGCGGCGCATGTCGAGGATCTTGTCGAGGATCTCGATGTTGACCGGGCAGATCTCGTCGCACGCCTTGCAGCTCGTGCAGGCCCACAGTTCTTCCGAGGTGATTCGTTCGAAGACCGAGTCAGACTCGATCTTGATTTCGTTGATCACTCCGAGCGGCGGCGACACGGCAGGTGAACCGCTGTGGCTCATGACCTCGCCGACTTTCAACACGATCTCTCGTGGATCGAGCGGCTTGCCGGTGGCATGTGCGGGGCAGACTGAAGTGCAGCGCCCGCACATCGTGCAGGCATCGGTGTCCATCAACTGCTTCCACGTGAAGCTGTCGACGGTGTTGGCGCCGAACGACTCGAGTGAGGACTCGCCTGCGACGAGATCCGGCATTGCCTTCATGGCACCCTTCGGGCGATCCCGATCCGACAGGTACATGTTCAGCGGAGAGGTGAACATGTGCCGCAGCATCGTCCCGGGGATGATGATCAAGAAGGCGCAGAAGCTGAGCACGTGGGCGATCCACCAGCCCTGGTGCCAGCCGGCGAGATTGCCGAGCCCGTCGACCATCTTGGCCAGCGGCCAGCCGATGACGCTCCACCGCTCGAACTCGGGGAAGCCCTGCTCGGCGATGCGGAATGCCTCGGCGCCGAACCCGGTGACACCGATCGACAGCAGGACACCGTTGATGACCGCATGTTCCGGTTTCGACTTGATCGCGATGCGGTAGGGGCGCCAGCTCCTGGGGCCGTAGCGGCGAGCGATGGCCAGGAGCATGCCGGCGACGAAACCGGCGCCGGCGAGGTCGCCGATCAGGGCGTAGCCGCGGTACACGTCTCCGTTGAGGAACTTGAGGTCCTCGGGCACCTGGTGGTTGATCTCGAGCACGGTGGTGACGCCGAGCAGGATCAGGAAGTTGAAGTAGATGAGCGAGTGCATGATCCCGGCACCCGGTTCACGGATGAGAGTCTGCATGTAGACGCCGGACCGGAAGTCGGCCATGCGCTTCTTGAAGTTCCTGGGTGTGGTGGAACGATCGTCTGGCGCGCCTCGCTCCCAGTTCCTGACCCGGTAGCTGAGCTGGACCGAGCCCCACAGGATCAACAGCGGGATGATCGTGTAGAACGCCAGCTGGAACGACGCCGGGATGTTCCCGAAGACCTTCCGCTGCACCTCGGAGTCGTCGTGGAACTGGAAGACCGTCGCGGCAATGCCGGACAGCAGCGTCACCCCGGCGATCAAGGCACCGGCGGCGATCCACAAGTGGTTGGCTTTGACCCGGCCAGCACCTTCGGCGGTGGCGGTGAGTTCTTCTGATGCGGGAGCGTCCATAGCGCCCCACAAGCTAGTACCTCAGCTGGGTCATGCCCCAGCTGATCTCACCCTCTGCTGCCGGCTGTTCCCGAGCTCGGGCCCTCGTCGAGCTCGGCGCGGGCTTCGTCGAGGAGTGCGAGGCGTTGTGAGAGGTCGCCGAGTTGGTCTCGAACATCACCGGCGGACAGCTCGGCCGAGCGTTGGATGAGCTGAGCCGACACGTTCTCGATCTGGTCGACTGCCTGGGCCAGCTCAGTGATCGCCGGGCCCTTCAGCCGCTCGGCCAGGTGCGATGCAGCGATGATCTGCTGTTCGATCTTCAGTGCCTCGCGCTCGACGACGATCACGTTGGCCGCAACCAGCGCATCGTCGTCGGTGGCGTTGCGCAGGCCGGACATCGCCTCACCGAGTCGCCGATGCAGCTTCGCTTCGGGGGTGTGGGCTCCGGCCCAGCCCAACGGCGCCTCGCTTCGTTGGCCTGGGGCGATCTCCTGGCTCCTGCGAGCATTCTGCTTCACCCGCTGCGCACCGAGCATCAGGGCCGCTCCTCCCGCAGCGGCCGCAGCCACGACGACGAGCAACAGCGCAATGAGGAAGCCGGTCATGCGCCCAACACCGATCGCAGGATGACGATCACGATGATCAGCAAAAGGACGGCGCCGACTGCCATCCCGATCTTGACTTTGCTCCACGGCCGCTGACCGTGCACTTCGCCGGTGACACCGTTCATGAACACCTGCCAGGGTTGGCCGGCGTAGAGCACGGTGAGCAGCCAGATCGGGAGCAGGACGTGTTTGTAGCTCACCGATGAGAGGGCGGTGTTCTTGTGGTCGATGATCTGTTTGTCGCCGCCGATGTCGCGGCGGATCGTTTGGTCGATCTCGCTCGCCATACGCATCTTCGCAGTGTTGAAGCAGGCCGTGACGTCGTTGTCGTAGGTACGGCAGAGATGCCCCGAGATGTAGTCGGGTTGGTACGGCCGCAGCTGGCCAGTGGGCCACGGTTCCAGCTCATTGACGAAACGCTGCTCGAAACCGGTGTTGGCCAGGATGGTCATGTCGTCGAACGAGTTGTGGACCTGGCCGGCCACGCGCCGCCATCGCGTTTCGGTGACCGTCCGCCGGTTGTTGCCCGATCCCACCGTCCGGGTGTGATTCGTGCCCCGCTGGCCCTGATAGGTGGTGTGGGCGTCGGCGTCGTAGGTGAAGTAGGCCGCATAGACGCTCGAGAACTGGCCATTGGTCGAATACTTCTTGAACTCGGTGGGGGCAAACCATCGTTTGTCGACCCACTTCTCGAGGAGTTCGGCCGCCTTCTTCTCGTCGAGACTGAAAGGGAGCACGCCGTCGACGTCCAGTCGGTCGGGAGCGTCGTGGATGTCGGCGCGCTGGATCGGGGTGGCGCAGTACGGGCATTTGGTGGCCGTCGTGCTGCCGACGAAGGTGGTGTGGCCGCCGCAGTTCTGACAGACCACCTCCTTCTCGCCCTCGATGTGACTCATGCCCTTGCCCGAGAGCGCCTTGATGGCGTAGCGGTCAAGCGCGTTCTCTTCGACCGTGGCCCCCGGCTCGTGAACGATGTCCTCTTGGCTGCCGCAGTGAGGACAGGTCAGCTTCTGGGCTGCGATGTCGAACACGAAGTTGCCACCACAGTTCGGGCACGGCCGAACGTCGACGCCTTGTTGGTCGTTGTACGAACGCGGTTCGGGTGCGACGTCGGCGTACGCCGGAATCGGCTCATGTGTCGGATCCGGCACCGGTGGGGGACCCGGCACCGGAGGTGGACCCGGCACCGGCGGGGGACCCGGCACCGGTGGGGGACCCGAGGCCGGCTCGGGTCGTTCCGGCATGGCCGGGGGTCGTGGCTGTTCAGTGGCCGCCGGCGCTGGCGGTGGTGTCTGCCCACCGCCGGGCCGTTGGGGCGGTTCGATCGATCCCTCCATCGATGGCTCCTAGTTGGTGGGCGGGACGGGCGGAGGCGCATCCTGCTCGGGGACGGGCGGTGGTGCGGCAAAGAGATCGGCGAGTGCCGGTACTTCGTTGGCGGCCGTCCAGCCGTCCATGCCACTGGTCCACGCGAGGTCGCTCGGCTTCATGTCGCCGTTGGCCAGGCCGGCTCGCATCTGCTCCATCGTGAACGGTCCGGCCTGTTGGCCGTTGAGGACAACGTGATAGGAGGGGAGCGGCGGCGGCGCTGCCGCGGCCGCCTGCGGGCCGCCGAGTGAACCCGTCATCGACTGCGCCATCTGGTTGGCCATGGCGAGCCCCATGCCCATGCCCATCATGTCGCCCATGACTCCGCCGCCACCCGGGTTGCTGGCCGCCGCGGTCATGGCGTCGGCCGCGGCCACCTGCTGGAGCTTGGCGACGTCACTCACGTTGTCGATGTAGCCAGAGGTCTCGACGCCCTTGGCGACGCCTCGCGTCATGGCCTCGGTGATCTCGTCCGGCAGAGAGATGATCATCTCCATGCTCGGGATCGCCAGGCCGTACTCGTCGTCGACGCGTTCCTGGACGTAGTCGCGCAGCTTCTCCGACAGCGCGCGTTGCTGGCCCTGGAGGTCGATGGCACCCAGGCCGGACTCCATGACCATGTCGGAGAACGCGGTGATGATGACCCGTCGCAGCAGCTCGGTGATCTCGTCGATCTCGACGGCTGAATCGGTGCCGATGACCTCGCGCAGGAAGATCGCCGGATCCTCGACTTTCACCACGCAGAGTCCGTTGGCCCGCACCTGCACCATCTTGAAATCGGGATCGCGCACCGTGATCGGCTGCGGAGTACCCCAACGGAGATCGGTGACCGGTCTCGTGTTGATGAAGTAGACCTCGCTCCGGAACGGCGAATCGAAGCCGTGCTTCCAGCCCTGGAGCGTGGACAGGATCGGAAGGTTCTCCGAGTCGAGGGTGTAGTGGCCGGGGTCGAACTGGTCTGCCAACGAACCCCGGTAGACGAACACCGCCTTCTGGCCCTCGCGAACGATGAGCTCGGCGCCGTTCTTGATCTCGTTCTGGTAGCGGGGATACCGCCATGCCAGCGTCGATCTCGAGTCGTCGATCCACTCGATGATGTCGACGAGCTCGCCGCGGAGCTTCTTCATCAAACCCATCAGGCCCTCCCTGTTTCGTGTTCTGTCTGTCGAACGCCCCCATGTTGGCCCATCTCTGGGCCGGGCGCCGGTTGCCATGCCGGAAACGTTTGATTCGGTTGATCGGTTCCCGGCGCGCCTTGGTTCATGTTCACGAAACAGTCGCGAAATGTTGGCTGGGTACGTTCGTCGTTCATGGACGTGGCACTGGTTCGATGGCCAGAAGACGAGGGGAAGCGGCGGGAGTTGCGTGCCGCAAATCGGCCGCGACTTCTGCTCGTCGATGCAGCGGCGCCGGCGCCCGTGTCCGGTGATCCGTTGGAAGACTGGATCCGCCTTCCCTCCGATGATCGCGACCTTCGGGCTCGCTTGGATGCGTTGACCCTCCGCAGCGGTGCGGGTGACGAGATGTTTCCCGAGATCGACGGCGACGGGCTCCTCCATGCGGGTGATGAGTGGGTGGCGTTGCCGCCCATCGAACAACGATTGGCGACGATGCTGATCGAACGGCCTTCGGCCGTTGTGTCGAGAGAGACGTTGTCCAGAGCGGGTTGGCCGGGTGAGACGGCGACTCGGAATGCTCTCGATGTCCACATGCTGCGGCTTCGACGTCGAATCGAGCCCCTCGGGCTGTCCATTCGGACCGTGCGATCCCGGGGCTACGTCCTCGACATCAAACCGCCTTCCGTCATGAAACCGGGGCCGGACAGCGACCTGGCAAATGCAAGAAAGCCGTCAGCTGAGCGTCGCTTGTAAGTAACAGACCGCGAACAAATCCGAAATACACGGTTCGTAGCTTCGAAACCAAGTCGGGCACCTGCCCGCGTCGAGACAGGAGAATCGATGAAACACAAATGGCTCACAGCGGGAGCAGTCTCCGTACTGCTCCTCGCCTTCTTCGCCGGCCCCGCCGGTGCACAGGAGGGCTACGAGTGGACGACACAAGACATCCTCGACAACACCTGGATCGTCATCGCCGCCGCCCTGGTCCTGCTCATGCAGGCCGGGTTCGCACTGGTCGAGACGGGGCTCACCCGAAGCAAGAACGCCGGCAACATCATGATGAAGAACATGATGGACATGGCGGTCGCCGGCATCGCCTTCTACTTCGTCGGTTACGGCTTCGCCTACGGAACTGACAGCGGCAGCCTCATCGGCACCGACCTGTTCTTCCTCAAGGGCGGCGATGCGTACGAAGGCGGACTCTCGCTCGAGACGAACTACATCTTCCAGGTGGCGTTCGCCGGTGCGGCAGCAACGATTGCTTCCGGAGCCATGGCCGAGCGGACCAAGTTCTGGACCTACTTCGTCTTCAGCATCGTGATGACCGCATTCATCTACCCGGTCGTCGTTCACATGTTCTGGAGCGGTGAAGGTGTCATTGCCGACCTGCAGATCGGCAACGCCAAGTTCGGCGACTTCGCCGGCTCGACGATCGTGCACTCCGCCGGTGGCTGGGCAGCCTTGATGGGTGCCCTCTTCCTCGGACCACGCATCGGCAAGTACGACAAGGACGGCAACCCCCGGGCCATTCCCGGACACTCGATGCCGCTTGCGATCACCGGTGTGTTCGTGCTCCTGATCGGCTGGTTCGGGTTCAACGGCGGATCCGAGTTGGCAGCCGACCAGTTCGTCCCGGGCATCTTCGTGACCACGTTCCTTGCTGCATGTGCCGGTGCCTTCGGCTCCACGGCTGCCATCACGATGTACACGAAGAAGCCGGATGTCGGCATGGCGGGCAACGGCGTGCTCGCCGGTCTCGTCTCGATCACCGCCGGAACCGGGACCATCACCCCGTTCGGCTCGGTCATCGTGGGCTTCCTCGGCGGTGTGCTCGTGGTCGCCTCGGTGATCTTCATCGATCGCCGCGGCATCGACGACCCGGTCGGCGCCATCAGCGTGCACGGCATCTGTGGCGTGTGGGGAACATTGGCCGTCGGCCTGTTCGCCGTCAACGGCGACGCCTTCGTCGATGCTGCATTCCCGCTGGAGGACGGAACCGAGTACTCGGCTTCCGGCCTCTTCTACGGCGGTGGTATCAACCAACTCATCGTGCAGTTGCTCGGAGTTCTCATCGTTGCCGCCTGGGTCCTCGTGACCACGGGCATCCTCTTCTCGGTCCTCAAAGCGACCATGGGCTTGCGTGTCAGCGAACTCGAAGAGCGTGAAGGTCTGGACGTCCACGAACACGGTGCGCCCGGCTACGCTGCCGACGTCACCGTCTCGGTCTGAGCAGGGGGAAAGAATCCATGCAACTCATCACAGCCATCATCAAGCCACACATGCTCGATGAAGTGAAGGAAGCTCTGGCCGGTCTCGGTATCCAGGGCATGACCGTCACGGAGGTCAAGGGATTCGGCCGTCAGGGCGGACACACCGAGACCTACCGTGGCGCCGAATACAAGGTCGACTTCGTTCCGAAGGTGAAGGTCGAGATCGTTGTCGACGGACCGGATGCAGCGAAGGCGACCGAGGCGATCGCCGGAGCAGCCCAGACCGGGAAGATCGGCGATGGCAAGATCTGGGTCACCGCGGTCGAGTCCCTCGTCCGCATCCGTACCGGCGAGGTCGGTGCTGACGCCGTCTGATCGACCGGCTCCTCGGAGCAACAGAGTTCAGCAACTGAAGACGTGATCGGAACGGACGAGCCTCGGCTCGTCCGTTCTGCGTCCGAGGCTCGTGACGATGGCGATTGCCGTTGGCGATGAACGCGCGTCTGAGGCCAATGGTCAGGTCGATATCGAATTCTCGACTCACGATTCCGGGGCTAGCGTCGATCGGTGCTCGAGGTGACGACAAATCCGGTGAGCAGCAAGGGCTGGACCATTGTGGTGTTCGGCGTGTTGTCGGCGTGCCTGACCTCCGGCTACGGCGTCCTGTTCACGGTCGTTGGTGACTTCCGCGAGGAGTACGGCACGAGTGACACCACCGTCGGCGTGATCATCGGGCTCGGATTCTTCGCCGGCTTCTTGGCCCAGGTCTTCATCGCCCCGATCGGTGATCGGGGACGTGCCCGGGAGGTGGTCGCTTTCGGCGTGTTGATCAACGTCGTCGGCTTGATCTTGATGGGTGTCGGCGGAAGCATCACTGCCATCCTGATCGGCCGCTTCATCTCGGGAATCGGGATCGGCTCTGCCTCGCCGGCCATTCGACGGATCGTCATTCTGGCCGACCCCGGCAACGTGGGTCGCAACCTCGGGCTGCTGCTGTCGGCAGATGTGTTCGGCTTCGCGCTCGGCCCGGCCATCTCGGCGATCCTGGTACCGACGCTCGGGCTGCCGGCTCCATTCATCGCGATCGCGGTCGTGACGCTCGTTTTGGTGCCGGCGCTCACCCAGGTCCGAATCCGAGACGACGCGGCCCCCGTTCGACAGCGTCTGGCCGTGGATCTGCTCTCCGACAAGACAGTGGCTGCCGCCGTCGTGGTCGGGGCCGGAGTCTTCATGATGATCGGCGGGTTCGACGCGTTGTGGGACGTCGTTCACGAGGACCTCGGGACCCCAGACCTGATCGCAAATCTGGGCATCACACTGTTTGCGCTGCCACTCGTGTTGCTCGGCCCGACCAGCGGAATCCTGGCCGAACGCATCGGGCCGTTCGTGATGGGGGCGGCCGGACTCATGGCCGGTTCGTTCTTCATGTTCTCCTACGGCCTACTCCCCAGCGGCAACTGGATCTTCGGGTTTGCCATGTTCCACGCAATCACCGATGGGCTGACGATCGCCGCCACCGGCGTGGCGATCGCTCTCGCTGTTCCAGAGGAGCGTCAGGCCGGCGCGCAGGGTCTGATCGGTGCTGCACAAGCGCTGACGGCGGGCGTCACCGCGATCGTCGTCGGCTCGCTCTACGGCGGCCAGGGGCGATTCGCGGCGTACGCGGCGACCGCGTTCGGCATGTTGGTGTGTGTCGTGGTTGGCATGTACCTCGCCCGCGACTTCCGCCGCCAACGCCGATTGGGGCCGGAGCTTCACATTCACAACTCCTGAGCTCTCCCGGCGAGGAAGAGTTGATACGCGTCATTGGCCGTCTCGTTCCATGCGCGGTACCCGAGCGCGGCGATGAACTCGTCCAGCGCGGAGTCGTCTCCGGAGGGGATCTGGATGCCGACCAGCACCCGGGCGGTGTCGGCGCCATGGGATCGGTAGTGGAACAACGAAATGTTCCACTCCGGACGCATTGCGGCGAGGAATCGCATCAGTGCACCGGGACGCTCCGGGAACTCGAATCGATACAGCAGCTCACCAGCGGCCAGAGGTGACGTGCCACCCACGAGGTGGCGCACGTGCGCCTTGGCCAACTCGTTCTTCGTGAGATCCGTCGCCGGGAAGTCTGCGCCACGGAACAGATCTGCAAGCTCGGCCCGCTCCTCGTCCGTCCGAGTTCGGATGCCGACGAACACATGGGCGTCTGACCCTTCGCCGATCCGGTAGTTGAACTCGGTGAGATCTCGGTCCCCGACCAGCTCGCAGAATCGCCGGAATGTTCCGGGCTGCTCGGGAATCGTGACTGCGAACACGGCCTCGCGGTGCTCGCCGACCTCTGCACGTTCAGAGACGAAGCGGAGTCGGTCGAAATTGATGTTCGCTCCGCAAGCGATGGCGACGAGCGTCTCGTTCTTGATCCCAGTAGAGGCGGCGTACAACTTGGCACCTGCGATGGCGAGCGCTCCGGCCGGTTCGAGCAACGCCCGCGTGTCGACGAACACATCCTTGATGGCCGCACACGTCTCATCGGTGTCGACGACCAGCATGTCGTCGACGTACTGCTCGACGAGCCGGAAGGTCTCATCGCCAACGCGGCGTACGGCAGTTCCGTCGGAGAAGAGGCCGACGTCGGAGAGTTCGACAGGACTTCCTGCCTCGAGTGACTGCTTCATCGCCGTCGACTCGGCGTGTTGGACGCCGATGACCTTGATATCGGGCCGTACCTGTTTCACGTATGCGGCGACGCCTCCAATCAAGCCACCACCGCCGACTGCGACGAAGATCGCGTGGATGGGTCTGGAGTGCTGCCGCAGGATTTCCATGCCGACCGTCCCCTGGCCGGCGATGACGTCAGGGTCGTCGAACGGGTGCACGAACGTGAGGCCGCGCTCGATCATGAGCTCCTGCGCATGGGCGTACGCGTCGCTGTAGGAGTCGCCGAACAACACGACTTCTGCTCCGCGAGCCAGAACCGCGTCGACCTTCATCGAAGGAGCGGAGGTCGGCATGACGATGACGGCGTCGCAGCCCAGCGTGTTCGCAGCCAGTGCGACGCCCTGGGCGTGGTTCCCCGCCGACGAGGCAATGACCCCTCGACTGCGTTCCTCCTCGGAGAGGTTGACCATCTTGTTGTAGGCGCCGCGGATCTTGAACGAAAAGACCTCCTGGAGATCCTCCCGCTTGATCATGAGCGTGTTGCCGAGCCGCAACGAGAGCTCGCCTGCCCGTTCGAGAGGCGTCTCCCTGGCAACGTCGTAGACGCGGGCGTTCAAGATCCGGCGGAGATAGTCGGTCATGGTGCCGTGCAGTCTCCCATCAAACGGGGTCAGAGCTGTGAATGTGAAGCTCCGACCCCAATCGCGACCTCCTATCGCGTACCCCAATCGCGAGGTGTGGCGAGAGGCACAGTCAGGAAAGTTGATAATGAGGCACTCAAGTCTTTACACTGTTCAGAACGTTGCCGATACTCTGCAACGAATCGATCTCCCACAACCCAAGAAACACCTGAAAGAGGAACCCTTCCATGGCCAAAGCAGTAGGCATCGATCTCGGTACCACCAACTCTGTCGTCGCCGTTCTCGAAGCAGGCGAGCCCGTCGTGATCGCCAACTCCGAGGGCCAGCGCACCACTCCGTCCGTTGTCGCCTTCAGCAAGGACGACGGCGAAGTCCTGGTCGGCGAAGTCGCCAAGCGCCAGGCGATCACCAACCCCGACCGCACCATTCGCTCGGTGAAGCGCCACATGGGCACGAACTGGACCGTCGACATCGACGGCAAGAAGTACACCGCCCAGGAGATCAGCGCCCGCACGCTCATGAAGCTGAAGCGCGACGCCGAGGCCTACCTGGGCGACACCGTCACCCAGGCCGTCATCACCGTTCCCGCCTACTTCGACGATGCCCAGCGCACCGCGACGAAGGAAGCCGGCACAGTCGCCGGCCTCGAGGTGCTTCGTATCATCAACGAGCCCACCGCTGCGGCGCTCGCCTACGGCCTCGAGCGGGAGCACGAGGACCAGACGATTCTCGTGTTCGACCTCGGTGGCGGCACCTTCGACGTGTCGGTCCTCGAGATCGGCGACGGCGTGTTCGAGGTCAAGAGCACCTCCGGCGACACCGAACTCGGTGGCGACGACTGGGACCAGGCGGTCATCGACTGGATGATCTCCCAGTTCAAGAACGCCCACGGCGTTGACCTCGGAGCCGACAAGATGGCCGCCCAGCGGCTCAAGGAAGCTGCCGAGAAGGCCAAGATCGAGCTGTCGCAGACCCAGAGCACCTCGATCAATCTCCCGTTCATCACCGCAACCGCCGAAGGCCCCCTTCACCTCGAAGAGACCCTCTC
This sequence comes from uncultured Acidimicrobiia bacterium, assembly GCA_965530755.1. GTDB lineage: Bacteria > Actinomycetota > Acidimicrobiia > Acidimicrobiales > SZUA-35 > SZUA-35. The sequence goes on along the minus strand of CBESNA010000001.1, from coordinate 133,170 downwards.
TCGTTCGAAGTTCCAGGAGCTCACGTCCGATCTCCTCGACCGGGTCAGGAAGCCTTTCGAGGCGGCGATCAAGGACGCCGGTCTCAAGCAGGCCGACATCGATCACGTCGTGATGGTCGGCGGCTCCACCCGTATGCCGGCGGTCGTCGAACTCGTCGAATCCATGACTGGCAAAGAAGCCAACAAGACCGTCAACCCTGACGAAGTCGTTGCAGTCGGCGCTGCCGTTCAGGCCGGCGTTCTCAAGGGTGACGTCAAGGACGTTCTTCTGCTCGACGTCACGCCACTCAGCCTCGGCATCGAGACCAAGGGCTCGGTGATGCACAAGCTCATCGAGCGCAACACCACCATCCCGACTCGCCGGACCGAGACCTTCACTACGGCCGAGGACAGCCAGCCCTCAGTCGAGATCCACGTGCTCCAGGGCGAACGCGAGATGGCCTCGTACAACAAGACACTCGGCAAGTTCCAACTCGTCGATCTTCCTCCTGCGCCTCGCGGCGTGCCCCAGGTCGAGGTCACCTTTGACATCGACGCCAACGGCATCGTTCATGTCAGCGCAAAGGACCGGGCGACCAACAAGGAGCAGTCGATCACCATCACCGGCCAGTCGAGCCTCTCCAAGGACGACATCGACCAGATGGTGAAGGACGCCGAGGCCCACGCTGACGAAGACAAACAGCGTCGTGAGGAAGCCGAGATCCGCAACAACGCCGACAGCCTCGTGTATCAGGCCGAGAAGCTGCTGCGGGACAACGCAGAGAGCCTCAGTGATGACGACAAGAGCTCGATGGAGGAACCACTCGCCGAGCTGAAGTCTGCCATCGCCGGCGAAAACCTCGAAGAGATCAAGGACGCCACCGACAAGGTCATGGGTGTGATGCAGACCGTCGGCGCCAAGATGTACGAGGCCGCCGCTGCCGAGTCCGAAGGCGGAGCAGCCGCTGACGCTCCCGACGACGACGAAGTCGTCGACGCCGAGATCGTCGAGGACGACGAGGGCGGCGACGCCTGATGTCAGACACACCCACGCCAGACGGCGTCGATGCCGAGCCGGGGGTCGATGACGACCCCGGGTTCGGGGGTGGCGCCGAACCTTCCCTGACATCAGATCCTGCCGAGTCGACCGACACGGTCGATCCGACGACCATCTCGGTCGAAGATCTCGTGGCGGGCCTCGAGCGTGTCAGCGTCGAACGCGACGAGTACCTCGATTCGCTGCGGCGGCTCCAGGCCGAGTTCGAGAACTACCGAAAGGCAGTAACGAAGCGTGAGGCTGATGCTCGGGAGCGAGCCAACGACAAGATCGTCAACGAGTTGCTTCCTGTCATCGATGCATGCGACGGCGCTGTCGCCAACGGTGCTGCTGACGTCGAACCGATCCTCAAGGCGCTCGTCGACAACCTCTCCAGACAAGGCCTTGTCCGACTCGAACCGGCGGGGGATCCATTCGATCCCGAACTGCATGAGGCGGTCATGCACGAGGACTCATCCGAATTCGCGGTGCCGACCGTCGCCGAGGTGCTCCGCGTCGGCTACGGGTGGAATGGACGAGTGCTTCGGCCGGCAATGGTCAAGACCATCGGCTGAGCACTCGGGCAACCATCCTCGGGCAATCGACACTTCAACAACCCAGCACCGAAGCAAACAAACCACGCAACAACCACGACCCACGAAGGGGGTGAATGATGTCGCAGCATGACTGGCTCGAGCAGGACTTCTACAAGGTCCTCGGAGTCGAGAAGGACGCCGGTGAGAAAGAGATCACGAAGGCGTACCGGAAGATGGCCCGGCAGTATCACCCCGACGCCAACCCCGGTGACGCCAAGGCGGAGGACCGCTTCAAGGAGATCTCGGCTGCTTACGACGTCGTCGGAGACGAGACCAAGCGCAAGGAGTACGACGACATTCGTCGGCTCGGTCCGATGGGTGGCGGCTTCCGAGGAGCCGGCGGTGGTGCCAGTCGCGGCGGCGGAGGTGGCGGTGGCGGCTTCAACTTCGACGGCGTCGATCTCGGTGATCTCTTGGGCGGTGTCTTCGGACGAGGAGGCGGCGGTAGTGGTGGTCGGACCAGCGGTGCCGCGGCACCGGTCAAGGGCGACGACCTCGAGACTCGACTGCACCTGAGCTTTGACGATGCTGTCGCCGGCGTCACCACATCAGTTCACCTGACCTCCGATGCCGCCTGCTCGACCTGCAAGGGCTCCGGCTCGCGGCCCGGTACGCAACCCTCGGCCTGCTCACGCTGCGGTGGTCGAGGTGTCCTCGACGACAATCAGGGCCTTTTCTCGTTCAGCCAACCATGTCCCCAATGTGGGGGCCGCGGTCGGGTCGTCACCGATCCCTGCCCGACTTGCCACGGAAGCGGCATGGAGCGCCGGCCGCGTCAGGTCAAGGTCCGAGTGCCCGCCGGCGTCAAGGACGGGCAGAAGATTCGCCTGAAGGGTCGTGGTGGCCCCGGCCGCAACGGCGGTCCTCACGGCGACTTGTTCGTGGTCATCGACGTCGCTGCGCACGAACTGTTCGGGCGCAAGGGCAATCATCTGACGGTCGACGTGCCGGTTTCCTTCCCCGAGGCCGCACTCGGAGCGAACGTGGGCGTACCCACGCTCGAGGGAACGACGGTCACGCTGAAGGTCCCGCCCGGGACACCGTCCGGCAAGACCTTCCGTGTCAAGGGGCGCGGTGTCACCTCTGGATCGAAGTCAGGCGATCTGCTCGTCACCGTCGTCGTCGACGTTCCGGCCCACCTCACCGACGCCGAACGCACTGCCATCGAGGCTCTCGCCGACGTACTCCAGGATCCCGGGCGACCCGCCGAAGAGAGGAGTGGCGCATGAGCGAACATGACATCAACCGTGCGGTCTACGTGATCTCGGTCGCAGCCGAACTCGCCGGCGTCCACCCGCAGACACTTCGGATCTACGAACGCAAGGGCTTGGTCGCTCCAGCCCGAACCGGAGGCGGCAGCCGTCGCTATTCCGACGCCGACATCGCTCGACTCCTCCGAGTCCAAGAGCTCACCGACGAGGGGCTCAACCTCGCCGGCGTGAAGAAGATCCTCGCCCTCGAGCGTGAACTCGCCAAGGCGAAACACATGCTCGTGGAACTCGAACAACAACAGCACGACACCATCGAGCAGATCCGACGGGAAACCCGTCGAGATCTGGTTCCGGTGTCCCAGGCCGTCACCGTTTACCGGCGACCACGTCGCACCTGACACTCGGGGCGACGGTCAAGCACTCACTCTGAACGTCTCGAAAGGAGACTCCCATGGCCCTCGACCCCAACCGTTGGACGATCAAGACTCAGGAAGCGGTGGCAGCTGCCATCGACCGAGCCAAGACCGAATCTCACCCCGAAGTCACACCGGACCACCTACTGCTCGCGCTCCTCGGCCAAGCCGAGGGCGTCGTTCTTCCCATTCTGAACAAGCTCGGCAAACAGCCGTCGGCTCTCCGCAACGAGACCGAGGCAGCCCTCGGCGAACTGCCGAAGGCCTACGGATCCGAAGCCAGGTTCGCCAAGACCACGAACCGGGTGATGGCTGACGCCGACTCTGTGCGAGCCGATCTCGGCGATGACTACCTGAGCACCGAACACCTTCTGCTTGCCCTCGCCAATCCCGACCCGGCCGGGCCCACCGCTCGGCGCATCGATCTCGCCCGCGAGGACTTGCTCGCTGCGCTGCAGGACGTCCGCGGTTCGCACCGCATCACCTCGCAGAACCCGGAAGACCAGTTCCAGGCTCTCGAGAAGTACGGCCGGGACCTCACCGAAGCCGCCCGTGCCGGCAAGCTCGATCCGGTGATCGGGCGCGACGAGGAGATCCGTCGTGTGATCCAAGTCCTCAGCCGGCGCACCAAGAACAACCCGGTGCTCATCGGTGAGCCCGGTGTCGGCAAGACCGCCATCGTTGAGGGGCTCGCTCAGCGAGTGGTCGAGGGTGACGTTCCCGAGTCGCTCCGCAATCGTCGAGTCATCGCGCTTGACATCTCGGCCATGCTGGCCGGCGCGAAGTTCCGAGGTGAGTTCGAGGAGCGGCTGAAGGCCGTCCTCAAGGAGATCACCGACGCCGAGGGAGAGGTGATCACCTTCATCGACGAGATGCACACCGTCGTCGGGGCCGGTGCCGGTGGCGACTCCGCCATGGATGCCAGCAACATGTTGAAACCGATGCTGGCTCGCGGCGAGTTGCGCATGGTTGGTGCGACGACCCTCGAAGAGTTCCGTAAGTACATCGAGAAGGACGCTGCCCTCGAGCGACGGTTCCAGCAGGTGTTCGTCGGCGAACCATCGGTCGAGGACTCGATCGCGATCCTGCGAGGCCTGAAGGAGCGCTACGAGGTCCACCACGGCGTGCGTATCCAGGACGCGGCGTTGATCGCCGCAGCAACATTGTCCGACCGCTACCTCACTGGTCGATTCTTACCTGACAAGGCCATCGACCTGATGGACGAGGCGGCTTCGAAGCTCCGTATCGAGATCGACTCCCTTCCCACTGAGATCGATGTCGTCGAACGCCGCATTCGTCAGCTCGAGATGGAGCAGGTGGCCCTGGGCAAGGAGACCGATGCCCAGTCGGTCGCTCGAGCCGAGGAGATCGCCACCGAGCTTGCTGATCTCAACGAGCAGAGCCAAGCCATGAAGGCCCACTGGCAAAACGAGAAGGACGCGATCCACAAGATCCAGCTGCTCAAGGAGCTCTACGAGAGCGAGCGCCGGGAGCTCGAACGGGAAGCGGATCTCGAGAAGGCGGCGGAGATTCGTTTCGGCCGTCTCCCCGGGCTCGAGCGCCAGATCGAGGAGGCGACAGCGGCCCTCGCCGAGCTCCAGTCCGTGAAGAAGATGCTGAAGGAGGAGGTCGACGAGGAGGACATCGCCGAGGTGGTCAGCCGTTGGACGGGCGTGCCCGTCAGCCGACTCATCGAAGCGGAGAGCCGCAAGCTCTTGCGCCTCGAAGCCGAGCTACACGAGCGAGTCATCGGTCAGGACGAGGCAGTCGCTGCTGTGAGTGCTGCCATCCGTCGCAGCCGCGCTGGACTCGCCGACCCAGACCGACCGATCGGGAGCTTCCTGTTCCTCGGGCCGACCGGCGTCGGCAAGACCGAGCTGGCGCGAGCCCTCGCGGACTTCCTGTTCGACGACGAGAGGGCGATGACCCGGATCGACATGAGCGAGTACATGGAGAAGCACTCCGTGAGCCGATTGATCGGGGCGCCCCCCGGCTACGTCGGATACGACCAGGGCGGCCAGCTCACTGAGCTGATACGTCGCCGGCCATACGCTGTCGTGCTCCTCGACGAGATCGAGAAGGCCCACCCGGATGTCTTCAACGTGCTCCTCCAGCTGCTCGACGACGGTCGGCTCACCGACGGCCAAGGTCGAACCGTTGACTTCAGCAATGTCGTGTTGATCATGACCTCGAACCTTCCGGGCGACCCGAAGGACTTCTTCCGGCCGGAGTTCATCAATCGGGTCGACGACATCGTGCGATTCAGCGAGCTGACCGAGGCTGATCTCTCCCAGATCGTCGGAATTCAGCTTGATCATGTCGCCAAGCGGCTGAATGCTCAGCGACTCGAGCTCGATGTCTCGGATGCGGCACGAATCCACCTCGCCAAGCTGGGATACGACCCGGCCTACGGCGCCCGCCCGCTCAAACGGGTGATCCAGCGGGAGGTCGTCGACCGGGTGGCAAGCGCCATTCTCGAAGGTGACGCGCCTGAGGGCTCCACGATCAATGTTGATCTCCTCGGTGAGGAGATCACCATCGACGTGTTGGCCCCTGTCCAAGTGGCAGAGTGAGGCGCATGTTGTACGTGCTGCTCGGTGTCGTGGTGGTCGCATTCGTCGGATCGGTTGTCGGCGTTCGCATGCTCGACCACGACATCGGGCGGTGGCACGTCGACCCGGTCACGGCACCGAAACCCTCGACGCCGAACTCATATCGGGCCGGAGACGGGCCGGAAGCGCTCTTCGATCGAGACGTGCCCGTCTACCCGGTCGACCCCGCGACGCTCTCGGCGGCGTGGGATCGGATGATCCAGAAACAGCCTCGTGTCGATGTGCTGGCCGATGATCGTCTCCCGGGCGCCGGCACCAGGGTGATGGAGGGGGTTGTCACCTATGTCCAGCGCAGCGCGGTGTTCGGTTTTCCCGACTACATCAGCGTTCGATTCGTCTCCGCCGGAACCGACGATGGGCAGCATTCGTCGACGCTGGTGGTCTTCTCCCGGTCGCGACTCGGTCAGTCCGATCTCGGCGTCAATGGCAAACGGGTGAACGCCTGGCTCGATGCCCTCGAGGCCGAGCTGAGCTGACTCCGAGGATCAGGCGAGCTCGGCCACGTTGGCGGGAGCGACTGAACCGGTCAGATCGACAACGGTTCGCAAGTCGATGCCGTCGGTCGGAGCCAGATCGATGCCGAGGTGGCGAAGCGGCGCTCCGAGGGCTGACACCATGACCTCGGTTGCGGTGGCAGCCAGGATCGCCAGATCGAGGCGGGGCGACGCCGTGGCCAGGTAACGAAGATCGAGGTCGCGGAATCGCCCGAAGTCGGCTTCTGACCGAGCCTCTGCCTGCCACAGACCAGTGAGTCCGGGTTGCACCATCGAACGACGTTGGAGCGCACCGTCGAAGTCTGCTGCTTCGTGCGGAAGCGCTGGCCGCGGACCGACCAGACTCATGTCGCCGCGGATGATGTTGATGAGTTGTGGAAGCTCGTCGATCGACAGTTCGCGGATGAAACGACCTACTCGGGTGGTCCGCGGGTCGTTCGTGATCTTGAAGAGCGGACCAGTTCGCTCGCTCAGATCGAGCAACTCTGCCTGGCGGGCCTCAGCGTCGATGACCATGGATCGGAACTTGAGCATGCCGAAGTCGACCCCATTGCGTCCGACCCGGCTCTGTCGGAAGAACACGGGACCGCCGTCGGACGAACGAATCGCGATCGCAACCACGACCAAGAGCGGGGTGACGGCAGCGAGGATCAACGAGGCTGCGACGATGTCGAATACGCGCTTTCCGAACTCGGCTGCGCGATTCGTCGGATTCGCGGCGAACCACGTGAGGTTCGACGGGACGAGCAGACCACTCGGGGCAGAGATCGGATCGATGGCGGTGGAGACCGACATCGTGATCCATGTGAGCCCGGCAGCGATGGCGAACCAGAGCCAGGTAAGGGTGAGCAGGCCGACCGCCGACAGCAGCGCCCCTGTCGCGGTGATCGCCGCTGTAGTGACTGCCACCCGTTCCGCCGTCGCCGTCTTGATGACCGGCCGTTGCGTGCTTCGCAGGGAAAGGCCGAGAGCGCTGCCCGAAGCGACACCCAGTCCGGCTCCCGTCAGCACGGCCGTCCCAACGCTGCCTCCGCTGAGGAGTGAGGCAGTCGCCCAGACCGTCGCCACGCCCATGCCGTCGCGCACCCGGATCTCCGCCGGACGCGTCCGCCTCTTGCTCGCCACTGGTCTGCCCGCCATTTCGTGATCGCTTGTGGAGATACTGACGAGAAGCGGGCGAAGAAGTCGCGAGGTTTCCTCAGGAGACCGAGCCGGGATCGGGGGCGCCCTGGTCCAAAGAGCGGTTATCGAGCGTCAGGAGGCCCATCGCCACGATGGCGGCGGCGGCGGTCAACCCGACCGGACCGCTGATTCCCCAGCGGGCATACAGGGCTCCGCTGGCCACGGTCCCCGTGCCCCTGGCGAAGGTGCCGATGGCACTGCTCGTGGCAAGTGCTCGGCCGCGGGCCTCGGGCATGGCCTCGCTGACGATCGAGAACGACGTGACGATGGCGTACTCGAAGCCCAGGAAGAAACACATGAGGCCAACCAAACCGATCGCGAGGGAATCGTCAGCTTGGGTCATCACGGCAGCACCGGCGAGCACGAGCAGTAGCGCGGCTCGAGTGCTGGTGACCTTGCCGACTCGATCGGCGAAGGTGGCCGACGAGACCGATGACGAGAGCTCGGTCATGCCGAATGCCATGGCAACGAGGCCGATCCCACCGGTGGAGACGCCGAGGCGATCGTCGAGCCAGGTCCCGGCGATCACGATGGTGGTGAGCCCCGCCATCGCGGTCGCGGCAGAGGCGAAGATCAGCCGCCAGGCTTGCGCCGTGAGGGGGCGACGCTGGTACGAGCCGAGTGCATCTGCGGTCGGCTGGACGACATCGGTGGTGGTCGCGACCACCACCGCCATGCCGAGGGCAGCAACGGCGACGGCCACGAAAGGCCCACGCCATCCGAACCCGGTGATGAGAAGCGCGACCAGCGGGGCACCGATGAGCAGCGCCAGCGCCCAGGACGTCTCGAAGCTCCCGATGGCCCGTGCTCTGCGGTCGAAGGGAACCCGCCTGCTGAGGTACGTGTGGCCTCCGACGGTGTAGAGCGAAACCCCGATGATCAACACGACGAACGAAACGGCGAACGCCGACAACGAACCGATCAACGCGAGAAGGGCCGAGCATCCGACCACGACCAGCGACCCGGACATGATCCATCGCTCGCGCCCACCGTCGAGGGTTCGACCGGCCAACAACGTGCACAGACCTGCCATCTCGCCGAAGCCGAGGATCGCCGTCAGCTGTTCGGTGCTGGCGGCGAAGGCCACCGCAAGCGTCGGGAGGAAGAACGGGATCCAACGCAGCGCCGTGTTCGCCACCGCTTTGCCTGCCGTCAGCCGGACGAGTTGGGATCGGCCGACGCTCACGCGGTGACCCTAACGAGAGGACCCGAACTAGCGGTCGGCGGGAGCAAACCCCAGTCGGTGATAGGCAGCGGCCGCCTCGGAGCGGTTCTTGAGGTGAAGCTTGGCGAGGAGGTTGGAGACATGAGTGCTGATCGTCCGGTGGCTGACGTAGAGCTCGGCACCGATCTCTTTGTTGGTCATGCCCTCGGCGAGGAGCGCCAGCACCTCGACCTCTCGGGCGGTCAGGCCGTGATCGGGCTCGGACACCGTCTCGGATACCTCGACGTCCTCGGTGAGATCGATCGCCATCCCCAACCGCTCCGTGATTCGATCGGCACCCTCGCAGAGCCAGAACATGCCAGACGACGTCCCGAGCTCGCGGAGCTCGACGAGGGTGTCGACCATCCGCTCGCTCGATTCCAAGAGGTCGCCGCCCACAAGATGTTCGTCGGCGAGAAGCTGGGCTCGCGTCAGGGTCGCTTGGAGGATGTCCGCTCCGAATCCGTACGTCTCGAGCACATCGATGGCGGCGCGTGCTTGGACCGACGTGGCCGTGTTGTCGATGGTCCGAAGTTCGAGGTGCATGAGTTCGGTCAATGCGGCCGACGCCGGATCCTGGGAGGCAAGGTGCACCACGAGCTCGCCAACGTCGGCTCGCATGCGCGACGCCCGATCGATGTCCTCCGCCGCAACTGCTCGCGCCAGCCGGCACTTCTCGAGGATCGACTCCCGTGTGAAGGTGATGTTGTCGCTCGCCAACTGCAATTCGAGCGCATGATCGATCAGTGCCTCGGCGTCGTCGAAACGTCCCTGGCGACGTGCCAACTCTGCCTCGAGGCGGTGCTGGAATCCTGTCTCCTGTGCTGAACGGAAGTCACGCGAAAGGTCACTGGCGGCCGCGAGATGCTCTGCCGCTCCATCGAGGTCGCCTGCGAGCAGCCCGTGAAGACCTGCAGCCTGGAGGATGACCAGGCCGCGCAGGCTCTCGAACGGAGTCTTCAACAACTGTGTGATGACCGGTGCGGCCTCCACGAGGCGGCCGGACTCCACCAGCCCGAGAGCGAGATCGAGCTGGATGTCGAGGCGCAGACTCGGTCCACAATGCTGCTCCGCGTAGGCGAGGCCGTCCCGCAGGACGGTGAGGGACTCTGGTGTCCTCCCCACGCGGTAGTTGAGGATCATCATCTCGGTGCGGTAGGTGCTCGCCACTTGCGATGTCATGTTCTGCGCCACGGCCCGCCGACGAGCGTCCTGGACCAGCTCGACCCCGCGCTGGAGGCTGTCGGTCACGCCCATGCCCAGAGCTTTGGTCGTGAGGGCTTCGACCAGGACCACGTCGGGGCCGCTGCGCTCGGCGATTGCGATCGCCTTCTTGGCGGATTCGATGGCGGGATGGATCTGGCCGATGACGACCGAGAGCTTCGACGACCGATGGTGGACCTCGGCCGCCTCTGCGGACACCTCGTCGCCAACGAGCGTCACGGCGGCGGCCATGAGATCTTTGGCCTCGGTCGGTCTGCCCATGTCGAACTGAATTGGGGCCAGCTTGGCCAGCAGGAGCGCTCGGCGTCCGTCAGGCAGCGTGTGGCCGATCGTCGAGATCGCGTCACGCAACATTTCGGCAGCTTCTCGCGGCCGATTCGATGCGACGAGCCAATCGGACGCAGCGACGATCAACCGATCACGGGTGGATCCGGTGGCCTCCTCCGGATCGTCGACCCGCTCCCATTCGCCGATGGCGAGATGGGCGAGGTCGGCGGCGGAGTCGAAGGCTGCGACCCCGGCGGCAGCCTCAGCGGCACGAACCGCGGCGGCAAGGGTGCGGGTCTCGTCATTTGCGCCCTTCCAGTGCAGGGCGAGCGCAGCGAGGTCGGCCGGCGACGACGTCCGGCCGATCGTGGAGGCGATGTGCTCGGCGAGCCTGCGATGAAGGTTCTCGGTCTCGAAGGGAAGCAGGTTGCGCAGGATTGCCTCGCGCATGAGTGCATGGCCGAACGCCAGATTGGATCCGTCGATCACGATGAACGACGCGTCGTACAGCTGTCGAGTCAGCGATCCCATGTCGAGGTCGGGCAGGACCTCGCTGAGTGTGCGGTGGCTCACGGGTCCACCGGCCACGGCCATGGCCTGCAGCACACGTTGTTCGTCGCCGGTGAGCCGTTGGGTCCGGCTGAGCAGGAACTCGGCCAGCGAACGGGGGAGCTCCGTCGCGCCCGCTCGCCTCGCGTGGAGGAGTTCGTGGGCGAAGTAGGCATTGCCGCCGGTCCGAGCCTCGAGTTCGGACAATGCGGCGTCGTCGACCTCGTGGCCGAGGATTGCTGCGGCTTGCTCGGCCAACGCCGATCGAGTCAGGCCTGCCAGCGCGATGGTCTCCACGTTGGGGAAACGGCGCAGTTCGGCCAACCACGTGTGGAACGTACGACCGCGCGCCACAGCGCCGGTCCGCTCCGAGACGATCATGAGGATGCGGCTGGTGCCGAGGGAGTGGACCAGTGACGAGATCAGGTCGCGAGTAGCGGCGTCGGCCCAGTGAATGTCCTCGATGAAGAGGACCATGGGTCGATGCTCGGCGGCCCGGATCAGCACGGTCGAGATTGCGTCGATCAGACGGTCGACGTCGCCGGTCAGTGACGCACTGTCGGCCCCGCCTGGATCCAGCTCGGGCAGCAGCGCTGCCAGGTCGGTTCGGTGACGTCCGATCACGTCGTCGGCATCGTCGGCCAGGTCTGCGAGAAGTGATCGGATGATCGTCACGATCGGGCCGAACGGGAGCGTGCGGTCGGCGTACTCGATGCAGTGTCCGGTGTGGACCGCCCAACGGGCATCGGCCAGGTCGTCGGTGAACCGCCCGATCAGGGTGCTCTTGCCGATTCCGGCCTCGCCGGAAACGAAGACGATACGAGCCCCTTCCTCGACCGATCGATCGGCCAGTTCGGTCAACCGGGCCAGTTCGTCGGCGCGTCCGACGACCACGGGGCGCGCGTCATCGACGTGACTCGGATACTCCGAACCTGTGTCCTCCACATCGACAGTGTGGTTCATGCGGGGATCCTCCAGGTGAGGGGATGTGCCCAAAAACGACTTCGACCTCCACAGGCGGTGTGGAGGTCGAAGACGTTGTTGGTTTTGCGATCTTGCTTGCTCAGCTCCAGGTTGCACCCTGCATGGTGGTCTCCTTCGTGGTTCAGTCCCTCAGTTGGGGCGTGTTCCCCTTGCCCTCAACACTCTGATCGCCCGGTCCCCGGAGCGGATCCGTCAGATGACGTATTCCGATGACGTAGTCGCCCTCTACGTCGACGAGCGCGTGCCGTGGGAACGCCCGAAGCTCAGCTGATGGCGAGTCCGCCTGCACTACGATGTTCCCCTTGTCCACGGTGCCTCCCCGCTCGACGACACGGGCGAAAGAACTGACGCGAGTCCTCGCGACGATGCGTTTCGTGACCTCCTTCGCATTCGGGTGCGCAGGAACGGTTCGCATCCTGCACATGGACATCCTCGACTTCACCGTCGCCAAGATCGGCGTGATCATGGCGGTCTACTCGATCCTCATTGCTGTCGTCGAAGTGCCTTCTGGGGCAATCGCCGACGTGTGGGGCCGGCGTAAGACGAAGCTGTTGGCATCGTGGATCATGATGGGGGCTTACGCGATCCTGTCCGGAGCGAATGGCCTGATCGACATCATCTACGCGGCCGCATTGCTCGGCATCGGTCGAGCGCTGTTCTCCGGGGCTGCTGATGCCTGGTTCGTCGACGAGATCGGTGACGCCAAGGACCCGGCGGTGCTGCATGGTCTGTCGAGGGCGGAGGCGGCTCACAACGCCGGTTGGGCGACCGGCTCGCTCACCGCGGCGTTCCTGCCTCAGCTGTATTCGGGAGCGGTGCCGGACCGACTCGTCTTCGCCCCCATTTTCCTGCTCGGGGCCGCCATGCTCCTCGTCGACCTGGTCGTGACGTGGCGGACCATGATCGAGAATCGCCCACCGGAGGCCATACCCATCGGTGGTGTCTTCCGCACCACGGTCGCGGGTCTCACGAACGCGCTCGACAGCCCAGTCCCACGATGGACCTGTATCGCCATGGTCTCGGTCGGAGGCGCAATCGCCAGCACCGAGCTGCTGACACCCGTCGGTCTGGCCGAAGGCGTCGGAACCGATCGAGCACTGCTGTTCTTTGGCCCGCTCGTCGCCGGTTCGTGGGGCATCTCGGCCGTCTCATCACTCCTCACTTCACGATTCGAGTCCGGCTTCGGCTCGGTCCAGCGGGCCGCCGGCGCTCTGCTCATCGCGATGGCCCTGATGCTGGTGCCGACGGCCCTCGGTCAGTGGTATTTCCGGGTCTTCACCTACGTCACGGTGGGCTTCGTTCTCGGAGCCTTGCTGCCGCTCTTGGCCATCGCGCTCCACCGCCACGTCCGAGCAGCCAATCGAAGTACAGCGGCATCCACGCTCAACTTGTCGTTGATGATCGGGGCCGCGGGTGGATCGTTCCTCATCGGTGCGGTGTCGGAACTGGCGGCCCTCGTCGTCGCTGGTGCCGCGATGATCGCTGCCATTGCACTGCTGATCATTCCCGAACCGGAGACGGAGCCCGAGGAGGCAGAAACCATGCCCGATCCGGACATCGCCCAGAGCGGAGCCATGTCGACGCCGTTCGACACCTCCCCGATCACCTGACGCCGAGCGAGGGGAATGAAGTCAGGCACCAATACAGTTCCGCCCCGTGCCAGCAACAATCGTGGTCGGAACGCAGTGGGGCGATGAGGGGAAGGGAAAGTTCACCGACCTCCTCTCGAAAGAGATGTCGATGGTCGTCCGGTACCAGGGCGGCCACAACGCCGGCCACACCATCGTCATCGGTGAGGAAACGTTCAAGATCCAGCTGATCCCGAGCGGCGTCTTCTACGACCACATCACGCCGGTGATCGGCAACGGCGTCGTGGTCGATCCCTTTGTCCTGCTGAAGGAGAAGGATCAGCTCACCCGTCGAGGTATCGACTGTTCACGGCTGAAGGTTTCAGGTAATGCGCACCTGATCCTGCCGTATCACCAAGAGCTCGATGCGCTGCACGAACGCCATCTGGGCAAAGCGAAACTCGGCACAACGAAGCGCGGTATCGGTCCGGCTTATGCAGACAAGGCCATGCGCGTGGGTATTCGAGTGCAGGACCTGCTCGACGAGGCCATCTTCCGCCAGAAGCTCCATGCCACGTTGTCGCACACCAACAAGGTCCTCACCAAGGTCTTCAATCGCTTGCCGGTCGATCCGGATCAGCTGGCCGACAACGTCTTGAGCAACTGCCTCGAGGGGCTGGCGCCACACATCGCCGACTCGGTCAACCTCATCCACGAAGCGTTGGAAGCCGATCAGCACGTCCTGTTCGAAGGCGCTCAGGCGACGTTCCTCGATCTCGATCACGGTACGTATCCGTTCGTGACCTCCAGCAATCCGATCGCCGGTGGTGTGTGCGCCGGCGCAGGTATCGGTCCGAAGGAGATCACTCGGGTCGTTGGGATCGCGAAGGCCTACATCACCAGAGTCGGTGCTGGTCCCTTCCCCACCGAGTTGTTCGATGACGACGGCGATCGGATGGTCGAAGTCGGGCGCGAGTTCGGGACGAACACCGGCCGCAAACGGCGTCCGGGGTGGTTCGATGCGGTGATGATGCGTCACGCAGCCCGGATCAACGGTCTGACGGAGCTGGCCGTCACGAAGCTCGACGTGCTCGACACCTTCGAAACGGTGAAGATGTGTGTTGCCTACGACATCGATGGTCGCCGAGTCGAGCAATTGCCGTACCACCAGTCCGATCTTCATCGCGCCGTCCCCATCTATGAAGAGTTCCCGGGATGGAAGACCGATCTGACCGCCGCTCGTGAGCCGGGCGATCTCCATCCGAACGCAGCGGCCTACCTCCGTGAGCTCGAAGCACGAGTTGGCGTGCCCGTCACACTCGCATCGACAGGCCCAGGGCGCGACCAATATCTGCACTTCTCAGCGGTGGATTGACCGCTGGCGTCGTATCAGCGGCGCTTCGGAAGAGGGTCGGCTGCCCGTTCTTCTGCCGATGCCATGCCTCGCAGGCTCGGCGGGATCCACTTCCCTGAGTCGTCGGTGTCGGCTGGTGCACGGCCCGGAGTGGGGTCTGCCTCCGTCTCCGCAGCGGCTGGTGCGATGGGTCGAAGCGCTTCGGGCACGGCTGTCGGTGCGGCAATCGGTTCGGCGGCAGCCGGCGCGGCAGGCGCAGGCGCAGGTGTCGGTTCGGCGGCAGCGGGCGGTGCGGGTGTGATCGGGTTGTCGATCGTGCCCGTCTCGTTGGCATCCAGTACGTCGAGATTGGTGCCGCGTGGCGGTGGCGCCGGAGGGGTCCAGGGCTGAATCTTCGATGGCGCCGGTGAGGCATTCCCGGGTGCCGCGCTGCTGTGCGCCACGGGAGCGAACGGATCGTTGGTCGGCGAGATCCCCTGGGTTTGTTCGGTCGGCGCTGCCGCGTAGTTGGTGGTCGCGACGGCTGCCGCCGGACCGGGGTTCGGTGGTGGTCCCGCCTGCGGGGCGGCCGGAGTGTGCGGTGCCGCTGCGGCGAACGGGTCGACCTCGAGCGATCGAGGTGAGGTGAACTGCGACTGGATCGGTTGATCGGCCTTGAGTCGAGCAAGGAGCTCGGCTGCGGTGGCACTTGCTCCCGAGGTGGGGACCGAGGCTGGAACCGGAGCAGGTTCTGGAGCTGTCGGACGATCCGGTGCGCCGATCGCGAGTGGGTTCACCGATGTGTCGACCGGAGCGAGGCCGGTGAACGCTTGTACCGGCTCGGGGGCTGGCGGAGGAGGCGGTGAAGCAGCGACGTCAGCAGTAGTAGTAGCAGCCACCGGTGGGGGAGGAGCGGGGTCAGCGGCTCCAGGCTCGGGAGCGGGCTCGGCTGGCGGCGCGGAGTCATCCAGTCGGCCGAGGATGTCGACCGTCTCGGGCTCCTCGATCACTTCGGGTCGGCGATCCAGTTCCGTCTTCCGGTCCGACGTCGAGGGGTCTGCGAGGTCGAAGTATTTCAACGCCGGAGCTTCGATGATCACGTCCTCGAGTTGTTCGAGCAGCGTCTTCTTTCGCTTCTTGTACTCGCGCTTCCCGATCGCCTGGGTGCTGCCACCTCTCCCGCGCAGTCCGCTGTTGGCCAGCGCACACCCTTTGCACGTCGGCGCGTTGCGATGGCCTCGAGGGTAGAGGAGGCACGACGCGCAGAACTGGTCTCCGCACAGCTCGCAGATATCCTCGGCTCTGTCGAGCGCATTTTTTTCGCAGCGACCGTTCAACTCAATCCGTCCATCTCGTCTCTGCCTCCAATCGACCAGTTCGGGGGTGGTCTTGAGCGTTTGGGCAGCCCGTCCCATCCCTGAGGAGTCGTCATGACCATCCCAAACGTCCTGGCAGATCGATACGCCAGCTCGCAGATGGCGGAGATATTCGACCCGGTGCACCGGATCCGCACCGAGCGCCAGTTCTGGATTGCCGTGCTCGAGGCACAGATCCGACACGGGTTGGATGTCGACTCCGCTGTCGTGGAGGACTATCGAGCCGTCATCGACACGATCGACCTCGATTCGATCCGCGAGCGGGAGGCGATCACCCGTCACGACGTGAAGGCCCGGCTCGACGAGTTCTGTGCGCTGGCAGGCCATGAACACCTGCACAAGGGCCTCACCTCGAGAGATGTCACCGAGAACGTCGAGCAGCTCCTCACCTGGCGGGCCATGGAGCTGCTCGAGCGCCGTTGCGTTTCGTTGCTCGAGCAACTCTCGGCCCAGGCCGTGACCCACGCCGACACGGTGATGGTGGCCCGCACTCACAATGTCGCCGCTCAACCGACCACTCTCGGTAAACGTTTCGCTCAGATCGGCGAGGAGCTTGCGTTGGCGCTCGCCGCCCTCCGCTCGCAGCGAGACCGGTTTGCCCTCCGCGGGATCAAAGGCCCGGTGGGGTCCCAGCAGGACCAGATAGATCTGCTCGGCTCGGTGGAGGCCGCCCAGGCGCTCGAGCACGGTCTCGCCGCCGAGCTCGGTGTCCCGAACGTGCTCGGTTCGGTTGGGCAGGTCTACCCCCGCTCGCTCGACTACGCCGTTGTTTCGACCCTGGTCCAGTTGGCCGCCGCTCCTGCCAATCTTGCATTGCTGGTGCGGCTCATGGCCGGTCACGATCTGGCCACCGAGGGATTCCAGCCCGGACAGGTCGGATCGTCTGCGATGCCGCACAAGATGAATACGCGGTCATGCGAACGGATCTCGGGGCTCAGCGTGATCCTGAAGGGTCACCTCACCATGGCCGCCGGTCTCTCGGGCGAGCAGTGGAACGAGGGCGATGTCTCCTGTTCGGTCGTCCGTCGCGTCGTCCTGCCCGATGCGTTCTTCACCATCGACGGCATCTTCGAGACGACCTTTGCTGTTCTGAACGAGTTCGGCGTGTTCCCTGCCGTGGTGGATGCCGAGCTCCGGCGCTATCTGCCGTTCCTGGCGACCACCAAGCTGCTGATGCACGCCGTGCGGGCCGGGGCCGGCCGTGAGACGGCCCACGAGATCATCAAGGAGCACGCGGTCGCCACTGCCCTTGCCATGCGCGAGGGCAAAGCCGACGGTTCGTTGCTGCTCGTCAAGTTGGGCGAGGACGCCCGGTTCCCGGGATCCGCCGCCGAGCTCACGGCGATGGTCGGCGATGCCTCCGACCTTTTGGGTGCCATCGACCGGCAGATCTCGACCTTCGTGTCTGACGTCGCTGCGGAGGTCGGCGCGCATCCCGAGGCTGCCGGCTATCGAGGCGAGGCAATTCTCTAAAGTACGGACATTTTCATGCCGATGATGACTCGATGCCGATGAGGAAGATGTGCTGACACGTTCCACCGAGCGAGATTCTGCTTTGCTCACGCCGCCTGAGGGTCTCGCAGGCGCGGAGCCTGGTCCCGACGCCATCGAGCGGCGGGGCAGACGTTGGCTGATCTGGTCGTTCATCTTCTGTCCGTGCCACCTCCCGCTGTCGATGGCGGTTCTGGCCACCATCTTCGGCGGCAGCGCGTTCGGCGCGCTGATCAGCAGGAACACGCTCGGGGTCGGTCTCGTCTTTGGTGCGATCTACGCAGTCGGCGTTGGCATCGGGCTTCGCCACATCCGCAAGGCGACGGCCGGACGCGACTGTTCAGACGGCACCTGCGAACTCTGATCTTGGCGGTCAGTCCTGCGCCGTGAGGTGCTCGACCAGGACGTCCATCTGTGGATCGTCGAACTCGCCGGTGGCATCGGGTTCGATCTCGAAGATGTATTCGCCCCACCACGGGCCCGCAGCCCAGTAGGTCCAACCGATCCAGAGTTCATCGTTTGCATCGACGAAATCGAGGATGTCGTCGAGCGCTGCGAGGCAGGTGTCGTTCGATCCTGCTCCGAACTCGCCGAGAAAACCGCGAAGCTGGTTCTCTCGAAGCCACTCGTTGAACGCCTCGAGCCTCGCCGAGCCGATGGTCGGGTCGACACACTCAGGGGACCTGCCGGAGGAGTCACTGTCGAGGTACTGGTGGACCTCGATGGCGAAGTTCTCGCCGCTGTCGACGATGTCGAGCATCACCTGGCTGTTGGGTGTGCCGTACCAGTCCTCGTTCCAGCTGTGGGCACCGGTGTACTGGTTGCCGGGCACGAGGATCAGGTTCGTTGCCCCGGTCGCTCTGATCGCAGCGATGGCCAGGTTCGCCTCGGCTACCCATGTCTCGGTGCCCATGCTGTGCGGTTCGTTCATCAGCCCGAAGATCACGAGGTCATCGTCCCGGTAGTGAGACGACACTCGCTGCCACAGATCGCCGAATGCGTTCGGTGGGAGCTCGGATCCGCCGATCACTCGATCGTCGTATCTGGCGTAGTTGTGTGGGTCGAGGATCACGGCAACGCCGAGCTCCGTTGTCGTCGCCACGAACTCATCGATTCTGGCCAACTCGTCCGGATCGAGCGCCGATCCGATTTCGGGTTGGATGCGTTCCCATCGAAAGGGGAGTCGGATGACGTTCATTCCTGCAGCAGCGAAGAGCTCGACCTCGGTTACCGTCGGGTAGATGTAGTCGGTACCGAACGTGCCGGGGAGCTGCTCGAAGCCGAACTCGGCCCCCGCCAGATTCACGCCCCGAAGATCGGGTTCGACCGGTGCCGGGACCTCGACTGCATCCGTCGATGGCGTGGCGGGCGGGCCGGTCGTGGACGACGTGCCTGCCACGCTCGCCGGTGAGGTGGTCGTGTCGCTCGGCGCAGCATCGGATACCTCGTCGTCGCCGCATCCGGCGACGACGAACAGGATGACGATGAGCGCGAGAAGGATGCGCCTCAGCTTGGAAACGTTGACTGCCACGCCGCCAGGATGGCAGCCGGGTCGAAGCGGACGGCATCAGGCCACATCTGGGAAGTCGGGCCCTGCGCCCCTAACGGCGCAACCGGACCTTGGCTAGGTTCGCTCGTGCATCCGACCGGACTCGCCTTCGGTCGCTCATGCGGAAGGGGTTCGCGATGTCCGACGCAATCGAACTACGGAAGGTCGTGAAGACGTTCGGGCCGACACGAGCCCTCGACGAGCTCGACCTCACTGTGGCCGTCGGCGAAGTACACGGCTTTCTCGGCCCGAACGGATCCGGGAAGTCCGTGACGATTCGCACCCTGCTCGGGTTGCTGCACCAGGACAGCGGCGAGGCCAGGTTGTTGGGCGGTGACCCCTGGTCAGATGCTGTGGCGCTCCACCACCGGCTGGCATACGTGCCCGGCGATGTCAGCCTCTGGCCGAACCTGTCCGGTGGGGAGATCATCGACTACTTCGCCCGCCTTCGCGGTGACAGCGATCCCGGACGTCGCCAGGAGTTGATCGAGCGTTTCGAGCTCGACCCGACCAAGAAGGCCGGAACCTACTCCAAAGGCAATCGCCAGAAGGTCGCGCTGATCGTTGCGTTGTCATCTCAGGCCGAGCTCTTGCTCCTCGACGAACCCACGGCCGGCCTCGACCCGCTGATGGAGACGATCTTCCAGGAGGCCGTGCTGTCGTTGGCGGCGACAGGGCGGACGGTGCTGCTGTCCAGTCACATCCTGGCCGAGGTCGAGAAGCTGTGCGATCGGGTGACGATCATCCGGAACGGTCGCGCCGTGCAGAGCGGCACCCTCGACGACCTCCGTACCACGACGCGCACTGCCATCACCGTGGCAACGGACCGTCCGATCGTGGGCCTGGACGAGCAGCTTGGTGTGCACGCTGTTCGCACCGTCGACGATCACGTGCACTTCGAAGTCGACAATGCTGCTCTCGGGGCGGCGATGAAACACGTGGCCGAGTTCGGAGTACGTTCGCTCGTGAGCCAGCCACCCACGTTGGAGGAGCTCTTCCTCCGCGAGTACGGAGCGACGCCGTCCGGCGAGAACGGTGCGACGGCGTGACCGGGCTGTCCGTCTGGAGAGTCGACGGCCGTCCATTCGCCGGGGTCGGTCAGTTGCTCGCCTTCATGGCCAGACGCGATCGGCTACGTGCTCCGTTGTGGATCATCGGCATCGTCGGGCTGGTCGCTGTGTCGGCCGCGAGCATCATCGGGTTGTACGACTCACCTGAGGGGCTCCAGGAGTACGCCGACCTGGCAGGTACCGAGAGCGCGATGAAGGTGATGGCCGGTCCCGGTTACGGACTCGACGCGCCGACCCTGGGCGCCGTGATGATGAACGAGGTTCTCATCTATTCCTTCGTCTCCGTCGCGCTCATGTGCACCTTCCTCACCGTTCGTCACACGCGTGCCGAAGAGGAGTCGAACCGTACAGAGCTCGTTCGATCGACCGCCATAGGCCGCCATTCGATCCTGGCGGCAGCTGTGCTCTGGATCACGGCCATCAACGCCATCGTCTGTGTCGGTCTGGTCTCCAGCCTGATCGCGTTCGGCCTCGGATCGCGCGGAACGCTGGCTTATGGGACGGCGTGTTTCGGGGTCGGCCTCGTGGCGACGGGGACCGCGGCCCTGGCCGCCCAGGTGGCCGGCACCGCAAGGGCGGCCCTGGGCGGAAGTGGTATGGCCCTGGGTGTGGCGTTCGTGGTGCGTGCAGTCGGCGATCTCGGCACGAGCGGCGTGGTCTGGTTGTCGCCGCTCGGATGGGCCCAGTCGATTCGTGCCTTTTCCGACGAGCGATGGTGGGTGTTGGGGATTCTTGGGTTCGGCGCGGGTGTCCTGCTCGCCTCAGCGCTCGTCGTGGCGGCCAGGCGCGACTACGGATCGGGAATCCTCACGCAACGGCCCGGTCCGACCTCGGCCGGGCGGCTGTTGTCGACGCCGCTCGGGATGGCGGCCCGCTTGCAGCGAACCGCCGTGATCAGCTGGGCGATCGCCCTCGCCATGATGGGATTCTTCTATGGCATCGTGGCTGACGAGGCCGACAAGTTCCTCGAGAACGAGGCGATCGCCGAGATGTTCGCTCAGGTCGGCGGGGGATCACCGGCCGAGCTTTTCCTGGCAACCGCAGTGGTGATCCTCGGCCTGATCACATCCGGTTTCACCGTGTCCAGTGTGCTTCGCCTCCGAGGTGAAGAGACGGGTGGGCGAGCCGAGGCCGTGCTGGCGACGCCGGTGGCCAGACGACGGTGGCTGTGGAGCCACTTGACCGTGTCGATCCTCGGGACGCTGGTCATCATGGTTGCCGCCGGGTTGGCCCTGGGGTTCGGCTACGGGCTTCAGATCGGCGAGCTCGGCGAGACGCTGTCGATGGCCGGCGCCGCAGTGAACATGGTTCCCGCGTTGCTCGTGCTGTCCGGGGTCGCCGTGGCCATGATCGGGTTTCGACCAGGATGGGCGTCGTTCTCGTGGATGGTGGTGGCCTTTTGCGCGGTGGTCTCCCTTCTCGGGGAGATGCTCGATCTACCGCAGTGGCTCCGCAACGTCTCGCCGTTCCAACACGTCGCTGCCGTTCCGGCGGCGTCGTTCGAACTGTTGGCGACCGTGGTCCTGCTCGCGGTCGCCTTCGTCTTGATGGCGTTCGCCACCTTGGCGATGGACCGTCGCGACGTCGGCTGACGTCCGCTCAGATCGTCTCGGTGCTTGCCATGTGCTCGCCGGCGGATTGTCGGATCGGAGGCAGGCGCAGGGTGAGCAGCCAGGTGATCGCCATGAACACCGCCGACCCCCACAGGGCAGCGTCGAGCCCACCCCAGAGAGCGAGGACTCCGGAGAGCAGCGTGCCAACGAGCCGGCCGGCGGCGTTGGCCGAGTAGTAGAAGCCGACATCCAGCGAGATGTCGTCCCCTTCGGAGTAGGCGAGGATCAGGTAGGAGTGAAGTGACGAGTTGAGGGCGAAAACGATGCCGAAGACGACCAAGCCGCCGACCACGGCAGCCGTGGTCTGGAAGTCGATCGTCACCGCCACAGCGATCAGTACGGACACGACCGTCAACGCCGAGGACCACGCCCGGGCCGCGACGATCTCCGCTGGTCCACTGTCGGCGGTCCGACGGAGGAAGCGCGGGGCGGCCGACTGCACCACTCCGTAGCCGATGACCCAGAACGCCAAGAACGCGCCGATGCCTTCGAACGACCAGCCGAGGTCGTCGTCGAGAAAAACGGGCAGTGCGACCACGAACCAGATGTCGCGCGAGCCGAAGAGGAAGAAACGTGCAGCGGCCAGCCGATTGATGGCCGACGACTTCGACAGGATCGTCCGGAGTGCCGGCTTCTTCCCGGCTCGCCCGATCTCGCCGTCGAGCAGGACCGCCACTATTGCCAGCGCGGCAGCAATGAGGCCGGCCATGGACCACAGGGCGGCGTCGTAGCCGATCCAGGACAGCAGCGCCGCGCCGAGGAAGAAGCCGACGCCCTTGAGCGCATTCTTCGAGCCGGTGAGCACGGCGACCATTCGGAAGAGCGCGCCGTCCGCATCGCCGGCCACGAATTTGACGGCGCTCTTCGAGCTCATCTTGGTGAGGTCCTTCGCCACCCCGGAGAGCGCCTGGACGACCATCACGAATCCGACCGAGAGCCATTCTCGCCACTCCGGATCGTGGAAGGTGAGCGTCGCCAGCGCGATGGTCTGGAGGCCGAGTCCGGCGAGGAGGGTTCGGTTGAGTCCTGAGCGGGCGCCGACCCACCCGCCGACGAGGTTCGTCACGATCCCCATGAATTCGTACAGCAGGAACAGGAACGCGAGCGAGACCGGCGAGTAACCGAGTTCATGGAAGTGCAGGAGCACCAGCATGCGCAGCGCACCGTCGGTGACGGTGAAGGCCCAATAGCCGGCCGTGACCAGCGCGTAGTCGCGGACCTTCATCTCGGCGGAAGGGTGGAAGCGACGCGTTCGGCGAGGTCGGCCATGCGGAAGGCATACCCGTACTCGTTGTCGTACCAGATGAGCACCTTGACCATCCGACCGTCGACGACGAAGGTCGACGGTCCATCCACGATTCCGGATCGGGTGTCGTTCGTGTAGTCGGCTGACACCAGCGGGCGGTCCTCGAACCCGAGTATTCCGGCCAGCTCGCCGTCGGCTGCCTCGCGGAGGAGTCCGTTGACCTCGTCGGCGGTGACGTCGCGCTGCATCGTGAAGACGGCGTCGGTCAGGGATGCGTTGAGCAGTGGCACCCGAACGGCCAGTCCGTTGAGTTTCCCGGTGAGCTCTGGGTAGATCATCGTGATCGCCGTCGCCGAGCCGGTGCTCGTCGGGATCAAGGAGTTCAAGGCCGAGCGGGCTCGGCGCAGATCCTTGTGGGGGGCGTCGACGACCACCTGCGTGTTGGTGACGTCGTGGATCGTGGTGATCGCCCCGCGTACGATGCCGATCTGTTCGTGGAGCACCTTGACGACGGGGGCCAGGCAGTTCGTCGTGCACGACGCGGCGGTCACGATGTGATCGGTCGTCGGGTCATAGAGCTGGTCGTTGCAGCCCATCACGATGTTCAGGACCCCATCGCTCTTGACCGGCGCGGCAACGATCACCTTGCGAACCGCTCGTTCCAAGTAGGGCGCCAGTACTTCGATCGTCCTGAAGGCGCCGCTGCACTCCAGCACGACATCGACGCCTGCCTCGTCCCACGGCACGGCGCCTGGAGTGTCATACGAGGAGAAGCCGACTTCGTTGCCGTCGATGGCGAGGTTCGTTCCGTCGGTCGTGACCGATCCGGGGTACCGCCCGTGCACCGTGTCGAACTCCAGTAGATGGGCGGCGGTTGCCGCCCCTCCGGATCGCTCGTTCACATGCACCAGCTGCAGGTCCGGGCGGTCGCGTAGGCCACGCACGACCAGGCGGCCGATGCGGCCAAAACCGTTGATTCCGATTCGTGTCGTCATCTGTTTCCTCTCATTTCGTCAACGCCGAGATGCGCAGATCGAGATCGACAACGACCTCGTCGAAGGCGGATGCGGTTGCGGCCTCGACCGGATCGGGAATCGACCAGTGCCACCAGGACGGCTCGGGAGCGAGTTCTTCGTGGGCTTGGTCGCACACGGTGATCACGATGTCAGCCGACTCGTCGGCGCCGAGTCGTCGCGGGGCCGCACCGCCGAGCTCGAGGCCGGCACGCTCGGCCGCGGCCACCGCTCCTGGGTGGACGCGGTCGGCCGGATGTGTGCCGGCCGATGATGCCGAGATCCCGGTGCGGCTGCGCCACACCGCAGCCGCCAACTGGGACCGCGCCGAATTGTGTGAACACACGAAGAGAACCTTGCCGATCGGGCGGGTCGTCCTGATGATCAATTGGTCGAGGGGCGCGCGGACGAGTCGGACGTACCTGCGTCGCCGATCGCCGGACGATACGAATCGCTCGACGAGACCGACCGATTCCAGGACGTCGAGATGATGAGCCAGGAGGTTGGACGCCAGCCCGAGGCTGTCAGCCAGTTCCTTGGGTGATCGGTCGCTGCAGAGCAGGTCATCCACCAGTGCCAGCCGGATCGGTTCGCCGAGGGCTGCATGGAGCTTGGCGCGACGCTCGAGTCTCTCGTTCACAGCGCACACCATAATCACTCAAGAAAGATTGAGTCAATGAACATCGAGTGAATCACCGACGAACTGCGGGTCACGTCTGGCCGCCGATACGGGGGACCTTTTTCCCTTGATGACACCCTCTTGCGAGCGCATGCTCCGAACAACACCGGCTCCACACGAAAGACCTTCGATGACTGACCAGTTTCGACCATCGGCCCCCTCGAGCGATCACGACGAGCGAGGCCGCGAACCTGCCGTGCCTCAGTGGTTCCTCGGCGCAGCGGGCGCTCTGTTGATCGCCATTCTGGCCGCGTTGCTCTTCCTGGTGTTCCGCGACGATGGAGAGGTCGTCGAGACTGTCGAGAGCACGACATCGACCGAGGTGACGACGTCGACGTCTGATGACTCGACGATCACGACGGAGGAGGTGACCACGACGGTGGGCGACGAATCGACGACGTCTGATACAACGGCGGCGTCCTCAACGACCACCGAGCCGAGTCCGGACTCGACCATTCCCGGAGAGTTCGCGACTGCGGTCTGGCCGTGGTTCGATTCCGGTGTGCGCTACGACAATCCGCTCGATGCTGCCACCGGATTCGCACGGGATTACCTGGAGTTCGCCGATCCGGTCGTTGGCGAGTTCCAGCAAGGTGACAGTCGATCCGGTGAGGTGGAGATCCAGCCTTTGGACGGCGGGCCGATCACAACGGTCTTGGTTCGTCAACTGGGCAGCGACGACAAATGGTGGGTGCTGGGTGCGGCCACTGCGAACATCGTCGTCGAGGCACCGAGTGCCCTCTGTGAAGTGTCGTCGCCGCTGACCGTTGCCGGTGAAGCCCTTGCGTTCGAGGGAAATGTCGAGGTCCAGGTGCGAGCCGACGGCGTCGCGCTGGCGTTGGTGACGACCAGTGTCATCGGTGGGGGCTCGGAGGTGTCCCCCTTCACCGGTGAAGTGACGTTCACCAGCCCTGACACAGGCAGCGGTGCGGTCGTGTTCCGAACCCGAGATGCGAGGGACGGAGGAGTCTGGGAGGCGAGCGTCATCCGGATCTCGTTCGGCTCCGGCGGTTGCTGACGAAGGGGTGACCTGGCGAGACGGGCGCCGCTCAGATCTCTTTCACGAGGCGGAGTGCGTCGAAGACGGCGGCGTGGATGTTGCGCCCGGCCACGGCATCGCCGATGCGATACAGCTCGAAGGATCCATCGGAATTGCGCACGACCTGCTGGGGGCGTGCGTTGAGCATGGCGTCGTAGTCGACGGCACCGAGGTTGGTCGAGAGCGGCTTGAGTTCGAAGTAGAGATCGTCGGTTGGAAGCGTTCCGTGATCGACGATCACGGTGTCGACGAGGCGCGTGGTGCGGTGAGTCGTCTGATCACTCCCCAGCTCGACACGTAATCGGCCGACCTCGGGCCGCACCGCGAGCACACGTTGGTTGAGCGTGATGCGTGTGTCGGTCTCGTTGAAGGCCTTGGCGTATGGCACGTGGTTCATGCCGCCGATGTCGATGCCCAGCATTCGCTCCGGGGTGACGATCTCGAGGTCGGCCCCCGACCGGGCGATCATCTCGGCCGCGGTCAGAGAGGAGTGCCGTCCGTGGTCGTCGTAGAGGAGGACGTGTCCGGTCGGTCTGACGTCACCACCAATGACATCCCATGTGGTGACGACGTGGTCGGCACCCGTTTCGAGAAGTGGGAGCCGTGGCTGGCCGCCGGTGGCAATGATCACGACGTCGGGATCGAGCGAGGTGACCAGATCGGCGTCGGCGATGGTGTCACAGCGCAGCTCGACGCCGAGCCGCTCGAGTTCTGCGACTCGCCAGTCGACGATTCCCCGGAGGTCGACTCGTCGCGGGTTCCGGGTGGCCAGGTTGATCTGACCTCCCGGCCACGGCATGGCCTCCAGCACCACGACGTCGTGACCACGCTCACCGGCCACCCGCCCGGCCTCGAGTCCGCCCGGCCCGGCGCCGATCACGATGACGCGACGCCGTTTCTCGGCTTTCGGAATGACGTGAGGCATGGTGGCCTCACGGCTGGTGGCGGCGTTGTGGATGCACAACGCCTCGCCCGCCTCATAGATCCGGTCGAGGCAGTAGGTGGCGCCCACGCAGGGACGGATTCGGTCTTCCTGCCCTTCGATGATCTTGCGAACCATGTGGGGGTCGGCGAGCTGCGCCCGAGTCATGCCGATGAGGTCGACCTTTCCCTCGCCGACGGCATGGCGGGCGGTGGCGACGTCGTCGATCTTCGCTGCGTGCAGGACCGGCAGGTTCGTGGCGGCTCTGATTCGGCCGGCGAAGTCGAGGTGCGGCGCGGACGGCATGCCTTGGATGGGAATGAGGTCGGTCAGTTGAGCGTCGGTGAAGATCGTGCCGCGGATGACGTTGACGAAGTCGACGAGGCCCTCGGCCTCGAGTTGGGCCAGCTTCGCCAGGCCATCGTCTTCGTCGATTCCGTCCGGCAGCTTCTCGTCGAGGGTCATGCGGATGCCGACGATGAAATTGGATCCCACTCGTTCGCGGACGGCACGCATAACCGCCAGTGGGAATCGGCGGCGTTTCTCCTCGTTGCCGCCCCACTCGTCGTCGCGATGGTTGGTCGCCGGCGACCAGAATCCGTCCATGAAGTGACCGTGTGACTGGATCTCGATCCCGTCCATGCCGCCGGCCTTCATTCGTTCTGCTGCATCGGCGTACTTGGTGATGACGCGTTCGAGGTCCCACTCCTCGGCCTCCTTCGGCGTCGTGCGATGGGCGGGCTCTCGAATCGGTGACGCGGCAAGTGCGGGCAGCCAGTCGCCATGGGCGAACGCGGTACGCCTCCCCATGTGCGTCAGCTGGATCATGCATGCAGCGCCGTGTTCGTGCACGCCGTCGGTGAGCCGCTGGATCCATGGAACGATTTCGTCGTTGTAGGCGTGCAAGTTCCCAAAGGCCGGGGGACTGTCCTCGGCGACCACCGCCGAGCCGGCCGTCATCGTGAGCGCCACGCCGCCCTTGGCCTTCTCCTCGTGGTAGAGCCGATAACGATCGGTGGGCATGCCCTCGACGCCGTACGCCGGTTCATGTGACGAAGAGAATATTCGATTCCGCAGCGTGAGGTGTTTCAGCACGAACGGCTCGAGCAGCGGGTCCGACATGGTCGAAGCGTAGTCACGCCGCTCGGCGCCGGAAAAGACTCCAGGCCGGCGCCTTTGGGGCGCCGGCCTGGTCGTTGTGGTCGGGACCGGCGTCGATCCGGTGACCTACCGCTTTTCAGGCGGTCGCTCTGCCGACTGAGCTACCCGACCGTATTGACTCGGGCCCCTGGGGGCCCTCCTCAAACCGGAGAAATTCGCAGGACGAATTTCTCCACCTGGGTCACGGTGAAGATCTGCGCAAAGCAGACTTTCAGCCGTTTCACCCGGGAACCTGCGCGAACAGATTCCCTCACAACCCTGGCCGGTTCCCCAGAGAAATTCGCGGAGCGAATTTCTCCAAGCAACCCGCAGGGTTGCCGCGGTCCCGACGAGATTTGAACTCGCGACCTCCGCCTTGACAGGGCGGCGTGCACTCCAGACTGCACTACGGGACCTTGCCACTCTCCACGAGCGAACTCGTGGTGAGAGACCGGTGACTATAGGGGCAGGTGAATCCTTTTGCTTCAAGAATCCGACCCGTCCATGTCAACGCACCCCCAACGGGATTCGAACCCGTGTTCCTGCCGTGAAAGGGCAGTGTCCTAGGCCGCTGAACGATGGGGGCCAGAAACATCCGAGGATGCTCCACCCCGAAACGAGGCTGCATCAATCTAGCACTGCTGATCGGTCGTCCAACGGGCCTTCGTCCAACGGGGAAGTGGGGCGATCCGGGCTGCCTGCGGTCGAGGGCTACAGTCCGCCTCGTGATCGTCAGGCCCGCGCTTCTCAGAACGGGGGCTGCGGCGTCGCTTGGATATCTCCTCGGGACCTTTCCGAGCGCCGACCTGGTGAGTCGGTCGATGGGCGGGCCCGATCCTCGTCTGGCGGGGTCCGGCAACCCTGGCGCCGCCAACGTCGCGTCGACCATCGGGCCGACGGCCGGCCTCGTGACGTTGGTCGCTGACATCGCCAAGGGTGCCGCCGCCGGGCGTATCGGGCAACGACTCGCCGGTTCCGTCGGTGCCGACGTGGCCGCCACTGCGGCTGTGGTCGGACACTGTCATCCCGTGTGGAGCGATGCTCGCGGCGGCAAGGGCGTGGCGACGAGCGTCGGCCAGGTGCTGGCCACCTTTCCCGCCTACTTCCCGCTCGACCTCGCAGTCGCAGTGGCGACGGCAGCACTCCCCGGCTGGAAGCAGCGGGCCTTCGCAGCGACGACCGTCTCGTCGGCGGCTTGGATTGCCGGCGCGGCAGTGTGGTGGCGGCGTCAGTTGCCGAACGCCTGGGGTTCGACGCCGTCGGTGTCGCTTCCTCTCGCTGCACTCACCTCGTCGCTCGTCATCCGAGGGCGCTTCCTCGACGCAGCTCGGCGCGCGCCATGAGCATCGCCCTCGTGACGGACTCCTCATCGCAGCTCTCGCCGGAACTGGCGGCCCGCTTCTCGGCCCGCGTCGTCCCGGTGACCGTGACCATCGACGGGACCGATCACCGCGAAGGTGTCGACATCACCGCCGATGGCTTCTACGAGTTACTGCGGGCTGCCGAACAGTCGGGGCACAGCGCTCCCGAGGTCGCTACTACGCAGCCGAGCGCCGCAGCCTTCGTCGCCGCGTTCGAGGAGGCAGTCGCCGACGGGGCAGATTCTGTCCTCGCGATCCTCGTCGGGTCGGTCTACTCCGGCGCGGTGAACAGCGCCGAGGTCGCGGCACGAACGATCATGACGCGACACGCTGACGTCGCAGTCTCGGTGATCGACTCGGGAGCGGCATCGTTCGGGATCTCCTGTGCGCTGTGGGCTGCTGCCGGTGCCATCGGTGACGGCGCCGGCTTGGACCAAGCGGGTGAAGCCGCACTCGATCGTGCCGCTCGCACGTCGTCTGTCTTCGTGATCGACGGTCTCGAGTTGGCCCGCCGCTCCGGCCGCTTCGGTCAGGTCGATCTCGAGACAGGCGATGAAGTGATGGTGTTCACCTCCGGCCCAGCCGGTCTGGATGTCATCGGCAATGCCAGGACGGTCGCTGAGGCTCTCGATCTGATGGTCGGCGCGCTCGTCGTGACGGGGGAGCCTGTGACGGTGGCGGTGGGGCGAGCGGGACCGCAGGTCGATGACGTCACGACGGCCTTCCGCAACCGCCTGTTGGCGGAACCGAGTGTCGTCGATCTCGTCGACTATCGGGTCGGCCCGTCCATCGCGGTTCACACCGGTCCCGCAACCGTGGGCGCGTTCGTGTTTCCCGTCTGACCGGCCAGTTCCGACCGGTCAGTTTCGACCACTCAGTCGCCCGTTGGTTCGGGAAGCGCGTCGCTCAATGCCTCCACGATCTCGTGGAGTACGGATCCGAGCACGTGGTAGATCTCGAGGATCGGAAGTCGGGGATCGTCCGGATCGAGGTCGGCGTACGAGTCGTCTTCGCCAACATCGAGCTTGGTCCCGATCACGAGGCGGAGATCGTTCGTGAGCGCCATCCAGTCGGTGAGCTCGTCCTCGGTGAGCACCTCGTTGTCGTGCGTTCGCCGCACGGTGGCCACTGCGATGCGGCGGGCGTCGCTCAACTCGGACCGTGCGAGGATCTGATAACCGGCGTCCTTCTCGGGGTCGTCAGGGTAGGCCGTGGGGAACAGTCGTCTGAGATCGGGATCATCGGAGTCGAGGACGTCCTCGAGCTGTCCGCCGAGGTCGACGAGTAGCTCAGGAATGCTGCGATGGAACGACTGGACGAAAGTGCCGTCGCTCCGTCGCTTGACGGCTCGGTTGCGGAAGATCATGTGGTCTGTTGCTCCATCGTCGCCCACAGGCCGTGGTGATGGAGGCGGTGGACGTCGGCTTCGGCCTCGGTTCGATCGCCCGATGAGACGATGGCTCGGCCCTTCTCGTGGACGTCGAGCATGAGGCGCTCCGCCTTCTGTTTCGTGTAGCCGAACAGCTTCTGGAACACGAACGTGACGTAGAAGGTCGTGTTGATCGGGTCGTTCCAGACGATCACCTGCCACGGCAGATCAGTCGCGACGAGAACGTCGCCTTCGGCTTCGACCTCACCCTCCGGCAGGATCGGGTCAGCCATGGACGAGATCCTGTGCTCGAGCCCGCATCGGGACCCCGGTCGGTCGATCGAACCAGCCGAGGTGCATGTGCAGGATCAGCAAGAAGAAGGTGACGGCGCCGATGACGTGCAGCATGACCAGAACCGGCGGGACACCGAGGCTGTATTGGAGATAGCCGAGCCCACCCTGAGCGACGGCCACCGCGATCGGCGCCCGGAGGGCGAGCGGGGCGATGCCGGCCCGTTGCATCCGGACGGCCAGCCAGACCAACAGGCCGAGCGTGACCCACGCGGCAAGGGCATGCACCCTGGACACGTCAGTCAGTGAGAAGTTGAGGCGGTTGGCACGAAAGTCGCCACTGTTGGGCCCGGTACCGGTCACCACGGTTCCGGCCACGAGCAGTACGACGGATGCACCGACGATGGCTCGACTGTGTCTGATCATGCCGGCCGGCACATTCGCAGTCGGCGGGCCGGCGTCACCACGAGCCTTGGCCAGCAACACCATCGCGTTCCACAGCAGGATCATCGAGAGCAGGAAGTGTGCGCTCACCAGCAAAGGGTGCAGATCGAGGCGGACCGTGACCCCGCCCAGCACGATCTGGGCGACGACCCCGGCGACGAGATACCAGGCCCAGCGGATGAGGTCTGGCCTTCGCGGTGTGCGCCTGTAGGCGGTCAGTACGGCGGCGCCGACCCCGACGCCGACCACGCCGGACAGCAGCCGATTGCCGAACTCGATCCAGGGATGGAACCCCCATTCGGGCGCGATCCTCTCCTGGCTGCACGTCGGCCAGTCCTCGCAGCCGAGGCCGGAGTCGGTGAGCCGGACCAATGCCCCGGTGAACACGATCAGCGTGAGCAGGACACCCGCAGCGACAACCACCTTGCGATAGAAGGACGGGGAGACGCCGCCGGTCGAAGTCTCGCTCGTCGAACCCATGGGTCAAAAGCTATGTCACGGAGCGGCGAGGTGGGCATCCGGAATGGGAAATCTGCGCGGACTTCCCCCGAGACTTCCGGCCGAGGACCTCTCGTGGCTACCCTCGCCGTTGTGGCAGTCACCGCTCTGAGCGCTCGATCGCGTACCAGCTCGTTCATCGCGCTCACCAAGCCGCGCATCATCGAGCTGCTCCTGGTGTCGACCGTGCCCACGATGATCCTGGCCGAGCGAGGCATGCCGTCCCTGTGGCTCATCGTTGCCACCGTGCTCGGTGGGACCTTCGCTGCAGGCGGCGCCAACGCCATCAACATGTACGTCGATCGCGACATCGACGGCGAGATGGAACGGACCAAGAACCGCCCGTTGGTGACCGGGGAGATCCAGCCGACCGAGGCGCTCGTGTTCGCCGTGGGACTGGAGATCGTCGCCTTCTTCTGGCTCTGGGCCTTCGTCAATCTGCTGTCGGCCTTGCTCGCCGTCGCCGCCTGTCTCTTCTACGTCTTTGTTTACACGCTCTGGCTCAAGCGCACATCGAAGCAGAACATCGTGATCGGTGGTGCTGCCGGCGCCATGCCGGCCCTCATCGGGTGGTCGTCGATCACGAACACCGTCGAACTGCCGGCCGTGATCCTGTTCCTGATCGTCTTCTTGTGGACACCACCCCACTTCTGGGCGCTCGCCATCCGCTATTCGGACGACTATGCGGCAGCGAGCGTGCCGATGATGCCGGTCGTCGACGGTCAGCGCTCGACCGCTCGCCAGATCTTCGTTTACTCGCTCGCCGTTTGGGCCGTGAGCCTCTGGCTGTGGCCGGCCGCCGACATGGGCTGGATCTACCTCGCTGCCGCGATCGGCATCGGAGCAATGTTCTCCGGACGGGCCCTCCAGATGGTCCTCGAACCCGATGCCGAGCTTCTCGAGAAGCGGGCGATCAAGTATTTCACGTTCTCGATTACGCACCTCACCGTTCTCTTTGGCGCGGTCGCCATCGATCAGCTCGTTGGCTGGGGCGTGTGAACATTTCATTGTGGCGACGAAGGCGGTTACAGTACGGCGGCGCTGTGCGCCTGTTGGCACCCTGCGTGCCGACGTCGTCACGGCTCCGCGCTCGCGTTGCAGCGCTGTGCTTCACTGCCCCGATTCACCGCCAGATCCACCAATCGCCGATGAGGTCCCCGCTTTCATGGCTCTGACCGAAACACGCCCCGACATCGAAGCCGAGCCGGCTGCCGTCGTCGAGGCGGCCACAATGCCCACTGTCGACGCTGTTCTCGGAACCGGAGATCACAAGACCATCGGACGACTCTGGATCGGGAGCGGCATTCTGTTCCTCATCGCCGGGCTCGCGTTGGAGCTCGTGGCAACGGCCGAGATCGCTGATCTCTCCGGATTCGCCATCGCCAACGACGGCAATCAACTCACCCAGTTCTGGTCGCTGGGCCGCGACCTCCTGCTCTTCGCCGGCGTTGTGCCGTTGTTGGTCGGCATCGCCACCTACATCGTGCCGCTCCAGGTCGGGGCGTCGAGCCTCGCCTTCCCACGTGGTGCAGCGGCGGCCTTCTGGACCTGGTTCCTCGGAGTGATCGTCCTCGTCCTCGCGTACATCATGAACGGCGGTCCAGCCGGCGGCCGGGTCGACTACGTCGTGCTCTGGACCCTCGCTCTCGGCGTCGTGGTCGCCGCCCTCCTGTGGGCGCTCGTTTGCATTGCGACCACCGTGCTCGGCGCCCGAGCCACTGGAATGGCGCTCGAGGACGTCCCGGCCAGCAGCTGGGGCTTCTTGGTCTTCGCCACCGGTGCCATCCTCGCCCTTCCGATCCTGCTGTCCGAACTCGTCATCGCATACCTCGACGTTCGCTACGGCTTCTTCCCGGAAAAGGCGGATCGCACGGTGCTCGTCGGCGTCGCCGATTCGATCAACCTCGTTCCGGCCCTCTACTTCGTGGCTGTTCCCGTGCTCGCCATGGCCGTCGACATCATCGGTGTCCACACCGGCCGCCCGGCCCGATTCCACAAGACCCTGCTCGCCGTGATCGGCCTCTTCGGCTTCCTGGCCTATGGCGCCGACATGCTCAGCTTCGCCTGGCGAGGCCGCCCATTGGCGTTCGACAACGGCGTGCTGGTCGTTGCGACCCTGGCGTGTGTGCTGCCGATCCTGCTGATTCTGGCCCTGACCGGGGAATCCATGATGAAGGGCAAGCCAAAGATCAACACCCCTCTGGCCGGTTCCTTGCTCGGTGGGGTGCTCCTTCTTGCTGGCGCCGCCGTTGCCGTGCTCGGTGTGGTGGATCCCGCCCTCGGCTTCGTCGAGGACATCGGGGATGAGCAGATCGATTTCTCGATGGATCTGTTCGGCACCTCGTTCCACTGGGGTGTGAGGGGCTTCGTGATCGGAGCCGTAATCCTCGGACTCATCTCGGCGGTCCACCACTGGGGCCACAAGATCTGGGGCCGCACTCTTGACGACCGACTCGGCTTCCTCGAAGTGCTGGCCGTCGCCGCAGGCACCCTGGCATGGGGCACCGGCAACGTCGTGGCCGGATTCCTCGACCAGCCCGGGTTTCCAGCGGTTGACTCGGCAGGCGACAGCACCGTGGAACTCATGAACGTGATCAGCACCGTTGGCGTCGCACTCGTGGCCGGCGGCGTCGCACTGTTCCTGTTGAACGTCCTGGGCGTCGTCGCCGGCAGAGTCGGTACCGCCGCCGAACCGTGGACCGGTGCCACCCTCGAATGGGCAACGACGTCGCCCCCGATCGCCAACAACTTCGCCGATGCGCCGGTGGTGACCTCGGCGCTTCCCATGCTCGACATGGCGCTCGCCGAGCGAGATGGCGACGCATCGAGCGACGGAGAGGTTGCCTGATGAGCACCGCACTCACACCGGCCGGTGGCGTCGATGTCAGCGTTCGTGACACGATCCCTGGCGCAGTCGCACCAGCTGCGCCGGCCCGTCCCCGCCTGTTGTTGCTCGGAACCGGGTTCGCTTCCGCCGCAGTCATCATGCTCATGGCCGGTCTGATCGGCATCTACACCCGAACTCGGGCAGGCGTGCTCGCATCCGGGGAGGTGTGGCTGCCGAGCGGCGTCACGATCCCGCTCACGCAGCCCAACATGATGGCCATCACGATGGTGTTCTCGGTCCTCATCATGATCTGGGCGATCTCGTCGCTCGGCCGTGGGGATCGAGCGATGGCCTACGTTGCGCTCGGCTTGGTTCTCCTCATGGGGTTCGCGGTCATTGCCCAGACCGGCTATCTCCTCACGATCATGGGCATCGGCATCGCCGACGACCTCCGAGGTCCGCTGATCTACGGAGTGATCGGCACCCACCTCGCCATTCTGGGTGCCGCCATGGCGTTCGTTGCAGTCATGACCCTTCGAGCCCTCGGCGGCGAGTACAGCGCCAAGGATCGCGAAGGCGTCTATTCGGCCGCCATGTTCTGGTACGTCACCGTCTTCCTGTACATGGTGGTGTGGTTCACCATCTACATCACCAAGTAGGTCGTCATGTTCACCTGGGGTTCCAAGTTCTTTCTCGCTTTGATGGCAGGGGCGCTGATCGGCGCCGTCGCCTATGGCCTCGTCACCGGCGGGGGGCCGGTCGGTGTCATCAGCGCGGGCTACAAGGGTGGCGTCGGCGATCACCTTGGCTACTCGGTGCTGATCTTCGCTGCCGTGTCACTCGGTCTGCTCGGCTTTCTCAGCGTTCTCGTGCGTGACGGTGATGCCGAGGTCATGGCAGCCCGGGCCGGCGTGCCAACGGTGCCGGTCGTCCAGCAGCCAGCCGACCCGTCCTACTGGAGCCCGATTGCCGGGTTCGGCGTCGCAGCGCTCATCATCGGTCTCGCCCTCAGCCCCGTCTTCTACATCCTCGGCATCGCCGTCCTCGTCGTCACAGCGCTGATGTGGGGAGTTCAGGCCTGGGCCGATCGCGCCACCGGAGATCCCGACGTCAACCGAGTCGTCCGCAGCCGAGTGCTGGGTCCCTTGGAGCTTCCACTGCTCTCGATGCTCGGCATCGCGACCGTGGCGGTTGGTGTCAGCCGGGTGTTCCTTGCTGCATCCAAGACCGGAGCGACGGTCGCCGGAACGGTCTTCACAGTCTTCGTCTTCGGTGCTGCGGTGCTGATGTCGAAGGTGAACCTCAAGCGCAACGCGGTCAATGGCATCGTTGCGCTCGGTGCCCTCGCCATCTTGGCGGGCGGCATTGTTGGCGCCGCTGTCGGCGAGCGCGACTTCCACGAAGAAGAAGATCATTCCGGAGCCGAAGGCTGATGGCACCCGCTGTGATGAATGACACGTCCCGTTCAACTTTGCGAACAGACGCCGGATCCACCACGCTTGAGAGTCACATGACCAGAACACGATCCATCGTTCGCTCGGGCCCGCTGCTCCTGGGGCTCACTCTCATCGCCGCCGCCTGCGCAGAGGACAAGCCGCTCAACACATACGGGGCCAAGGGGCCGAAGGCCCAGCAGATCGAGAACTTCAGCTATTGGATCTGGCCACCCATGATCGCCATCTTCCTCTTGGTGTCGGTCGGCGGCTGTGTCCTGGCATGGAAGAACCGGGTGAAACCGGAAGACTTCGATCACGATGACCTCCCCGAACAGGTTCACGGAAACGCCAAGCTCGAGTGGGGCTGGACCGCCGCACCAGCAGTGATCCTCGCGATCGTCGCTGTTCCCACCATCCTCGTCACCTTCGACCTGGAGCAGAAGAACGAAGCCCCTGCGGCGCAGAGCGAGTGCCGCCTCAATGCGGACGGCACCCGGTCCGGCGAGCTCGATGTGATGGTCGTCGGCCAGCAGTGGTGGTGGGAGTACCGCTACGACACCGACTGCGATGGCTTCTTCGAAGATGCCAACGGTGACGGCGTTATCGACGAGATCGACCAAGAATGGCCACTCGAGATCGCACTCGACGACGATGATCTCGTCGTTGCCAACCAACTGGTCATCCCTGCAGGCGAACAAGTCGATCTCACGATCACCTCACGCGATGTCATCCACTCCTTCTGGCTGCCCCGCCTCAACGGCAAGCGTGATGCAGTACCTGGCCGCATCCACACGTGGTCGATCGAAGCAGACGAACCTGGCGAATTCAATGGCTGGTGCACCGAGTACTGCGGACTCTCCCACGCTCGTATGAGGATGAGCGCCGTTGCTCTTCCCGAAGCCGAGTTCGATGCGTGGGTTGAAAACCAGCTCCAGCCGTCAGACATCCCCGAATCGCGTCCCGCTCTGGCCGAGGGCGAGGGTCTTCCCCGGGCCGAGGACTTCGAGGGCGAGGCGCTCGAAGCGTTCTTCGAACAGGAAGAGGAGTACCTGGCTGCAGAGGGTCGAGCGCTCTTCCAAGCCGTGTGCACCTCATGCCACGTCGTGAGGGAAGACCCGGCCGACGCCGATGGCGTCGCCTACGAATACGGCCATGACTTCGAAGCGGCGCTGCTGGCTCGGGCCGCCCCCGACCTGACCCACTTCGCCACTCGCTCGGTGTTCGCCGGCGCCATCTACAGCCAGTACGCCGAAGTCGACGCCGATGACGACGACCTGCTCGAGATCCTGGACGGTGAGGGTGCGACCTACCTCGACCTCTCCGAGACGCTGCGCCTCAACGAGGCTCAACTCAAACGATGGATCAGCAATGCCCCGTCGCAAAAGGCAATGGATCCCGACAATCTGCTGGGCATGCCGGCCTTCCCCCAATTGACCGAACACGATCTCGAAGCATTGGTCGCCTACCTGGCGACGCTCGATTGAGCAGGAGCTGACATGGCAATCATCGAGAACGAACCATTTGCACTGCCATCCGGAGAGGCTCCGGTCGTCGAGAACCCACTCGGCGTGTTCTCCCGACCCCGCCAGTACACGGGCCTCAAGAATTGGTTGACCACGGTCGACCACAAGAAGATCGGCATCATGTATGGCGGTGCCGCCATGTTCTTCCTGCTCATCGGCGGCCTGGCGGCCCTGCTCATCCGTATCCAGCTGGCCACGCCGAACAGCAGCTTCCTGTCGGCCGATGCCTACAACCAGATCTTCACGATGCATGGCACCGTGATGGTCTTCCTGGTCGTGATGCCCATCGGCGCTGCGTTTGCCAACTACCTCCTGCCGCTCCAGGTCGGGGCCAGAGACGTCGCCTTTCCCCGTATCAACGCCTTCAGCTTCTGGGTGTTCCTCTTCGGTGGTCTGCTCCTGAACACCAGCTGGTTCCTCGGTGGAGGGGCCAACGGCGGTTGGTTCAACTACGCACCCAACAACGGGGTTGCCTACTCGCCGTCCAACGGCATCGACTTCTGGAACGTCGGTTTGTTGATCGCCGGCATCGGGTCGCTGTCCGGTGCTGTCAACCTGATCACGACGGTTCTCAACATGCGGGCTCCGGGCATGACGCTGATGCGGATGCCGATCTTCGTGTGGATGACGCTCGTCACCCAGTTCCTGCTTCTGTTCGCCATCCCCGTACTCACCGTTGCCCAGATCCTGCTGCTCATGGATCGCAACTTCGGTGCGAGCTTCTTCGCTGTCGATCTCGGCGCCGACCCGTTGTTGTGGCAGCACCTCTTCTGGATCTTCGGGCACCCTGAGGTGTATCTGATGATCCTGCCTGCCTTCGGCATTGTGTCCGAGGTGATTCCCACCTTCTCCCGTAAGCCGATCTTCGGCTATCCGTTCATGGTGTTCTCGGGTATCGCGATCGGCTTCATGGGCTTCGGCGTGTGGGCGCACCACATGTTCGTGTCCGGCTTGGGCCCCCTCTCGGTTGCCGCCTTCTCCTTCGCCACGATGTTCATCGCTGTTCCGACCGGCGTGAAGGTGCTCAACTGGCTGGCCACGATGTGGGGGGCCAAGATCACCCTCAACACCGCCATGCTCTTCTCGATCGGCCTGGTCACCCAGTTCACGATCGGCGGCCTCTCGGGGGTCTCGCACGCCGTCGCCCCGTGGGACACCCAACAGACCGACACGTACTACATCGTCGCCCACTTCCACTACGTGCTGTTCGGCGGGGCCCTGTTCGGCTTCATGTCCGGCATGTACTTCTGGTGGCCGAAGGCCTTCGGCTACAAGCTGAACGAGGCGCACGGCAAGTTCAACTTCTGGATGATGGTCGTCGGCTTCAACCTGACGTTCGGTCCGATGCACATTCTCGGCCTCCAGGGCATGCCCAGACGTATGCACACCTACGACGATGCCATGGGGTTCAACCTGTGGAACATGGTTGCCACGATCGGATCATTCATCCTTGCCGTCGGCACGCTGTGGGTGCTGGTGAACGCTCTCATCTCCTACCGGGCCTGGACGGCCGCTGGTCGCCCGAACGCCGGTGCCGATCCGTGGGATGCCCGAACCATCGAGTGGTCGATCCAGTCGCCGGCTCCAGAGCACAACTTCGACTACAGCCCCGAGATCACCTCGCTCGATGATTTCTGGCATCGCAAGTACGCCGAGTCCGAGGACGGCTCGATCCGTCGGGTCGCCACCGGTGACGAGTTGGCGCAACCTGGCAACGGCGAGGGCGTCCATCTGCCGGCGCCCTCTTACTGGCCGCTCGTGTTGGCCGCCTCGATCCCGATCATCGGCTACGGCGTGATCTTCACGCTCTGGCTGGTCATCCCCGGAATGGTCCTGATGGCTACCGGGCTCTTCGGTTGGGCGCTCGAACCAGCAGATGATCTCGACATCGAGGACCACCATGGTCCGTCCCACGACGAGCTCGCAGGAGCGTCCGCATGACCGACCTCGCCACACCCGTCGACGGGGCTCCCGCCGACGATCACGGTCACGACGACCACGCACCGACCACCCTCGGCCTCTCCAACATGAAGTTGGCGATGTGGCTCTTCCTGGGTTCGGAGTGTCTCCTGTTCGGCGCGCTCATCAGCACCTACTTGCTGTCAAAGGCCCGGTTCATCGCCGAGCTCACCGCCGGCAATCCGAACGTCATCGAGTCGTTGCTTCCAGACGGTGAGCGTCAAGCGCTGGCTGACGCCGGCGTACGGGGGACATTCGAGCATCTGCCGACCATCTTCAACGAGATGCGGCTCGAGGCTGCGGTCGATCCGATCTTCGACATTCCGTTCACCTCGTTCAGCTCGTTCGTGCTGCTCATGAGCTCGCTCTGCATGGTCCTTGCCCACAAGGCGACCGAAGAGGGCGACTACAAGAATCAGCGAGTATGGCTCGCCACGACGGCCCTGCTCGGGTCCACTTTCATCGGTGGTCAGATCTACGAGTTCACCGCCTTCTTCCGTGAGGGCCTGACCTTCGGCGGCAGCCTGTTCGGCTCGGCCTTCTACACTCTCACCGGCTTCCACGGTGTCCACGTCACCGGCGGCATCTTGATGCTGGTGTCGCTGCTGATCTTGTCGTTCCAGGGCAAGCTCAAATCCGATCGTTCGGAAACGGTCGAACTGGTCGGGCTGTACTGGCACTTCGTCGACGTCGTGTGGGTCCTGATCTTCACGATCGTCTATCTCATCCCCTGAGGGTTCCCATGTCTGACACCACCATCGCGCACGACGAAGTTGGTCACGATGACCACGGCGACCACCCGACCGAGAAGGCCTATTGGGTCGTGTTCGCGATCCTGGCCGCCTTCACTGCGGTGGAGATCGCCTGGTCGTACACAGGGCTGCACGGCGTCGCCCTCGTACTTCCGCTGGTCGTCATGATGATCGTCAAGTTCGTGCTGGTCGCCGGCATCTTCATGCACCTCAAGTACGACCTTTCGCTTCGTAACGGCAGCATGTTCACGTTCGCATTCGCCTTCGGCATCGTCATTGCCATCTCGGTCTTCGCGTCCACCCTCTTCACCTTCACGACTCGCTCCTAGGTGTCACAGTGAGCGCCGTGGTCGAGGTGTCGATGCTTGCCGCAGAGAGCAGCACGACCGTGTCCGTACCGTGGCAGGCTCACCCCGAGGTTTGGTTCCTCGTCGTATCGGCGCTGGCGCTCGGCTGGTTTGCCAGCAGGGTCGTGCAGCCCAAGGCGATCGCGGCGGGGTATCCGCCGATCTCGAGGAGTCAGAAGACCTGGTTCTTCGTCGGGGTGGCCGGCATCTGGTTGGCATCGGATTGGCCGATTCACGACGTCGCCGAGGACTATCTGTACTTCGTGCACATGTTCCAGCATCTCCTGCTGTCCATGCTGCTGCCTGCCGCATTCGTTCTGGCGACACCCCGCTGGCTCCTGGAGTTGGTGATCGATCCCGATGGCCGGGTCTGGCGTTGGTTCAAGAAGCTGTCGAAGCCGATCGTGGCCGGCCTCATCTTCAACGCGCTGACGCTGCTGTTGCATTGGTCGTCTGTGGTGCAGTGGTCGGCCGACAGCGGGCCGTTCCACTTCGGCTTCCATCTGCTCATCTTCAGCTCGGGCGTCTTGATGTGGCAGCCGGTGATCGGTCCCATCACCGAGTGGCGACTGTCGCCGTTGGCGCAGTGTGTCTACTTGTTCGCGATGTCGATCGTGCCCACGGTGCCCGGCGGCTGGCTGATCTTCGCCGAGGGTGTGGTCTACCGCCACTACGACACGGCTGAGCGGTTGTTCGGGATCGACGTCCTGACCGACCAGCAGGCGGCCGGCGTGGTGATGAAGCTCGTCGGGGGCTTTGTCCTGTGGGCGATCATCATCGGGATCTTCTTCAAGTGGGCGAGTAGCGAAGAGGATCGGGATCGGAAGCAGCGGGTCGACCGCGTTCGCCTGGCTGACGGCCACATCGACCCCATCGTCGACATCGATCCCATCGTCGATGCGGAGCCGGTGTTGACGTTCGAGTCCGTGCGCGAGGCGTTCGACAAGGCACCCGCCCCCACCGAACCCTGACCTGATGCCGCAAACCCGAGGTTTGGGGCCCCCATTTCCGGGGGTCATGGCCTCCGGTTCACGAGAATCAGCGCCTATCGAACGGTCGCGCTCACGAATAGCGAAAGAATCGCACGGCGGCGACCGGAGCGAGTAGCGACCACACCACGATCGTGACCCACGCCCACGACGGGCCGGCGCTTCCGCCGAGTCCCATGCGGAAGAGTTCGGCCAGCGCAGTCGAGGGAAGCCATTTGACGATGGTCTGCATCCACGACGGGAGTTCGCCTAGCTCGAACACGATGCCGCTGACCAGTAGGAGCACGATGTAGAGACCGTTGGCGATTGCCAGGGACTTGAGCCCGTCCGACAGTCCGGCGACGACGAAGGCCAGTCCCACGAACGTGATCAGACCGAGGAGGAGTGCCACCGGGAAACTGCCGTGGATCGACGGCGACCATCCGAGAAGCAGGGCGATTCCGCCGAGAACGAAACACTGAGCCGCCGTCAGCACGATGGTCGCCGCGAGTTTGGCCAACCAGAACTCCGAGACTCGCAACGGAGTCGCAGCGAAACGGCGGATGGCGCCGAAGCCGCGGTCGAATCCCAAGCTGATGGCCAGCCGAACGAAGGCCATCGAGAGGACAGCGAGCGCCAGCACACTCGGCGCGAGGAACTGCACTGGGTCGCCCTCGCCGGTGGGGAGGACATCGACCGTGCTGAAGAAGATCAACAACGCGGCTGGGATCCCGATCGTGAGGAGCAGCTGCTCGTTGTCGCGGATGGCGGAACGAATGTCGACCCGGAGGAGAGCGAGGAGTCGTGCGGTCACGGTTCACCGCCGGTGAGATCTCGGTATCGCTGTTCGAGCGAAGCGCGACCGGATTCGATCGATGCTGCCTCGATCTCACGATCCGCGAGCCAGCCTGCGAGGGTCGCCACGCTCGCTGCACCGGCCGCAGCGTCGACGACGTATGTTCCGGCGACGACTTCGACGGTCGGGCCGAGGACGTCGGTCAGCCCGCTCACGTCGATGCCAGGTATTGCTTCGAATCGGACATGTTCTCGGTCGCTGGTGAGTTCCTCGATGGGAGCGTCGGCGACGATTCGGCCGCGGTCGAGCATCACCACTCTCGAGGCGAGGCGGTCGACGTCCTCGAAACGGTGCGTGGTGATCAGCACGGTCGAGCCGGCGTCCCGAAGGTTGGCGATGAGATCGAGGATCCGGTCGCGGCCCTCGACGTCGACCGCTGCTGTCGGCTCGTCGAGCATCAGAAGGTCG
This sequence comes from uncultured Acidimicrobiia bacterium, assembly GCA_965530755.1. Lineage (GTDB taxonomy): Bacteria > Actinomycetota > Acidimicrobiia > Acidimicrobiales > SZUA-35 > SZUA-35. The sequence continues at coordinate 90,341 of CBESNA010000001.1, read as the reverse complement.
GTCCCGCCGCACAGAGCGACAGCCAAGCTGAGGCGCTGTTGTTCGCCTCCGCTCAATGAACGCCAGCTACGTCTCGCCAGCGACGTGAGGTCGGTCATGGTCATGACCTCCTCCACCGACGCATCGGATCCGTGGAGGTCCCGGAACAGGCGAATCGACTCGGCAACGGTGAGCCCCATCGGGAGCCCGGACGACTGCGGCATCACGCCCCATCGGCTGGCAATCTCATGCGTCTTCATCGCGGGGTCTGTCCCGAACACCTTGATGGTTCCCGTGGTCGGCCGGAGATAGCCCTGGATCGTCTCGAGCATCGTGGTCTTGCCTGCGCCATTTGGGCCGAGAATGCCGACGACCTCGCCCGGGTGGACCACGATGTTCGCATCGACCAGCGCAGCGGTGCTGCCTCGGTCGACAGTGACGCCGGCCATGACCACGACGGCGTCGGCGGAAGGAGCAGTCGATGCCACGGCGTCACGTTAGCGGCGTGGATCGGCTTGACTTGGGTCGTGGATCTCGCCCGAATGCGTCACGAGTACGAAACCAACGGACTGGACGAATCAGATTGTCCTGCCGATCCTCTCGAGCTTTTCGGCTCCTGGCTCGACGAGGCGGTCGCGTCTGGTCTCGCCGAACCGAATGCGATGGCGCTGGCCACCGTCGATCTCTCCGGCGCGCCGTCGGTACGGCATGTGCTGCTCAAGGGTGTCTCCCATGGAGGCTTCGAGTTCTACACGAACTACCTGAGTCGCAAGGGAATCGAGATCGAGGCAGAACCGCGAGTCGCACTGACCTTTCCGTGGCTCGACCTTCAACGGCAGATCACGGTGCGCGGCCGGGCCGATCGCCTCACGGACCCCGAGTCAGACGCGTATTTCGCCGTCCGGCCGCGCTCGTCGCAACTCGGAGCTTGGGTGTCCGAGCAGAGCGCGATGATCGAGGGGCGTGCGACGCTCACGGCCAGAGAGAGTGAGATGGAGGAGCGATTCCCAACCGATGTGCCGCGACCGCCGCAATGGGGCGGGTATCGGGTCACCCCGTCCGAGCTGGAGTTCTGGCAGGGACGCCCCAGCCGCTTGCACGACCGCATCGTCTACGCCCGCGATGAGGGCGGCTGGACCCGTTTTCGTCGCTCACCCTGACGAACCCGAGGCTATGACCCCCGCTTTTGTGGGGTCCAAACCCGAGGTTTGCAGCCCCCATTTTCGGGGGTCATAGCCTCGGGTTTGGACTTTTTCAGCGAGGGAGAGTGGCGCCGAGGTGGGCGATGTGGTTGAGATCGCTCAGGTCGAGGATTTGGGTGTACAGCCTCGTCACGCCGATCTCCGTATATCGACCGACCTTGTCGGCCAGCTCCTCTGGTGTGCCGGCGAGACCGTTCTCCCGCAACTCAGACGTATCACGGCCGAGCGCCGCGGCTCGGCGCTCGACATCGGCCTCGTTGGCACCGGCGCAGGTCACCAGCGCTGCCGACATCGTGAGCGTCGCCGGGTCTCGGTCGATGGCCTCACACGCTCGACGCACGTTGTCAAGAACCTGCGGTGCCTTGTCGAAGGGGATGAACGGGAGGTTGAAGTCGGACGCATACCTGGCGACCATCGCCGGGGTCCGTTTCTTGCCGGCACCACCCATCACGATCGGCGGGTACGGGCGCTGTCGTGGTTTCGGCAGCGCAGGCGACTCGACGAACTGATGGAACTGGCCCGGGTGATCGAAGGTGTCCCCCTCCGCCGTGGTCCACAGACCGGTCATCTGCTCGAGCCCTTCCTCGAGCCGGCTCATTCGTTCTCCGAGATCGGGGAACGGCAAACCGTAGGCAGCGTGCTCGGCCTCGAACCAGCCGCCGCCGATTCCGAGTTCGATCCTGCCTCCGCTCATCTCGTCGACTTGTGCGACCATGATGGCCAGCGTTCCGGGGTCGTAGAACGTGATCGGGCTCACCAACGTGCCCAGCCGGATTCGTTCGGTGTCACGGGCCAATCCGGCAAGCGTGACCCACGCATGGGTCGGCCCCGGGAGCCCGCTCACATCGCCCATCTTCACGTAGTGGTCTGAGCGGAAGAATCCGTCGAAACCGTGTTCCTCGGCGGCTCGTGCGACGGCCAGGAGCGTGTCGTACGAGGCGCCCTGCTGCGGTTCGGTGAAGATGCGATAGTCCACTGACGCAACCTAGTGGGTGCCCCGACCCCCGACTCGTTCGGCGGCCGGCTTGGTCAACCAGGGGCTGTGACCCCCGGAAATGGGGGCCCCAAACCTCGGGTTTGGGGCATCAGCGGGGTGCGGCGTTCTTTTCGGTCCAGGCGATGGCGCCCTCGGCCAGCCCTTCGATCAACCACTCGAGGTGAGGAAAGGTCTGGGTACGGTGATCGTGGCCGGGCCAGTACAACGCCATCGGGGTCAAGCCTCGAATGCGAGGTGGCAACTCGATCTGTACCCCACCGAACCGGGGGAGGTTCGCCGGATTGTTGGGATGCACACCTCGCAGCCGCGTCGGGATCTCGTCGAGTTCGTCGACGCACCGGTAGGACGGCGCGCTCCGATGCACGTGGTGGGCCATGTGGGACGCCAGCACCCGATTGCCGCCACCGAAGAGCAGGTCGATCCAGCGGCCCTGCAACCCGTAGCCGTGAATGGCGACGACCACGTCACAGTGGTCGATGAACTCGGCCAGTCGGTCCGATTCGGCGGGAGACACTTTCTTTGATGGGATGTGGTGCCTCGTGCCCTTGGGCTGCACCACGCCGTAGTAGGACGCCCCCGAGCGATCGGCTGCTTCTCGAGCCACCAGTTCGGTACGACGTTCGAGGTTCCCGCCGTGAAACGCGCAGAAGCCGAAGCGCGAGCCCACCGAGAGCTGCTCGTCGACATCTGGCATCGCCAACAATTCAGCGAACGAGATGGGTTCGCGATTGACCTCTTGCATCGAACGAGCTTGCCAGATCCTCAGTCCCGGAACCTCACTGGGCAGACCCGGTGATCGACGGTTCTTTCGTCGGCGTCGAGGGACGGTTGGAGCGGACCATCGCGCCGGCGGCGGCAAGGCCGACGTTGACGACCAGGAAGATCACCCCGAGAGTCGGCGCCGCGTCGCCGACTGTCTCGGAGAGGCTGTTCTGCCAACCTTCGACCCTCGTGACGATCGAGTCGAGCCAAGGAGTGATGCTGGTGGGATCGTCGAACACTTGGATCTGCCAGACGGCATATGCCGTGACATAGGCGCCGACGACCACCAGTATCAAGGCGGAGATGAGATTGATTCGCGGGAGGATCGAACGCATCCCGGTGACGATCCCCTTTTTGCCGAAGGCGACGGCGAGAGTGAGGACCGTGGCCAACAATCCCATACCCAGCCCGTAAGAGAGGAAGGCGCCGAATCGGTCGACGAAGCTCGACCCATCGGCCGGGATGGCGCTGATGAAAATGCCGATCGTGCAGGACAACGATGCGACTGCGTACGAGACGCCGAACACGAACATCGAGGCCGACGAGCGGCTCCCGGTTCCTTTTTCGAGCTTCGGCAGCTTGAGGAGCGGCTGGAACCCACGCAGCATGGCGATGCCGAGCACGACCAAGAGCACACCCATTCCCAGCGTGATGTAGCGCAGGATGGCCGAGATCTCTCCGATGACGCCTGCGAAGGCGAGGCCGAGGATGCCGAACACGGCCATGAATCCGAGGGAGAGGGAGAGCCCGACGATCTGGGCCCGGTTGAGCACCGTGATCCTGCTGTCGCCGGCGTCGTCGTCGTCGAGACCGAGGAAGAAGCCCAGGTAGGCGGGCAGGAGCGCGAAACCACACGGGTTGATCAGAGCGATCATGCCGAGGGCGAAGGATCTGGCTTCGAACAGTTCTCCCACAGGGGATCTCCAGGGTTGGCCGGGTCGACAGACCCGAGCGGTTCAGGTCAAGTGCTCGGCGATGAGTTCGCGGAGTTTGTCGTCGGTCAGAGCGCCAGACCACACACGTTCGATGGTGCCGTCAGCGCTGATGAAGACGGTAGTGGGCATCGACGTTGCTTCGAGATGGGCGAACGAGCCTTGGATGTTGCCCTCGAACACGGTGGTGTAGGTCACGCCGGTCTCGGCGATCAGCGAGCGCCACGAATCGGTGACGGTGTCCCGGCTCACTCCGAGGAACATGACGTCGTCCTTGGTCTCTTGGTGGACCAACTCGAAGTCGGGCAGCTCGGCCCGGCACGGCGCACACCAAGAGGCGAAGTAGTTGACGACCATCGGCGTGCCTTCGAACTCGCCGATCGTGAGGGTGTCGCCTTCAGTGGTCTGGAAGGTGAACTCGCCGAGTGTCTCGGGATCGTCGCTCGATCCGGACGTGCCAGCGATGAAACCCAGCAGCGCCACCGCAGCGACGAACCCCAGTGCCATCGGAAGCCAGCGCGGCAAACCTGCGGTGGGCCCTGGCGCCTTGTCTTTGCTCGTCCGGAGATCAGTCATCTGGGTTCCATCATCGTTGCTCGTGGCCGCCAAGCGATGTCGGAGTGCGGTTTGTTCACGACAGGTTCAGCGCTCCCGTTCCCAAACCGGTGGGTCCCGTGCGTCATTCCCGGGCCGCCGGAAAGGCCCGGACGCGACGACGACCAGCTGGCGGGGCCCGCCGGAAGGGCCCGGACGCGACGACGACCAGCTGGCGGGGCCGCCGGAAGGGCCCGGACGCGACGACGACCAGCGGCGGGTTCGGGATGAGCTCGTTGTCGTCGCTCGTCCTGCCCGGCGTCGCCGGTCGTCCATGTCGCCCTCACAGAGCGGCCGGTGGCGGCCGCTCTGCAAGGTGCTCACCCTCAGGCAATCATTCGCTGCAGATGCTCGGGGATCGGGATCTCCGGCAGCTGATCCTCCGGGCGAGGGTTCTTGGGTGGACGGCCCCGGCGACGTTTGTTCGCCAGGATCCGACCGTTGTAGAAGAGTTGGCCACCCCAGACGCCCCACGGCTCGGCCCGCCGGATGGCGGCCTCGAGGCATGGTGCGATCACTGGGCATTCAGCGCAGATCCGCTTGGCGGCAGCGATCTCGCCCAACTCCTCGGAGAAGAAGAGATCGCCGGCGTTCTCCACCGAAGCGCAGACGGCCAGTGCTTGCCAGTCGTCGTTCGCCGTGGTCGGATCGGCTGTACCGAACGCAACCGGCGTGTCGACGCTGGCGGTGGTACTGGGTGGTCTCGGGTCGATGTGCAACATGGTCATTGGCTTGCTTTCTCGCTGGTTCTGTACGGCTGGTGGGTCGTGTTGTCGAGGTTGGGATGAAGGTCGGTGCCCCGAAAAGCAGAAAAGCCGCTGGGAGCAGTGCTCCCAGCGGCTTCGAGGACAGATCCTGACGGGTCAGGGTCGTCGCTCTCGCAGGGAGTGGTGCGGCTTGGTGGTGTGCGGATCGAGCGTCCAGAACCCACCGGTGGCAACACCGAAAATGCCATTGGCGCGCACGGCGTATGCCAGGTCCTGATCGCGCTCGATGCGCGAACAGGAGGGCGCCATGGCGACCTTCATGTTGTGCGTCGAGTTGATCATCGGACGTGTCCTTCGGTTGGCGGTACGGATCGTGCAGCGCTGGATCGGGCAGACCTTCGAGAGACCGGCCGCACCGTGCTGCGGTTCTGATAGGGAAGTGCGATCTCGCGGAGATGTCAACCGAATTACGCGGACTACCGTGCGAACGGTGCCAGTGAATCCTTCGATGACCGCCGAATCCGGCGACGATCAGCCGACCTTCAAGATGGTGGATTTGCCTGACTCAGGTCGCGTCTTCACTGGCCGACGTCCGGTTCGCCTCGGTGATGTGGACCCATCCGGACGTCTCAGACTCGACGCGCTGACCCGGTACACCCAGGACGTTTCGAACGATGACACGACTGATGCCGGACTTGTCGACGACCTCGCCTTCGTCGTGCGAAGGACCACGGTCGAGGCTCATCACGCGGGCGTCTTCGGTGAGAATCTCGTCATCCAAACGTTCTGCGGCCGACTGGGTAAGCGGTGGGCCGAGCGACGCCTGATTGTGCGCGGTTCGGCCGGAGCGAGCTACGACGTTGCAACCTTGTGGGTGCACATCGACACGGAGAGCGGGCGACCGCGTCCCCTGTCGAACGACTTCCTGCGGCACTATGCCGAAGCGGCGGGCGACCGCACCGTCAGTGCGCGCCACGAGCTACGACGCCCAGACGCGGTCGACTCCGCTGGTTTCGACCCGAGCTCGATTCGGCGCAGCCCGTGGCCGCTTCGAGCGGTCGACTTCGACACGTTCGGTCACATGAACAACGCGGCGTACTGGGCGGTGATCGAGGAGCACCTTCGTGCACGCCCGGTGACTCGCCCCCTGCGATGCGTCATCGAGTACGGCGCCGGCATCGCACCGGGCGACGAGGTGACGATCGCATGGGGCCCGGACTCAGCGGACCGCCGTCGATTGTGGTGGGAAGTCGATGGTCAGCCGGCGGCGTCTGGGCTGCTCGAGCCGTTGGCGGAGGCGGTGAACACGGTCGCTCGGTAGTGTCCGAGTTCCTTGATGCTTTCCTTGATGTCGTCGAGGGCACGGTGGGCGACCTCTTTGCGAGGCGCACTATGGAGGGCTTTGGGGAACCAACGTCGAGCCAATTCCTTGATGGTCGAGACGTCGATCGATCGATAGTGAAGGAACCCCTCGATCTCGGGCAGGTACTCGGCGAGGAATCGTCGATCCATCCCGATGCTGTTGCCGCACAGCGGCACCACGCCAGCGTCGAGGTGCTCGGTGAGGAACGCCAGAGTCTGTGCCCCGGCATCTTCGAGGGTGATGGTGGAGGCACGGATCTGATCGAGGAGACCAGACTTGGTGTGCATGTCGACGACGACCTGGTCCATCAAGGCGAGTTGCTCCTCGGTGGCGTGAACGACGAGTTCGGGACCGGCGGCGACGATCGTGAGATCGTCATCGGTGATGAGCGTGGCGATCTCGACGATCACGTGTTGCTTCGGGTCGAGGCCGGTCATTTCGAGGTCCATCCAGGCGAGCACGGCGCGAGCCTAGCTGTGCGGCCTCTGGCTGGTCGCCGTCGACCGCGAGCTAGCCTGCGGCGCCATGCCGACTGATCCCCGCCCGGTTCCGCTGCTCCGTCTCGATGCCGACCTCCCGGCGCCGAAGCAGATGCGAGCCGGAGATGCGGCGGCGGATCTCGCATCGTCGATCGACACGGTGTTGATGCCTGGGTCCCGTCAGCTCATCTCGACCGGTTTCGCCGTTGCGATTCCCGAAGGATGTGCCGGGCTCGTGCTGTCCCGATCCGGTCTGGCTCTCCACGACGGTGTCGCAGTGTTGAATGCCCCCGGCCTGATCGATTCTGGGTATCGGGGCGAGATCGGCGTCATCCTCGTGAACCACGGCGATGAACCGGTGACGATCACGCGAGAGCAACGAATCGCCCAGCTGCTGGTCATCGAGGTGCCGGCGTTCGCCCTTGCGCTGGCCGACAGCCTGCCGGACGGGCCAGACGATCGTGGCGCCGCCGGCTTCGGGAGCTCGGGAACATGAGCCCTCGTCGGCTCACCAACGATGACTGGGGTCTCGAATCGTCGTGTTTCGTCTGTGAGCAGTCGAACGCTGCTGGTCTCCAACTCGAGCTGTGGGCCGACGACGAGACCGGTGAGGTCTGGACGGCGATGGAGCTCGGCGCCGAGTTCAGCGGCGCCCCCACGTTGGTTCACGGGGGAGTGAGCCTGGCCGTGCTCGACGAGGTGCAGGCCTGGGCCGTGATCGCGCTCGCCGGCTCGTGGGCCGTCACGGTCGAGACATCGGCGACGTTTCCCCGAGCGGTGCGACTCGACACCGAGTACCGAGCGGTGGCCGAGGTGGAGAGCCGCGAGGGCGACCGGGTCCGAACCCGTGGCCGCATCGAAACGCCGAAGGGCCTGGTCTGCGTGACGTCGACGGCAGTCTTCCAGGTGATCGGCGAGGCCGAGGCAGTGCGGTTCAGCGGGGCAGAGGTCAGCGACGCCAATCGGTCTTACATCGTCGACTGAGGCGCTGCGGCGAAGTCGACTGCCGGCACGACAAGCCCTGCGAAGACGCTGGTGAGTCAGTTCAGGCCGAGTGTGATCTCGGTGGTTTCGACAACAGCATGATCGACGAGTTCGGCGAGTTGAACGGTGAGCGCACCGCCGGCGTTCTCGGCGACCGCATCCGGGTTGCTGATCGTGAACTCGATGAAGTCGTCGTGCCAATGAGAGCGGAGCGTGATGTCGCCCTTCCCCTCCATTGCAGCGACCGCGAGGTCGATCGCTGTACGCAGCTTCTCCACGCGTGCGATGTCGAGCCCGAGGCGCAGGGTGAGCCCGGAGGCCGTGACACGCCCGAGCCGGGCAAAGGTCGAAGTGGCGGGGAACGTCACCGTTGCATCGTCTTCCTTGGCCGGCACTGAACCACTATCGCATGATTGGCTCGGCAACTTGTGTTGCGGTCACCAGGGCGCCGATGGTGCCGCCCTTTTTCTCTCGCGACGAGCGGGGCCTACCTACCGGTCGGTAGGCTTCCGGCCCATGGTCATTGATGCAGACGTCGACTTCCTGGGCGAGCTCGAGTCGGTTGCCGAGGAACTCCTCGAACGGCACCTCGCTGTTGTGAAGGAGTGGCACCCACACGCCGTCGTGCCGTGGAGTCGGGGCCGAGACTTCGAACCCGACTACGAGTGGGACCCATCCGAGAGCAACCTCAGTCCCGAGGTGCGGAGCGCCCTGTTCGTGAATCTCCTCACCGAGGACAATCTGCCCTACTACTTCCGTGACATCGAGCGCATGTTCGGCAAGGACGGAGCGTGGGGCGAATGGGTCCGTCGGTGGACTGCCGAGGAAGGCCGTCACGCTGTCGCGATCCGCGACTACCTGACGGTCACCCGCGCCATCGATCCGGTGGCACTCGAACGCGGCCGAATGGTGCAGATGAGCAAGGGCGAGGTTCCCGAGCCGGCGAGCGCCGCTGATGGCATGTGTTACGTGACACTCCAGGAACTGGCCACCCGGATCTCGCATCGCAACACCGGCAAGCTCATCGAGCAGCAGGACCGAGTCGGCTACGACATCATGCGCCGCGTCGCGATCGACGAGAACCACCACTTCCTCTTCTACCGCGACATCGCGCAAGCCGGGTTCGAACGCAACCCGTCCGAGATGATGATGGCGCTGGAGCGTCAGGTCACCGATTTCGCCATGCCGGGTACCGGAATTCCCGACTTCGCCGCCCACTCGAAGGCGATCGCGAACGCCGGGATCTACGACCTCATCAATCACTACGAGCAGATCCTCGAGCCCGTGGTCATGGGATTCTGGAAGATCGACGAACTCGAGGGCCTCGACGGTGATGCCGAGGCGGCCCGGGAACGTACGATCACCTATATCGGGAAGGTCGGGCGCATAGCCGCTCGCATGAAGGCGAAGCGCGAAGCCAAGCAGCGCCAGCCGGCCTGATCGGTCAGGCGCTTCATGACAGGCGCTTGACGACAACACCTCGGGACGAGCGGCCGGCGAATTTCTCTTCGAGCTGTTCGAGCCAGGTCTCGATCTCGTCGCCGCTCGCTGTGCCGACCGAGTAGATCGGGTGGAATCGTCGGCGGCACAACGGGTGGCACAGCAAGCGCAGGGTCCGGAACGCGATGAGTCGCCCTGGGCGTCCACTGAGCACGTTCGACCAACGCGAGTCGGCGTGGGTGGTCACGATCTCGAGTCGACGGATGTTCGTGAGCTCCGCGTGGATGCGGGTCGCTCCCTCGGGAAGCGAATATGCCACGCCCGTGATCCAGGTGCGATCGAACCAGCCCTTGAGTCTGGCGGGGAAGCCACCGAACCACGTGGGATAGACCAGCACCAGGCGCTCGGCCCAATGAAGCGCCTCGGCGTGATCGGCGATCCACGGCTTGGTCTCGGGAGGATCGAGGTGGCGTCGCTTCTCGTCGACGGTCAGCCTGGGATCGAAGTTCTCGGCATCGAGGTCGATGATGCGAACCTCGTCGCCGGCACGCTCGAGCCCGGTGACCACTCGCGCCAGTGCCTGTCGCGCCAGTCCTTCGGGATTCGGGTGGGTGACGACCACGAGTGACCGCATCTCAGCGCCTTCCCGTCATGAGTTCGGTCATGGCCTGCTCGACCTCGAGCAGGAAGACGCTCCGCTCCGTATGGGTTCGCCCGTCGAGTCTGTCGAGGGACAGCCAATGGAAGCGGCAGCGAAGGCCGGCGCTCCATCGGAGGTGTCGGAGCGTGCGCCGCCCCGCGTCGCCGACCAACCATCGGTAGGCCCGCGGCGACCCATACGTGGTGATCCCCACAATGTGTCTGACACGGCGGAGCTCACTTCGAAGCGTGCCGTTCGAACGGTCAGAGATGCCGGCGTCGGGCAGCAGTGTTCGTTCGATCCAGCCGTTCAACACAGCGGGGAAGCCGGACCAGTAGGTCGGGTAGGTGAACATCAGCGCATCGGCAGTCCGGACGGCATCGATGTGGCGCTGGACGACGGGATCGGAGTCTTCGGCCCCGGTGAGGCAGGGCTGGTAGTTCTCGGCTTCGAGGTCGAGCAGTGTCACGTCGTGTCCGGCGGCCGCGAGGCCTCGCATTGCCGCGTCGCGGACCGCTGCACCGAACGATTCCGGGTCGGGGTGGGCGTGCACCACGAGGACCTTCACAGCCGATGAGCCTAAGGTCTGCGCTCATGAGTGAGGACGATGCAACCGGGCTGTCGCCTCTCGATTCGCTTGGCGTCATGGCGATGCAGACCGTGACGGTCGACGACAACCTCGATCACCTCGAGCTGTACACGACACGGGGCCTGCTCACGATCTTGTGGCACGGCGCGGAGAACCTCGACGCTGTGATCGTGTGTGTCGGCGGAGCGATGGGGGGGCTGCTCGGCCCTGATCAGGGTCTCTACCAGCGTCTCGGGCGGGCCCTCCCCGACCTCGGGATCGGGGTGATGCGAGTCGACTATCGGTCGCCGAACGATCTCGACATGTGCGTGATCGACACCGTCAGCGCGATGGAACTCGCTGCTCGGCATGGCGCCCGGCGGTTCGTTCCGCTCGGTCATTCGTTCGGTGGCGCGGTCGCGCTACGGGCCGCGATGCACCTGGAGCGGGACAGCGTCCCTGGCGCGGTCACGTTCGCCACGCAGTCGGCGGGCTGTGAGAACGCAGGGGTCCTGGGCGACCGGAACCTTCTCTTCTTCCATGGCACCCGCGACCAGATCCTGCCGATGCAGGCCAGTGAGGTGGTTCGGGCGCTGGCAGGCACCGGTGAAGTGGTACTGCTCGACGGTGCCGATCACCTGCTGGCTCCTGCCGGCGGGCTGATCTTCGATCGGCTGCTCGAGCACCTGCCGGCCGTCCTGGCCGATCCGACCGCCGCACCCGTCGATCAGGAGAGCACGACTTCGTAGAGCACGGGCCACCGCTTGCCCGTCAGATACCAGTGGCCGGTCGTCTGGTCGTGGGCGATGCCGTTGAGTGCGAACGAGGAGTCCTCGATCGGTGCATCATCCGGGCGGAGCTCGGAGCCATCGACGGTCGCGACCACCACGCCCGTGGCCGGATCGATCACGAGGATGTCGTCGCTGAGCCACACGTTGGCCAGCACGCGGTCATCGACACATTCGAGCTCGTTGAGGTTCGCCACCCGTTCGCCGTCGAGTGCGACATCGACGGTGCGCTCGATGTCGAAGGTGGTCGTGTTGCGGAACGTGAGGGTCGACGTTCCGTTGCTCATCACGAACCGGGTGCTGTCGTGGCACAGACCCCAGCCCTCGCCGTCGTAGGTCCCGCGGCTGATCTCGGAGAGGGTCCCGAGGTCGGATCGGATGTAGGTCCCGGCCTTCCAGGTGATCTGGACGAGTTCGTCGCCGACGATGGTCATACCTTCGCCGAACAGGTTGGGGTCGAGCGCCACGATGGCCTCCACCGTGCCGGTGTCGACGTCGACGATTCGTCGGTCGGATTCGCCGTACAACCCCGTGCTCTCGACGAACCGGCCGTCGTCGGTGAGTTCGAGACCCTGCGTGAACGCGTTGGGGTCATGAGGGTGCGTGGCGATGACTTCGATCGAGAGCGAGCCGGACAGCTCGGACACCGGCGTCGCCTGCCCCGCGCCCGATGTGGAATCGCTCGACGTCGGCTGCTCCGTCGATGGGCCTTCGGAGCTCGCAGCGGCGGCATCGACCGGGTCCGTCGTGATCGAACTGGTTGCAGCGTCCGGAGACGATGAGCACGCAGTGGCTGCGAGCGCGACCAGCGCGCCGACGAGAACCCTTCCCGCTCCGAACCGCCAGTGGCTGGTCACGTCAACCGAATGACACTTCGTACATGACGGTCCACCGCTTGCCCGTGAGGAAGAACGTGTTCGACTCGGGACGGTAGGCAATGCCGTTGAGGACGTCGTCCGGTCCGAGGTCTCCGGGGAGCAGGGCAGACGCATCGATCACCCGGGTGACCTTCCCGCTCGCGGCATCGATCTCGAGTATGTCGCTCTCCAACCAGACGTTGGCGTAGATCGAGTCGCCGACGCATTCGAGTTCGTTGAGATTGGTCGTCGGCTGCTCGTCGAGCGTGACCTCGATCTCACCGATCACCTCGAACGTCGCCGCCTCGCGCAACGTCAGGAAACCCGATCCGTTGCTGGTGACCAAGGATCCGTCGTCGAGGCGACAGAGACCCCAGCCTTCCCCGTCGTAGGTGAAACGGGAGAGCTCGAGCATGGTGGTGAGATCGCTCACGATCGCTGTTCCCTGCTGCCACGTGAGCTGGATCACCTGGTTGTCGACCACGGTGAGACCGGCACCGAAGAAGTCAGGATCGAGGCGGGCCGAGCTGATGACCTCCCCGCTGGCCGGAGCGACACGGCGTCGAGCCGATTCACCGAACAAGCCGATGCTCTCGATCAGGACTCCGTCAGCGAAGGCGAGTCCCTGGGTGAAGGCAGCGCCATCATGGGGAAAGCGTTCCAGCACGATGGGCTCGGTGACGGCGACGCCGGAATCGTCCGGCGCGGGCACGGTCGTCTCGGTCGGATCTTCGCTGGTCGAGAGCTCCGGCTCGGCCGGGTCGTCGGACTCGTCTGGATTCGTTGTCTCCGATTCGGTCGTCGGTGTGGCTTCGGCCACCACGTCGTCGAGCGCGTAGACGAGGTTTTCCTGCCCGTTCTCGTCGGTAGTGACTTCGACGGGGAGCGCCTGCATTCTGTCGAGCTCGGCCTCAGCCGCTGCGCACGACACCGACAGCGCGCAGACGACGGCGAGCAACGCCGCACGTCGCACGATCAACCGCCGAGGAGCCGAGCCTTGGCAGCCTTGCTGCGCTCCAGAAGAAGCGCCGGGATCTGACTGGCGATGCCGTCGCCGGCACCGATCGCGGCAGCCGGTGCGTCATCCGCGGCAGCCGCATCGGCCGAGCTCGATACGAGCTCAGCCCGCGCCCGCTCTTCTTCTCGGTCCAGCCAAGCGCCGAACTGGTAGGGACGGGCGAGGTCTGTATGGCTCACCTGGCCAACGAGGCCGTAGTCCTTGAAACGAACCCAATAGCGGATCCAGGGGCTGGCACCATCGAGGGTTTCGAGTCCGTTGATCAGCTTGACCTTGCCCTCGGCCCCGTCAGGGATGTTCCGATACGGGCGGGCCATGATCACGGTCTCTCCCGTGCTGAACGGGGTGTCGAGGTCGATTGCCTTCTTCGGCATTGAGAAACTCCGGGACGTGGTGACGATGCGGACGCCGAAGCGCCACAGGTCCGAGAGGGTAGTCGTGAACACCAGCGGTGCGTGATTTGGCAGCCGAGTGCTGCAGGCCCACTTCGAGCGTGGTCAGTGATGAGCAGTGCAGTTTATGAGCGTCCATGAACGAACGAAGTGGTAGGCCGCCCGGGACTCGAACCCGGCACCTTGGGATTAAAAGTCCCCTGCTCTAACCAGATGAGCTAGCGGCCCACTCGGCAGGGTAGCCACGGCGTCTGCTCGGCGCGCTCGAAGCTGACACGTCGTTTCGTCGCCGAGGTGCTTACATGGCGGGGTGTCCGGCCCCTGTTCTCGCGCCTTCGTCTCGTGTCTGGCGGCAGCCTTGTTTCTCTCCGCCTGTGCCGAGATCGGCCAGCCCTATCTGGGCGAGGGAGTGAGCCCCACCTCGACCACTTTGGCCAACGAAGATCCGGAGACCCTCTCGGAGCCAGAGGTGGTTTCGGCCGACGTCTCGGCTGTGTTCGCGCCGCCCCGACCCGAGGGGTACGTCTCTCCCGTGCTCGCCAGCCTCGGGTCGAAGTTGGTCACCATCGAGAGGGGCCTCATCACCGATCTCGGCGATCGATTCCCGGGCGCACAGGTCGAACGGGTGGTCGACGACTATCTCGGTGGTCTGGTGGCCCAGCTCGAAGGCGAGACTGTCCAATGGCTGCCCGCCGACGGGGCGGCACCGACCCTCGTCAGCCAGAGCAACGGTTCGTTGCTCGATGCCGGCTTCGTCGACGACACGCTGGCGGTCCAGGTCTTCCTCGCAGTTCCAGGAGGCATCGATCGGGTCAAGCTGGTCGATGGCGAACGCGAGACGTTCACCCGATTCGAGGCGGGACGGGGCGTGGTGGCCTTCTCGTCGAGCAACGGCATTCAGGCTGTCGCGATCGGCGACGACGCGTGCGGCACGCTTGCCTTCTTCAACACCTCTGGCCAACGGGTGGATCTCGGTGGCCCCTCTGATCCGGAGTGCCCGGTGCCCCGCCGTCCGTATTTCGGCGCTGTCGCCCTGAGCCCCGGCGGCGACGTCGTCGCCTACACCGAGATCACCTACCGAGAAGACGGCCTTCCGGCCTCGACCATGTTGACCGTGCTGGAACTGGCCTCGGGCCGAACGCTGCTCTCCGAGCCGGTCGGCGCCCCTGGCGAACAGATCGAGTCGTTGTCCTTCGACGGCCGTCGGGTCGTGTTTCTCCGTACCGGTGAGATAGGCCGCCAGGTCGGATTGGTCGACGTCATCGATGAATCGGAATCGGTCATCGCAGGGCTCGAAGGCGTGCAGGGCGTCGGCTTCGCCCGCTTGCCGCTCCTGCTGGCCGAACCCCCGCCGCCATCGACGGAACCTCCGGTGGTGGACGAAGCCGCCGAGGGCGAGGGCAGCTGATCCAGCCGAAGGCCCTAGGATCGAGCTCGTGGAGTACCCCGATCAGTTCTCGCCGCCGCCGACCGTGGCCCCCGTGGCCTCCGCCGGGTTGCCAACAGTCGACGTGTTGCCGACCATGGCCGATCTCGACCGGCTGTCGGCCGACCTCGACATGGTCGACGAGACACTGGCTGACCTCGACCGCGACGTGGTGGCCGACTCTGGCTCGTGAAGCCGGTGAGCTAGATTTCGCCGATGCGAGGGGGAACAGCGGCAAAGGTCGCAGCGTTCATTTTTGTCGCCACCGCCGGCATGGCGCTGGCCACGAGAGCCGAGGCGCCGACGCCCAGCATCTGGTCGGCCGCTCTGTCCGCATCAGCGACGACGGAAATCACGGTCACACCGGGCACGACGACGAACCCGCCGCCGGGCTCGGCGACGACCACGGGTTTGCCGATCACCGAGTTACCGACCACTGCTGAGACTGCCGCCCCACGGGTGGCGACCCTCAGCTTCTCCGGTGATGTGCTGCTGCACTCCCGCGTGTGGCGAGTCGCTGCGGGGGCCGCAGATCCGGTCGACGAGGACGGCTACGACTTCGCTCCCATGTTCGAGCCCGTTCGGGCCTGGATCGAAGAAGCGGACTGGAGTGTCTGCCATCTCGAGGTCAACCTCGACGGTGCCAACGAGAATCTGTCGAGCTTCCCGGTCTTCAGAGGCCCCGGTGCGATCGCCGCCGACCTCGCATCGGTCGGCTTCGACGGATGCAGTACTGCGTCCAATCACTCACTCGACAGGGGAACCGCTGCCACCTTCGAGACCATCGACGTGTTGGAGAATGCCGGACTTCGCCACACGGGCACGGCCCGGTCGTCGGAAGAGTCCGCATCCAGCACCTGGTACGACATCGAGGGCATCCGTTTCGCTCACCTCGCCTATGCCTACTGGTTCAACGGCTTCACCCTGCCGAACGATCAGCCGTGGGCCGCCAACGCCATCGACGAACAACGAATCCTCGACGACGCCGAAGCGGTCAGAGCAGCCGGCGCCGACTTCGTCGTGCTGTCGCTCCACTGGGGGGACCAGTACCGCCATGAACCAAGCCGACAACAGTCTGACCTTGGCCCGAGGCTGCTTGGATCGGACGACATCGACCTGATCATCGGTCACCACGCCCACGTCGTGCAGCCGATAGAACGCGTCGATGGTGAATGGCTCGTCTACGGCGTCGGCAACCTGTTGTCGAACCAGACCCAGCTGGTCAGGCGGGACGAGCTGATGGTGACGGCCACCGTCGTCGAGCAGGACGATGGGTCCTTTGCTGTCGACCGGCTCGAGGTGTTGCCCGTCTTCGTCGACCTCGAGACGCTCACGATCCATCCATCCGGACCGGGCATGCGCACCGACAGTGTGCCCGACCGGCTGAACCCCGCTCTCGACGCGAGCTGGGAGCGAGTCAATGAGGTATTGAAGACAGGATCGGGGTGGGGCGACTTCGAGCTGGTCGGTTCCTGAGGGAGCGCCGGCAGGAGTCAGGAGTTCAGTGTCCGTCGTGACCCTTGGCGAGGAGGTAGCCGCGGGCTCGCTCGGTCAGTTCGTACTGGCCGACGATCGCCCAGAAGCGGTCGTTGTGGTTCGACTCGACCAGGTGAGCGAGTTCGTGGACGACGACGTAATCGATCACCCAAACCGGGAAGATCGCGAGGCGATCTGACAACCGAATCGTCCCCTGCGACGGCGTGCACGAACCCCACCTGTCGCGTTGGTTCGTGACCCATGTGATGCGTTCCGGCTCCGGCAGCCCGAGGGTCATTGCCCAGTGGCGGGCCCGTTCGGAGAGGTCGATCTGGCCGGATGTGTGAGCCCTTTCGAATCGACAGACGAAGTGGTCGACGGTCTCGGACTCCTGCTCGCGAGAGAACCACGATGGGATCCGAACCTCGAGCACCTCGCCGCGGAGCCGGGCCTGGCTGGTCTTCTTTCGCTTCGCGCTGCGGATGACGTCGATGGTGAACATGGCCAACGGCAGCTGGTCGCTCATACCCGCAGCCCGTCCCCGCCAGTCGACCGGTCGGCGTCGACCAGCCGGAGCTGGTCACCTGGCTGCCATGATCCGTTGCGCAAGGTGATGATGCGGCCGGACAAGTTGGGCACCCGGCCCTCATCGAGGCCGAGGTGGGTCTCGACGGTTCTGATCACGCCACCGTGACAGACCACCAGGACGATTCCGCCAGGGCAGGTAGCGGCAATTGCGTGGAGCGTCGGCAGCACCCGCTCCAGCAACACCTCGTCGCTCTCGAAGCCATCCGGTCGCCTGCCGTCGGCGAGCCAGCTCGGGAACGCCTCCTCGATGTCGTCCCTCGTCAGCCCGCTCCACGAGCCGGCCGATCGTTCACGGAGACCGTCGAGCGCAACCACCGGGCCAACGCCGATCATGTCGCCGATGATCGTCGCTGTTTCCAGCGCCCGCTGTTGGGGCGACGTGGCGACGAGGTCGACGGTGCCGACGGCACGGGCTGCCTCCCACGCCTGCTCGCGGCCGAGGTCGGAGAGCGGAGGGTCGGCTTGCCCCTGCCACCGCTTGTCGGCGTTCCATGTGGACTGCCCGTGACGGGTCAGCAGAAGGGTGGTCGGCGGCAGCGACTCGAGAGAGGCGACGGTTGATGACGCGGCGTCTGGCACCAGATCGACCCTAGCCAGTCGCTGTGACGGCCAGCGGACGTCGGCCCTGTGACAGGGCCGACGCGGCATGAGAGCATGCGATGTATGACCACCCGGATCAATGGTTTCCACCACCTCGCGGTCAGTACCGCAGACATGAAGGCGCAGATCGAGTTCTTCACCGATGTGCTCGGCGCCGAACTGGTCGGCCTGTTCTGGATGCACGGGGTACCGGGTGGCAAGCACTGTTTCCTCCGTCTCAACGACTTCTGCTCGCTGTCGTTCGTCGACCTGCCGGAGAACCACGAGGTCGACGCCCAGCTCGGGGTCACCCACGCCGGAACCGGCGCCGGTCCGTCCGCTCCCGGCACGACACAACACATGGCGTTCAACGTCGATTCGCTCGACGAGCTCCTGTCAGTGCGCGATCGCATTCGTTCCCGGGGCATCAACGTGATGGGACACATCGATCACGGAATGTGTCGCTCCATCTACTTCGCCGGTCCCGAGGGCCTTGTCCTCGAGGTCGCCACGTCGACTGGGCCCATCGATGCCGACGCCTGGATCGACCCCGAAGTTCTCGAGCTGTACGGAATGACAGACGCCGATGTCGACCGCTACAGGAATCCCGTCGGCTTCGAAGGGGAGGGTGGAACGGTTGCCCAGCCGCCGATCGATCCGACGAAGCCGCACCTCGCGTACCCCGCCGCCGACTACGTGAAGATCATGCAGACTCCGGACGACGTGATCCTGAAATACGCGAGCTATCCCGATCCGCCGAACCCGGTTGGCTCGTGACAGCGCCGCTCGATGAAGTCGTGAACCATCCGGGAACACCGGCCGGGTGTGAGCGCATCGCCTACGTGCTCGGACGGCGTGAGACGTCGACCTTCAGTGACACCTACGGCGGTGGCGGCGATGTGATCGGGCTCGATTGCCACCTGGTGCGTCCAGTCGACCAACCGTCCGACACGGTCGTGATCTTCATGCACCCGACCGGCGGTGGCATGTACCTGCCGATCGTCGGCGGCATGGCGCGGGCCGGTCACCACGTGATCTGGGCCAACTCGCGGTACCGGGGTGCGGACTTCGCCCTGATCATGGAGAAGGTCGCCGCCGATCTCGGCGCCACCGTGGCCGACGCCCGCGATCGCCTCGGCTACGAGAAGGTCGTCCTCGCCGGCTGGTCGGGGGGCGGCTCGCTGTCGACCTGGTACCAAGCGCTGGCCGAGTCCGGGACCGGCATTGTCGACACCGCCGCCGACGACCCATACGAGCTGCCGGCAGCGGGGCTGCCCCCGGCAGACGCGCTCCTCGTCATGGCCGCGCACATCAGTCGGCATGGCACGCTCACCGAGTGGATGGATCCGTCGATCACCGACGAGTCGTTACCGCACATTCGACGGGCCGAGCTGAACCTCTACGACCCGTCCAACCCGAACCAACCCCCGTACTCGGCCGACTTCCTGGTCGACTACCGAGCGGCGCAGGAGGCGAGGAATCGGAGGATCACCGCCGAGGTCCAGCAGCGGCTCGCCGATTTCCGCGCCGCCGGTCGCCACAACGAGGAGTTCGCGTTCACCGTGCACGGCACCATGGCCGACCCTCGCTGGCTCGACCCAACCGTCGACCCGTCTGACCGGAAACCGAACTGGTGCTACCTGGGCGACCCGCGGATCGTCAACGACGGACCCGTCGGGTTGGCCAGGTTCTCGACGCTGCGGAGCTGGTTGAGCCAGTGGAGCCTCGATCACGCTCGGGCGGACGCACAGGTTGCGGCCGCGAAGATCTCCATCCCCATCCTCGTTGTCGGCAACACCGCAGACGACGCCTGCACGCCGAGTCACACCCATCGGATCTACGACGCCATCGGCCACGATCGGAAACGTCTGCACCAGGTTCAGGGCGCCACGCACTACTACACCGGTGAGAACGGTCGAGCTCACATGGTCGAAGCGATCGGCGTCGCCACCGAATTCCTGGCCGACCACCTCTGACGATCTCCCCGTTACAGGTGGGGCAGGATCTCCCGCCCGACGGTCTCCAGCACCTCATAGCGGGGGTCGAACGGCGGCAGGATCATGACCTGATCGAGGCCTGCATCGGCGAGTCCCCGAAGGCGTTCGATCAGCTGGTCTCGTGTACCGACGAGACACGTCGCCTCGATCAACTCCTTGGTGAGGAAACGCACCTCGTCCGCCATGACCCAACAGTTGTGACCGGCGTGGACTCGCTGGTGGCGACGGTCCTCCGGTGTGGCCTCGACGACGGCGCAGTACTCGTCCCAGATCTCAGCCACCGGGCCAGACCTCGGAACTCGACCGAAGTTGCGGAACTGGTCGTAGGCGTAGTGGAGCGACGCGATGGCGAACGCCCCGCACAGCTGTTTGACCCGGTCCGAGTCGGCTCGCTCGCCGTCGTTCAGCACCGCGATCGTGGTGAGTGAACACGTGAAGAACGAGGACCGCTCGATGACCCGACCGGCGTCGGACGCGCCCCGCTCGAGGCGCTCCCACACACTGTGCATGGACGCCGGTTGCGGCGGGATCGAGAGAACGGCGCCGTGACCGTGACGCCCAGCCAGGGCCAACGACTTCGGGCCGAAGCCGGACACGTACATCGGGATCTCGTCGGTGAAGTTCACGAACCCGTCGTCGGCCATGATGTGACGAATCGGCGACGTCTGGCCCCGCCAGGTGTAATCGACCTCCCCGCCTCGGAGGAGGGGCGCCAACGCCGTGAGGTAGTCGTCGAAGGCAGCCATGGTCATGGGTTTGTGGCCCATGATCCGCATCGCCGTGTTGCCGGTTCCGATTCCGAGGAACGTGCGACCGGGCGCGAGCTGGTTGATCGACGCGATCGCTGCTGCGGTGACCGGCGCCAGCCGGGTCGCCGCCACGGCGACACCCGTGCCGACTCGAATGCGGGAGGTTCGATGGGCAGCGATGGCCAACGACGCGTACACATCGCTCCAGATCATCTGGCTGTCGGCCATCCATGCGCTGTCGTAGCCGAGCTCCTCCGCTCGCACGACGTAGTCGATGTCGTCGATCTTGGATGCCACGCAGATGCCCAGTTGCATCCGCTGAGTTTGACCGAGGCCCGCCGGTCGTGCAGGTCCTCCCGTTCTGCGGCACCTCAACCTCGCTTGTGAGGGTTGGGTGGCGCAGAACCGAACAGGAGGGGTGGAGAACAGGGTGGGGTGGCGGCGACCTAGACTCCGGTCGTGGCAACGCTGCGACTCTTCGCCCAGGCCCGGGAGGCCGCCGGTACGCGCTCGATCGAGATCGACGCTCCCACCGTCGGCGAGGTGCTCGCAGTCGCTCGCGGCCAGTTCGGCGATGCCTTCGGCGCAGTTGTCGACGGCAGCAAGGTCTGGCTCAACGGCACTCCCGCCGACCCCGCCGACGCCGTCGCAGTGGCCGACGAAGTGGCCGTCCTCCCACCCGTGTCGGGCGGATGACCACCGGTCAACGTCCGAGCGCTGTCGACGCGATCCGCGACAAGCGCGACGCGGCGAACCGTCGCCGGAACATGGCCCGTCAACAGCGATGGGATCAACAGCGGTTCGCCGTGCCCTATCGCACCGATGGCCCCAAGATCACACTCGGTGTGCTCTGGTTCGTCGCCGTCGTGGGGGCCGGTTGGATCGCAACGCCGTTGCTCGGACTCGTCGTGGCCGGAGTGGCTGCGGCCGCCGCATTGCAGGTCGGTCAGGCCTACCGGCCGCTCGTCGAGCCGACCCATGCGGCCGGATTCGCCGCCATGGTGGCCATCGCCGGTGTCTTTGGCGCGCTCGGAGTTGGCGTCGGCATGATCCTCGCCGCGATCGGCGTGTTCCTCGTCGTCGCCGGGCTGCCCTCGAACGAGCCGGTCCTCGGTCCCCGGGGTCGTCCCGTCCCGCACTCGGAGGCGCTGTTGCACCGCGGTGAACTCCTGATTCGATCGGCGCTGCCCGCCGGTGTCGCAGCCGGTTCCATCGTGGCCATCGAGCGACTCGACTTCGGCGGCTTCGTGGCCATCGTGGTCATGGTCTCCGCCTACGAGGTCGGTGACTTTGTGATCGGGACGGGGTCGGCGAACGCAGTCGAGGGTCCCGTGGCCGGAATCGTTGCCCTCGCCGTCGCCGCCGCCGCCATCTATCTCGTGCTGCCGGCGCCGTTCGACACGAACAGCTTCCCGCTGTTCGCGCTGCTCACGGCGGTGGCCGCGCCGCTCGGCCAGATCGCTGCGTCCGCGGTGTTGCCTCGCGGCGCCGTGTGGGCGCCGGCGCTTCGCCGCCTCGATAGTTACCTCTTCGCAGCGCCGCTGTGGTTGTTGCTCATGCCGCGCGTCTGACCGCTCCCTTTCACTCGGCTGGCTTGCCGCGCTGTTGGTGCCGGTAGCCTCTGGCCAGTGACTGACCCTCTCGCCACCCTCCTCGCCGACGACGCTCTCGCCAACATCGGTACTCGGCCCATCACGGAGCTTCGCAGCTTCCGGTACGACGCGAATCGGGTCGAAGGTGACGTGTCGATGGTTCGCCGCGTTGCCCAGGGTCGGCTTGACATCATCGGTCACGAGGTCCAGCGCCGGGCCGGCGACGGCGATCCGGGTCAGCTCAACAACCTGCTCTACGACCTCCCTGACATCATGGCCGATGCGTCGGAAACTGGCGCGCCGTCTGGACGCGCTGTTGAGATCAACGAGCCGGGCCCGGTGGCCGCCACGCTCGGGACTCGACTCGATTCGGTCATCTCGCCGAGGGAACTCTCGGGCGTTGGGGAGCTCGATGACGATCGACTGCTCGAGGTCTTCAAGCGGGTCGAGGGAATGGAGCAGGAGCTGTCCGACCTCCGGCGCCAACTCCACGACAGGATCGACGCCGTGCAGAACGAGATCGGACGTCGCTATCGCGACGGCGAGGCATCGATCGAAGGGCTTGGGAGCTGAGCGATGGCGAAGTCGGCGAACAGCAATCCGTTGGATCTCGGAGTCTTCATCCGTGAGCAGCGCCGCATCGCCGAACTGTCCGTGCGTCGCCTCGCGGAACTCGCCGGAGTCTCCAACCCGTACCTGAGCCAGATCGAACGGGGCTTGAGGAAGCCGTCGGCCGAGATTCTTCAACAGATCGCAAAGGCGCTCGAGATCTCGTCCGAGACGTTGTACATCCGAGCGGGCATCCTCGACGAGAGCGCAGTGACCCATTCGAGCGACGTCGAGGAGACGATCCGGCGTGCTCCCGAGCTCAACGCCGACCAGAAGAAGGCGTTGATCGGGGTCTACCGAAGCTTCATCACGGCCAGTACCGAGCCCGATGCCGGCAAGGACGATTGAAATGATCGAGCGGTTCTCGGGAAGGCAGCGGTGAGCCGCTTTGTGCGTCGAGTCGCCGTCCTTTCGCTGCACACCTCTCCCTTGGTGCAGCCCGGCACCGGCGACGGTGGGGGGATGAACGTCTACGTGCGTGAGTTCGTGTCGGCCATGGCGCAGGCCGGCCTGCAGTGCCGTGTGTACGTCCGGCGATGGGCCGACGATCTCGACGAAGTCGTCGAGGTCGAGCCCGGGTTCGAGGTTGTTCACGTGCCGGTCGGACCAGTCGACGCCTCGAAGGAGCAGCTCGAGGAGCTCGTCGGCCCGTTCGCTTCCTGGGTGGCGGAGGACTTCACGTCGTTCCGTCCAGACATCATCCACGCCAACTACTGGCTGTCCGGTGTCGCCGGCCAGGCCCTCAAGCGCATGGTCGACCTGCCGCTCGTCACGACGTTCCACACGTTGGCCCGGGTCAAGGCGGAGAGCGGCGACCCCGAGCCAGAGCGGCGGGCCGAGGCCGAGGCCGGCGTCATGGCGTGCGCAGATGCCGTCTTGGCAAACTGCATCCCCGAGGCCGAGCAGCTCGTGCAGTTCTACAATGCCGACGCTGAGCGGATCGAGGTCGTTCCGCCGGGAGTCGACCACGCGTTCTTCTCTCCCGGACATCAGGGCGGCGCCCGATGGGCTGTCAACACAGACGATCGCCCCCTGCTGTTGTTCGTAGGCCGGATCCAACCTCTCAAAGGCGTCGACGTCGCGGTCGAGACCCTCGCCGCCATCGAACGCAAGGACGCCAGGCTCTGGATCGTCGGGGGAGCGTCCGGAAGCCAAGGCGACGAGGAGGTTGATCGCATTCACGCGCTGATCGACGAGCTCGGGGTCCGGGATCGAGTCGAGTTCAAGCCGCCGATCCCTCACCACCTCCTGTCCACCTACTACCGCGCCGCCGATGTCGTGCTCATTCCGAGCCGATCGGAGTCATTTGGGCTCGTTGCCCTCGAGTCGGCCGCATGTGGTGTCCCCGTGGTTGCCTCGGCTGTCGGCGGACTTCTGACGCTGGTCGAACACGGTCACACCGGCTATCTGGTCGAGTCCAGGAACGCTCGGGACTATGCGGCGTGGGTCGATGCGATCCTCGCCGATCCGGTGCTCGCCCGGAGGTTGTCCGTGTCGGCTGCGGCGATGGCCCGCAACTACACGTGGTCGACATCGGCGGCACGCCTTCGCCGTCTCTACGAAGATCTGACGCGAGGACCGCTCTCTCCGTGTGCGGAACCCACGATCGAGATCGACACGCTCGGTTCCGACCTCAGCACTCGCTGACCTGATGAGCGAGCACGCGTGATGCCCCGACCTCGATCGAACGCAGACCTCGACGAGCTCGAGGCATTCATCGATGACTGGCTGGCCAGGCAACTGGCCGAGAACCCGGTGCTCGCAGCCGTGGATCGCGACCAGCCGGGGTCCCGGCGCTGGTTCATCCGCGTGCGAGGTGAAGAGAAGGACGTCTTCACGATCCGATTCCATCTCCAGCAGCGAACGCTCCAATACGAGACGTACGTGATGCCGGCGCCGGAGGAAAACCACACGGAGTTCTACGCCCATCTCCTCAAGCGAAACCTCC
The DNA here is from genome assembly GCA_965530755.1 of uncultured Acidimicrobiia bacterium. Classification (GTDB taxonomy): domain Bacteria; phylum Actinomycetota; class Acidimicrobiia; order Acidimicrobiales; family SZUA-35; genus SZUA-35. The sequence continues at coordinate 65,675 of CBESNA010000001.1, read as the reverse complement.
AACTGTTCGGCGCCGCGTTCGCCGTCGGTGAAGAGAACGCCATCTTCCTTCGAGGTGCGCTCGACAACGAACTGGTCATGCGCGAGGACGAGTTGGACCGAGTCCTCGGATCTCTGTACGCCTGGGTCGAGCAGTACTTCCGGCCGGCTCTGCGTATCGGGTATGCATCCAAGTTCCCTTGAACAGGTTGTAACTACGTTTGTTTACTTCTAACATTCCTTGTGTCGGTGGGGGTGGCTGCGCTCGTGGGGTCGGGGAAGTCCACAGGGGTTCGGTCCTCCCACCGGCACTGCATCTGGACGAGCGGGTAGGTTGACCGCCGTGACCGAATTGCAGATGATCGGCGGAGGAAAGATGGGCCAGGCTCTCCTCGGAGGGATGATCGACGCCTCCTGGATCGAGCCATCGAAGGCTGCGGTCGTCGAGGTGTCGGCTGAGCAACGGGCCAGGCTCGCCGATCTCCTCCCTGGTGTGACGATCCTCGATGCACCGCTCGCCGGAGTCCCGTCCGTCCTCGCCGTGAAGCCGCACTATGTGATCGACGTGGCGTCGTCGCTGGTGGATCCCGGTCTGGTCGTCTCCATTGCGGCCGGCATCACCATCGCCGCCATGGAGTCGGTGCTTCCGCCCGGCACGCGCGTCCTGCGGGTCATGCCGAACACGCCTGCCCTCGTCGGCGTGGGTGCGTCAGCCATCGCACCGGGAACGGCCGCCACCGATGCCGACCTGTCCTGGGCCATGTCGTTGTTCGAGGCCGTTGGTGTCGCCGTCACCGTGACAGAAGCACAACTCGACGCTGTCACCGGTCTCAGCGGATCGGGGCCGGCCTACGTGTTTATGGTGGCCGAGGCGATGGCCGACGCCGGAGTGGCTGCGGGCCTCCCAAGGCCGGTGGCAGAGCTCTTGGCCCACCAGACGATCCGCGGCGCGGGCACGATGCTCACCTCGGGTGATGCCACCGCGACCGACCTGAGGATCGGGGTCACCACGCCGGCCGGCACCACCGCTGCCGGCCTCGGCGTGCTCGAGGAGCGCGCCATCCGCTCGGCCTTCATCGATGCTGTTGCGGCGGCCGCCGAGCGATCGCGGGAGCTCGGCTCCTCATGACGTCCCTCCGATTCGACACGATCTCGTTTCTCACCGACTACGGCTTGAGCGATGAGTTCGTCGGCGTCGTCAAGTCAGTGATTCGCACGATGACCCCGGGTGTCACCGTCATCGACATCACGCACGACATCGAGCCGCACGACGTTCGCGCCGGCGGCCTCGCTCTGGCGCGGGCTGCGCAGTACCTCGCCCCCGGGGTGGTCCTTGGCGTCGTGGATCCCGGAGTCGCCACGGCCAGAAAGGCGATCGTGATCGAGGTCGGTGACGGCCAGAGCTACCTCGTCGGTCCGGACAACGGCCTCTTCGCTCCGGCCGTGTCGCTCGTCGGCGGAGCAACCGACGCCGTCGTTCTCGACAATCCGGAATTCCACCTTCCCGCGCCCGGCCCCACCTTCGACGGTCGAGATGTCTTCGCTCCGGCCGCCGCCCATCTCTGTCGTGGTGTGCCGATGCGCGATCTGGGCACCCCGATCGATCCGATGCGCCTGCTTCCCGGCGTGCTGGCCGTCAGCGAACAGTCAGAAGACGGCTCGATCAAGGCCGAGGTGCTCTGGGTCGACCGGTTCGGAAACGCCCAGCTCAACGTCGATCCCGCCGACCTGGCGTCCTGGCCGGAACACGTCTCCATCGAGGGTGGCCGAACCACCCGAACGGCGCAGAGAGTGCAGGCCTTTGCCGAGATCTCGACGGGCAGTGTCGGGCTGCTCGTGGATTCCTACGGTCTCCTGTCGATCGCGGTCGACCGGGGATCGGCTGCGTTCGAACTCGAGATCAACGAAGGAGATGCGCTCACGCTCCGGCCCGCCACCGGCAGAACCGCCGTGGGCTCGACAGCGGTCACGCTCGGGCAGAAACCGACCACGGTTCCCCCGGTCATCGATCCTTTGGAGATCTCATGAGACCCGGCGTCGTGCTCGCCATCGCCGTACTACTCCTCGCGATCCTCGGCGCCGCTGCGCTCCAGTTCGTGGTGCTGGCCCCAAGCGGCGACGGCGATCCGGATACCGAATCCGGACTGATCGTGATCGAACTCGACGCTCCCGATCTCACATGACCAACCTCGCCCGTCGATTTCCGGTCATCGCCGACGAGCGGGTCGCACTGATCACCGATGGTGGTGGGCAGGTCTCTTACGGAGCACTCGGTGAAATGGTCGGCGCCGTGCGCGGTGGCCTGGTCGCCGCCGGTCTCGAGGTGGGCGATCACGTGCTGCTCATCGGCGACAACACCGACCTCAGTGTGGTCTTCCATCTGGCCTGCGTCACTGCCGGCTTGGTCTCGATGCCTTTGGATCCGCAGACCACTCGCAAGGAGATCGCTCGTCTCGTCGACGACTACCACCCGGCCGCCGTGATCGCTGATGCGGTCGCTGCATCCGCCTGGGCCGATTCGAGACCCGACCTGACTGGAACCAAGCACGTCTTCGCCTCCGCCGCAGATCGTCTGGCGTTGCTCGACCACGGATGGGTCCCCGGCACCGACGTCGACGATGACCATCCTGCCGTTCTGTCGATCGGTGCGTTGCGTGTGGCCCGGACCCATGGCGAGGTTGCGGCAACCATTGATGCCATGACCTCGAGACTGGTCGAGTCGGCCGGCGACGAGCCGGTCGTGCTCGGCATCGGGCCGCTGCATGATTCGTCCGGGCTCGACGTTCTCCACGCAGGTCTGGCAATCGGGGCCACGATCCTCGTCGACAACGCGCCGGCACGGGAACGCACCGCCGACGGCCCCGACGACGTGATCGTCGTGTCCGGGCTCGAGGTCTCGGCTTCCGAGGTCGAACGCGTGCTGGGGGCTCACTCGATCGTCGAAGCGGTTTCGGTGGTCGGTGAGCCGGACGCGACGACGGGGGAACGGCTGGTCGCGTACGTTGCCGCAACGAAGCTGCCGACCGTCGGCGAGCGGCCGATCCTCGAGCGCGAGTTGATCGAGTTCTGCTTGGAGCGGCTCGAGGCGCCCAAGGTGCCCCGCCGGATCGTGTTCACCTCGGCAGCCTCCGCGGGGCTCGGGGATCATGGCACCAGCGGGAATTGAGCGAGCCACTTGTGTGCGGCGCCCACGAGCACGTCCACCTTGCTTCGTGCATTTGTGAAAACTGCTGTCTAGCCTCGCATGATGGTTCCCAGCGGACGAGTCTCCGAAGCCACCGTGGCTCGGCTCCCGCAGTACCTCCAGTGCGTGGTCGATGCGGCGAAGGATGGCGAATCCACGATCTCGTCCGACCGATTGGCCCAGCTCGTCGGTGTCAATCCGGCCACGCTGCGCCGAGATCTCGCGTCGCTCGAGATCACGGGAACCCGAGGCGTCGGTTACGACACGAAGTATCTCGTGTTCGAGATCAGCGGCTCGCTCGGGCTCAATCAGGACTGGCCGGTCGTGATCGTCGGCGTCGGCAACCTCGGTCGAGCACTCGCCAACTACTCCGGTCTGGGTGATCGTGGCTTCCCCGTTCGAGCCTTGCTCGACGTCGATCCTGACGTCGTCGGATCCTCGGTCAGCGGCATTCTCGTCGAGCACATCGATGACGCTGCGACTGTGGTTGCCCGCGAGCATCTCGCCGTCGCCGTGCTGGCGACCCCACCCGAAGGAGCGCAGTCGGCGGCCGACATTCTCGCTGCGGCGGGGGTCACCTCGCTGCTCAACTTCACCGCGACGTCGGTTCAGACCGCCGAGGATGTCGAGGTCCGGCGGGTTGATCTGGCGACCGAACTCCAGATCCTGAGCTTCTATCAACAACGGGCGAACAGCGCCCGCAACGGTGTCGGCGTGCCGATTGCTCGCCGTCGAACCGAGCCGGCCCAAGAGACCGGAATCGTCGCGTGACGGGTTCCACCCGCGCCGGAGTGGTGCAGACGCCGTCAGAACTGCGACAATGGTCGCGTTCGGCGACCAAAGGTTCCCGCTCGAATCATCGTCGAGGAGACTCATGACCGTCATCGCCATCGGGCTGAACCATCGCTCTGCCCCCATCGGCGTGCTCGAGCTGATGAGTCTCCCCGCCGACGTGGTGCCCAAGGCGCTCAGCGAGATCGCGTCGAGCCCCGTGGTGAACGAGGTCGTGTTGCTCTCGACGTGCAACCGCACCGAGGTCTATGTCCACGCCGAACGCTTCCACGATGCCTACCGAGATGTCAGGGAGGCCCTGAGCCTGATCGTCGGTGTCGACTCGTCGACGTTCGTCGATCATCTCTACGTGCATTTTGATGGCGAGGCGGTCGACCATCTCTTCTCGGTGTCTGCCGGACTCGACTCGGCCGTCCTCGGCGAGCACGAGATCCTCGGCCAGATCCGGACCGCGTGGGAGCGGGCCCGCATCGAGGGAACCGCCGGGCCACTGCTGAATCCGTTGTTCGAGAACGCCGTGATCGCCGGCAAGCGGGTGCGGACCGAGACCGCCATCGGGCGACGGACCGCATCGATCTCCCACGCAGCCGTCTCCCTCGTCACCGAACGTCTCGGTGATCTCGCCGGACGCCGTGTGTTGCTCATCGGCGCCGGCGAAGTGGGTGCTGGTGTCGCCGGTGCGCTGGCGAAGACAGCTTCGGCGCTGGTGTCGGTCACCAATCGCACCGCTGACCGTGCCGCTGAGATCGCCGCCCCGATCGGGGCGGATGTGGTGCCCTTCCATGATCTGACAGCAGCAGTCGCATCGGCCGACGTCGTGGTCAGCGCCACCGGGGCTCCCGGTGTGGTGCTCGACGCAGCGACGGTCCGCGCCGCGCTTGATGCCAGCGGCCGTCGCCTTCTCATCCTCGACCTCGCTGTGCCTCGCGACGTCGATCCTGGCGTGATGGCCTTCGACGATGTCGATCTGATGGTGCTGTCCGACTTGCAGGCCTTCGCCAACCGCGGCCTCGAGGAACGCCAGAAGGAAGTCTCCGCCGCCCGCTCGGTGATGGAAGACCAGATGGCGCTCTTCCAACGGTCGGCCGGTGCGGCCGAGGTCGATCCGCTCCTCGGCAGCCTCCACCGCTGGGCCGATTCGGTTCGATCAGACGAGATTGCCCGGTTCGACAAGCGTCTCGACAGCCTCAGTGGAGAGCAAGCCGCAGCGGTCGATGCCCTCACTCGTGGTCTGGTCAAGAAGTTGCTTCACCCGCCGTCAGCGACTCTCAAGGACGCAGGAGGGTCGCGGAGAGGTGACCGTCTCGTCGAGTCGGTGCGGGAGCTCTTCGACCTCTCGTGAAGATCCGCATCGCCACGCGCAAGAGTCCGCTGGCGTTGTGGCAGGCCCACCACGTTGCCGACCTGATCACAGGACAGGACCGCACGGTCGAGACCGAACTCGTCACGATGGACACGTTCGCCGATCTGCGGTTGGATGTCCCCATCTCGGCCCTCGGCGGGAAGGGTGCGTTCAGCAAGGAAGTCCAGAACGTCCTGCTGTCCGGCGCCGCTGACATTGCCGTGCACTCGGCGAAGGACCTTCAAGCATGCACGCCGGACGAGCTCGTGATCGGTGCGGTACCCGCTCGAGGCGACGCGCGGGACGCGCTCGTCGGCGGCCGGCTGGCAGATCTCGCTCCGGGAGCGATCGTTGCCACTGGCAGCAATCGTCGGCGGGTGCAGCTCGCCCGGCTACGACCCGATCTCCAGTTCGTTGGCCTGCGAGGCAACATCGGAACTCGGTTGTCGAAGCTCTCGGAATTCGATGCATTGGTCATGGCGAACGCGGCCATCGAGCGTCTCGGCCTGCAGCTCGACACCGTGGACGTGCTGTCACCGGATGCGATGATCCCCCAGGTGGGTCAGGGCGCGTTGGCGGTCGAGTGTCGTGCCGACCGGGAGGAGCTGATCGAGCTCCTGTCGGCGATCGAGGACTCCGGCGCTCGCCGCATGCTCGACGCCGAGCGCGGCTTTCTGCTCGAGCTCGGCGGCGACTGCGATCTTCCCGCGGGGGCCAACGCTGTCCTCGGGGACGACGGACGTCTCACGGTCATCGCGATGCTGACATCGATCGACGAGCAACGGCTCGAACGAGTCCTGGTGTCGGGAACCGAGGGCTCCGACCGAGCGGCTGACGAAGAGATCGGGCGGGCGGCAGCCCGGCAGCTACGGGATCTGGTCGCATGACGCTCGCCGGACGCCACCTGGTGGTGTGCCGGGCCACGAGCCAGAGCGGGCCCCTGCTCGACGCCATTCGTCGTGCCGGCGCGTTCGCCGTGCACGTTCCCTTGATCGAGGTCGTACCTCCGATCGATGGGGGCGAAGCGCTCCGCCGGGCGTTGGCTGCAGTCGTCAAGAACAGCTGGGTCGCCGTGACCTCGTCCAACGGTGTGGACGCGGTCGCTACAGCCTGCCCTGGTGGAGCTTTCCGGCTAGGCGTGGTCGGTCGAGCCACGGCGCGCCGGGCGGTGGAGCTTGGTCTCACCGTCTCGTTCGAAGCCCCCGAGCCGTCGGCCGCCGGCCTCGGTCGCACGCTTCCGGTCCTCGAGGGGGAGCGGGTGGTCGCCGCGGTCGCCGAGCTCGCCTCGGACGATCTCGCCGCCGCTCTGAAACGCCGGGGGGTCGAGGTCGAGGTGGTCACGGCATACCGCACGCTCGCTCCCGAGATCAGCTCGTCGGACATCGATCGCATCAGCGCCGCTGACCTCGTGCTCGTCACCGCACCATCGGTCATCGAGCGCCTGCTCGATCGGCTCGATCCGGCCGAGCTCCCCGCGCTCGTCGCCATCGGCGAATCCACGGCAGCTGCGATCCGGGGACTGGGGCTCGCCGTCGCAACGACCGCGGCCGAGCCCTCGACGGATGGCCTGATCGCCGCTGCGCTGCATACGCTCGCCCCATGACGTTCCCCCAGCGCCGCCTCCGTCGGCTTCGCCGTACCGGTGCACTGCGCCGACTCGTCGCCCAGACCACCCTCTCGGTCGACGACCTTGTTGCGCCGCTCTTCGTGCGTGAGGGCATCGAGGCCCCCGTCGACATAGCGTCACTTCCCGGCGTCCAGCAGCACAACCTCGCATCGCTCGACACCGAGGTCGACCGCCTGGTCGCCCTCGGCATCCCGGCCATCATGCTGTTCGGCATCCCGGCCACCAAGGACGACGAAGGATCGCAAGCCTGGGCAGCGGACGGCATCGTCCAGGTGGCGTTGCGCCGTCTGCGCGATCGTCTGGGCGACCGCATCGTGTTGATGGCTGACCTCTGTGTCGACGAGTACACGAGTCACGGCCACTGCGGCATCGTCGACGCCGCCGGCGAGGTCGACAACGATGCAACCCTGATCAACTATCGGAGGATCGCCGTTGCGCAGGCGACGGCGGGAGCCCATGTCGTTGCACCGTCTGGGATGATGGACGGTCAGGTCGGGGCGATCCGGTCAGCGCTCGACGAAGCGGGCTTCGACGACGTCTCGATCCTCGCCTACGCCGCGAAGTATGCGAGCGCCATGTACGGGCCATTCCGCGATGCCGTCGACGTCACGATCGCGGACGGTGGCGATCGCAAGGGTTACCAACAGGATCCTCGCAACGGCAGGGAGGCGCTCGAGGAGGTTCGCCTCGACATCGCAGAAGGGGCCGACATGGTCATGGTCAAACCGGCTCACACCTACCTCGATCTGATCGCTGCCGTGAGGGCAGACGTCGAGGTGCCGGTGGCGGCGTATCACGTGAGTGGCGAGTACGCGATGCTCAAGGCCGCCGCAGCGAATGGCTGGATCGACGGCGATGCGGCGGCGATCGAGGTCTTGACCGCGATCAAACGAGCCGGCGCCGACATCATCCTCACCTATCTCGCGGCCGAGGTGGCCGAGATGCTTCGCACCTGAGCACACTGGTGCGGTGAACGACGCTGCTGCCCCTCCCGCCTCTCCAGGCCGATCCAACGAGCAACTCTTCGAGCGGGCCAAGCGTGTGCTTCCCGGCGGGGTCAACTCGCCGGTCCGAGCGTTCCTCTCCGTCGGCGGAACTCCCTACTTCGTCGACCGGGCGCAAGGTGCGTACGTCTGGGACCCGGAAGGCAATAAGTACCTCGACTACGTCCAGAGCTACGGGGCATCGATTCTCGGCCACGCCGATCCAGCGGTCGTCGCCGCAATCCGGACCGCAGCCACCAAGGGGACCACGTACGGGGCATCGACGGTCGGCGAGATCGAACTCGCGGAACGCATCGTCGAGTGGGTCCCCGGCATCGAGATGATTCGCATGACCTCGTCGGGGACCGAAGCGACCATGTCAGCGATTCGTCTTGCCAGGGGAGCCACCGGCCGCTCGAAGGTCGTGAAGTTTGCTGGGTGCTACCACGGTCACGTCGACTCGCTGCTGGTCGCCGGCGGCTCGGGGGTCGCCAACCAGGGGCTCGTCGGCTCGGCCGGTGTCACAGAGGCCTCGGTTGCCGACACCGTCGTGTGGCCGTACAACGTCGTCCCGACCCTCGACGAGGAAACCGCCGTCCTGGCGATCGAACCGGTCGCCGCGAACATGGGTGTCGTCGAACCCGAACCGGGCTTCCTGCAGGCGTGCCGAGCCGAATGTGATCGGGTCGGCGCTCTGCTCCTCTTCGACGAGGTGATCACCGGCTTTCGTCTCGGTCGAGGGGGAGCGACGGCCTGGTCCGGGGTAACCCCGGACGTCTGGGCGTTCGGCAAGATCATCGGTGGTGGTCTCCCCGTCGGCGCGTTCGGTGGATCGCGTGAAGTGATGTCCCACATCGCACCGCTCGGCCCCGTCTATCAGGGCGGCACGCTGTCGGGGAACCCGCTGGCAACGGCGGCCGGACTCGCCGTGCTCGATCAGCTCACCGACGATCGGTACGACGAGCTCGTGGCCAAGGCCACTCGGCTCGCCGAAGGACTCGCCGCCGCCATTGGAGCCGCTGGAGTCGACGTACAGGTTCCGCGGGTCGGCCCACTCTTCGGGATCTTCTTCGCCGACTCCCCGGTTCGGAACTACGACGACGCCAAGACTGCCGCCGACAACGGGAGCTATGCCCCGTTCTTCCACGCCATGCTCGACCAGGGCGTCGCCCTTGCCCCGGGACCGTACGAGGCTGCGTTCCCGAGCCTCGCCCACAGCGACGCAGACATCGAACGGACGATCGAGGCCGCGGGAACAGCTGCTCAGTCGCTTCGCTGAGTCAGTCGCTTCGCTGGATCAGCGGACCGAGCCGGTGCGCAGCACGAACTCGGGCGACTCCGAGAAGGCCAGCATCACGTCGCCCTGCGACACGCCGCCGGCCATCCGGCCGAGCCAGTACGTGCGGCCGGCGCTGTCGGGTAGGCGGCCGAGCACGTTGGCGTAGACGAGCTCGATGAAGGCCGCGTTCGAGAGGTCGCCGTAACGATCGCTGAACTCCGGTGAGAGGGCAAAGGCGTTCGAGATGCTGGTGAGCGATCGTCCGCTGTTGGCCTCCTGGGTCCAGAATGCAGCTCCGCCGGCATCGGCCGGCCGGAGGAAGTAGGCCAGATAGAGACGGTAGACCGCGCCCTGGTTGGGACTCTGCACCGGGGCGGTGTCGGTCTGTAGAACGAATTCGGATGACTGGGCGAAGTCGATCACGACGGAGGACCTCGCACGGCCGGAGTCGAGCTGGGACGTCCAGTAGTCGATTCCTCCGGAATCGCCTCGCCGGCCGAGGACGTTGCGATACAGCTGTTCGATGAACGCCCGATTGCCGAGTGAGCCGTAGGCGGAGACGAACTCGGACGAATCGAGGAACTCCTGGGAGACCGATGAGAGCGAACGACCGGTCGATCGCTGGTCGAGATAGAACGCCATTCCCGTCCGGTCGGGGACTCGATCAAAATAGGCCTGGTAGAGACGGGCGATCTCGCCGTCGAGGGGAAGCGGGCGCACGACGGTGTTGGTGAAGCCGGTCGGAAGTGAGTAGCCGAAGATGCTGCCGCCATTGGCGTTGACCGCCTGGACCCGGAACTGGAAGACGTCGTTGGTGAGTCGTCCCGTGGCGATCTGGGCCGAGCCGGTGCTTCCGAGGGGGACGAAGGAGCCGCCGTTCTTCGACATCTGCACGTCATAACGGATCACGGGGCTGCCCCCGTCGTCGGCCAGCTGCCACTGCACCGTCCGATCGAATCCGGATCCAGCGACGTTCACCAAGGTCGGCGCCACCGGGGGAGGAGTGAGCGACAGGGTTTGCGTGGCGGTTCCCGGGCTGGCAGCGAAGCCGATCGGGCTCACCTCTACCCGGTAGTTGAGATTGTTCGTGAGACCGGACACTCGTGCAGTCCTGGCCGAGCCACTGGTGACGACCCGAGCCGCCTGCTGCCCGTTGCTGGTGCGGACCACACGGATCGCCCAGGACTGGGGAGGGACGGCGTTCTCCCCGAGGTCGGCCGACCACGACACATCGAAGGCGCCTGAGCGCTCGCCGACCTCGGTGATGGACGGGGCAAGCATCGGGACGTCGGTCTGCCAGCCGCTCTGTACCAGCACCCCGAGTGTCGGTGCATCGATCACGCGTTCGGTCTCGCCTGCGCCGAGCGCAGGTGTCATCAGCGAACCTGGGTCGCCGCTGCGGTACTCGGCCTCGTCGAAGTGCGAGTAGCTGCTGCCGTTGTAGAAGGTTCGAGGTGCGTAGATCTCGTGGAGCTGGCCGCCGCCGATGTCGATGAACAGTTCCCCGCTCGTGAGGTAGGCGCCGTTGTTGGCGAGATCGACCAATCGCGAGCCCCGATAACGAACGAGAGTGTCGAACTTGTCCGGCGGGACCTGGAGGAGGTTGACGCCGTCGCGTCGCTCGGCCGATCCGAGGAACCCGAAACCGTGGCCGAGTTCATGGAGCATCGTGGCATAGAGGTCGAGTCGGTTGAACGGAATACTCTCGTCCGAGGCGTCGACGTACCAGCCACCCGGCTGATCGTAGAACGCACTCGAGATCGTGACTTCGATCTCCACCCGGCTCGGGGCGTAGTCGCGGCGGTCGAGGGTGTTGGCCAGAGCTACGGGGTAGTACAGGTTGTCGGCTCGTCGAATGAACCCAGTCGGACCTGCGAATCCGAGGGTGCCGGGAAGGGTGTCGGACAGGTCCACCCAGTCGAAACTGACGATGACTGGACCGCTCGAGGTCGTTCTTAGGGTTGCGTTCCAGTCGCTGACAGCGGCATCGACCACCGCTCTCACATCTGACGGCGTCGAACGGACGTAGGTGACCGCGATGTCGCCGGTGACGGCGGCAGCGGTGCCGGTGTCGATGAACCGCCGGGTGAGCGCCTGGCGGATCTGCTGCTCTTCACGAAGATCCTGAAGCGCACCGACGTAGGTCCGAGAGGTCGTGTCGACCGTAGGGTCGGTGGTCTCGATCACGACGTCGCCGGGCAACACGTCGCCTGGGACGGCTGCAGATGTTCGCTCGGTGGCCTCATCGATCGTGGCGTCGGTGGCGCCAGCCGTGCCTGCTGCAGCCATCGCCGAGCTGAACACGATCAGTGCGACGAGAGAAGAGCGGATGCGAACCCAGCGGGCACGAGGATCGGGCATGGGTACTTTCGTCGACGAGATCAGACCAACAGTCTTGTTGAGTCTCGGGTCGATGTGGCGGCAGGTCAATTGGTCATTCGGACCAGTGTCGACAGTGGCGATCGCCGGAGGCGGATCAACCGGCAGCGACTTCGCCGCTTCCGGTCACCGACCCATCGGGGCCGGGGCAGTCGTTTGCTCCGTCACCGTCGAGGTCGACCGGACCAGGTCCGGACCCACCCGGGGTGTACGCCGGATCGGAACACTGGAGGATCAGATTGAGATCGTCGTCACTGGTCGGTGAACCTTCACCGCTCTCAGCGGCTTCGCGGAGGTGATCGATCCACTCCTGGTAGAGCGCGGACTCGGTGTCTTCGCCACCGATGACGGCTCGTTCGTGGAAGACCACCAACTCGAGCTCCGCCATCGACAGGACGCCGAGCATGGCCGGCATGGCGCCCTGGTTACGAGCGCCGGAGATGCGGGCTCCACCGTCGCGTTCCGGATCGCCGTACTGCTCGCCATTGATGAGGCTCGAGCCGCGAGCGATGTGTGCGATCTGGTCGATCGGCTCGGGGAAGGTCTTGATGATCTCGCCTTCGCTGAATTTGTAACCGACACCGCCGCCACCGCCGGCGCCGTGGCAACCCGAGCAACCGCCGGTCTCGGCGTAGACGAGCGCCGCCTCTTCGAACAGTGGATCTTCGACCGCGGGCTGCTGCATGGTGCCCGCGAAACTGATTGCCCAGAGCGGCAGTGCGCCGACAACGAGGAAACTCCACAGCGGGAGCTTCCTCCGCTTGTTGGCGGCGACGATGTAGTGGGGCAGGTCGGGTTCGGGCTTCGGCTCCGGATCCTTCGGGATCGCACTTGCCGCTGCGGCGATGGCGGGTGGTCCCGCGGTGGCCGGTGCTGCTGAGGCCGGCGGTGCGGATTCGACCGCGCTTCCGGCGCTGTCTCCCGAGGGGTCCGGCGTGCCCTTGGCCGCCCGGCTGCGCTTCAGGAGATGTTCGGGGATTTCAGTCACGTGATCCTCGGGGATGGGAGCTGCCGGCGCAAACGCGTGAGGCAAGATCGAAAATGACGAGTGGACAAAGAGACACGAAGCCCGAACTGTAGGCGCGATCTGCTGCATTCAGCGAGTTCGTCGAACAACTCGTCGAATCGGGAGAACGTGACAGACCACGGGTTCTTCGCACTAACATCGGGCTGCTCGCTGTGCAGGTGAGCCTAAGGTGTTCGATCGTTCGGTCGACTCTGCCTCTCGACGATCCGTTTGCGCCATCGCGCACTCGGTTTGCACAGAGGCAGGATCGTTCGATTAGATTGTGCAACTGTTCACAAGCTCGTTTGCTCGCCACTGTCGAGGTTCTGCGTGACCGCTCTCATTGTTTCAACCGCCATCTCCTTCCTCCTGGTCGGCGCCTTTGCGTTGTGGTCGTCTCGGCGAGACCCCGAGAACCACATGAGCTGGGGCGAGGCGAGCATGATGTCGGTGTACGTCTTTTTCGTCTTCTTCCTCGTCTTCGGCATCGTGCCCCACCAGTGGTTGACCCTCGCCGAGAACGAGTGGAGCTTCCGAGCCGATCGCATCTGGGATGCCTGGGGCCTGATCACCGCCAAGAGCCAGGGCGGCTGGTTCCCCTTCGAGATCACCTATCGAGTGCTGTCCGACTCGATCGCTGCACTGATCTACATCGCGTTCCTCACCGGAATGATCGTGATGTGGTTGCAGTGGCAGGAACGAGGCAAGACCAAGGCGGCCGAGCTGCCGACATCCACGTACGGCCGCCCCCTGATCAAGAGGGGCTGATCGACGACAGATGGTCACCACCGACGCCAATCCACCCCTTCCAGAGTTCCGCGACGACTACATCCTGGTCGAGGTCGACGCGGACTACCTCTCCAAGGCGGTCAAGCCGAAGCAGTTCATCCACATCGATCAGGCCGAATGTATTGCCTGTGAAGGCTGCGTCGACATCTGCCCGTGGAAGTGCATCCACATGCAGCCGACAGACGCCATCTCTGAGAGTTTCGGTATCGCCAAACCGGGCGACGATCCCTCCGATGCATTCATTTTCACCATCGACGACGACGTGTGTACTCGCTGTGCACTCTGCGTCGACCGCTGTCCCACTGGCGTGATCATCCTGGGCAAGGTGGCCGACACCGCCAACCCAACCGGTGATCATCACCAGCGAACCGATTCCCACGGCTACGGCTACGGCATGCGCCTCGCCTAGGCTCCCCGTCACACCGATTTCCGGTCGATCTCGACCCCCGCAACTCGAGGAACTCTCAACTCATGGCAAAGTCGATTCAGGACAAGCCCACGCTCGCCGAGCGTGCCGCGGCATCGGCGGCGACCGCCAGCGACTCGGTCCAGAGCTCACAGGTCTGGAACTCGATCTTCCGGCCCGGCTCGGTCTTCCGCAAGGGCTACACCGACAGCCCTAGGAACCGGTCATACGTGATCATGAACTCGGTGCTGTACCACCTGCACCCTGTGAAGGTGAAGCGCCACGCGGTCAAGGTGAGCTACACCCTGTGTCTCGGCGGGCTCAGCTTCTTCCTCTTCATCATCCTCACCGTCACCGGCATCTTCTTGATGTTCTTCTACCGGCCGACCGCAGCCGCAGCGTGGCAGGACATCTACACGCTGCAGACCTCGGTCACCTTCGGTCTACTCGTTCGGAACATGCACCGATGGGGCGCCCATCTGATGGTGCTCTCGGTGTTCCTTCACATGGCCCGCGTGTTCTACCACGGGGCTTACAAGGCGCCGCGTGAGTTCAACTGGGTCATCGGCACGATCCTCCTCCAGATGACGCTGCTGCTGTCCTTCACCGGCTATCTGCTTCCGTGGGATCAGCTCGCCTTGTGGGCGGTCACCGTCGGTACCAACATGATGGGGTACACCCCTGTGTTCGGTGACCAGGTCCGGTTCGTGCTGCTGGGTGGCAAGGTCATCGGCACCGACACGTTGTTGCGTTGGTACGTGCTGCACGTACTGCTCCTACCCTTCGTCACCGTCATCTTCATGGCCATCCACTTCTGGAGGGTCAGGAAAGACGGCGGCATCTCCGGGCCGCTCTAGGCCGATCACGATCTACGTCTTCTCGTTTCCCCTCGTCTTCCGACCCTCCTCCTTCACAGGACTCCCCGGACAGGATCTGCAATGACCGAAATCCCCGAACATCTCCGCAAGCGGGCCGAGGAGGCTCGCAAGAAGGCCGAAGGCGCGGCGGAAGCTGCTGCTCCGGCTGCCTCGGAGGCAGCCGAGTCGGCCTCGACCGACCCGGCGGCCAGCAAGATCCCCGCCCACCTCCTGCAGCGCTCGAAGTCGGCCAAGCAGAAGGGCTCCGAGGCAGCAGTCGCTCCCGCCGGTGGTGGCGTCGGGACCGCTGTCGCGGCGGCAACTGCGGTCGCCGATGTTCCAGCCATGACCGGACCCGCCGGACACACCCAGCGCCTGCTCACGGTGGTCAAGTCCGGGTCGATCCAGGACATCAAGTCCAAGCCGCTCGACAAGGTTCACACTTGGCCGCACCTGATCGTGGTCGAGTTCGGTGCCGCCCTCGCCGTCACCGTCTTCCTCACGTTCTTCTCGATCTTCGTGAACGCTCCGCTGCTCGAATTGGCGAACGTGAACGCCACCCCGAATCCCTCGAAGGCGCCGTGGTATTTCCTCGGCCTCCAGGAACTGCTCACCATGTTCCACCCGATGGTCGCCGGCGTGACGATTCCCGGCATCGGCCTCATCATCTTGACGATGGCGCCATACATCGACCGCAATCCATCGAACAAACCCGAGGATCGCAAGTTTGCGGTCAGCTTGTTCACCATGTTCTTGATGTTCTGGGCCGTGCTCACCATGATCGGCTCGTTCTTCCGAGGCCCTGGCTTCAACTTCGTCTTCCCATGGGCCGACGGCCTGTTCTTCGAGCTCTAGAGAGGAATCGCACATGACTGGTTTGATCATCGCTGTCGCTGTACTGGCCGCCATCGCTCTGTTCGCGATCGCAGCAACGTTCCGAAATCGTGATTCGGCGTCTGCCATTGGGCAGTTGTCGGGAGAGACCGTCAAGCGCGACCGCGCGGCAACGATCTCTCCTGTCGGCGCCGAGGAGCCCGAGCTGGTCGTCAGCGGCAAGGCAGTCGAAGCCGCGGCCCGTGTCGAACGTTCCGGAGCGCTCGTCGCGGCCGGCAGCGTCGCCCCCGTCGCCTACGTTCCCCCGGACCCTGAGACCATCGGTGTCGCCCGTCGCCAGTTCTTGAACCGGGGCATCGTCGCCACGTTCGGTCTCGGACTCACCAGCTTCGGCGCAGCGTGTATTGCCTTTTTGTGGCCGCAGGGCTCGAGCGGATTCGGTTCGATCATCAACGTCGGACGCATCAGCGACATCCAGGCCTCCATCAAGGCCGGCGGTGGCTTCCTCTACGTCCCCGAGGGTCGTATGTGGGTGACCGAGTACCCCCACGATGCGATCGAGAAGGCGGTCACTGGCTACGGCTTCTTCCCCCAGGTCGAGGCTGGTCTTCGCGCCGGGGTCGTGGCCCTCTACCAGACCTGCCCGCACCTCGGTTGCCGTGTGCCCGACTGTCAGACTTCTCAGTGGTTCGAATGTCCCTGCCACGGCTCCCAGTACAACCGGGTCGGCGAGAAGAAGGGCGGCCCCGCCCCACGCGGCATGGACCGCTTCCCGATGGTAGTCAATGCGGCCAATGAGCTCGAGGTCGACACCGGCACCGTGATTCAGGGTCCGGCGATCGGCACCAACACCACCGGCCAAGAGGCCGAGGGTCCCAACTGCATCGGAGCAGCGAGTCACTGATGAGTTCTGCCCCTGTGTTTGCTACAACTGCGGTTTTCGCCGCAGATTTCCGCGCCATCGGTTTGACCGTCGCTGTGGTCGTTCTGGCCGGCTTCGTTCTCCTGTTCATTCGAAACTCGTTCCAGGCTCGCCCCGAGCTCGGTTCGGAGATCGAGTTGGCGGCGAACAAGAAGCCCTACCTCGACGATGAAGAACTCGAGGGCAAGAAGCTCGATTGGTCTCTCGGTTTCGCATTGGTCACGCTCGGTCTGCTGGCCCTCGCCCTGCCGTTCTACTGGCTCGCTGAGCCAGGTCGACAAGACGGCGCGGTCGACGCGTATCAGCTCAACTTCGAATCACGCGGCGAGGGTGTCTACATCGAAACCGCGCAGTGCGTGAACTGCCACGCCGCCGGCGGCGTCGGCGGCGTCGCCGCCTACGTGCTGCAGGATCAAGACGGCCAGTTCCTCGCCAATGCGGCGTGGACCGCGCCGGCGCTCAACAACGTCTTCCTCCGCTACTCCGAGGAAGAGGTCACCTACATCCTGAACTACGGCCGCCCCGGTTCGCCGATGGCAGCATGGGGCACCCCTGGCGGTGGTCCGCTCACCACTCAGCAGGTCCAGAACGTCCAGGAATACATCGATCTGTTCCAGGTCCAGTCGCTCGATCCGATCACCATCAACGAGTCTGCTGATCCCGAAGCCGCGCAGGAAGCCGCCGACAAGCAGGCGGCCGCGATCGTCAAAGAGGTCGAGCGGTCCATGGCAGACGGCGAATTCGACTCCGTCGGTGAAGCCGTGTTCAACCTCGGTTACTACTCGAGTTTCCAGGCCGGCTCGCTGAGCTGCGCACGCTGTCACACCGCTGGTTGGTCCCTCGGACCGAACGTGCCGCACCCCGGAGGCGACCCGCTCTCCGACGGCGTTGCTGCCTGCGGTGGTGGCAACCCCTCCGGCATCGGCTGGAACCTGTGTGGTGGCGTCGACCAGCACTTCCCCGATGACGCCTGGAAGCTGCCGGATGGCACCTGGGCTCCGGAGGGTGGACTGGCCGACGACGACGGTTTCTACTACCTCGCCATGGACGGCACCGAGATTCGTCTCGACGATCGCGGTAGCCCCATCACCGGTCAGCAGAATCCAGATGGCACCGACGAGTTCTACCGAATCCTCGACAACGGCGACCTCGCCGACTGCGCCACGGTCTCGAATCTGTGGGAGCCCGACGGCGGCGAGTCGTATCCGTTCGCCTTCGACCACGTGTTCGAGCTCGACGACAACGGCGAGTTCATCGCACCGGTCGAACTCACCGAGTCCGACCTGACCGGCACGGTGATCGCTTTGAGCGACGGCCGTCTCGGTGACGATTGCACGGTGGTCGACATGCCCGAGCGCACCAGCTACGCCCAGTACAACTTCATCTACAGCGGCGCCGAGGCCGGCCGCGGCTTCGGCCGAGGCGGTCAGAGTTCAGCCGGCATGATGCCGGGCTTTGGTGCCTTGCTGCCTCCGGAATACATCCAGGCAGTCGTCGACTACGAGCGAGGTCTCTGATGCTTGCAGTTTCTCTTGGATTCATCGGCGGCGTCGGATTCGATCCGTTCTTCCGTGGTCTGCTCAGTGTGTTGGTCGGCGTGGTGGTCCTCATCGGGGGCTCGTATCTCCTGGTCGCCAGCAACAGCGGCTCTCGCCTCGGTGCCCTCATCACGGCCGGTCAGTTGTTCGGCTGGCTGTTCCTGATGGGTGTCGTCTGGACTATCTATGCCATTGGTTGGCGGGGCGAAGGTGAATCGTGGGCGCTGGTCGAGATCAACGGTGACAATCCCGCTCGCGATGCCGATGGACTCGTGTTCGCCGAGGACGAGCGCGTTCAAGAGCTCGGACTGGCCATCGAGGCTTTCGATCTTGGTGAAGCAGTCTCGTCCGATGACCCCGACCTTCGTCAGGCTGACGCCGTCGAGATCTCTCGGGCCAACCCGCAGCTGCTCGCCGATTGGCGTTACCTCGCCACCTCCGACCCGCAACGCGGCGAGGCCACGGCAACGGCGGAGGAGTTCTTGATCGAGGAGGGCGTCTTCGCCAGTACGGCCGAGTTCGTGCCCCTCACCTTCGACGCCTACAACATCGGCGGTAAACCGCGCCTCGATCCGGACATCGTCGCCGACGATCCCGGAAAGTCGGCCTGGGTGGAGTCGTTCACCGACCTCCCGGCCCGTCTGCTGCACAAGTTCGACACCACGTTCATCCACTTCTGGCATCCCCAGGAGCTCGTGGTCGTCCAGTTCCAGGGTGTGGTCGACGAGCCGACGTTGCCAGGCGAACCGCCCCCCGTCGCCACCGCCGATCCAACCAAGAGCACAATCAGCGTGGTGCTCGAGCGTGACCGCGGGGGGCCGATCCCTGCGCTCGTCGGAGGACAACGCGTCGTTCCCGCACTCTTTGCCATCTTCAATGGCATTCTGTTCGCCGTGGTCTCATGGATGATGCACATCCGGGACCGTCGAGAACAGAACATTCGCGCTGCGGTCGCATGATCGCCCAGCTGGCCGCGGTCGCCTGACCGCTCGGAAGGAACTCTCATGGCCCAGTACCTACCGATTGCGGCGCTACTGGTCCTCGCCGCCCTCTTCGCGGCCGTCAGCCTCGTCGCGTCGAAGCTGTTGGCTCCGAACCGAGCAACCGAGGCCAAGTACGCGCCGTACGAGTGCGGCATCATCCCCGGCCGCGAACCTCCGCAGCGGTTCCCGGTGCGCTTCTACCTCGTCGCGATGCTCTTCATCGTGTTCGACATCGAGATCATCTTCCTCTACCCGTACGCCATGGCGCACCGCGAACTCGGTCTCTTCGGGCTCGTCGCCATCCTCTTGTTCTCGGCGCTGGTGTTCGAGTCGTTCCTCTACCTGATCTCCAAGGGAGCCCTCGACTGGGGCTCGCTCCAGGTCAATCGTCGCCAGCCGGAAGCGGTGGGTGCGCACCGCACCTCATCGTCGACCATCCGCCGTGTCGGTCTCGACGGTCGCTTCGACCAGACGTTCACTGCCGGACCCGGACGCGAGTCTGCCGGTCATCCCGACCCGATTCGCACGCTCGAACCCAGCGGAGGTTCCTGATGGGTCTGATCACCGACATCCAGGACGACGGCCTGGGTGGGCTCGACCACAACATCGTCACGGGTCAACTCGAAAATCTGGTTCGATGGTCCCGCTCGCGTTCGTCGTGGCCCGCCACTTTCGGTTTGGCGTGTTGCGCCATCGAGATGATGGCCACTGGTGGATCTCACTACGACATGGCTCGGCTCGGCATGGAAGTCTTCCGGGCATCGCCGCGCCAGGCGGACATCATGATCGTCGCTGGTCGGGTCAGCCAGAAGATGGCACCGGTCCTCCGCCAGATCTACGACCAGATGATGGAGCCCAAGTGGGTCATATCCATGGGTGTCTGCGCGTCGAGCGGCGGCATGTTCAACAATTACGCGATCGTCCAGGGTGTCGATCAGGTCGTGCCCGTCGACGTGTACGCACCTGGCTGCCCGCCCGGCCCGGAGACCCTTCTCCACGCCATCGAGACCCTCCACCACCAGATCGAGACCGGCGAGATCATGCGCAGACGCGGTGTGTCCGGCAGCGGAGCCGGGATCATCATCGAGCAGCGTGACGGCCAGGGCGAAACCACCTTGCTCACTGTCGGTCGATCGGCATGAGCGACGCCCCAGACGAATCGGTGGAACCACCAGTCGCCATCGAACCTGAATCCGCCTACGGGTGTCCGGTCAGCTGGTCGAGAGCGCAACGAGTGATCCATCCTGCTCGCGAACAGTGGCTCGAGGTTGCTTCGTCGCTGCTGGCGGACGGATTCAACATGTGTGTCGACGTCACCGCCGTTGATTTCCTCAGCTTCGGAGGCCACCGACGCGTGCCGGTCGGCGTCCAGGCAGAGCGTTTCGAGGTCGTCGCCGGTTTCATCTCTCACGAGCGCCGCGAACGGATCCGGGCGCGAATCCAGGTGCCCGCATCGGATCCCATCATCGGCTCGCTCTACTCGATCTATCCGGGGTCCGATGCGCTCGAACGTGAGGTGTACGACCTCATGGGCATCGTGTTCGAGGGTCATCCTGACCTGTCGCGCATCATGATGCCGGAGCACTGGGAGGGTCATCCCCTCCGCAAGGACTACGCCACCGGCGCCATCCCCGTGCAGTTCAAGGGCGCACCGGCTTCACGCTGAGGACTCATCCATGACCGTCACTGACCCCACCCCCGACACCGAGCTCACCCCTTCGACGATCACCGTGAACGGCCATGTTCTGACCGTTGACGAGAACGGCCTGCTCACCCAGCTCGACAAGCTTCCCCGGTCCAACGCTGTCCTCCGAATGTCAGAAGTCGAGGCTGCCGAGCTCAGCGATCGGCCGATCGCCGGCGAGGGCGAGCAGACCATGCTCGTCAACATGGGGCCCTCACACCCGTCGACACATGGTGTCCTCCGTCTGATGCTGGAACTCGATGGCGAAACGGTTCGGCGGTCCAAACCCATCATGGGTTACCTCCACACCGGCATGGAGAAGCAGGCCGAGAGCCTGACCTACCTCCAGGGCCCGACCAACGTCACCCGAATGGACTACGCCTCTCCGTTCTTCAACGAGCTGGTGTTCTCCTTGGCCGTCGAGGACCTTCTCGGCGTCGAGATCCCGGAGCGGGCCACTTGGATCCGCATGCTCATGAGCGAGATGAACCGCATCTCGTCGCATCTGCTCTTCATGGCGACCAACGGCATGGACCTCGGTGCCGTATCGATGATGATCTACGGCTGGCGCGAGCGCGAACAGGTGCTGCGGTTCTTCGAGATGGTCACCGGCCTGCGCATGAACCACAACTACATCCGGCCCGGTGGTGTCGCTGCCGACCTGCCGGACGGCTGGCGTGACGAAGTGCTGGCGCTGATGGACATGCTGCCGCCTCGTCTCGAGGAGTACGACATCCTGATGACCGGTCAACCGATCTGGCGAGATCGGTTGCAAGGGGTCGGCACGATGACCGCCGAGGAGGCCATCGCCCTCTCTGCCACCGGTCCGGTGCTGCGTAGTGCCGGCGTTCCGTGGGATCTGCGTCGCGACGAGCCCTACCTCGCCTACGACCAAGTCGATTTCGACGTGGTCGTCGGCTCCTATGGCGACTGCTTCGACCGCTACGCCATCCGGCTCAACGAGATTCGGGAGTCGATCAAGATCGTTCACCAGATCGTCGACAAGATGCCGCGCGGCGACTATCGCGTGCAGGACACCAAGGTAACCCCGCCACCCCGGGCCAGGATCGACGAATCGATGGAGGCCCTCATCCATCACTTCAAGATCTTCACCGAGGGTTTCAAGGTGCCGGAAGGCGAGACCTACGTTGCCGTCGAGTCACCCCGCGGCGAGCTCGGTTGCTACATCGTGTCCGATGGCTCCTCGAAGCCATATCGCATGCACATCCGGGGCCCGAGTTTCGTGAACCTCCAGACCATGTCGCACATGATGGCCGACTCGCTCCTCGCCGATGCGGTGGCCGTGATCAGCAGTGTCGATCCCATCCTCGGCGAAGTAGACAGGTAACCCGTGAGTCGACTGTCCCCTGAGAACGAAGCGATTGCGCACGACATCATCGCTCGATATCCGCGCAAGAAGTCCGCACTTATTCCGCTGCTCCACCTGGCGCAGGAACAGGACGGCTACGTCGCGGCAGACGCCATGGAGCACCTGGCCGATTTGGTCGGCGTCACGCCGGCCGAGGTCATGGGAACCTGCAGCTTCTACGAGATGTTCGTCACCCACCCGGTCGGAACGTACAAGATCGACATCTGCACGAACCTGTCATGCCAGCTCGTCGGCGCAGAGGAACTGCTGCATCACGCCGAGCAGAAGCTCGGTGTTCGCCCCGGCGGCACCACCGAAGACGGTTTGTTCACCCTCGAAGATGTCGAGTGCATAGCGGCCTGCACCGAGGGGCCCTGCCTTCAGGTGAACTACCGCTACGAGTACCGACTCGGTAACAACGACTTCGACGTCCTCGTCGACGATCTTCGCGCCGGCAAGCGTACGGACATCCCTGAACACGGCACCCTTGCCCGGGTTCGCCAGACGATCACCCCTGACCGTCTCGGCGGGATCGGCGCCCCTGAAGACACCGGCACGCCGGCCTGGTTCGCCAGCCGACAACCCGCCCCGGAGGAAGTCTCGTGAGCGCCGCTCCCACCAACGACTACGTCGCTCATGCGCCGGGCTACGTCGACAACGCAGGCCCGAAGGTGGTGACCAGTCGATTCCGCTACGAGGACAGTCACACGCTCGAGCGAGCGCTCGCCACCGGTGGCTACGACGGGCTGAAGAACGCGCTTCGGCGCACCCCCGCCGAGGTCGCAGCCGAGGTGAAGGACGCCGTCCTGCTCGGCCGCGGCGGCGCCGGCTTCCCAGCAGGCATCAAGTGGGGCTTCATGCCCCCGATCTGGCCGAGGTATCTCGTCGTCAACGGCGACGAGTCCGAGCCGGGCACTTACAAGGATCGCCTCCTGATGGAACGCGATCCGCACCAGCTCATCGAGGGGTGCATCATCACCTGTTATGCCCTCGGACTGAACCAGTGTTTCCTGTACGTCCGGGGCGAGATGGCTCAGGCTCAGGAGAACATCGCACAGGCGCTCAACGACGCCTACGCCGCCGGGTTCGTCGGCAAGAACATCCTCGGCACCGACGTCTCGATCGACGTCGTCCTGCACTGGGGCGCCGGTGCCTACATCGTCGGTGAAGAGACTGCGCTGATCGAGTCGCTCGAGGGCAACCGCGGCATGCCTCGTCTCAAGCCGCCGTTCTTCCCGGCGGCCAAGGGCCTCTACATGAAGCCCACGATCGTGAACAACGTCGAGACCCTCGCCAACCTGCCCTGGCTGATGGTTCACGGCGCCGAGGAGTACAAGAAGATCGGGTCGGAGAAGTCGCCCGGTACCCGCATGTTGGCCATCAGCGGGCACGTCAAGCGACCCGGCGTCTACGAGGTCGAGCAAGGTGTCCCGACATTCCGCGATCTCTTCCACGATGACAATTACTGTCAGGGCATCGCCGACGATCACGCGTTGAAGGCGTTTGTCCCCGGTGGCGGATCGGCTCCATGGTTCTTCGAGGATCAACTCGACCTCAAGATCGAGGCATCCGAGGTCGGACCGGCCGGATCGATGCTCGGGTCTGGGGCGATCATGGTGATGGATGAGACCACCGATGCGGTGAAGGCAGCCCTCCGACTCGTTCGCTTCTACGCCCGCGAATCCTGCGGCAAGTGCACGCCCTGTCGTGAGGGAACCAGCTGGGAGGAGAAGGTGCTCCAACGCATCGACGACGGCCTCGGCCGGCCGGAGGACATCGACCTCCTGCTCGACATCGGTCGCAACATCAGTCCCGGCGACTATCCCGTCGCCAGCTTCGGCGACGCTGGTCTCGAGGCCGTCCCGTTCCCCCCGAAGCAGACCACCATCTGCCCGCTGGGTCCGTCATCGGTGGCGCCGATCACGTCGGCCATCCGCCGATTCCGGGCCGAGTTCGAGGCCAAGGTTTCGGCGACTGCGTCGCCGAACGACGAGTTTCGCCCTGGGGGCGAAACGTCCCTCCCGACGCAAGGGGCCTTGTCGTGACGTCGACCGAAGCCACCACCGGGGTGCCGTTCACGCTCAACGGCGCCGAACTCCACGCCAACGATGGCGAGTTGCTCATCGAGGCGTGCGAACGCCAAGGCGTCCACATCCCGAGGTTCTGCTATCACCCGCGGATGACCTCCGTTGGCATGTGCCGAATGTGTCTCGTCGAGGTCGACACTGGTCGTGGGCCGGGCCTGCAGCCCAGCTGCATGCTCACCGTCACGCCGAACATGGTCGTGAACACCGAGTCCGAGGCATCCAAGGATGCCCAGGACGGAGTGCTGGAACTGCTCCTGATCAACCATCCACTCGACTGTCCCGTGTGCGACAAGGGTGGCGAGTGTCCCCTGCAGGACAACGCCTACGCATACGGTCCTGGCGAGAGCCGGTTCGTCGAGGAGAAGCGCCACTTCGAAAAGCCCATTCCGATCAGCGATCTCGTGTACCTCGACCGGGAACGCTGCATTCTCTGCGATCGATGCACCCGCTTCGCCGACGAAGTCGCCGGTGACCCGTTGATCCACTTCATGGATCGTGGTGCCCAGACGCAGGTCAACACGTTCCCAGATCACCCGTTCTCCTCGTATTTCAGTGGCAACACCGTGCAGATCTGTCCCGTGGGTGCCCTCACCGCTGAGCCGTATCGATTCAAGGCTCGCCCGTGGGACCTCAACGAGACCGAGAGCACCTCGACCGTCGACAGCACTGGCGCTCGCATCGTGCTCCAGGCATCGAGGGACCGGCTCGTGCGCATCCTCGGCGTCGATTCCGATGCTGTGAACTGGAGCTGGTTGTCCGACAAGGAACGGTTCGCCTACGAGGCGTCGGAATCCGAGAACCGCGTCACCGAGCCGATGATCGCGATCGGCGACAGACTCGAGACGCGTCGCTGGAGCGACGCCGTCGCCGCAGTGGTCGAGCCACTCTCGATCGATCCTTCCAGGATCGGCGTCATTGGTGGCGCGAGATTGCCTGTCGAGGGCCAGTTCGCGTGGGCCTCGCTGCTCGACCGTCTCGGTGTCGAGAACGTCGACGCTCAGCTCGGCGATGGTCTTCCGGCGTCGATGTTCCTCGGTCTGCCGCGGGCCACGATCGCTGATGCTGCGGCACCCGATGGCATCGTCGTGTTGCTCGGTGCCGATCCGAAGGAAGAGCTTCCGACTCTCTTCTTGCGCCTGCGGCACGCCGTCACCCAGGCGGGGGCGAGCCTCGTCGAGCTCACGCCGCATGCCACGAGTTTGTCGAGCCACGCCGCGGTCAGCGCGCACGCACTGCCCGGCCAGGTGGGTGCAGTGGCGGCCGCCATTGCCTCCGGTTCCGCTGACGGTCCCGTCGGCGGTGTGTCGGCGGCCGCCATCGGCTCGATCGCCGAGCTCCTCGGTTCCGGCCGACCGGTCACGATCATCTGCGGTCGGGGCAATCTGGCTGAGACCGCCGATGTCACGATGGACGCACTTGGTGCCCTCCTCACTGCTGCCCCTGACGCCAAGGTCCTCAGCGGACTTCGGCGCGGCAATGTCCACGGGTCCTTCGTCACGGGTCTCACCCCGGGCAACGGGCTCGACACGCTCGGCATGCTGCGAGCCGCCGCCGATGGATCGATCGACACGCTCGTTCTGCTCGGTGCTGATCCCCTGGCCGACGTGCCGGATCGTTCGCTCGTTGCTCGGGCCTTCGATGCGGTCGAAACGATCATCGCGGTCGACGGTTTTCTCACCGAGTCGTCCTCACGAGCCTCGATCATCTTGCCGGCTGCGCTGTCAGGCGAGGCCGATGGCGCGTTCGTCAATCTCGAAGGACGGCTCTCACCGCTCCACGCCAAGATCACGCCTCCTGGCCAGGCCCGCAGCGACTGGATGATCGCCGTTGAGGTCGCAGCTGCTCTCGGTCACGACCTCGAGGTTGTCACCATCGACGAGATCCGGACGGCACTGTCTTCTACGATGCCGGCGTTTGCCGCCGTCGATTGGCCCGGATTGTCGACGTCGGGTGACGGGCCCCTGCTCGACATCAGTGGGCACGACGCCCCGGACTTCGGGGATCCCGTCGTCGCTCCGGCCCCCGACGGGTACGGTCTGCGACTGGTGGTGGATCGCAAGCTCTGGGACCTCGGCACGCTGGTGCAGCAATCGACGTCGCTTCGTGGACTTCCCGCCCCGGCGGAGATCGAAATGGCCGCTGCCGACTTCGATGCCCTCGGCATCGCCGATGGTGCCGAGGTCAGCATCGATTGGGCCAATGGTTCGGCGACCCTCCCGGCGCGGCGGGTCGACGGGTTGCCACGTGGCGCCGCTCGAATTCCGTTCCGGCTTCCCGGCGTCGATGCCGGTGAGATGATCGACGCCACGTCTGTTGCCTCCGAGATCCGTGTGGCGGTGGCGTGATGGGTCATCCCTTCCTCGCAGACGGCGTCGACTTCGGTGATGTGATCCTCGCTCTCGTGCTCGCCGTGGCGTCGTTCGTCATCTGCCTCATCGCCACCATGTTCATGGTGTGGTTCCTGCGCAAAGTGATCAGCCGGCTCCAGAACCGCATTGGTCCGAACGTGGCTGGCCCCTTCGGCATGCTCCAGACGCTCGCCGATGGCATGAAGCTGTTCTTCAAAGAGGACATCATCCCCACCCGATCCGATCGGTTCGTGTTCCAGTTGGCGCCGTACCTGTCGCTGATCCCAGCGTTCCTCACGTTCACCGTGGTCCCGCTGGCCGGTGACTTCTCCGACGGCGGCACCGGAACCAGCACCCTGTTCGGTCGCGAGTTTCTCTGGCAGGTGGCCGACGTTCCCGTGGGGATCCTGTTCTTCCTGGCGATGAGTTCGCTCGGGATCTACGGCATTCTCCTTGCCGGGTGGTCCTCCGGTTCGAAGTATCCGTTGCTCGGTTCGGTGCGAGCCTCGGCCCAGGCCATCTCCTACGAAGCGGCGCTGGGACTGTCCCTGGCGGCAGTGATCCTGGTCTCCGGCAGCCTGTCCACCAACGGCATCGTCTCGTCCCAGGCCGACGGCATCTTCACGTGGAACTTCGTCGTCACGGGGTTCGTGCCCTTCATCGTGTTCGTGATCGCCGGCACCGCCGAACTCAACCAGCCTCCATTCGATCTCGTCGAGGCCGAGCAGGAGCTCGTCGGCGGATACCACACCGAGTACTCATCGATTCGCTTCGCGCTGTTCTTCCTGGCCGAGTTCATGAACACGTTCACGATGGGCGCCATCATCGTCACGCTGTTCTTCGGTGGGCCGTCCCCGTTCTTCGACCTTCCGCTGGTCGATTTCCCCAACGCCTGGTACGTCGGTCTCGCCCTCTTCCTGTTCAAGCTCTTCTTCTTCCTGTTCATGTTCGTGTGGATCCGGGCCACGTTGCCCAGGGTTCGCTACGACCAACTCATGGACCTCGGTTGGAAGGTCTTGATCCCCCTCTCGCTGGGGTGGTTCCTGATCCTCGCCGGCATCCGGGTGGCCAGAGACGGTGGCATCGGGATCTTCGACGACACGCTTGGTGATCTCGTCGTCGTGCTGGTGGCCGCCGGCATCATCGGCATGATCGGCTTCGCTCTCCTGCGCAGGGCGATCGAGAATTCGCGTCACGAACGGCTCGAAGCAGCAGGACTCACCGAGGTCAGCGTCACCGCTGATCTCGCTCCCCAACCTGGGGCGACGAACGCAGGAGACCACTGATGGGCTACCTCGAAGGCTTCGCCGTCACGTTCAAGAAGTGGGGCGAGGGCGTCACCACCAGGGAGTACCGAGGCGGAACCAAGAACCGCAAGGGTGAGATCTCGGAGAAGGACCAGAAAGCACCGAAGCCCGAGCGGACTCACGGTCGCCACGTCCTGAACCGTTACGAAGACGGCATGGAGAAGTGCATCGGCTGCGAGCTGTGTGCCGGCGTCTGCCCTGCCAAGTGCATCTATGTCCGGGGCGCCGACAACCCGCCGGACGATCCGAAGTCTCCCGGCGAGCGGTTCGGTTTCATCTACGAGATCAACTACCTGCGCTGCATCCACTGCGATCTCTGCGTGGAGGCCTGCCCCACCGAGGCCATCACCGAATCGAAACTGTTCGAGTTCTCGTTCACGAATCGCCAGGACGCCATCTACACCAAGGACGAACTCCTCGTGGGTGACGACGGCATGCCTCAGCATCTGCCTTGGGAGGACTGGCGGCCCGGAGAAGACCAGAACACCTCCGGTTGGATGCGGGCGACGTCATCGTCTGGCAAGGCATCGTTCGAAGACACCGTTGCGTGGTCCGGCGAGCTCGGTTACGGCGTGCGTCCCCCCGAACAGGGCCAAGCCCATCCCGATGAGGACGCACCAGCGGTCGTTGCTGACGATGCGGACGACGAACACGGTCATGGGGGTCATCACTGATGGTTGATGTCGTCGTCTTCGTGATCGCCGCCGCCATCGTCCTCGGTGGCGGGCTCGGTGTGATCAGCTTCCGCAATCCGGTCCACGCCGCGCTTTCGCTGATAGCCACCCTTTTCGGGGTTGCCCTGCTCTTCATTCTGCAGGAAGCGCACTTTCTGGCACTGGTCCAGGTCGTTGTGTACGCCGGTGCCGTCGTTGTCCTGTTCCTCTTCGTGATCATGCTGCTCGGCGTCGACCAGTCCGAAGATGTCAGCACCGAGCCCATCGTCGGACAACGAGCACTGGCCGCCGCGGGTGCCGGCCTCCTCCTCCTACTGTCCCTGGGTGGGCTCTTCCTCTCCGGCGATGCAGACGACGGTGCCGTTGCCCTCACCGGCCAGCCGGGAGCGGTCACGCCGATCGACGACAGTCAGGACGTCGTCCAGTTGGCGCGCGACCTCTTCACTCGTAACATCCTGGCCTTCGAAGCCACGGCGCTCCTCCTGACGATCGCCACGGTCGGTTCTGTCGTGTTGGTCCGTAATCAAGGTGGCGAGGATCTGGTGGTCGATGACCCCGGAACCTCGGTTCGGTAGGAGTAGCCGTGGAAGTCACCGCAACGTGGTATCTGGTGCTGAGCGCCGTGCTGTTCTCCCTCGGGGCCTTCGGCCTCATGACCAGGCGCAATCCACTCGTCATGTTCATGTGTGTCGAGCTGATGCTCAACGCCGTCAACATCAGTTTCGTCGCGTTCTCCGGAGCGCTCGGTGATCTCGCCGGCCAGACCGCAGTCTTCTTCGTGCTCGTCGTCGCTGCCGCCGAGGTGGTCGTCGGGCTGTCGATCGTCGTGGCGCTGATGCGCCGTCAGCCGGATGCCAGTGCCGATGATTTCGCCGAGATGAGGGGCTGAGATGCTCGAAGCCGCCTGGCTGATCCCTGCTCTGCCCCTCCTGGGTTTCGTGCTGATCCTGTTGGTCGGCCGCCGTCTCGGCGAACCGGCCGCCGGTTGGCTTGCCACTGGGGCCATGGGCGGAAGTTTCCTTGCCACCGTCGTGGTCTTCTTCGGTCTCCTGGCTGAGGACGAACCGGAGCGGTTCTACATCCAGAAGATCTTCACCTGGGTGCCAGCCGGATCGTTCAGCGTCGACGTCGGATTCCTGGTCGACCCCCTGTCGATCGCGATGAGCCTGTTCATCACCGGCGTCGGCACGATGATCCACCTGTATTCGGTTGGGTACATGCATGGCGATCCGAACTACTCGAAGTTCTTCCTCTACCTCAACCTCTTCGCCGCCTCGATGCTGGTGTTGGTGCTCGGCGACAACCTGCTCCTGACCTTCCTCGGTTGGGAAGGCGTCGGTGCGTGCTCCTACCTGCTGATCTCGTTCTGGTTCACCAGTGAAGCCAACGCCAGTGCGGGCAAGAAGGCCTTCGTCACCAACCGCATTGGTGACTTCGGTTTCATGCTCGCGACGTTCTTGGTGTTCAAGTCGATCGGGTCGATCAACTACGCCGACATCATCGTCGAGGCCCCGGCTCTCGCCATCGGTACCGCAACGGGAATCACGCTTCTGATGCTGCTCGCCGCCACTGGCAAGTCCGCCCAGATCCCGCTCTTCGTCTGGCTGCCAGACGCCATGGCCGGCCCCACCCCCGTCTCGGCGTTGATCCACGCTGCCACGATGGTGACCTCGGGGGTCTATCTCCTCACACGTCTCAACCCCGTACTCGCTGCGGCTGAGCCATGGTCGCTCTCCCTGATCGCCTGGGTTGGCGCCCTCACCGCACTGGTCGCTGCCCTGGCCGCCCTGGTGCAGAACGACATCAAGAAGGTGCTGGCCTACTCAACGGTCAGCCAGCTCGGTTATCTGTTCATGGCCATTGGTGTCGGTGCATACGTGCCGGCGATCTTCCACATGATCACCCACGCCTTCTTCAAGGCGCTGCTGTTCCTCGGGTCCGGGTCGGTCATCCACGGCATGCACGACGAGCAGGACATGCGCCGGATGGGCGGGCTCTACAAGCTCATGCCGATCACTGCCGGCACGTTCATCATCGGCTGGCTCGCGATCGCAGGAGTTCCGCCGTTCGCCGGATTCTGGAGCAAGGACGAAATCCTGCTCTACGCCTTCGACGTCAACCCGCTGCTGTGGTTCGTCGGGCTCGTCACTGCCCTCCTCACCGCCTTCTACATGACTCGCCAGGTCATCCTCACCTTCTTCGGACGGACCCGGTTCTTCGATGCCCACGCCGACGAGATCGACGCCGCGTTCCAAGGTCGAATCGACGGTGCCACGGCTGAGATCGAGGCCGCTCGTGGGGGCCTCGTGAGCGCCCAAGATGCCCTCGACAAGGCCAAGGCCGACCTTCCCAAGCGGCTCGAGGCGATCGCCAAGGCCGAGGCGGGCCTGGTCGAGGCCGGTGTTGCCGTCGAAGCGTCGACCCCGGACTTGGACGGTCACGACAAGTTGGTCAAGGCGTTCGACAAAGCGACCAAAGCCGTGCCGAAATCGCAGGATGCCTTGGCGAAGGCCGAGGGCAAGGTCGTGGAGGCCGAGGAAGCTCTGCTCGCGGCCGAAGCCGCTCAGGTTGTTGCGGCCGGGCGACGCCAGGAGTTCGACACCGCCAGACGCAACGCGCCGGCCGTCCCAGAGTACGTCTTCGCCTTCACACCTGCTCCCGACGTCTCCGATTTCGAGGCTGACCTGCCAGAGAGCTACCGAGCCCGGCAGGAGTATCACCCTCACGAATCTCCATGGACCATGACGGTTCCGCTGGTCGTCCTCGCTGGACTGGCGATCGTCGCCGGTGGCCTCAACTTGCCGTTCAGCAAGGATCTGCATTTTCTCGAGCACTGGCTCGAGCCGTCGCTGTTTGCCAATGAACACGAGTTGACGGTGGCCACAGGCTTGAAGTGGGTCTTGGCTGCTGTTGCCATCGCCGTTGGACTCGTCGCCATCGCTGCGGCCTTCGCCGTGTACCTGCAGGGTCGCGTCAAACCGGAGGTGATCGAGAAGCCAGGACTGGCGCTCGCCGTCACTTACGACAAGGCCATCGCCTCGGTGGCCGGCGGTCCCGGCACCGAGGGTTTCGATCGAGCCGCCTGGTTCGACAAGACATTCATCGACGGAGCCGTGAACGGTGTTCCGGCCCTGATCTCGGCCACAGCCAATCGTGCCAGAGGACTCCAGACCGGGTTCGTTCGTTCTTACGGAATGGTCCTCGTGCTCGGCACCAGCGCCTTGGCCGTTGCCCTGCTGAGGAGCCTGGTGCTATGACCGTTGCTCCATTGACTGTTGCTCCGCTGGCGTCGGCGATGAATGACGGACTCGCGCGGTTCGCGTCCGAGTCCGCGAGCGAAGCTGTCAGCTGGCCGATCCTGCCATCGCTGATCATCGTGCCGCTCATCACCGCATTCGTGCTGCTGCTCCTCCCGGCGTCTCGTCCCGACTACGCCAAGATCGTGGCCCTCGCCGGTTCGTCGCTCACCGGCGCGCTGTCGCTGTATGTGCTCGTCGACTTCGACAAGAGCGATGCCGGTCTCCAGTTCGTGAGTCGTCACGTCTGGCTCAGTGACCTCGGCCTCTCGTGGTTCCTGGCTGTCGATGGCATCTCGCTCTTCCTCGTCGTGCTGGCCGGGCTGCTCTTCCCGATCGCCATCCTGGCCACTGATCCCCACCACGATCCCAAGCAGTACTACGTCTGGATCATGGTCTTGATGGCGGGGTCGATGGGTGTGTTCGTCGCCCTCGACTTGCTGTTGTTCTTCCTCTTCTTCGAGATCGTGCTCGTCCCGATGTACTTCCTCATCGGCGGGTGGGGTCACGGCAACCGGATCTACGCCTCGCTGAAGTTCTTCCTCTACACGATGGCGGGCTCGGCGCTGATGCTGGTCGGTCTGGTGTCGACCGCCTTCCTCACAGCACGGAACACCGGCAACCCGCTGACGTTCGACGTCGTCGAACTGGCCGAGGCGCAAGCCCTCGGCGACACCGCGCAAACGCTGATTTTCCTGGCGTTTGCACTCGGCTTCGCCGTCAAGGTGCCGCTGTTCCCACTGCACACATGGCTGCCAGACGCCCACACCGAGGCCCCGACCGCCGGATCGATCATCCTCGCTGGCGTCATGCTCAAGCTGGGCACGTACGGCTACATCCGGTTCGGCCTCTACTTGTTCCCGCAGGCCGCGGTCGATCTGGCATGGATCTTCCTCACACTCGGCACGATCGGCATCGTCTACGGGGCGATCGTGGCCACGATGCAGAAGGACCTCAAGCGACTCGTGGCGTATTCGTCCGTGGCCCACATGGGCTTCATCGTCATCGGCATCTTCGCCATGAACACGCAGAGCATCAGCGGCTCGGTGATCCAGATGGTGAATCACGGCATCTCCACCGGTGCACTCTTCATGCTCGTCGGCTGGATCTACGAGCGCCGCCACACTCGCGAGATCGCCTTGTTGAGCGGGCTCCAGAAGTCCGCGCCGATGATGGCCGGTGTGTTCACCCTCGTGATGTTGTCCAGCATCGGGTTGCCGGGTCTCAATGGTTTCGTCGGTGAGTTCTTGATCCTGCTCGGCGCCTTCCAGAGCGCACGGTGGTGGACCGTCGTCGCTGTGACCGGTGTGATCCTGGCCGCCCTCTACCTCCTCTGGGCCTACCAGCGTGTCTTCCACGGGCCGGCCGAGGGAGAGAACGCCACGATGCGTGACCTCCGCCTCTCAGAGTTCTTGTCGATCGCACCGCTGTTGGTGCTGATCGTCTTCCTGGGCGTCTACCCCAAGCCGATGCTCGAACGGATCGAGCCGGCCGTCGATCGGCTGGTCGCCCACATCGAGGCCAATGCACCGGAATTCGATGAGGTCGAACCCGAAGCGCCGAGCGAACCTGCGGGAAGCCATGAGCTGACCGAGGCCCTCGAAGAACGAGAGGCCGAGGCCGGGCATTCCGAGGACGCCGACAGCTCGGTCGACGCCGAACACTCCGACGATGGGGCAGAGGAATGAACATGCTCGCCCAAGTGGTCACCCCCGACATCGAATGGTCGCTGATCTGGCCCTTCACCATCCTTTCGATGGCCAGCATCATCCTCATCACGATCACGTCGCTGGTACCGAGCACGCGCAAGGGAAGCTTCCCGGCGGCGTTCACCGCAGCGTCTGCCATCACCGCAGCGGCGTTCATCCCGACGATCGTGCAACGAGTCAACGACGAAGGTGAAATCACCGGTCGGAGCGAGTTCTACGTGCTGGCCGACGCGATCGTGGTCGACAACTTCACGCTCTTCATCACATTGATCTTGTGTATCGCCGTCGTGTTGGTCGCTTTCCTGCTCGACAACTACACGCGTCGTGAGGGCCTCGAGGGGCCAGAGTGGTACGCCCTCGTCCTGCTGTCCGCATCCGGTGGTGTCTTGCTGGCGTCGGCAGAAGACCTCATCGTCTCGTTCGTCGGCCTCGAAGTCCTCTCCATCGCCGTGTACGTGTTGGCGGCGCTGCATCTGCGACGGTCCGAGTCCCAAGAGGCCGGGTTCAAGTACTTCGTCCTTGGTGCGTTGTCCTCTGCGGTGTTCCTCTACGGCATCGCGCTCGTCTACGGGGCGACCGGCTCGACCCGCCTCGGCGGAATCGCCCGGGGCATGGTCGTCCCTGCTCCGAATGGGCTGCTCGCCATCGAGGACGCCTCGCTCTTGCTCGTCGGGATCGCCTTCATGCTGGTCGGCTTCGGCTTCAAGGTGTCGGCTGCTCCGTTCCACGTCTGGGCACCTGACGTCTACCAGGGTGCTCCGACGCCGATCGTTGCCTTCATGGCCTCCGCGGTGAAGGTCGCGGCGTTCGCCGGGTTCCTGCGGGTCTTCCTGTACGGATTCTCAGCTATCAGCGACGAGTGGCTGCCGATCGTCGCGGCGATGGCGATGCTCACCTTGGTCATCGGTGCGTTCTTCGCCGTGGTGCAGACCAACGTGAAGCGGATGATGGCGTACTCGTCGATCACCCACGCCGGCTTCATGCTGGTGGGTCTGCACAGTGCGGCTCAGGACGGAGTCCTGGCCGATGGCAGCGTCGATCTGCTCGGCGGTTCGGCCACGTTGTTCTACCTGTTCACCTACTCCCTCACCGTCATCGGGTCCTTTGCCGTGATCACAGTCGTCGGCGGGCGGGGCGACGGGAATCACCAGATCAGCGACTATCGCGGGCTGGCGTCACGTGAGCCTCTTCTGGCGGCGCTCTTCGCGGTGCTGCTGTTCGCCCAAGCAGGCATTCCCTTCACGTCTGGTTTCTTCGCCAAGTTCCGGGTGATCGCCGCTGCGGCGAGCGATGAGAGTTACTGGTTGGCCGGGGTGGCCATGTTGGCTGCCGCGGTGGCGGCCTACTTGTACCTGAGACTCGTCGTGGCCATGTTCATGAGCGACGACGACGCCCCCGACGAGGCTGACGAAGCCGATACCGGGGCGGCGGCCGGGTCAGCCGTGGCTGCGTCGTCACTCGGCGCTGCTGCGTCTGCTGTCGACGATGCCGATGGTGGTACGTCGACCGCTGGTCGCGAGCAGCTCGACGTCCCGCCGGAGGTTCTGGTGGTGTTGTTGGTGTCGGTCGCTGCGGCGCTGCTGTGGGGCGTGGTGCCGAGTGTTGGTGGCGGATTCCTTTCCGACGCCGCCGCCACCCTCGCCCTCCTCCGCCCCTAGCGGCCCCAAACCTCGGGTTTGAGCCCCACAGGATCGGGGGTCATAGCCTCCGGTTCGAGTCCTGATCGCGCCTGGCTCGGTTTCCTGGTTCATGCGGGTGCTTCGAACGCGGTATGGACGATGTCGATTGCATCTCCTGACGCTGTGACCTCGAGCGCCACACCGTGCTGGTCGATGGCGATGCGGAACGTGAAGAACTGGCAGCAGTTCTGTTCCGCGGTCGCCAGGCGGGCGATCTCGGCGACGTCCACAGTGTCGCGAAAGTGGAGCCGAACTCCGCCGGCGATCGCAGTACGAGTCACACGGTCGGTACCGAATCCGACGAGCGTGTTCCATTCGACGATGCGGTCGGGCATCTGCCCCGCGTCGAGGGTGCACGTGATCGGTGTGTCAGCGGTGGCTGGTCGCTCGGTGAACGCGATCGGCACCGGCAGCGCTTCGGCACGATTGTTGAAGGTGCAGCCGCACGTATCGTCGCATCGGCCGACCGGACGATGGCCTCCCAACGCTGCAGCAGCCCGACGCAGGTCTGCGGTCAGTGTGACCAACTCGACGATCTCGGTCTGGGCGGCGGCGAGCTTGTCGGACACCAGGGTGCGGAGCCGATCCTGGATTGGTCCGCATTCGCCGCCTTCCCAGGCTTGGGCGAGATCCGTGACCTCGTCGAGGGAGCAACCGAGCTGTTTGGCTCGACCGATGAACTCGAGTCGTTCGACCGTGTGGGCGTCATACATCCGATACCCGTCGGCCGAACGCTCCGGTATGGGGAGCACGCCGATGCGTTCGTAGTAGCGGACCGTCGCGGTCGAGATGCCCGCACGGTCGGCGATCTCGGCAATCCGGAGTGAGTTGCTCATAGGCCGAATCTAAACGTTGAAGCCGGTTGCAAGGTCAAGTGATACTTCGGTCGGCGGGTACGGTCGGCCAGATGCCCGACTCGGTCCGTTCGATTGTTCTGTTCGCTGCCGCAGCGGTACTGGAGATCGGTGGAGCGTGGTTGATCTGGCAGGGCGTTCGCGAGCACCGCGGTATCGCCTGGGTCGGAGTCGGCATCGCCGCGCTCGCCGGCTACGGATTCGTGGCCACGTTCCAACCCGACCCGAATTTCGGCCGGGTCCTCGCTGCCTACGGTGGTGTCTTTGTTGCCGGGTCGCTGCTGTGGGGCGTAGTCGCAGACGGATTCCGCCCAGATCGGCACGATCTGCTCGGTGCTGCCATCTGCCTTGGCGGAGTGGCTGTGATCATGTTCGCCCCGCGTCCGACATGAGCTGAGGACGCCTCGCCCAACGCTGAGCCGTCGCCGAGAGAACCAGATCGTGCTCTCAACCCGAGGCTATGACCCCCGGTTCTGTGGGGCTCAAACCCGAGGTTTGGGGATGCGGAATCAGCCGCCGCTGGCGGCGGAGTCGCCGTCGGGGTTCGCCGGCCGGTCGTCGAATGGGTCGTCGAGCCAACCGTCCGGCAGAGCGACAGTCTGAGGACCTCGCGTGTGTCCCCTCGCCACCCGATGGTTCTCGGTAGGGAGCGGATGGTCGTCGATCCGGCCGAGGAGTTCTACGAGGTCATCGAGCGAGTCGATCTTGCCCAGCTTGCCTCGGAGCTCGCCGCCAACGGGGTACCCCTTGAGGTACCACGCCGTGTGCTTGCGGAACTCGCGCGCACCCCGGGCCTCGTCGCCCATCCACTCCATCAGCAACTGCGCATGCTCGACCATCACGGGGACGACCTCGTGCGTCGTTGGATGGTCGGGGATCGGATCGCCGCGCAGCGCAGCCTCGAGTTGGCCGAACAGCCAAGGGCGACCGAGGCAGCCTCGGCCGATCACCACGCCGTCGCAGCCTGTCTCGGAGATCATACGAACGGCGTCATCGGCCGCCCAGATGTCACCGTTGCCGAGGATCGGGATCTCGGGAACAGCTTCTTTCAGCGAGGCGATCGTCGACCAATCGGCAGTGCCGGAATAGAGCTGCGCCACGGTTCGCCCGTGGAGCGCGATCGCAGCGACCCCGAGATCGGCGGCGATGCGGCCGGCGTCGAGGTAGGTCGTGTGATCGTCATCGACGCCGACTCGGTACTTGATGGTCACGGGAACGCCGGCCGGGGACGCAGCGGCCACGGCCGCCTCGACGACGGCAGCGAAGAGCTTGCGCTTGTACGGGAGCGCGCCGCCTCCGCCATTGCGGGTCACCTTGCGGACCGGGCATCCGAAGTTGAGGTCCAGGTGATCGATCCTGCCGGCTCCGACCAAATGCCGTACCGCCTCGCCCACGTAGTACGGGTCGACGCCGGCGAGCTGCAGCGATCGGGGTGACTCATCGGGGTCGAAGCTGGCGAGGCGCTCGGTCTTGTCCGATCCCTCGACCAGCGCTCGAGCCGAGATCATCTCGCTCACGTAGAGTCCGCCACCGAATCGGCGGCACAGGCGACGGAACGGCGCGTTCGTGACGCCGGCCATCGGGGCCAGGACCACAGGAGACGTCAGTTCGATCGGACCGATCCGCATCGGGTCAGTCTCGCCCGTACGGCTGCGGATCCGACAACCCGGTCGGTGAGCCGGGTCAATCGCCGAGCAGATCCCACTTGTTGCCGGCGATGTCGACAAAGACGGCAACTCGCCCGTACGGCTCGGATCGTGGCGGCGAGACGATCTCGACGTTGGCATCGACGAGCCGTCCATGAGCGGCGTCGAAGTCGTCGACCCGAAGGAAATACCCCACCCGTCCGGCCGCCTGCTGTCCGACCGCTGCCGACTGCAGGGCTCCGTCGGCCTTGGCCAGGAGCACCCCGGTGGCCCCACCTCTCGGGGTGACAACGACCCACCTCTTGGACCGGCCGTCATTCGTGAGCGATGGCGAGTTCTCGGTCAGGTCGAAATCCAGCACGTTGGTGAAGAAGCGGATCGCTTCGTCGTAGTCGTCGACGATGATGCTCACGAGATCGAGATGGGCCATGCGCCAGTGTTGCTCGGGTGCCGACGATGTCGGCGCCCGACACCGAGCCGAAGACTGAGCAACGGTTCGAGATGAGTCGATCGTTCGTGCAGAGTAGGGTCGGCGCCCATGTCTGAATCACTGGTCGCCATCGTCACCGGAAGCAACTCGGGAATCGGTCGGAGCGCCGCTGTCGACCTCGCGGCCAAGGGCTGGACCGTCTACGGCACGATGCGCTCGCTCGACAAGTCGGCCAAGCTCGACGCCATGGCCCAGGCCGCCGGCGTCACGGTCCATCCAGTCGTGTGCGACGTCACCGACACCGACTCGGTGAACGCAGCCGTGGCGCAGATCCACGCCGAGGCCGGCCGAATCGACGTGTTGGTCAACAACGCCGGAGTCGGTGGGAACGCCACCGTCGAGGAATGCGCCATCGACCGTTTCGCCGAGGTCATGGACGTCAATCTGCATGGTCTGGTCCGCTGCATCCAGGCGGTGCTTCCTCACATGCGTGAGCAGGGGAGCGGGTCGATCGTCAACGTCACTTCGGTCATCGGCCGCTTCGCCGCCTCCGCCCAGGCGCCGTACGTTGCATCGAAGTGGGCGGCCGAAGGGATGAGTCAGGAACTGGCACACGAGGTGGCGCCGTTCGGGATCAGAGTGGCGATCGTCGAGCCCGGCGTCATCAAGACGGCCATCATGGCCAAGAACGTCGACGCCCCGAACGAGAGCGGGGCCTATGACCGCCACTACCAGCGCCTCCTCGACTTCTACATGGTTGGGCTCGCCGATCCCGGGCACCCATCGGTCGTCGCCGAGACGATCTACGAAGCCGTCACCACGGACGAACCCAAACTTCGCTGGACCTGCGGCTGGGGGGCCAACGCCCTCACGACTGCACTCGACACCGTGCCGGACGAGGATTGGGTCGCACTCGGTGCCATCGCCGACGACGTTGAATATCGCGAGCAATTCTCGGAGCTCTTCGGCCTCGACATCCGCCTGCCCGAGGACGGCTCGGCATGACTCTCGACCTCAATGATCTGATCCCCGAGGGCGATCGTTGGCTGTTCAACGAGGGCGGCCACCGTCGGTTGTTCGATGTGCTCGGCGCACAGGCCCTGACCGTCGCAGACCAGCCGGGCCGCCGCTTCGCGGTTTGGGCGCCCGAGGCAACTCGGGTCTGGGCTGTCGGTGACTTCTCGAATTGGGAAGTCAACGACAAGTACCAACTCGTTCCGCAGGGCGACTCGGGCATCTGGGCCGGCGTGGCCTCCGATGCCACCGTCGGTGATCGATACAAGTTCCGGATCACCACCAAGGCCGGCTACGACGTGGAGCGGGCCGACCCGTTGGCGTTCGCCGCCGAGCTCCCACCGGCGACGGCGTCGGTCGTCACCGACCTCTCCTACGATTGGTCAGACAGCGACTGGATCGACGCTCGATCCGAGCACCAGGGCCATGATCGACCGATCTCGATCTACGAGATGCACGTCGGGTCCTGGCGCCACGCCGAGGCATACCGCAGCCTGACCTGGGCGGAGTTGGCGGAGCCGTTGGCCGATCATCTCGACGCGTGCGGCTTCACCCACGTCGAGTTGCTGCCCATCATGGAGCACCCGTTCTACGGGTCCTGGGGCTATCAGACCACCGGCTACTTCGCTCCGACCGCGCGCTACGGCCTTCCGACGGACTTCATGGGCTTCGTCGACAAGCTCCACGAGCGCGGGATCGGCGTGATCCTCGATTGGGTGCCGTCGCACTTCCCGTCAGACGATTTCGCTCTCGGCAGTTTCGACGGATCCCACCTCTACGAACACGGCGATCCCAAGGAGGGCTGGCACCCAGACTGGAAGAGCTACATCTTCAACTTCGGCCGGCACGAGGTGCGGTCCTTCCTGATTAGCAGTGCTCTCCACTGGATCGAGCGCTATCACATCGACGGGATCCGGGTCGATGCCGTCGCCTCGATGCTGTACCGCGACTACTCCCGGGAGTCGGGTGCGTGGGTGCCCAACCAGTACGGCGGTCGGGAGAATCTCGAGGCGATTCACTTCCTTCGAGATCTCAACACCGCGATCGGTGTCGAACATCCGGACGTCATCACCATCGCCGAGGAGTCCACGGCATTTCCCGGTGTCACCCGGCCGGCCGATGAAGGCGGTCTTGGGTTCCACTACAAGTGGGACATGGGCTGGATGCACGACACGCTCGAGTATCTCGAGCGCGATCCCATCCACCGCCGGTTCCACCACAACGAGATCACGTTCCGTGGCGTCTACGCGTTCACCGAGCAGTACGTGCTTCCGCTCAGTCATGACGAGGTCGTGCACGGCAAGGGCTCGATCCTGGCCAAGATGCCGGGCGACGAGTGGCAACAGTTCGCCAATCTGCGTGTGTTGTTCGGAAACCAGTGGCTGAATCCGGGTAAGAAGCTGCTGTTCATGGGCCAGGAGTTCGGGCAAGGACCGGAGTGGAACCACGACCATCCGCTGGCCTGGGCGCAACTGGAGCTGCCGAACCATCTCGGCGTCCAACGCTGGGTTGCAAAGCTCAACGACGTTTACCGCAACGAGCCGGCGATGCACCGCAACGAGCTCGATCCGTCTGGTTTCGAGTGGGTGGTGCTCGATGACGGCGCGAATTCGGTGCTCGTGTGGCTGCGACTCGGCCTCGACGACGACCGACCCGTGTTGTGCGTCCAGAACCTCACTCCGGTGCCTCGGTCCGGCTACCGAGTCGGTGTGCCCGTATCGGGCCAGTGGGAAGTGCTGTTGAACAGCGACGATCCGGACTTCGGAGGGAGCGGAGCATTCGCCGCGACGACGCTCAGCAGCGACGATACGGGGAGTCACGGCCGCGAGCAGTCGTTGGTCGTCGACCTGCCACCGCTCGCTGTGATCGCTCTCGCTCCCACCCGCTGACGATTGGGGTCGGCGCCCAGGCGACGTCGGATACGAGAAACCGCTGAAGATCTTGGCCGATGCCTCTCCAGAGGGCTAGCATCGCTCCCCGTGTCGGACTTCCTCCGTGACTACGCCATCGTCGCTCTCTTCGGCGGCATCGCCGTGCTGCTCGTCGGCACGTTCATCGGGCTTTCCAGTTTCATACGCCCGAATCGTCCGACCGAAGCCAAGATCGAGAACTATGAGAGTGGCGTCGATCCTGTGGGCACCGGATGGTCCCAGAGTCAGATCCGCTACTACATCTTTGCTCTGCTCTTCGTCATGTTCGACGTCGAGGCCGTCTTCATCTTTCCGTGGGCGACCCGCCTCGAGGCGTACGGCCTCTTCGGATTGGTGGAGATGGTGATCTTCATCTTCATTCTTGCTCTTGGTCTGGCGTACGCCTGGCGCAAGGGTGTCCTTCGCTGGGTTTGACCGTTCACGGTCCGGCCAACACACGCTCACCATTGATTCGGGGAACCAGGTATGGGTCTCGTTGACTCGGGCAAGATGCCCAAGGCACTCACCACATTGCTGAACACAAGTCGCAAGTACAGCCTCTGGGTGTACCAGTGGGGCCTGGCGTGCTGCGCCATCGAGATGGGTGCAGCGTTCGGATCGCCGCGCTACGACGTGATGCGCCTCGGCGTGATTCCGCTGCCCGCCAGCCCACGTCAGGCCGACCTCGTCGTCGTGTCCGGGACGGTCACCGACAAGATGGCTCCGGCCATTCGCCGTCTGTACGAGCAGATGCCCGAGCCCAAGTATGTGATCTCGATGGGGTCGTGTGCGAACTGCGGCGGCCCCTATTGGGATAGTTACTCGGTCACCAAGGGCATCGACCAGATCATTCCCGTCGATGTGTACGTCCCTGGCTGCCCGCCCCGCCCCGAGGCGCTGCTGGAGGGCATCGTGCTGCTCCAGGACATCATCCAGAACGAGGACATGGTCGAGAAGTGGAAGGGCGATCCCATGGAGATCGGCGCATGATGATCTTCGACAGCAGAGAGATCGGCGCATGATGATCTTCGACAGCAGAGAGATCGGCGCATGACCGACATCGTGGAGACCACGGATGTCGTGGTCGACGAAGCTCGTTCCGCCCTGCTCGAGGCGATGGTGGCCGAGCTCGGCGACTCCCTCGTCGAGCATCATCTGGTTCCTGGGGTCGATCTCTGGATCCGGGTGAAGATCGAGGCGTTTGCCGACACGGCGGCGTACTTGCGCGACCGGCAGCGGTTCCGTTTCTTCGACTTCGTGTCGGCGATCGACTGGATGCCCTCTCCCTACGGTCGCAGCCTCGATGCTGCTGTCGACACGGTCTTGGATGAGTCCGAGGCATCCGAAATCGAGCCGATGACCACGGGCTACGCCGGCGGCGACACTCGGTTCCAGATCATTGCGCGTGTTGCCAACCTCGCGACTGGGATCGGCGTCACGTTGAAGGCCGACGTCGGCGACGACATGGCTGCGCCCACCTGGACCGATCACTACCCCGGTGCCAACTGGCACGAGCGTGAGGTGTGGGAGATGTTCGGCATCACCTTCACCGGTCACCCGGGTCTCCGCCCTCTGTACCTGCCCGGCGACTTCGAGGGTCATCCGATGCGGAAAGACTTCCCCCTGTTGGCTCGTTTGGTGAAGCCATGGCCCGGCATCGTCGACGTCGAGCCAATGCCACCGCTCGCTGACGAAGCTCCCCCGACGCCGGAACTCGCGGACAGCGCTGCGCCGAGTACGACCAACCCCGAGGATGCGTCATGACGCAACTGATGATTCTGCTCGGATCCGGCGGGAACGCCCACGACAGCGGAGCCGCGTCATGACCGCAGTGTCCGATCGCCGTCAGCTGGCATACGTGGCCGCCCAGGCTGCCGACGCCCGAGTCAATCTCGAACTCGAAGCGGAGGGCATGACCCTCAACATCGGTCCACAGCACCCGGCGACCCACGGCACGCTCCGCATCGTCGCCCGGCTCGACGGTGAGCAGGTGATCGAGGCAGAGCCGATCATGGGTTACATGCACCGGGGCTACGAGAAGCTCACGGAGGTGCGGACCTACCCTCAGGTCACCACGCTGGTGAACCGGATCGACTGGCTCGGAAGCTTCTGCAACGAGGTGCCCTTCATCCTCGCCGCAGAGCAGCTCATGGACATAGAGGCGCCGCCTCGGGCCCAGCACATTCGGACGATTCTGTTCGAGCTCGGCCGCATCGCGCACCTCACGCTGTTCCTCGGCGATCTCGGAGTCCAGCTCGGTGCTGTCACCCCCGTGTTCTACGCGTTCCGCGACCGCGAGCACGTGCTCAATCAGATCGAGTCAGCGACGGGCGGCCGCTTCCATCCCAACTTCGATCGCATCGGCGGGGTCAAGGATGATTTCCCGGCCGGGTGGATCGCCGAGACCAAGCAGAGCCTGACCAAGATCTCGGACTTCTGCGACCTGATCGAGGATCTGCTGTTCGGCAACGAGATCTTCGCCGCTCGTACCCGAGGCATCGGTGTCATCCCGGCAGACGTCGGGCTCAGCTACGGGTTGAGCGGTGCCAACATCCG
This sequence comes from uncultured Acidimicrobiia bacterium, assembly GCA_965530755.1. Lineage (GTDB taxonomy): Bacteria > Actinomycetota > Acidimicrobiia > Acidimicrobiales > SZUA-35 > SZUA-35. Next base: position 22,213 of record CBESNA010000001.1, on the reverse strand, counting down.
CGGGTCGGGCGTCGATTGGGACCTGCGTCGCGACAATCCGTGCGGTCTGGCATGGGACAAGGTCGATTGGAAGGTCTGGACTCACCCGGACGGCGACGCCTATGCCCGATCGTGGGTTCGGCTGCAAGAGGTTCGTGAGAGTGTTTCGATCGTCGAGCAGTTGCTCGACACGATCCCGTCCGGTCCGATCATGGCCAAGGTGCCCCGCATCATCAAAGTGCCAGAGGGCGAGGCCTACGTCGCCACCGAAAACCCGCTCGGTGAGATGGGTTACTACGTCGTGTCGAAGGGCGGCCTCGAGCCGTTCCGGGTGAAGATCCGCTCGGCCAGCTTCAACAACATGAGCATCGCCCCCTGGCTGCTCAAGGGCACCTACGTCCCGGATGTGATCACCATCCTCGCCTCGCTCTACTTCATCCTCGGAGACATTGACCGATGACGCCGTTCGCTTCGCTCACTAACGGAGTTGCTCGCTGGGGCTCACAACTCCCAGCCGAAGGCACGCCGTTCGCTTCGCTCACTAACGGAGTTGCTCGCTGGGGCTCACAACTCCCAGCCGATTCGTCAGGAGTGGTGGCCCGATGATGCTTGCGATCGAAACGTCGTGGTGGATGGAGACCATCCTCAAGAGCGTCATGGTGCTGCTCGTCGTGCTGCTTCCCGCCGGCCTGACCGTGTACCTGTACTTGTTCAAGATGGTCTCGTTCATGCAGAGCCGTCTGGGCCCGATGGAAGCCGGGCCGTACGGCTCGCTCCAGCTCCTGGCCGAAGTGGGCAAGTCGTTGCAGAAGGAAGACATCTTCCCTGCGAAGGCCGACCGCAACGTGTTCGCCATGGCGCCCTACATCGTGCTGTTGAGCACGTTCTTGCTGGCGGTGGTCGTGCCGTTCGGCCCGAACGCCGTCTTCACCGACCTCGACACGGGCGTGTTCTTTGCTCTTGCCGTCAGCTCGATCTCGGTGATCGGCATCCTCATGGCCGGCTGGGCGAGCGCCTCGAAGTACTCGCTGCTCGGTGGCCTGCGCGCCGCCGGACAGCTCATTGCCTACGAGTTGCCGATGGTGCTGGCGGTCGTCGGCGTTGTCATCCAGGCCGGCACGCTGAATCTGCAGCAGATCGTCTACGCCCAGATCAATGGTGAGATCTTCGGTTGGGGCGGACTGGGACTCCCGTTCATCCTCACGCAGTTCGTCGGGTTCCTGATCTTCATGGTCGCAGTGCAAGCCGAGCTCACGCAGGTGCCGTTCGACATGCCGATCGCCGAGTCCGAGCTGGTCTCGGGCTACATGACGGAGTACTCGGGCATGCGCTTCCTGATGTTCTTCATCGGCGAGTTCGCCACGGCCGCGATCTTCGCCTTCTTGGCTTCCGTGCTCTTCCTCGGAGGCTGGAGCATCCCGCCATTCGTCACTGATCTGCTCGGCCTCGAGTACGACTCGAACTGGTTCAACGTGATCGGACCGTTGGTCATGGTCACCAAGATGCTGGTGTTGACCTTCGTCATCTACTGGGTGCGGTTCACCTACCCCCGATTCCGTGAAGATCAGCTCCAGAAGTTCGCCTGGAAGGTGCTCATTCCCATCTCCCTCGTCAATATCGCGATCACCGGTGTGCTGAAGGTGTGGCTCTGATGGCCGGCCGCAACCCTTCCGGTGACGCGAACTGTGTCAGAGCGAACTGTGTGATCGTCGCCTGGCTGGGCCAGACTGTCGGCCGCATGACGGACGGAAGGGGAGACTGATGCCACTCGTACCAGGTGTGGTCAAAGGGCTCGGTCTGACCTTCAAAGAGGTCGTCAAGACCGTCGTCCACGGCGCCGAGACCGTGCAGTACCCGCACGAAAAGGAAGAGCCCGCACCCCGAGCCCGCGGCGTCATCGCCCTCCACGAAGAGAACTGCACGTCGTGCATGTTGTGCGCCCGCGAGTGCCCCGATTGGTGCATCTACATCGAGGGACACAAAACCCTCGCGCCACCCCGTCGAGCCGGCGGCAAGCCACGCTCGGTCAACAAGCTCGACCGGTTCGACATCGACTACAGCCTCTGCATGTACTGCGGGATCTGCGTCGAGGTGTGCCCGTTCGAGGCCCTGTTCTGGAGCCCAGAGTACGAATACTCCGAACCGAAGATCGCTGATCTCCTCCACGACAAGAGCCGGCTCGGCCAGTGGATGGAAACCGTGCCCGACTTCGAGGCCTACGAAGCTGGCTCCGAAGTGAAGGCAAAGCAGGTGCCTCGGTGATCGGAGCATCGTTGGCCACGTTCGCGGCCGAAGCATCGGTGATGACCGACACCGAGGAGTGGGTGGCCAACGCCTTCTTCTACGTGATCGCGGCTGTGGCCGTGGTCAGTGCACTGCGGATGGTCTCCACGAAGAACGTGGTCCACGCTGCGCTCCATCTGCTGGTGGTGCTGGTCAGCGTCGCTGCGACCTACATCGTCCTCGGCGCCGAATTCGCGGCTGCCACCCAGTTGCTCGTCTACGTGGGCGCCATCATGGTCCTGTTGCTGTTCGGCGTCATGCTCACCCGGGCCCAGATCGGCCACGAGGACAACCTCGACTACGAACAGAAGTGGATCGGTGGCCTCGTCGCTGTCGTGATGTTCGCCGTGATGACCTACGCGGTCGTCGACCAGTGGGGTACCCAGAAGCTGCCGGCCGATCGTCGGGTGCAGCGCACCCAAGAAGTCGCAGATTCGATCTTCAGTACCTACATCGTCCCGTTCGAAGCGATTTCGCTGCTACTGCTCGCAGCGCTGATCGGTGCCATCGTCGTGGCCAGGCGGGATTAGGAGTCGGCATGTTTCTGAATCAGTTCCTTCTCTTCGCCGCTGTGCTCTTCTGTATCGGTGTCTACGGCGTCCTCACCCGCAAGAACGGCGTGCTCGTCCTCATGTCGATCGAGCTCATCCTCAACGCCGCCAACATCAACCTCGTGGCCTTCGGCGCCTTCAACGGCACGATCCCAGGCCAGGTGTTCGCACTGTTCGTGATCGCAGTGGCTGCCGCCGAGGTCGGTGTCGGACTTGCGATCGTCCTGCTCATCTACCGGAACCGTCGGAGCATCGACGTGTCCGAAGCCAACCTCCTCCAGGGCTGATCCATGCATCTTCTCGCCGCCGCGGCCGCGCCGACCTTCGAGGTCAGTAGCTGGTTCTTCGACTGGGCCGGTCTGATCCCCGCGATCATGGCTGCCTCCTTCGTGCTGACCCTGTTCGTCGGCAAGCGGCTGGGGAAACACGTCCACTTCATCGGGCTGACCGCCGTCGTTGCGTCGTTCCTGCTGTCGATTCTCACCGCTGCTGCGTGGGTCAACGCCAGCGACAGCTACATAGAGGAAGACCACGGCGAGGAAGAAGCGGTGTTGATCACCGAATTCGCCAGCGGCGACGATCTGGTCGGTGTACAAGAGGCGGCCTTCGCCGAAGCGGGAGCAGAAGTCGAGGCCAAGCCCGAGGCCGTGGTCAACAGCTGGTGCTGGTTCGACAGCTCTGATGCTCAGAACACCGACTGCGACGACCGCGCCTCGGAGAAGCCCATCTCGATCGGCACCTTGGTCGACGGCCAGTCTGTCCTCCTGCTCGTCGTGGTGACCTTCATCTCGATGCTGGTGCACATCTTCTCGACCGACTATGTCGGCGGCGATCGACGATACGTCCACTACTTCGCTTTCCTGTCGCTGTTCACCGCCTCGATGCTCTTCTTCGTCCTGAGCGCCAGCACCCTCCAGATGATCGTCGGCTGGGAGCTCGTGGGCGTCTGTTCGTTTGCACTGATCGGCCACTGGTGGGAAGAGAAACCGAACTCCGATGCCGCCCTCAAGGCATTCCTCACGAACCGGGTCGGCGACATCGGGCTGCTCATTGGTGTCTCAATTCTCTTCTTCGCCGCCGGCAACAGCTTCGACATTCGCACCATCAACCACGCTGCCGTCGTCGGCGACATCGGGAGTGGCACGCTCACCGTCGCCGCTCTTTGTTTGATGGCAGCCGTGATGTCCAAGTCCGGTCAGTTCGTCCTCCACACCTGGCTGCCAGATGCGATGGCCGGCCCGACGCCGGTCTCGGCGCTCATCCATGCCGCAACGATGGTCGTCGCCGGTGTCTACATGATCGGCCGTCTCTATCCAGTGTTCTGGGAAGGCCTCGCCATACCGGGGAGTTCGGTCAACGCGATGGCCATCATCGGCGGGATCACCGTGGTTGGCGGTGGCCTGCTCGCCTTCGTGCAGAACGACATCAAGAAGGTGCTCGCCTATTCAACGGTCAGTCAGCTCGGCTACATGGTCTTGGCTCTTGGTGTCGGCGCCTGGACCGCCGGCATGTTCCACCTCTTCACGCACGCGATCTTCAAGGCCTGTCTGTTCCTCGGTGCTGGTGCACTCAGCCACGCCTGCCATCACAGCTTCGACATGAAGGCTGAGATGGGCGGCTTGCGCAAGCTGATGCCGAAGACGTTCGTGATCTTCATGATCGCGAGCGGTGCCCTCATCGGCATCTTCCCGCTGGCCGGCTTCTGGTCGAAGGACGAGATCCTCGTCGGGACCAGCGGCAACGGCGACTACACGATTCCGCTGATCATGGCCCTCATCGGTGCGGCCCTCACCGCCGCCTACATGACCCGGGCGATCATGCTCATCTTCTTCGGCGAGTATCGCGGACACGATCACCCGCACGATCCGGGCCCCCGTATGATGATCCCGCTTCAGGTCCTTGCCGGCCTGGCCGTCGTCGTCGGATTCTTGAACATCCCGAAGGGCTTCCCGGTCATCGGCGACCGCATCGGACTCACCCTCGAGCGCTGGATCGAACCGGGCGGCGGAAATGTCTTCCCGGTGATCAGCCACGGTGAACCAAGCGTTGCCATGGCCATCCTTGCGACGGTGATCGGCTTGTTCGCGATTTTCGTCACCTACACCTACTACTCGAAGCTCTTCGCCAAGAATCCGCGGGCAACCGAGGTCACCGGCGGTCTGCGTGACAACAACCGCTACGCCCGGGGCTTCCACACGCTGCTCGTGGAAAAGTACTACCTCGACCACTTCTACGAAGGCGTTGTCGCCGAGAGCACCAAGGGCTGGATGGCTCGGGCTGCTTACTGGGTCAACCAGAACGTCATCGACAACGTCATCAATTACACCGGGAAGGGGGCGGTCATCGCCGGCCGCTTCGTCTACCGGTTCATCGACCAGGGCGCCATCGACGGCACCGTCAATGGTTCTGGTCTCACCGCATTGGCCTCCGGCGGAGTTCTTCGCCACGTCCAGTCCGGCCGAGTTCGTCAGTACGCAAGCCTGATGTTCGGTGCGGCCGCAGTGTTGGCCGCCGTGTTCATCGTCGCCGTATGAGAAAGCGATAACTGTGGAAGACCTCACATTCCTCCAAGAAAACGGGCTCAGCCTGATGGTGTTCCTCCCCCTCGTCGGGGTGGCCATCATGATGCTCGTGCCGGCAGCCATGGAGGAAGCACAAAAGCTGCTTGCCCTCGGCTTCAGCCTCGCCTCCGCCGTGGTGGGCGTGTTGCTGATGCTGCCGGACAATTTCGACTACGACACCGGTCAGGCCCCGAAGCTCACGATCAACCAGTCGTGGATCGAGGTCGTCAACATTCGCTACCACGTAGCGCTCGACGGCATCTCGTTGCCGCTCATCGCTTTGACACTGTTGGTCGTCCCGCTGGTGATCATCTACAGCTGGGATCACATCCCGGAGCCCGGAAATCCGAAGGCGTTCCTGATGCTGATCATGGTGCTCCACACCGGCATGCTCGGATCGTTCGTCGCCCGCGACCTCATCCTCTTCTTCGTCTTCTTCGAGGTCGTGTTGCTCCCGATGTACTTCATGATCGGTGTCTGGGGCGGACCCGATCGCCTCTATGCGTCGATCAAGTTCTTCCTCTACACGTTGTTCGGTTCTGCGCTGATGCTCGTCAGCTTCCTCGCGCTCTACTGGCTCACCGGATCCTCGACCTTCGACATGGCTCAATTGGCAGAGCAGGTCGCCAGTCGCGACATCTCGTCCCGGGCCCAGTGGTTGATCTTCGGAGGCATGTTCCTCGGGTTCGGCATCAAGGTGCCCATGTTCCCGTTCCACACGTGGCTGCCGGACGCACACACCCAGGCGCCCACGCAGGGCTCGGTGATCCTGGCTGCGGTTCTGCTGAAGCTCGGCACCTACGGCTTCATTCGTATCGCCATCCCGATCCTTCCCGAGGCGGCTGTCGAGTGGGCCCCGATCATCGGTGGCCTTGCTGTCATCGGCATCATTTACGGCGCTCTCGGTTGCCTGGCACAAACCGACATGAAGCGATTGATCGCCTTCTCGTCCGTTGCCCACATGGGGTACGTGATGCTCGGCATCGCCACGCTGACCACGTTCGGTCTCCAGGCCGCAGTGTTTGGCATGGTGGCGCACGGCCTCATCACCGGCTTGTTGTTCTTCATCGCCGGCTCGGTGAAGGAGCGCTACCACACCCTCGAGATCAAACGTCTCGGCGGTCTGCTGATCCAGGCTCCACGCATGGGCTGGATCTTGGGCTTCACCACGATGGCCTCGCTCGGCCTTCCGGGCCTCGCCGGTTTCTGGGGTGAATTCCCGGCCATCCTCGCCGCCTACAGCCCGGCCCCGGGGCTCAACGTGAATCTGTTCCGGTTCTACATGGTGGTCGCAGCTCTCGGCACTGTCCTCGCCGCCGCCTACCTGTTGTGGCTGCTCCAGCGCACTGCCTTCGGCGAACCGTCCGAAGAGTTCGCCGACGATCCCAACATCCACGACATGACCAGTTTCGAGTGGGTCGCGTGGGCCCCGATGCTCGCGCTGATCGTCCTCTTCGGCTTCGTGCCCGGCCTGATGTTCAACGTCATGGACGGTCCACTCACGGCAGTCTCCGACGTCGTCGCCGCTCTCGGAAAGTAACCAATGTTCGCTGCCATCACGGCTCACATCATCGCCTCTCTGGCTCAGGTCGAGGTCGTTCCGTTCGACCGACCCGCCATCGATTGGCATGCGGTTGCGCCCGAGCTGCTCTTGCTGTTGACCGGGGCGATCGTCACCGTTGTCGACCTGCTCGGACTCGAACGAGTCAGACGACTGATCCCGACGCTCACCAGCTTCACGTTCCTGATCGCGCTCATCCCCGTCATCACGCTTTGGAACGACGGCGACCAGCTGCCGCGGGTCATGTTCGACGGTGCCTGGGTGGTGGACGAATACGCCCTCGTGCTGAAGGCGATGTTCCTGCTCACCGGCTACGTAGTGGTACTGCTCTCGTCGAACTACATGCTCGAGGGTGACTACTACGACAGCGAGTTCTACCAACTGATCTCGGCGTCGATCGTCGGCATGCTGGTGATGACCTCCGCCCGCGATCTCATCTCGATCTTCGTTGCGATCGAGCTCGTCTCCATCCCGGCGTACCTCATGGCCGCCTGGCGCAAGCGAGACCTCAAGTCGAACGAGGCCGGCCTCAAGTTCATGCTGATGGGTGTGTTCGCCTCGGGAATCATGCTCTACGGGATGTCCCTGCTCTACGGCCTGACCGGCAGCACGAAGCTCACCGACATCGGGGATGCGATCGCCGGTGGTGAAAGCGCGCCAGCCGTCACCCTCGCCGTGGTGTTCACGATCATCGGGTTCGGTTTCAAGGTCTCGGCCGTCCCGTTTCACACCTGGGCACCCGATACCTACGAGGGCGCCCCGACTCCGCTCACCGCGTTCCTCGCCGTCGCATCGAAGGCCGCAGGTTTCGTGGCGCTGGTCAGCGTCGTGATCTACGCCTTCCCCGGTCGGGCCGATGTCGTCGAGCCACTGCTCTGGGTGCTCAGTGCACTGACCATGACGGTTGGCAACCTGATCGCCCTGCGTCAGACCAACATCGTCAGGATGTTGGCCTACTCCGGCATCGCCCAGGCCGGCTACATGCTGGCCCCGCTCGCTGTGTTCGGCGATCGACCGGAGCAGGCGACCTCCGCGATCGTCACATACCTCGTGATCTACGCCGCGATGAATCTCGGCGCTTTCGCCGTCGTGATCTCGGTGGCCCGCAAGACCCGCTCCGGTGAGATCTCGAGCTACGGCGGCCTGTTCAACTACGCGCCGGGACTCACCGCAGTGATGACGGCGTTCCTCTTCAGCTTGGCGGGCATTCCTCCGGTCGGAGGCTGGTGGGCCAAATTCGAGATCTTCCGTGTGCTCACCGATGGTGGCAACTCCTGGGGTATCGCCTTGGCCCTGGTGGCCGCTGTGAACTCGGTGATCGCGGCCTACTACTACCTCGCGATCGCCAAGCAGATGTGGTTCATGCCGGTGCCGGACGGCGACGAGTCGCCGATCCCCATGACACCGACCCTCCAGGCTGCACTGGCCCTGACCGTGATCTTCACCCTGTTGTCCGGTTCGGTGCTGCTCGGCGAGATCTCGAATATGACCAACTTCAGTCTGTCGTAGGACTGGTCAGGGCTGGTGGAGGTTGACGCGGTTGCGGCCGCTTCGCTTCGCCTCGTAGAGCGCAGCGTCGGCCCGCTCGACTAAGTCAGCCGGTGAACCCCACGCCGAATCGCTCACGCCGACCGAGATCGTGACCCGGCCTTCTGGCTGGTTCTCCATCCCTGGGATGACGGCGCTCTCGACAGCGGCTCGCGCTCGTTCTGCCACGACAAGGGCCGCCTCTGCAGTAGCTCCGGGAAGGAGCACACAGAACTCCTCGCCGCCGTACCGGTAGACGAGATCCATTGGGCGAACCGACGCCGCCAATAGCTCCGAGACTCGCCGCAGGGCGTCATCACCGGCGGCGTGCCCATTGGTGTCGTTGAAGTTCTTGAAGTGGTCGATGTCGACCATCACGTAGGCGACCTGGTCGTCTGGCGAGATGGCGGCCAGATCACGGTCGAGGCGTCGGCGGTTCTGCAGACCGGTCAGAGGTTCGACGTCGCGCAACTCGGTTGCCGACTCGTGCGTGTCGGCCGCGGCGAATGCCGAGCCGGCCAGGGGAGCGAGCATCTCGAGGGCATCGAGTTCATCGCGGCTGAACGGTCTGGCCGACACCCGGACGACGAGGATGGCTCCGGTCACGGTCCCGGCAGCGACGATCGGCACGGCAGCCATGGCCATTGGGACCTCGACCAACAGCGGTTCGTGCTGGGCGATGGAGGTGATCGATCGGCCGGTATCCATGATGCGCGGGAGGCATCCATCGGCGACGTGGTCGTAGTTGAACAACATGGGAGGTTCGCAGCTGATCGGATCGGGCCCGTCGTCGGTTCGGCGAACGATGATTCCGCCCTCGGCATCGGCAAGCCGCAACGCCTCTGACAAGGCAATGGTCGCGATCGACGTCGCATCGAGCGCAGATGTCATACGTCGGCTTGCATCGAGAAGGTCGGCCACCGACGGCGCCTCCTGGCGAGCCGGCCGATCGCTCTCTTCGGAGTGGGACGGCGGCTCAGGATCGGTGGCCGAGGTCCGAGTCGGCGCTGTTGCGTCGTCGCCGGCTTCAACGGACCGCCGGCTCGTGGCGGCAGCGACGCCGACGCCGACGATTGCGGCGAGAACGGCCAGTGCTGCCCAGAGGTAGGGGAAGGATCCGGCCGAGTCAGCGACGGCGGGATCCGGGTCGGGGAGGGCTGCGGTCGCCGGTGTAGGCACGGAAGGCGTCGGGGCAACGGTGGACGGAGTGACCTCATCGACGGCGAGGTCTTGCAGCATCGAGCGAATCGCCTCGGCGTCGGCGGCAAGGCTCAATGGCGGCCCGGTGGCGCCTCCCCGAACCAGGAGATCTCCGACTCCGACGATCCACGGGCCGGGCGGAAGAATAGCCGTGGCGCCCGCTTCGACCCCGTCGAATGCGAGGGCCACCATGCCGAGGTCGTCGGCGGCGATCCAGAGGTCGTCGCTCACGACGGCGCCAGAGTCCAGCAACTGGAGGAGGAACGGTCCGAAGTCGTCGTTGAAGCGTCGGAGTTCCTCGATGTAGCCGTCGTCTGTGAGGCCGGCGGCCGGGATCGTGTCCCGAATGTCTCGCACCAGCGTTGCCCCGCCCGGCGGGTCGGATCGTTCGAAGGCACCGAGCTCGGCGAGAGCGTCGATGGCGAGCAGCATCCGGGCGGCGCCGACCCGAACGGCGTCGTCGAAGGCGAGGTCGGCGAGGTCGATATCGGTGTCGACGCCGCCTCGGTCGGTGAGGATCGAAGCGCTTCGACCAGTGGTGAGGGCCAACACCGATGGCGACGTCGGGTCGTCTGCAAACGTCGGATCGTCGTAGAGAGCCGGGTTGCAATACGGGTCGGACTCCCAGTTCGGGTGAAATGCCGGATCGCAGACCTCGTCGTAGAACATGGCGTCGTCGACGTACGTGTCGTCTGCGGGCTGGTCGCCTTGAGCGCCGACACCCGAGAGCATGACGAACGTCGTCAAGAAGAGCGCGGTCGCGGTCGCCACCGCAGCGCGCCTGGTTCTTGAAAGGTTGGTTCCCACACGATAGAGAACGGCAGCTACGGCTCTGCCTTGACTTCTGGGTAGATGCGGCTGTACGAATATGGCCGAACGGCCCATCCCCAGGGGGCCGATAGGTTCCCCTCCGTGCTGTTCAGCGACTACATGGAGCGCTGTCTCTACGACAGCGAGGTCGGTTTCTATTCCTCCGGCCGAGGCATGGCCGGTGGTCGCGGGGGCGACTTCATCACCAGTCCCGAAGCCGGGCCATTGTTCGGAGCCGTCCTGGCTCGAGCCATCGACCGTTGGTGGAGTGACGCAGGTCGGCCGTCTCGTTTCCCGGTGATCGATCTCGGCAGTGGACCCGGCGGGCTGCTGCGGGCACTCGAGTTGGCGTCGCCGGCGTGTGCCCAGGCATGGTCGCTGATCGGTGTCGACCGGGCGACGGGAGGTGAGCTGCCCGATGTCTCCGGCGCCGTGATCATCGCCAACGAACTGCTGGACAACGTCCCCTTCGATGTCGGCCTGCGAACCGCAAATGGCGACCACGTGATGACGGTGTCCGATGGTGACGCCGGGCCGACGGCAGGGTGGGAGCGTCGGGGCACTGTCTCTGTCGAGATCCCGCTCGACCAGCCGTTTCCTGTTCTCGACCGAGCAACACGCCTGATCGACGACCTGCTCGCCGGTTCGCCGCTTCGGGTCGTGGCGTTCGACTACGGAGTGGCGACAACCGCCGAGCTCGCCGAGCGCGGGGGTTGGTTGCGGACGTACCGGCGGCACGAGCGAGGCGACGACCCCTTCGCCGACCCGGGGGAGCGTGACATCACGACAGACCTCGCCGTCGACCAGCTGCCGACACCTGACCGTCACCGACTTCAGGCCGACTTTCTTCGTGACCACGGCATCGAGAAACTCGTCGAGGAGGGACGCTCCTATTGGCGCGAGCACGCTGGGATCGGCGACCTCGCCGCCCTGCGCATGCGGAGCAGGGTCCGGGAAGCCGAGGCCCTGCTCGACCCGTCAGGGCTCGGCGGATTCCTTTGCCTCGAGTGGCTCGGCAGCTCGCCTGTCGGGCGGCCCGAGTAGTCTGCGACAATGTCGGACACGTCGAGACCCGTGCTGAGCCGGGAGCGGATTGCCGCCGTAGCTCTCGGACTCATCGACACAAATGGTCTCGTCGGTCTCTCGATGCGCAAGCTCGGTGCCGAACTCGGCGTCGAGGCAATGTCGCTCTACCACTACATCGAGAACAAGAACGATCTACTCGATGCGGTCGTCGATCACTTGTACGGCGAGATCGACCTCCCCACCAGCGTCGACCCCGCCGATTGGGAGCAGGCCATTCGGCGAGGTCTCCGTGCCTTCCTCTCCGTCCTTCTCGAACACGAGTCGGCACCGGAGCTCTTCGCGTCTCGGTCTGTCAGGTCTGAGAACTCGGTTCGGGTGCTGCACTGGGCCCACGAGCGGTTCGTCGGAGTGGGTCTTTCGATCGAAGAGGCACACATGGCACTCCATCTCGCCGTGTCGTTCGCCATGGGCCACGCAGTGAACGAGATTGGAACCGCCTTGGCGCCCCAACCCGTCGGAGCTGCTTCGGATGGGATGTCCGACTACTTCGCACAGATCGAACAGATCAGCGGAGATGCCATGTTCGAGGCCGGCCTGGACCTCCTGATCGCCGGCATCCGACAGCACTACCGGTTGCCGTGAGCGGATTGGGCTGCCGATGACCGCCGCCGATCGCGAGCGATGGGACCGCCGCTACATCGACGGTGAACACGGTGTTGCCGACAAGGCGGTCGCCCGGTGCCCCGCCGGGTTCCGGTCGTTCGAGAACGACCTGCCGGTGGAGGGAACTGCACTCGACGTCGCCTGCGGAGCAGGGGAGGGTGCAGTGTGGTTGGCCGAGCGTGGATTCGAGGTCCTGGGAACCGACGTCTCGCCGGTCGCCGTCGGGCTCGCGAATACCTTGGCCGACGAGCACGAGGTGAGCGGTCGAGTGCATTTCGTGTGTTCTGACCTCGACGGTGGACTGCCCCCTGGCCCTCCGGTCGACCTGATCACTTGCCACTTGTTCTCGGCCCCCGGGCTCGACGAGCAGCTCGTGAACCGTCTCGCCGACGGCGGGATGTTGGCCGTCGCTGTCCTCAGCGAGGTTGGGGCCGAGCCGGGCGCTTATCGAGCCCGTCCGGGGGAACTCCTCGAGCGTTTCGGTGCCTTGGAGATCCGGCATCACCGCGAAGGAGACGGCACGGCGTCGCTGCTGGGCGTCGCCACTGGACCGCATCCGCCGACGCGGCTTGACTAGGTTCGACCCTCATCCGGTCGCCGCTCTTTTCGTCATCGTTTGTTCCTCCACCTGGGAGTAGTTTCGTGTCAGATTCCACCATCGGCGTCTTCGAGAACGAAGACCGCACCTTCGCCCCGTCGCCCGAGTTCGTTGCCCAGGCCAACATCGGAGATCGCTCGCTCTACGACGAGGCCGAGGCGGACTACGAGGCCTTCTGGGCCCGGCAAGCCCGCGAGCTCCTCACCTGGGATCGCGACTTCACCGAGGTCCTCGAGTGGAAGTTGCCGGACGCCAAGTGGTTCGCCGACGGCCAGCTGAACGTCTCGGCCAACTGCCTCGACCGGCATGTCGACGCCGGCCTCGGGGACAAGGTGGCCTTCCACTGGGAAGGCGAGCCGGGGGACACGGTCACCCTCACCTACGGCCAGTTGCTCACCGAGGTCAAGAAGTTCGCCAACGTGCTGAAGGGTCTTGGTGTCGAGAAGGGCGACCGGGTCGCCATCTACATGCCGATGATCCTCGAGCTACCGATCGCGATGCTGGCCTGCACCCGTCTCGGGGCCGCCCACTCCGTGATCTTCGGCGGTTTCTCGGCCGACGCCATCGTCGACCGGTGTGTCGATGCCGAGGCGAAGGTCATCATCACCGCAGACGCCGGATACCGGCGGGGGAGCCCAGCTCTGCTAAAGCCGACCGTCGACGCCGCACTCGAGATCGGCGCGCCGTCGGTCCAGCATGTCGTGGTGGCGAATCGCTGCGACACCGAACCGGCCATGGTCGAAGGGCGCGACCACTGGTGGCACGACCTCATGGCCGATGCCTCCGATGACTGCCCGGCAGAGCCGATGGACGCCGAGCAGTTGCTCTATCTCCTCTACACCTCCGGCACTACGGCGAAGCCGAAGGGGATCATGCACACCACGGGTGGCTACCTCACGCAGGTGGCGTTCACCCACAAGTACGTGTTCGATCTGAAGCCGGACACCGATGTCTATTGGTGCGCGGCCGACATCGGCTGGGTGACCGGTCACAGCTACATCGTCTACGGCCCGCTCACCAACGGCTGCACCTCGGTGATGTACGAGGGCACGCCGGACACGCCATCCAAGGATCGGCTGTGGGACATCATCGAGCGCTACGGCGTCACCCAGCTCTACACCGCTCCCACCGCCATCCGGACGTTCATGAAGTGGGGAGCCGAACTCCCGGAGGGGAAGGACCTTTCCAGTCTCCGCGTCCTCGGCACTGTTGGGGAGCCGATCAATCCCGAGGCGTGGATGTGGTATCACGAGCACATCGGCGGTGGGAAGACCCCGATCGTCGACACCTGGTGGCAGACCGAAACCGGCGGCAACATGATCACCCCGCTGCCCGGTGTCACCACGACCAAGCCTGGTTCGGCCTGCCATCCGATCCCGGGTGTGTTCGCCGAACTGGTCGACGACAGCGGTGCCACGGTCGAGGTGGGCGGTGGCTACCTCACGATCTCGCGACCATGGCCAGGGATGCTGCGTGGAATCTGGGGCAACCCGGAGCGTTACCGGGACACCTACTGGTCGACCTATCCCGGCAAGTACTTCGCCGGTGACGGCGCCAAGCTCGACGAGGACGGCTACCTCTGGCTGCTGGGCCGCGTCGACGACGTGATGAATGTCTCCGGACACCGCATCAGCACCACCGAGGTCGAGTCAGCTCTGGTCGATCATCCCGCCGTTGCCGAGGCTGCTGTGGTCGGCGGCAAAGACGAGATCACCGGCCAGGCCATCATCGGCTACGTGATCCTCCGGGGCACCCATGAACCATCTCAGGAGCTTGGTGACGAGATCCGGGAACACGTCGGTGTCAAGCTCGGAAAGATCGCCAGGCCGAAGACGGTCGTGATCGTGCCGGACCTGCCCAAGACCCGGTCCGGCAAGATCATGCGCCGGCTTCTGCGTGACGTCGCCGACGGCCGTGTGCTCGGCGACACGACGACGTTGGCCGATCCCAGTGTCGTTGCTGCCATCGCTGAGGGCGCCGCCTCCAGCGACGAAGACTGACCGTCGACGCCTGAGTGAGCTATCGCTTCGTCGAGGACGAACCCACGTGGTACTGGCCGAACGGCGAGCGCCGAGCCGATCCCGATCCGCCGGCGCCCACCCTGGTGGTCGACATCGACGGAGTGCTCGCCGATGCGCGGCACCGCCAGCACTATCTGAATGGCCGTTGGCAGGATTGGGACAGCTTCTTCCTGGCCGCCGGCGGTGACGGCCTTCTCCTCGAGCAGGCCCGGCTGCTGGAGACCGTCGCCGATGATCACGTGATCGCGCTGGTCACGGCACGGTCGGATTGGATCGACGGGATCACGCTGAAGTGGCTACACGAACACGAGGTCCGGTGGGATCTGCTGATCATGCGGAGCTCGGGCGACTATCGACGTTCCACGCTCATGAAACAGCACGCTATCGAGCAGCTGCAGTCACGGAACTACACTCCAGTCCTGGCGATCGAGGACGATCCGCGCAACGTGAAGATGTTCGAGACCAACGGGATTCCCTGCATCTTCATCCCCTCGGGCTACCACGGCTCGACCCGGCAGTAGCACCGACCCCGTTCTGCGGCACTCCCCCCCAGAAATGAAGGGTCAGTGTCTCAGAACGACGAGGAGCGCCTCAGCGATCAGGAATGGCGAGGCGACCTTCGAGGAAGCGAAGAGCGAGCGACAACACCAGCGTGAGGGTCACGTAGATGACCATCAGGATGAAGAAGGTCTCGCGTACTCGGAACGAGCTGCCCTGATAGATGCGGGCGTTGTACGTGAGCTCGGCTGCGGCGATGACCGAGACGAGCGACGTGTCCTTGAACAGTGCGATCAGATCGTTCCCGAGCGCCGGCAGCGTGTTGCGCACGGCCTGAGGAAGCGTGATCTTGCGCATGATCGTGCTGCCGCTGAGGCCGAGTGCCTTGCCCGCTTCGATCTGGCCCTTGTCCACCGATTGGATCCCGGCACGGAACACCTCGGCGATGAAGGCGGCGTAGAACAGGCAAAGAGCGATGGCGCCACGCCAGAGGTTGGGAACCGAGCGAGTCTTCAGATCGGTCGGGAATCCGAGCTTTTCGGTGAGCGAGTTGATGCCGTTCACCGATTCGGGGATCAAGACGAGAGCGATGGCGAAGATGAAAACGATCATCGGCACGCCGCGGATGAACTCGATGTAGACCG
Organism: uncultured Acidimicrobiia bacterium; assembly: GCA_965530755.1. Classification (GTDB taxonomy): domain Bacteria; phylum Actinomycetota; class Acidimicrobiia; order Acidimicrobiales; family SZUA-35; genus SZUA-35. The sequence continues at coordinate 6,291 of CBESNA010000001.1, read as the reverse complement.
TCGCCGGCGTGTTGACGAACGGGTTCTTGCTCATGCGGGCGATACCGATGAAGAGGCCGAGGAAGATCGACACCACGAAACTTCCGGCGGTCAGGATCAGTGTCGCCTTCAGGCCAGGGATGATCTCGGTGAAGGCCTCCTGGTAGGCCTCGGAGGTGAGGACGAGCACGACCAGGGACGCGATGATCCCGACCATGATGACCAGCCACCACGGGAAGCTCTCGCGGAAGTCGAACTTGGTCACAGCGATCGTTTCGGTGACGGGCGTAGCAGTGTTCGCAGTCAACGGCGGTCCTCGGTTGGATTGGCAAAACGGCAGTGCGCCGGGCCCGAGGGCCCGGCGCACTGTAATTCAAGGAGACGGGTCGTTGCCCGTCGTCATCATCAGCCTTCGATGTCGTCGTAGGTGATGGTGAAGCCGGCGCCGAAGAAGGTCTCACCGATCTTGTCGAGGAATCCGCTGGTCTTCATTTCTTCGAGGGCTTGGTTGACCGGGTCGACGAGGTCGGAATCGAGCGGGTAGATGAACCCGAGCGGGTCGCTCTGGAGGCCGTCGTCGAGGGTCTTGACCGAGTCGGCATTCTCACCGATGTAGCCGAGGCCTGCGGCGTCGTCGATGATGACGGCGTCGACGTCACCGGCGATGAGTGCCTGCACGGCGAGGCCGAACTGGTCGAAGGCCTGGATGCGGTCTGTGCCGCCCAGGAGGCTCTCGGCGAGCTCGAAGTTCGAGGTGCCGACCTGGGTGGCGACGATGGCGTCGCTGTTCACGATGTCGTCAGCGGTTGCGAAGCGATCGTCGTCCTTGCCAACGATGAACTTCTGCTGGACGACCATGTATGAGTTCGAGAAAGCAACGATCTCCTCGCGCTCCGGCGTAATCGAGATGCCGTCTGCGGCGGTGTCGAGTTCACCCTGGGCAACCTGGTCGATGACGTCCGGCCAGCCGGCGGCGACGAATTCGGCCGTGCAGTTCAGCAGGCGGCAGATCTCGTTCCAGGCGTCGTAGTCCCAGCCTTCGCCTTCGTCGGAACCGACGGCGACGTAGTTGAAGGGGAGGTACGCGTTCTCGACGCCGACGGTCACAGTGCGACCCTCGAGGTCGGGAAGTCCGGTGTCATCGCCGGATTCGGCGGGTGTCTCGGCGTCGACGGATTCCTCGGCGGCATCGCTTCCGCACGCAGCGGCGATGAGTGAGAAGGCGAGCAGTGCCGCAAGCAGGCGAGCCAGGGGGTTCTTCAGGATGTTCATTTGTTTCCTCCATGTCGCGAGTGTCGAACGATTCGACGTGCCGATTTCGGCGGTTGCGCAACGGAAGCCCAAAATGGTAGCTGGATGCGCCGAGATCCCCCTCGCGGGAGGAATCTCGTGATGTTGCGTTCACGTCAGCGGTGGTAGAAGGGCTTCGTGATGCCGACGAACCTGTGCCGGGTAGTGGGCTCGCGCGAACTCCGGATCGTGGGCCAAGGCGATGTCCATCAGTTCCAAGCGATCCTCTGTCTGCTTCCAGGGCACCGGCACGTAGATCGGCAGATCGAAGACCCGGAGCCGGTCGAGGCCGCGGTAGATCTTTTTTTGGTATTCGTACCGATCCGACCAGTCCCAGTGCGCCGGGGCGAAGCCGGTTCCGGGGTCGAGATAGCAGCGTTCTCGGATGCCGAAGCGGTCCATGTCCCGGAGGCGGGCATCGAACCACGTCACCATGACCTCGACGGGATCGCCATCGACGTGCGCGAGATGGCGGGGGTCGGGTCCGAGCATGAAGGGCAGGACCACGTCGCATTCGCGTTCGGCCGCGAACTCCAGCATCTTCGGATCCTGCAAGGCGTCGGCGGCATTGAGCACGCTCGCTCCTGCGTCGAACGCCTTTCGCGCCGTCTCGACCTGCCAAGTATCGACACTCACCTTCACCCCGAGCTCGACGATGGCGGCCAACGGTTCGGCCAGGATCTTCCACTCGGCCTCCGGCGTCACCTCGAGCGCGTCGCCGTGCGACGCCTGTCCGCCGAGGTCGATGTGATCAGCGCCTTCGGCCAACAGTTTGCTTGCGTAGGCCTTTGCCTCCGCCGCCGTTGTGGCGATCGAGAAGTCCGCCAGCGAATCCGGGGAGGCGTTGACGACGCCAAAGATCTCCATGTCAGGAACCTACGGCGTGTCAGCCGCTCGAACATCCTCGGGAACCCGTGAAGTCGGCGTAGCGTTCTGTCCACCATGAAGAACGGAATGAAAACCGCAGTCCTGCTGACGTTGATGGCGGGCCTGATCATGTTGGCCGGGTCGTTCTTCGGCCGTGGTGGACTGACGGTTGCCTTCGTGATCTCGATCGGAATGGTCGGCTTCAGCTACTTCTTCAGCGACAAGCTGGCGATCCGCTCGGCCAAGGCGGTCGAAGTGTCCGAAGCTCAGCTGCCGCAGTACTACGCCGTGATGCGGGAGCTGACGCAGCTCTCCGACATGCCGATGCCCAAGCTCTATGTGTCGCCGGAGCAGCAGCCGAACGCCTTTGCCACCGGACGCAGTCCTCGGCACGCGGCGGTCTGTCTCACTGAAGGATTGTTGCGGACGTTGAGCTGGGACGAGACCCGTGGTGTGTTGGCCCATGAGCTCGCTCACGTTCGGAACCGCGACATCCTCACCGGTTCGGTGGCAGCGGCGATCGCAACCACGATCAGCTACGCGGCGAACATGGCGATCTGGAGTGGAGCGCTCGGCGGTGGTCGTCGAGATCGGAACAACGGCAATCCGATCGTCACCTTGGCCTTTGCGATCCTGGCGCCGATGGCAGCGGCCCTGATCCAAAGTGCCATCAGTCGGAGCCGTGAGTTCGAGGCCGATCGCCGAGCGGCGATCCTGATGAACGATGGAGAACCGCTGGCTCGAGCGCTCGAGAAGTTGAACGGGTATTCGATGGAGATCGTCTCGGACGTGCCGCCACCGCAGGCGAGTCACTACATCGTGAACCCGCTGGCGAATCGGAAGGTGAGTATGGCGAAGATGTTCTCGACCCACCCGCCGGCGGAAGAGCGCGTGGCCAGACTCCGCAGCCAAGAGTGGCGTGACCTCCTCTAGCTACTCCTACAAACCTCGGGTTTGAGCCCCACAAAAGCGGGGGTCATAGCCTCGAGTTCGGGCGATTCGGTCTCGACGGTTCCAACCCGAGGTGTTCACCCCCGGATATGTGGGGTCTGAACCCGAGGTTTGTAGTCACCCCGTCGAAACGTGGCAGCGCTCACAACCCGAGAGTTGTGGGCCTCAGCGAGCATGGAGCGGCCGGCGACTCGCAAGGGAACGCGAAGGCGCTCACAACCCGAGAGTTGTGAGCGCCAGCGAGCAACTCTGGGTGTCCGAGGCCCGCGAGGGCCGAGAACACACGTGGGCCGAGAAGGATTTGAACCTTCGTAGGCGAAGCCGGCGGATTTACAGTCCGCTCCCATTGACCACTCGGGCACCGACCCTGGCAGCGTGAGATGTTACCGGGGCGCTAGATTTTCTCCATGCCCTCGTTCGACGTTGTCTCAGAAATCGACATGCAAGAAGTCCGCAATGCGGTCGACCAAGCCACCCGCGAGATCGTGAATCGGTTCGACTTCAAGAACACGAACTCGACGATCGACCTCGACGACAAGGAGATGACGATCACGCTCGAGTCGGCGAGCCAGGATCGGATGTTTGCCCTCCGTCAGGTCATCGAAGAAAAGTTCGTCAAGCGCAAGGTGTCGCTGAAGACCCTCGACTTCGGCGACGTCGAGGATGCGGCCGGTGGCCGAGCTCGGATGAAGATCACCTTGAAGGCCGGTATCAGCTCTGACATGGCCAAGAAGATCAACACCACGATCAAGGATCTCAAGCTCAAAGGAGTGCAGAGTTCGACCCAGGGCGACCAAGTCCGCGTCACGGGGAAGAAGCGCGATGCGTTGCAGGACGTCATTGCCGCTCTGAAAGAAGCTGAGCTCGACCTTCCGCTGCAGTACCAGAACTTTCGCGACTAGGACCTCAGCGGACGGGGGAGAAGCACGAAGTACGACAACGCGCTGAACGTAAGGAATGGCCCCGGTGCGAAGCGCCTCGTTCCTATTCCGCTGAACCGGAGGCCATGACCCCCGGAAATGTGGGGTGGGAACCCGAGGTTTGTGGCCTCAGAGCAGCAGTTGCATCAGGGCGACGTCGCGGAACTTGCCGAACTTTCGTCCCGCTTCCCGCTCGATGCCGATCATCTCGAAACCGTGGCGCTGGTGGAGAGCGACACTTGCGTCCTGGGCATCGACGATCCTCGCGAACATGGCATGGAAACCGTGCGTCCGAGCGTTTTCGATCAGCGCATCGAGCAGCGCAGACCCCACACCGTTGCGATGGCGATCGGGCCGCACATACACCGAGTTCTCGACCGAAGTGCGATAGCCGGGGCGATCTCGGTAGAAGCTGATGCTGCCGAAACCGACGACGTCGCCTCCCTCTTCTTCGGCAACGAGCACCACCAGCCCACCCGAACGTTCCTCGATGTACTTGCGCTGATCCTCGAGCGTCCGAGGGTGGAGATCGAAGGTGTGAGCGGTCTCCAACACCTCACGGTTGTACATCTCCATGATCGCCGCAGCGTCGCTGGGTCTGGCCGGGCGGATGAGCACGGAGGCGAGCGTAGCCAGGCCCATCGCCGGCGACGATGAACCCGTCGGGACTGTGGCCCGCAGCGTTCGGGAGCTCGGTCAGGCTTCGATGGCGTCGATGGTGACCACCTCGCCCGCCAAGGCAACGGTTGCCTCGACCGACGATGCGGATGCTGCATCCATGTCGATGGTGTCCGCTGACTCATCAGCGGCCAGGCGTACGACGGCAGCGTGCCGAGCGGCTGCTCGCTCTGCACCCCACCGCAGCACGCGTGGGTCGTTGCTCATGATGATGAACTGGAGTTGCTGGCAGTGATGGTCGACGAGCCACAGCATGCGCTCAGCCACAGCGTCGGTCTGCCCCTCGAAGATGTCGTCGACGATCAACGGTGTTGACTCGGCCGACTCGGTCGAGAGGCGGATGCGCTCGGCGAGCGCCAGCGAGGCCGCCTCGGCGTTGGATGCGTCTCCGCCGAGGGTCAGCCGCGACCGCTGATTGGCTGCCAACGTGATCGTGGGGCGATGGCTGGCCGCCCACTCGAGCGTCACGTCCGGCCCGACGAAGCGGCGCCACTGTTCGTTGGCGAAGCGGCGCTTCTCGGCCAGCGACAGGCTGAGCCGACGGTTCTGGGAGTCGTTGGTCAGCGCATCGACCTTCCGCAACTGGAAGTCGAGATAGCTCTCGAGACCGAACTGGTTGAGCAGCGCCTCCTCGGTGGCGAGCGCTCGCTCGTGTTGTTGATGCAACGACCAGGACCAATAGGCGACGGCGACGGCGGCCGCCAGGAAGGGAATGGCGATGAAAGGATGGGTGATGTACGCCACCACGAACGAGATCATCGTCAGCGACGCTGCGGCCACGATCGACTGATCGCTCATGTCCTGCAGTTGTCCATTGGCGATGTCGACCTGAGCTCGAGCCTGCTCGATCTGTTCGCTGGCAACGCTGCTGATCCGCTCGCCGACAACCTCGTCGTCGACCTGCCGGGCGATGTCGACCTCGAGTTCCGCCAATGAGATCGCGAGACCCCACAGCTGATCCTGGTCGAGCGCAGCCAACCGTCTGACTCGATCGTTGGCTGCCTCGCCGGCGCGGAGGTCGTCGAGTGTGACTCGAGAGGAGGGGTCGATGTCGAGTGCTCGTGCCGGATTGACGACGCCACCGAAGAGGAATTCGCCGGTGACGTCGACGAAGGTGTCGACATCGGTCACCGTTGCCTGGCCGGTCAGGGGGCGACGGATCTCGAGTCGGTGACCGGTGTGGGTGGAAATGTCGGCAGACAGACCGGGCCGACCCTGTCCGATGGCCGCAGCCACCTCGGACGCGAGTGCTTCTCGTTCGAGCCGGCCGAGCCCGGCGATGACTGTCGCCTGATGGTGGAACGGCAGGTCGACCGTTGAGGTCTGGGTCAGGAGTTCGATTCGGTGGAGTCGCACATCCTCGTCTTCGGCACAACGACGGTGAAAACTTGAGTCATTCGGCCCGGGGCGCTCGCCGACGTCTGGGCAATTGTCCCGCAGACGGGGATCGGCGACGGGCACGCTCGCGACCCACATGGCCCTCGGCAGCGGAATCTGCTAGCGGTGGTTGGTGACGTTCGCCAGCCGTGGCAGACTTTGCGCGCTCCCTGTGGAGCCGCGCCCCCTTAGCTCAGTCGGTAGAGCGTTTCCATGGTAAGGAAAAGGT